>DBFD01000046.1:143170-160380 GCA_002294185.1 Paracoccus sp. UBA889
TCGGTCTGCCACCAGGTATCGACAATGGGGCACCGCCCCTTGCCGACATGCTCGTCATACCAGTTCCATGCTTCGGGGTTGATCGGCTCGCCCACCGTGCCCAAAAGGCGCAGGCTGGACAGGTCGTGCTTTTCGACGAATTCCGGCCCCTTCCCCATCAGCGCCCGGATCGCGGTCGGCGCGGTGTAGAACTGGTTCACCTTGTGCTTGGCGCAGACTTCCCAGAACCGTCCCGCATCGGGCCAGGTCGGCACGCCCTCGAACATCACCGTCGTGGCACCGTTGGCCAGCGGGCCATAGACGATATAGCTGTGCCCGGTAACCCAGCCGACATCGGCGGTGCACCAGAAGATGTCGCCGTCATGGTAGTCGAAGGTATATTCATGGGTCATGGCGGCAAAGACCAGATAGCCGCCGGTCGTGTGCACCACGCCCTTCGGCTTGCCGGTCGAGCCTGACGTGTAGAGGATGAACAGCGGATCCTCGGCATTCATCGGGCGCGGCGGGCAATCGGGGCTGGCCTCCTGCATCATCGCCTTCACGTCCACGTCGCGATCCTCGACCCAGGTGGTCTGATCGCCGGTATGCTTGACGACGAGGCAGCGAACCTTGTCCGAACAATGCAGCAGGGCCGCGTCGGCATTGGCCTTGAGGTTGGTCTTGCGCCCGCCGCGCGGCGCGGTATCGGCGGTGATGACCACCTTGGCGCCGCTGTCATTGATGCGGTTGGCCAGCGCATCGGGCGAGAAACCGGCGAAAACGATGGAATGGATGGCCCCGATCCGCGCGCAGGCCAGCATCGCATAGGCGGCCTCGGGGATCATCGGCAGATAGATCACGACCCGGTCGCCCCGCATGACGCCCTGGCTCAGCAGCACGTTCGCCATCCGGTTCACGTTTTCGGACAATTGCCTGTAGGTGATGTGCCGGGCGTCGTCCTTCGGATCGTCGGGCTCGAAGATGATCGCGGTCTGCTCGCCGCGCTTGTCCAGATGCCGGTCGACGCAATTCACGCTGACATTCAGAACGCCGTCCTCGTACCACTTGATGTTGACCTTGCCGAAGGTGAAATCGGTGTTCTTGACCTTGGTATAGGGCTCGATCCAGTCCAGCCTCTTGCCCTCGCGGGCCCAGAAGGCTTCCGGATCACGAATCGATTCGGCATAGAGACGGTCGTAATCGGCGGGCTTGACGTGCGCGTTTTCGAACCCGGGCGGAATTCGATGCTTTTCAATGGTTTCGGTGCTCACGACATGCCCTCCTTACAGCCATTTCCGTCCCTTGTCCGGTTGCCGGTCCCCACCGGCCGGCGGCGCTGAAAGCACCCCCGTGGCAGATGTTAATCATATACGGCACTTCAAGTTAAGCATTTTTTATATAACGAGAAATTTGTAAAGTTATTGACGGATTTCAGATGTAAAATGTAAATTGTTCACATTCGCCGGAGTGGGCTTCGGGACTCTGCCATGACCCGCGATCCGATGCGGCCCTGCGCGATCACTGGTTGAATGCCCATCGGCACGCCGCGGCCTTCGTCGACTTGCCGGATTTCTCCTTCTGGCAGATGATGCGCGAGCGCGCCCTGCCGAATGTCGGTTTCGGCGCGGCCTAGGGCTGACGCCCGCGGATCCCGGCGTATGAAAAAGCCGCCGCGATGGCTCGCGGCGGCGTATCCGAGGACGGTCGGATGGGATTTTACTGCGGCCGGTCCATGCGCGCATAGACCGAAATCTTGCCCTTGACCGGAGTGGCCCAGTTCAGCCGGATCTGTCGCCTCGTGCTGCCGATCTCGGCCTGCACCCACGGCGCCGCGTCGATGCGGTTGTTCGAGCCGTCCGTGATCGGCCCTTCGGCGACCACCGACTGCACGGATTTTGCCCAGGCCTGGAACGGCAGCCCCTCGATCACCGGCAGATTCCATGTCCGCGAGGTGCTGTTCTGCTCGTGCTGGACCAGCAGCGGGTTCGAGACATAGTTGTTCACGCCGTTGAAGGTATTGCCCTCGAACTGGACGTTCCGCATGTTGTTGTAATCCAGATCCGCGATCGAGGTATCGACCCTGTCGATCCGGTCCACATTGCCGTAAAGCGCCTTGAACACGTTGCCCGATACGGTCAGGCCGTGGATGAAATGGCCGCTGCCATAGGGCTTGACCGTCAGCCAGGTGAACCAGGCCGCGGTATTGGAACACAGGCAGGTATTGCCGGTGATGGTCAGGCCACCGAAGCTGAACTGGCTGCCGCTGAAATCGGGCCGCGCGCTGTGTTCGTTGGTCCATTCGATGGAGGCGTTGTCGATGTAGTTTCCGGTGATCGTGGTCTGCACGTTGGTCAGCGTCAGCACCAGCCCGGCATAGCGCAGCCCCTCGCCCGAGCCGTCGCCCTGGAACCAGTGATTGCCGCTGATGATATGCCCGCCGCCATTGGCGACCATGAAATGCGCGAAACGCACGAAGCGGTTGTCGCGGATCTTGGTGTCGTTGGCATTGACATTGATCGCGATCGAGCTGCGCTGCTGCGCGGGCAGATCGATCTCGCTGGACAGGAATTGGCAACGGTCGATCAGCATGTCCTGGCAGCCCCGCCCGATCGAGGTGATGCCGCGATCTCTGGGCTTGGTGACATAGCAGTCGCGCACGGAGATCATCTCGCCTTCGGGGGCCAGCATGATGCCGCTCGCGATGGATTCGCAGCTGAGGTCGAGATTGACGAAATTCAGCCGGCTCAGCTGCTTGATCCCCGAAAAGTCGAACAGGTAGCGGTAGCGCTCGAAGGTGTAGCTGCGCGTCGCCGCCCCGCCGTAGAGCGGTTGCGACAGCGAAAGCCAGCCCTCGGCCACGTTCTTGCCGTTGACATAGACCTCGCGGCCGACGCCGTTGCCGGACACGCGGCTGCCGATCTCGATCGCCGCGACATTGGCGACATTTGTCAGCCGGTCGGGCGTCGCGGGGTCGTAGCTGGCGCGGCTGTTCCAGCGGCCGGTGTCCCAGGCGGTGCCGGGCTTGGCCTGGATGCTGCCATTGGCGATGACCCGGCGATTGGAAAACCCGTTCAGATCGGGGGCCAGATCCTGAATGACCAGCGGTTCATCCAGATCGACCCGACGCCCGCACAGATCCAGCGTGACATGATCGGTATAGCCGAACAGCGCCTGCAATGCCTTTTTCATGCCCAGCGTCTCGTTCCCGAAGGCGTCGGCATAGGTCGGGAAATCAAAGCTTTGCAGGAACGAGACACGGGTGGAATCGGGTGTGCGGATCCTGCCCTTGAAGCGGATCGGGCTGTTTATCCCAAGGTCGCCGCTGATATAGAACGTGCCTTCGGGAACCAGCACCCAACCGCCATTGGCGGCCTGGTCGGCGGCGATGAAGGCGGCCCGGTCATTGGTGGCATTGTCGCCCCTGGCGCCGAAATCCCGCACGTCCACCCAGTCGATCAGCGACGGGATGAAGGCCGCTGTGATGTCGTCGATGCGGATCGATTCGATGCGGATCGCACCACCATTGGCGCCAACCAGATCCAGGCCGAAATGGCCGAAGACCGGCACCGTGCCCCAGCCCATGTCGACACCCGCGCGCGCGCCGACGCCGACGATGGCGCTGACCTCGACCACCTCGCCATAGGTTGTCAGCGGCACGGTCGGGCCGACCTCGACCAGGCCGGTCACATGATTGCGCGCGCCATCACCTGCCCAGCCCGCGATGCGCACGCCGCACAGCGCGCCGGCCACTGCCTTCACGCGGGCCGAGATGCGCAGGTAGACGCCGGGGATCATCGGCGTCTCGCCCATGAAACGGATCTGGGTCGTCGTCTGCTGCTTGTAGATCTCCAGACAGGCGCCGAAATCCTGATCGGCCGGGACGATTCCGGCGTTGTCGGCGCTGGCCCAGGTCGGACTGGACGAGGTGCCGTCGGTCCGCGACCAGGCGTTCAGCCCCGCGCGGAAGGCCGGCGGCATCAGCATGAGGCCGTTGGTGATTGCGATGTTCATTCCTGTCTCCCCATCCGCTGCGGAAGGGGCCGTGGCCCCGACGAAGGAGTGAAGGAATAGTTTATGACCGGTTAACGAAACCTTGCACGCGCGCGCGCTGCACCGGGTCGGGACGCAACGCGCGATGGTGACCAGGACAGCAGAGCGGCCTTCGTCCGAACTGTTCCAGCCCTGCGCGTCAGTGACTTGCGGCCAGTTCCCCGGCCAGCGCCCGTTCGATCAGCAGGCGCGTCTCGTCGATGCCGTAGAGCGCGATGAACCCCCCGAAACGCGGTCCCTGATCGGCCCCCAGAAGAACCTGGTAGAGTGCGCTGAACCAGTCGCGCAGCGGTTCGAACCCGTGATCCTTGCCAATCGCGAAGACCATGCTTTGCAACGCCTCGGGATCGGCGGGCTGATCCCATGCGGCCAGCCGCGAGGCCAGATCCTCCATCGCCCGGCGCTCGACCTCGGTCGGGGCGCGGAACCGCCGCGTCGGGGCGACGAAATCGGTGAAGTATCGCACGGCAAAGCCCGCGGCCCGATCCAGACCGGGATGCGTCTGGGGGCTGGCCTCGGGCGCATAGCGACGGATGAAGCCCCAAAGCCCCTCCTTGTCGGTGGCCCCCGCGACCGAGGCCAGGTTCAGCAGCATCTGGAACGGCACCACCATGTCCGAGGCCGGCACCTCGCCGCCATGGATATGCCAGACCGGGTTCGCCAGCTGCTGCTCCGGCGCCTGCTCGGGATAGGCGCGCAACTGCTGGTGATATTCGTCAACAGCCTTGGGGATCACGTCGAAATGCATCCGCTTGGCCGTTTTCGGCTTCTGATACATGAAATAGGAAAGGCTTTCGGTCGCCGCATAGGTCAGCCATTCGTCGATCGACAGCCCGTTGCCCTTGGATTTGCTGATCTTCTGGCCATGGTGATCCAGAAACAGTTCATAGGTGAAATGCTCGGGCTTTCTGCCGCCCAGAATCTCGCAGATGCCATCATAGATCGGCGTGTTGGTGCTGTGATCCTTGCCATACATCTCGAAATCGACATCCAGTGCGGCCCAGCGTGCGCCGAAATCCGGCTTCCATTGCAGCTTTACCCGCCCGCCCGTGACCGGCAGCGTCAATTCCTCGCCGTCCTCATCGAAGGTGATCGTGCCGTTGGCCGCATCGACATGCTTGATCGGCACATACAGCACCCGCCCCGTGGTCGGACTGATGGGCAGGAAACAGGAATAGGTCTGCTGGCGTTCCTCGCGCAGGCTGGCCAGCATCACCTCCATGATCGCGTCGTAACGCGCGGCCGCGTCCAGCAGGGTCGCATCGAAGCGGCCCGATCTGTAGAATTCGGTGGCGCTGATGAATTCGTAGTCGAAGCCGAACGTGTCCAGAAAGCGCCGCAGCATGGCGTTGTTGTGATCGCCGAAGCTGGCATGGGTGCCGAAGGGATCGGGCACGGAAGTCAGCGGCAATTGCAGGTGCTGGCGCAGCATGTCCTGCTGCGGAACGTTGTCGGGCACCTTGCGCATGCCGTCCATGTCGTCCGAAAAGCAGATCAGCTTGGTCGGGATGTCGCTGATCATCTCGAAGGCGCGGCGGATCATCGTGGTGCGGGCAACCTCACCGAAGGTGCCGATATGCGGCAGGCCCGAGGGGCCGTAGCCCGTCTCGAACAGCACGAAACCCTTTTCGGGATCCGCCTTATCGTAGCGTTTCAGCACCCGGCGCGCCTCTTCGAATGGCCAGGCCTTCGAACGCATCGCGGCATCGCGCAGGGTGGTCATCGCTTTTCTCCCGGTTGCAAGCTTCGACGCCTTATTGAACGCGGGCGCAATCGTCAATAATTTGCCTGCGAACCGATGGAGAACCGACCATGACCACCGACCTGCCCTCACTTTCGCCCTGCGACGCGCTGGTTGCGGTCATGGTGGCCGTCTCGGCATCGGATGCGCAGATGCGAACCTCGGAACTTGTGGCGATCCAGCGCATGGTCGATCACGCCCCGGTTTTCGCCGATTACGACGAGGATCGCATCCGCGCCGCCAGCCAGACGGTGATGACGCTGTTCGAGGAAGAGGACGGCCTGGACGCGCTGTTCGGGCTGATCCGCGATGCGCTGCCCGAAAAGCTGTATGAAACCGCCTATGCGCTGGCCTGCGATGTGGCCGCCGCCGATGGCAGGCTTTACGAGGGCGAGATCGCGCTGCTGGCCGAAATCCGCGACCAGCTCAACATCGCGCGCCTGCACGCCGCCGCGATCGAGCTTTCGGCACAGGTTCGCCACCGCGTGATCTGAACCCCGGTTCCGACCGCTTCGTCAGCCACCTGAACCGGCCCAGGCCTGCAGCATTTGCCGCTGCAAGCGCTTGGCGTCGCGCGTCCAGGCACGGACCCCGGCCGGCTGTTCCTGTCCGCTGGTCGCCTCGTGGCGCGCCGGATCGACGGACAGGATCGCGAAACAGCGTCGGTTTCCGTCTGCGCCGGTCACGTAACCCGCGAGGTTCGAGACGAAATTCAGCGTTCCCGTCTTGGCCGCGACCTGTGCAGATCTGTCCGGGTCCAGGCCCAGATCCTCGGCCAGCGGATCCGTCTTCAGCAGTTCGGGCAGCCCTGCCGCGAGCCCCGGACCGGCCAGCATCAGGGCCATGCCCCTCGCCGTCACGCGACTGTCGTCCGACAGGCCGGAATGGTCGCGAAGCTGGAACCCCGCGCCCTGCCCCTTCGTCGCCAGCCAATCCTGCATGGCACGGGCCGAACTGGCGGTATCGGGGGCACCGCTGGCCTGCAACCCGACGACTTCGGCGGTCAGGTTGGTCGAATAATACAACATGTCGCGCAGGATCGTGATCAATGGCGGGCTGTCCAAGGCTGCGACCTCTTCGGCCACGGGCAGCATCCGGATCGTGTCGGGCCGGGGCAGCACCAGGCCGCGCGCGCGGCACAACGTCTGGAACACGTCGCCCGCGTAAAGCTCTGGCTTGCGCACCGGCAGCCAGCGGCTGCCCGGCTGGGCGATGGCGGCGCGCGAGACGGTCCAGGCCTCGATCCCGTCCTCGCTGCGATAAGAGAACAGATCGGGCTGATCGCCGGGCGCGACAGTGATCGTGTAGGCGCGGGGCGAATGCCGCTCTGCCCGCGCCTTCAGCGACATCTGCATCCGTCCATCGGCGCGACGCCAGTTCAGATACACCCGGTTGAAATTGAGGATCATCCCCGACAAGGCCGGGTTATAGGCCAGCCAATCGGCCTGCGGGGGCGCAATTTCCTCGATTTGCGGCAATGCACCGCCCCAGACGGCAAAGCGCGCCGGAGTGGCCGCACCGGCGGCAACCAGATCGGCGGCCAGCCGATCAAGGTCATCCGACGACAGGACCGGATCGCCGCCGCCTGCAAGGATCAGCATATCGTCCGCCCGCAGCACACGCGTCCGGAAACGGTGGGTCTGCCCCAGCCGATCCAGCGCGTAAAGTGCGGTGATCGCCTTCATCGTGCTGGCGGGCGAAAACGGCATCGCGGCGCCCCCTTCCGCCATTATCCGACCCTGCAACGGATCGACCAGGGCATAGCCTGTCGTGCCCGCCAGACCGGATGCCCGGATCAGCTGCGCCGCATCCGGCAGCGGCCTTGCCGGCGGACGCGCGGCCTGCGGCGTCTCTGCCCGCGCGGTCCGGGCAAGGCAGAGGGCGGCGATTCCGGCCAACAGGCCGCGGCGGCTGGAACAGCCCGTCACGGCGGATCCCTCAGGTCCGGCCGCACGAGGCGAAGCGCGGTCGAGGAATGGGCCGACATCGGCAGATTGACCAGCACCCAGGCGGGCGGTCTGCGATCGGCCAGGCCGGCCGCCGCGGCAAGCGGCAGCCGCCAGCGTTGCAGTTTTTTCGCCGCGACCGAGTGACGGGCGGCAGTTCGTGTTCCCGGCCGCGCCAGAACTCCGATCGGCACCGCCGCCGCGACTTCTTGCCAGCGCTCCCAGAGGTGAAACTGGACCAGATTGTCCGAGCCCATAAGCCAGATGAAACGTACGCCCGGCCAGCGACGACGCATGGCGGCGATCGTGTCCGCGCTGATCCGCGTGTTCATCCGCGCCTCCAGATCACTGATCACGACGCGGGGATCCTGCACCAGCGTCTGCGCCGCCTGCATCCTTTGCCCCAGCGGCGCGGGCCCGCGCGTCTTCAGCGGATTCCCCGGTGAAACCAGCCACCAGACACGATCCAGACGGAATCGGCGAAAGGCGGCCTGGGTGATGTTGACATGTCCCGCGTGGGGCGGATCGAACGAGCCTCCCAGCAGACCGATGCGCATCCCTTCATGCGCGATGGGAAATCCCGTCATCATCCGTTCGATCTAGTCGATCGGCATCGTCTTGCGCAACCGTTCCTGCCGGCAAGGCAGGTTCCACCGGAAGAACCTCGGACAGGATCGTCACCCTGCCGCGACCGCCGTATTTCGACCGGTACAGCGCCACGTCGGCATCATGCAGGATCCGGTCTTCCGTCAGGTTTCGGTAGTGTTCGGAAAGAACGATCCCGACGCTTGCGGAAACGGTGCAGCCCGGCAGTTTTTCGGGGATCCGTTCTTCGATGCGCCGGATAATCCGGCAGGCAAGCCGGTCCAGCGTCGCGGCATCGTTCAGGTCGCGCAGGATCAGCAGGAATTCGTCGCCGCCGACCCGCGCGGCGGTATCGTTGCTGCGGATCGCTTCCTTCAGGATATCGGCAACGTCGCACAGGACCCGGTCGCCCGCCGCGTGGCCCAACCGGTCGTTCACGTCCTTGAACCGGTCAAGATCAAGCTGCGCCAGCGCGAATCCTGCGCCCTTGCCATCGCGGAATGTCTTCAGCGCGGCTGACAGGACCAGTTCCACGCCCCGGCGGTTGGTCAGTCCGGTCAGTGGATCGGTATGCGCCTGCAACTCGGCCGCCTCGCGCGCGGCCTGCAATTGCTGATTGAAGTTCGACAACTCGCTCAGGGCGGCGCGGTTGGCCTCGTGCAGGAACAGCAGCTCCATCGCCAGTTCCGCCGGCGCGAAATCCTGATCCGTCAATCCGGCATGGCTGACCGCGTCGGTCAGTCCGATACCGAAGCCCAGATTGATCAAAATCGCGGTTTCGGACCCCGCCGCGGCTACTGCATGACCCCTGAGGGTCAGGTGCGGCGGCTCGGTCAGACGCAGGAAAAGCCGTTCGCCCCGCGTGGCGGCCGTCGCGATTTCGTCGATCAGCGACTGCCCGGTCGTTGCGCGCGCCTGGGTCAGAACCTCGCCGATCTTCCGGCATTTCCGGCCCAGAACCTTGCGCAGGGTCGGCCCGGTCCCCAGGATTTCGCCATCCGGTGCCATCAGCAGATGCATCGGCAAGAGCCGCTGAAGCGTCGGCGTCGAGAAGCTGATCTGCGGTTCGGGGATCCGCATCAGCGGGACGCCGTCGCGGCGTGATAGGGATCGCCGAGTTGAAAGCCGCGATCTTCCGAAAAGGATTCGTCCGAGATGCGGACCGTGATGACATCGCCCTCGACCAGAATCAGCCCAAGCGCGCCATAATCATCCGCCATCCCGCGCAGGATACCGCCCAGCACTGGTGGCCAGCCCGCCTGAGCCTCGGTCAGTTCGATCGTCACCGTATTGGAATCGTCTTGCCGGATCAGGATCGACGGCATTCGCAGTTCCGGCACGACCATATGGGCGCGGTCCGGCAATTCGTCCAGCCGCATCACGAAATCGCGGAAGTTGCTGCCCGAAAAGCGGAGCAATCGGCGGATCGGTTCGTGCCGCGCCAGCCATGCGCCCAGATCCTCGAACAGGTCCGCTTCGGGCTTGGCCAGCCTGCGGGCGGCCTCGCGCATCGCGCCGGCATAGCCGGCGCCATCAGGTCCGGTATCGATCAGCCCCTGCGACATCTGATCCAGAATGTCCTGCCAACGCTCGATCCCATAGACCTCACGCATGAATTCGCCGATGGCGCGATCGAGCAATGTCTGCATCTCTCACCTTCCTTTTGGCGTAAGCCTAGCGCCGAAAAGTGAAGAAACCGGTAAGACCGGGGCTAATCGATGCTCCAGCCGTGACTGCCGGGGCCGGCCAGGATGGTGCGGGCGGTCATCACCTCTTCCGGCTTGATCTGAAGCGCCTGCGCCACCCGCAGCACGCGTTCATCCGCCTGCAGCACAAAATCAAGAACATGGACCGCCAAATCCGCGTCGCTGGCCATGGCGCGAAGATCCTCGGGCCTCAGCCCCGTCGCGCCGAGAAAGCCCTGAATCAGGTCAGGATCTTCCGTCATCCAGATCAGCGCCGACAACGCCAGCTCGCGTGCCTGTTCGGGCGAATAGGCCATGGGTCACCCCTGCGTGAGTTTTGCGCGGATTTCCGCCGGCTCCGAATAGCGGAAACACTTTGTTAAGGAAATCCTGTGATTCTTCGCCGAAACGGGCAGGAAGGGGTCTGAAGGCTGATGACGGCTCGCATCATCGTTGCTGACGGAACGGCCACGACGCGCATCATGATGAAGGTGCGGTTGGGGTCGGCGTGCCATGGCGTGCTGACCGCGGCAAGCAGCGCCCAGCTTTTGCAGCACCTTCGCGAGGGCAAGCCCGACCTGGTGCTTCTGGCCTCGGGTTTTCCCGATTGCGCGCTGGTCGATCTGTGCGGACTGATCCACGTCGAATATCCCGAAGTGACGATCCTTGCGATAGCCGATGCGCAGGTGCGAATCGAGGCTTTACGGGCAGGTGCGGCGGCTGTCCTGGATCCCGCCGCGGACGAACAGATCCTGCTGGCGCGCATTCGCGGTCTGCTGCGCGATGCCGAAGATGTAGCCGAACAGGTCGGCGCGATGCGCGAGGCCGCCGCACCGTTCCGCCATGCCCGCGAAGATCGCGTCACGCTGGTTGCCGACAACCCCGGCCGCGCGCTGCGCTGGCGCCATGGCCTGCAATCGCGGCTGCATTGCCAGTTCCGCATAAACAATCCCGAAGAGGCGCTGAGCCTTGCCGTGACCGGCGAAGGTGCCGATCTTTATCTGATCGCCGCCGATATCGAGGGGCGCGGTGACGGTTTGCGGCTGCTGTCGGAACTGCGCTCGCGCCACGGCTCGCGCCATGCGGCCTTTATCGTGGCCACCTTGCCCGAACGCAGCGAATTGTCAGCCATTGCGCTGGATTTGGGCGCGGGCGAGGTTCTGCCGATGGATCTGGGCAGCGGCAGCAATCCCGAAATGGCGGCGCTGGCGGTCGAGGGCCAGTTGCACCGCAAGCGCGACGCCGACCGCCGCCGGGCGGAAACGCAGCGCAATATGGTCTGGGCCATGACCGATCCGCTGACCGGCCTGCACAACCGGCGCTTCGCCCTGCCCCGGCTGGCGGCGATGGCCGGCGATGCGATCCGGCAGCGTCGGCCCTTCGCGGTGCTGGCGCTGGATCTGGATCGATTCAAGACGATCAACGATCGCTTCGGCCATCCTGCGGGCGACGCGGTTCTTCGCGATGTCGCAGCCCGAATCGCCGCCTCGGTACCCGAGGCCGGGATGACCGCGCGCCTGGGCGGAGAGGAGTTTATGATCGTGCTGCCCGAGACCGACGAGGCAGGAGCCTGCGACATGGCCGAGACGATCCGCCGGCGCATCGAGGCAGACGGCATCGTCCTGCCGCAGTTGTCCGGCGGCGGACGGGTCAGGGTCACCGTCTCGGTCGGCGCGGCGGTTGCCCACCCGCCCACCGTGGATATGCGGGCCGAAACTCTGGCCGAATTGTCGATGGAACGGGCCGATCGGGCCCTGATCGTCGCCAAGTCGCTGGGACGCAACCGTGTCATGCTGGCGCAATCCGAACGTGCCGCATGAGTCCCGGCCATGGCGCGAAAGTAAAGGCGGACTGGCGAAAGCGGCGCCAAGGGCTTAGATTGGCACCCACCGCCCGCGCCCCTTGCCACGGAGACCGCCATGCCCAGCCAAGGCCAGACATCCCTCGCCAGCCTGCCGGCCGAAGACCGTCCGACGCGGCGGGCCATGCTGCTTGGCGCGCGCGGGCGCTGTCCTGCCTGCGGCCGAGGCAGGCTGTTCCGGAGCTATCTGAACGTGACCGATCTTTGCCCCGAATGTGGCGAGGCGTTGCACCACCAGCGGGCCGATGACGGACCGGCCTATATGACGGTTCTGCTGGTCTCGCATCTGGGTGCGCCGCTTCTTCTGGCGTTTTTTGTCGCCTTCCGTCCCTCGGCCGCAACCATGATCGTCGGTTTCGGGCTTGGGGCGGTGATCCTGTCGCTGCTGCTGCTGCCGCGGATCAAGGGAGCCATGATCGGGCTGCAATGGGCCAAGCGGATGCATGGTTTCGGAATCGACGCCGAGCCTGCCTCGACGTGACCGAAGCCGAACCGCCAATCCGCGACGCGGCGACGATCATCCTGATGCGCCGCGACGAGGCCGGCAGCCGGGTGCTGATGGGAATGCGTGGCGCGAAAGCGGCCTTCATGCCGTCGAAATACGTTTTCCCGGGTGGCGCGGTCGATCCAAGCGACGCGACCGCGCCGCTGGCCGGAACCCTGACCGCGCCTCATGCAACCCGCCTGGCGGCTGGACTGCGCGAGGGCGCGCCCTGCGATGTCCACGCCTTCGCCGCTGCAGCCCTGCGGGAACTGGCCGAAGAGACCGGCCTGCTGATCGGCAGGCAGGGTGGCGCGGCCTGCCCGTGGCCCGGCTATGCCGAGGCGGGGCTGTTGCCCGATCCGTCGGCCCTGATCTATGTCTTCCGCGCGATCACGCCGCCGGGTCGGCCCCGACGCTTCGATGCACGTTTTTTCGTGGCCGATGCGGCTGAAATCGCCGGCGATCCCGACGATTTCAGCCGCGCCTGCGACGAGCTTTCACACCTGCATTGGGTTCCCTTGGCAAAGGCGCGCGCCCTGAACCTGCCCTTCATCACCGAGGTCGTGTTGGCCGAACTGGCCCAGCTTGTCCGCAATCTGCCGCCTGGATCGGCTCTGCCGGTGCCTGGAACCGTGCCCTTCTTCGATAATCGCGACCACAGGCCGCGCTTTGTCCAGATTGCCTAGCGTCCGATAAAGCGCGCCGGACGCTTTTCCAGAAAGGCCGCGACCCCCTCGCGGAAATCGGCGCTGCGACCGGCCTCGCCCTGCAACCGGGCTTCCAGCGCCAGTTGCGTCTCCATGTCATTGCAGAACGCAGCCGCGAGCGCATGGCGGATCGACAGATAGGCGCCGGTCGGCCCCTGAGCCAGCTTCCGGGCGCGTGCGGCGACCTCCTCGGCGAAGTCGGCGTCGGCGACAGCATCCCAGATCAGGCCCCAGTCCGCCGCTTGTCGGGCCGGAATCGCATCGGCGAAAAGCATCATGCCCATCGCGCGCGCAGCGCCGATGGCGCGCGGAATGATGAAGGTGCCGCCGGCATCCGGGACAAGCCCGATCCTCGTGAAGGCCTGGATGAAGCTGGCGCCTTCAGCCGCGATCACGACGTCGGCGGCCAGGGCCAGATTGGCCCCCGCGCCGGCGGCGACTCCGTTCACGGCCGCGATGACGGGTGCCCGGCAGCCGGTGATCGCACGCAGCATCGGTTCGTATTCATCGCGCAGCGTGGCCTCCAGATCCGCGGCGGCGCCGGCATCGCCAAGATCCTGACCCGAACAGAAAGCCCGCCCCGATCCGGTCAGAACAACGCAGCGCGCCTCTTCGGGAAGGGTCGTCAATGCCTCGGTGATCTCGGCCCGCATCCGTGAATTCAGCGCGTTCATCACCTCCGGCCGGTTCAGGACAAGCGTGGCGATGCCATCGGCGACAGCGAACTGGATGGTCTCATGGGTCATGCAATGTTCCCCCGCGTCTCTTGGGGATCATGGCGCCGGAATGCAGCCTGCGAAAGCGCGACCCCGCGTCACTCGTGCATGATTTCGTCCAGCCGAGCACGCTCGGCCTCGTTCAGATCGCGGATCGAGGACGCGGCGCGGGACCGGCCGCGCAGGAAGACGAAGGCGAGGATCAGGCCCAGCAGGGCCGCCACCGGCGCCGCGAACCACAGCAGAAGATTGATACCGCGCATCGGCGGATCGAACAGCACGAACTCGCCGAAACGGTCCACGACGGCATCGACGACCTCGGCGTCACTGTCACCCGCCACCAGCCGCTCGCGGATATAGAGGCGCAGATCGCGGCTGACCCCAGCGTTGGATTCGTCGATAGACTCGCCCTGACAAACCGGACAACGCATCTTTTGCGAAATATCGCGGGCACGGCTTTCAAGGACGGGATTGTCAAGAACCTCATCGGGCTGAACCGCCAGCGCCGCGAAGGGCGCCAGCAGAAGCATCAGGATCAGCGCAAGCCGGCTCATTCCGCCGGAACCGCGCGGGCCGGCGTGGAGGAACGCGCGCCAGCCGCCACCCGGTAGCGGCGGTCCGACAGGCTGACCAAACCGCCAAGCGCCATCATGATCGCGCCCAGCCAGATCCAGTTGGCGAAGGGTTTGACATAGGACCGCACGGCCCAGCCCCCGCCGGCCTGCTCGTCACCGATGACCAGATAGATGTCACGGAAGAAGCCGTTGACGATGGCGGCCTCGGTCGTGGGCATGCCCTGCACCGGATAGACCCGCTTTTCCGGATAGGTTGTGGCGATACTGCGGCCATCCCGCGCCACCGCCATCGTCGCCATGGTCGAGAGGTAATTGGGCCCCTGAACCTTGTCCACCGCTTCCAGCGTGATCTGATAGCCCGTCAGGTCGAAGGTTTCGCCGACTTGGGCAACGCGGATATCCTCGGTCTGCCAGGCGGTCAGAAGTCCGACGCCGACAAAGGTCACACCCAGCCCGGCATGGGCGATCGCCTTTCCCCAGTCGGCGCGCGGCAGCCGCGCCAGCCGCGACAGACCGGCATTGCCGGTGCGATGGATCAGGTCGGCGACAGAGCCGGCGATCAGCCAGCTTCCCAGACCCGCGCCGATCACCGCGACCGCGCTGCGCCCGGTCGAAACTGCGAAGACCAGAAGCATCACCGCCAGGGCAAACATCAAAGGCCCGCGCAACAGCCGCATCGTCCGCCCCAGGAACGCCCGCTTCCACGGCATGATCGCACCCAAGGGCAGCGCCAGCGCCAGCACGATCATGAAAGGCGTGAATGCCTTGTTGAAGAATGGCGGGCCGACCGACAGCTTGCGATTCCACATCGCCTCGGCGAACAGCGGCCACATCGTACCGATGAAGACCACGAAGGCCGAGACCGCCAGCAGCACATTGTTCAAGACCAGTGCGCCTTCGCGCGAAGTCGGCTGGAACACGCCCTTGGCCATCATGGCCGGCGCCCGCACCGCATAGAGCGTCAGTCCGCCGCCGACGAACACCGTCAGGATTCCAAGGATGAACATCCCGCGCGCCGGATCGCTGGCAAAACTGTGAACAGAGGTAAGCACGCCGGAACGCACGATGAACGTTCCGATCATCGAGAAACCGAAGGCCATGATCGCCAGCAGAATCGTCCAGCTTTTCAGCGATTCACGCTTTTCGACAACGATGGCGGAATGCATCAGGGCGGCGGCCAGAAGCCAGGGCATGAAGCTGGCATTCTCGACCGGGTCCCAGAACCAGAAGCCACCCCAGCCCAGTTCGTAATAGGCCCACCAGGATCCGATCGAAATGCCCGTCGTCAGAAACATCCATGCAGCCAATGTCCAGGGCCGGACCCAGCGGGCCCAGGCGGCATCGACCCGCCCTTCGATCAGCGCGGCGATGGCAAAGCTGAACGCCATCGACAGCCCGACATAGCCCAGATACAGGAACGGCGGATGGAACGCGAGGCCGGGATCCTGCAGCAGCGGGTTCAGGTCGCGTCCGTTGAACGGCGGATCGGCCAGCCGCAGGAACGGGTTGGATGTGAAGATGATGAAAGCGTAGAAAGCCACCCCGATCGAAGCCTGAACCGACAGCACCCGAGCCCGCAGGCTGGGCGGCAAATTGCCGCCAAAGACCGCCGCCGCCGCGCCGAACAGCGCCAGGATCAGCACCCACAGCAACAACGACCCCTCGTGATTGCCCCAGACGCCGGTAAACTTGTACAGCATCGGCTTTGCCGTATGCGAATTCTCATAGACCAGCTTCAGCGAGAAATCCGAGGTCACGAAGGCAACGGTCAGAGCCGCGAAGGACAGACCGGTCAACACGAATTGCATGATCGCGGCGGGCCGCGCACTATCCATCCAGCCCTGCCAGCCTTTTGACGCGCCGACCATCGGCACGATCATCTGAAACAGCGCCACGGCGAAGGCCAGGACCAGGGCGAAGTGGCCGAATTCTGCGGTCATCTGGGTCGTCCTCCCTTTCTGACCGCAGCATATGGCAACAAAAAAAGGGGGGAAAGCCCCCCTTTGGCCGTAGCCCACGGTTTCCCGTGTGACCTATCCGCGCAGGCTGGCGACCCAGTCGCGCAGGGCCGCGTTGTCGGCGAAATCGTCCTCGGGGCGGATCGCGCCGGTCAAGGCCGCGGCGTCGCCTTGCCCCTCCTTGCTGACGGTTGCGGCGCCCTTTTTCGCAGGCCAGCCCTTGTTGCGGAAATAATACGCCTCGCGGGCACCGAAATAGAATCCGACGATGGCACCCAGAAGCCACCAAAGCGGCTCGGGCACCTGCTGCAAGCCCTCCATGCGGATCCCGAAACCGGCCGGCTCGACCATCGCATAAACGAACAGACCCATCGTCCCAAGCGCCAGCAGAGGGCGCGGCAGCCGGTTCAACCCGTTGATGAAACTATCGAAGAAACCCGGCCGCGCGATCTGGAATTCCTGTCCCAACTGGTTGATGGCGCGGGCATAGGCCTGTTCCTCAAGCTCCATCTTGCGGGTCGCGTTCTGGGTAAAGACTTCGGCCATGCCGGTGGCGGCACTGCCAAGCGCGCCGACACCTTGCGATACGCCCAGAAATCGGTCGATCACGCCCATCTTGCGGTCCTTTCACGATGTTCGGCCTCGGTCAGCCGGTATTTCGGGGCCATGAACTCCTCGGCCCGGGTGATCCAGCCGCCTTTTCCACCGATCTTGGTGCGCGCATATTTGCGGCTGGCCGGGCGCTGATCGGCGAGGGCGTAATAATAGTTCCGTCGCGCAATTCCGTAGGCGTCGGCCAGATGGTCGGGCGCAGCCTCGGCAGCGTCGGCGACGGCGGCGATGGTCTTCGGCCCCACCACGCCGTCCGCCTGCGCCGGAAACCCCATGCGCGAAACCAGCCTTTGCAGGATCTTCACCGCATT
>DBFD01000046.1:160766-162993 GCA_002294185.1 Paracoccus sp. UBA889
CAGACGCGGCTTGCGGAAATAATGCAGCACGAAAATCTGTTCGGCCTGGGCGCGGGTCAGCGCCTTGACATCGGCTGCGTCGATCCGCCCGTCCCGGTTCAGATCCATGCCCAACTGCCGCATCGTCCCGATGGTCACGCCATGATTGGTCGCGCCACCGGGATCGTCGGGGTCATTCACATAGCCACCCTCGCGGGCGACGATCTCTCGCGCGATTTCTTCGACACTCGGCATTCCGGTCCCCTTGAAAGCCAGCCGTCAGAACGACGGAAAGCCCGAAAGGTGATCGGCTCCGGTTAACCATCTGTTAACCGAACGCCCGTTGCATGTCGTGATCCTCAGGCATCGCACATGGTCGCGCCCCTGCCGCCGCGGGTTCGAGCGACCCGTCCCCGCTGGACAGGCAGCCCGCCCGGCGCCGCGTCTCAGGAATTCGGATCCTGGTAGACGCCCGCATCCTTCAGCGTATCGACCACCTCGCGCGGCATATAGGTCTCGTCATGCTTGGCCAGAAGGCTTTGCGCCTCGAAGCGACCGTCGCGATACCAGCCCTTTGCGATGGTGCCCTGACCTTCCTTGAAAAGATCGGGACGCGGATCGCGGCCGATATAGGTCACGGGGATCTCGGCCGCGCCATCGGTGATGACGAAATCGAAGGCCACGCCGCCGCGCTTCACGATCGAGCCGTCCTTTACCAGCCCGCCAAGCTGGAAATATTCGTCCGGCGCCGGCGCGCGCTGGCTGACCTGCGTGGGCGAACGATACAGGTTGATCCCGTCCCGGAACCCGTATCCGATCAGCCCGACGGCGATCAGCAAGGCGACCGATGCGCCGATCAGAACCTGAACGCGGCGGCGTTTCTTCAGCGGTTTCAGACCTGCCATCGCGTTCTCCTCAGATCGCTTCGAACCGGATCGGCCGGCGCAGGAATTGCGTGGCCTTGCCCGAAACACGCACGGGATCGCCGGTCGTCAGATATTTCGCCACCCGGCCCGCGCCCAGAAACTCGGGCCGACGATCAAGATAATCCGCAAGGCTTGCCGCGACCAGCCCCGCCTGCGAATAGACCGCCACATTGTCCCCGAGCGCGCGTTGGAACGCGGCCTCGACCAGCGGATAATGGGTGCAGCCCAGAATCGCCGCCTCGGGGTTCGGCATCCGACGCAGCAGCGCCTCGACATGGCTGGTGACCAGCGCCTCAGCCAGAATTTCGTCACCCATTTCAATGGCATCGACGACCCCACCGCAGGGCTGCGCCTCGACATCGACGCCGACCGCGCGAAAGGCCAGTTCGCGCTGAAAGGCGCGGCTGGCAACCGTCGCGGGTGTCGCGAACAGCGCCACCTGGTTGACCGAGACCTCGCGGGGCGGCGAATTGTCGCCCCATTGCCGTTCGGTCAGCGCCTCGATCATCGGAACGAAGACCCCAAGCACGCGCTTGTCCTGGGGCAGCCAGGTTTCCTGAATGCGCCGCAGCGCGGCCGCGCTGGCTGTATTGCAGGCCAGAATCACAAGATCGCAACCCTCATCCCACAGCCGCGACACACCGGCACAGGTCAGATCGAAGATGTCGTCGGCGGTCCGCACCCCATAGGGGGCATGGGCATTGTCGCCCAGATAGACCAGCGGCAGATCCGGCAGGCGGGCGGCGATGGCCTGATGGATGGTCAGCCCGCCCAGACCCGAATCGAAAACGCCAACCGCCATGTCGCCACTCCCATAGCCTGCGCGCCCTTCTAGGACGCCGCGGGCGGTTTGGGAATGACCCAGATCATTCGGCGGCTTCACGCCTCGGTGCATCGCCCGATCGGAACTGCTGCAACAATTCCCTGCGCCGGATGGCCGCCTCGTCGGCGGCCCTGTCCTTGACGGGACCATAGCCGCGAACGCTCAGCGGCAGTTCGGCCAGTTCTATCGCGATCGGCAGGGTCGCGTCATTCGTGCCGGCCAGAACTTCGCGCATGTCGGTTTCATACTCGCGGATCATGGCGCGTTCGCGCTTGCGCTCGGCGCCGTAGCCGAACGGGTCGAAGGGCGTGCCGCGCAGCACTTTCATCGCCGCCAGAATCCGGAAGGCCTTCAGCATCCACGGCCCGAATTCCCGCTTTTTCGGACGGCCATCCGCGTCCTTGCCGGTCAGCGCCGGCGGGGCCAGGTGGAACGACAGCCTGGTGTCGCCTTCCCATTGCGAGGCGACCTGATCGGCAGTGGTCAGATGCAGCCGGGC
>DBFD01000046.1:163376-178823 GCA_002294185.1 Paracoccus sp. UBA889
AGCTCGGGCGGCGCCGCATCGACCAGTTCGCGGAATTTTCTTGCCAGCCGTCTGCCCTGATAGGCAACCAGGCGCGATTCACGATAGACCACGGGATCGACAGGCAATTCAGATACATCCGCCGGCTTCTTCAACAAGTCTGGGAAGGTCATCGCGCACCGCCCCATTTCGAAGGCGCGCAGGTTTTCATCGACCTTGGCGCCGTTCAGACGGATCGCCTCGGCAATGGCCTCGTGGCTCAGCGGGATCAGGCCCTGCTGCCAGCACGCGCCCAGAACCAGCATGTTGGAATAGATCGAATCGCCCAGCATCCGCAGCGCCAGATCGTTGGCGTCGAAAAAGGCAACCCGATCGCCCAGCCGTGCCTGAAGCGCCAGCTTCAGCCGATCCGCTGGGATCTGAAAGTCGCGAAAACGGGTGAAATCGCCGGTGATGATCTCGTGTTCGTTCACCACCGCGCCGGTGCGCGCCTGCGTCATCAAGCCGATGGTCCTGGCCCCCGCCGTCACCACCAGATCGCCGCCGATGATGCAATCGGCCTCGCCTGTCGCCACGCGGATCGCACTGATATCCTCGGGGCGGTCGGCCAGTCGCAGATGGATATGGACCGCGCCGCCCTTCTGCGCCAGCCCCGCCATTTCCATCATGCCCGCACCCTTGCCGTCGATCTGCGCGGCCTGCGCCAGCACCGCGCCGATGGTCACGACGCCGGTTCCGCCGACGCCGGTTATGACGATGTTGTGGGTGCCGCTGATCGCGGGCAGCGCGGGCGCCGGAAGATCCGGCATGTCGAACGCCTCGGCCCTGGGCTTGCGCAGCCTGCCGCCCTTGACGGTAACGAAGCTGGGGCAGAACCCCTTGAGACAGGAGTAATCCTTGTTGCAACTGGACTGGTCGATCTGCCGCTTGCGGCCCAGTTCGGTATCAAGCGGCACGATCGAGACACAATTCGACTGCACCGAGCAATCGCCGCAACCTTCGCAGACTTCGGGGTTGATCCAGACGCGCCGGTCGGGGTCGGGGAATTGTCCCTTCTTGCGGCGGCGGCGCTTTTCGGCGGCGCAGGTCTGGATATAGAGGATCGCACTGACGCCGCGGGCATCTTCCAGTTGGCGCTGGACGTTCATCATCTCGGCGCGTTCCTCAAAGCGCATCCCCTGGGGAAAGCTCTTGCGGTCCACGTCTTCCTTTTCGTCATAGACCACAATGACCGGATCGACGCCCATCGCCACCAGTTCCCGCGCGATCTGGGGCGCGGTCAGATCGCCCTCGTTGGGCTGACCGCCGGTCATCGCGACGGCGTCGTTATAGAGGATCTTGTAGGTGATATTGGTGCCCGCGGCGATCGCCGCACGGACCGCCAGAATTCCCGAATGATTATAGGTTCCGTCGCCAAGGTTCTGAAAGACATGGCCGCGCGTGCTGAACGGGGCCTCGCCGACCCAGTTGACCCCCTCGCCGCCCATATGGGTGAAGCCGGTCGTTTCACGGCCCATCCACTGCACCATGTAGTGACAGCCGATCCCGGCATAGGCGCGGCTTCCCTCGGGCAGCTTCGTGGACGTATTATGCGGACAACCCGAACAGAACCAGGGCGTTCTGGTCGAAATCTCAGGTGCGTTATCATTGCGGCGCACCTCGGTCAGCCGTTCCAGTCCGGCCTTGATATGTTCGGTCCCGCGCCCCTCTTCGATCAGGATTCCGCCGATCTTCTGCGCGATCATCACCGGATCCAGCGCATAGCGTGTCGGAAACAGTTCCTCGTGGGTTCGGTCGTGCTTCCATCCATGCACCCGCCGGCCGTGGCGGTTGTCGAAGATGGCCTCTTTCAGCTGCACCTCGATCAGCTTGCGCTTTTCCTCGACGCAGACGATGAGATCCAGGTTCTCGGACCATTCCTGCATGGACTTCATGTCCAGCGGCCAGGTCTGCCCGACCTTGTAAGTGGTCAGGCCCAGCCGTTCGGCCTCGGCCTCGTCGATACCCAGCAGCGACAGCGCATGGACCAGATCCAGCCAGTTCTTGCCGGCGGCGACAAAGCCGATCTTGGCACCGGGTTTGCCCCAATGCTTGCGGTCGATGCGGTTGGCACGGGAAAACGCCTCGGCCGCCCAACGCTTGTAATCGATCATCCGCGCTTCCTGCGCCACCGGCGTGTCGCCCAGGCGGATGTTCAGCCCGCCCTCGGGCATGACGAAATCCGGGCTCACGAAATTCAGCCGATGCGGATCGCCGTTCACGACCGCGGTGGCCTCGACCGTGTCCTTCATCGTCTTCAGGCCGGTCCAGACGCCGGCGAAACGCGACAGCGCGAAACCATAAAGCCCGAGATCAAGGATTTCCTGCACCCCCGCAGGCGACAGAACCGGGATATAGGCGTCGATCATGGCCCAATCCGACTGGTGCAGCACGGTCGAGCTTTCGCCGGTATGGTCGTCACCCATCGCCATGACCACGCCGCCATGTCTCGACGAACCCGCCATGTTCGCGTGCCGCATCACGTCGCCGCTGCGATCCACGCCCGGCCCCTTGCCGTACCACAGCGCGAACACGCCGTCATGCTTGCCCTCGCCGCGCAGTTCGGCCTGCTGGCTGCCCCAGATTGCCGTGGCGGCAAGATCTTCGTTCAATCCCGGCTGAAACAGCACGCCGGCTTCCGACAAGCGCTTGCCCTCGCGCATCATTTGCAGGTCCACACCGCCCAGGGGCGAGCCGCGATAGCCGGTCACATAGCCCGCCGTATCCAGACCCGCCGCCTTGTCGCGTGCCGCCTGCATCAGCATCAGCCGAACCAGGGCTTGGGTTCCGTTCAACAAAACGTGGGACTTCGACAGATCGAAGCGGTCGGCCAGCGAGAATTCCTGCTTGCTCATCCTGCGTCTCCTCCGTGCGTGATGGCTTTGGGCGGCATTATAGGTCAGAATTGTTGACCGATGAAGGAAAAAATCCGTGCTTGACGCAGGCGTGTGGGACAGGCAGTTGAAGCGCATCTCTGCAAAAAACGCATGGCTGCCACGCAGGAAACTGACCCTATGGACTGGGACAAGCTCAGAATATTTCATGCCGTGGCCGATGCCGGCAGCCTGACCCATGCGGGCGACACGCTGCATCTGTCGCAATCGGCCGTCAGCCGCCAGATTCGCGCGCTGGAGGAATCGCTGGGCACGACCCTGTTCCACCGTCACGCGCGCGGCCTGATCCTGACCGAGCAGGGCGAACTTCTGTTCGAGGCGACGTCATCGATGGCGCGCAAGCTGGACGGTGCCTCGGCCCGGATTCGCGACAGCGAGGAACATGTCTTCGGCGAATTGAAGGTCACCACCACGGTCGGTTTCGGCACGCTGTGGCTGGCCCCGCGCCTGGTCAAGCTTTACGAAAACTTTCCCGATCTGAAAATCGACCTGATCCTCGAGGAGCGGGTTCTGGATCTGCCCATGCGCGAAGCCGACCTGGCCATCCGCATGAAAGAGCCAAGCCAGTCCGACCTGATCCGGCGCAGGCTGCTGAACATTCGCATGAGGCTGTATGCCACGCAGGAATATCTGGACCACGCCGGTATCCCCGACAGCATCGAGGATCTGACCAGTCACCGGCTGATCTGCCAGAAGCCGGATCAGCCCCAGGTGGCCGCCGGCGCCCGCCTGATCCAGACGGTCATGGCCCAGAACATCACCTCGACCCTGACGGTGAACAACTATTTCGGCGTCCTGCAAAGTGTTCTTGCGAATGTCGGCATCGGCGTCCTGCCGGATTACCTGACCGCTGATCACGATCGTCTCGTGCGGGTTCTGCCCGATACCGAATCGGGCGAGGTTCCGGTCTTTCTGGCCTATCCCGAAGAACTGCGTCAGACGCGCCGCGTCGCGGTCTTCCGCGATTTCGTGCTGCAGGAGATTCAGGCCTATCGCCGCCGGCAAAGCGAGGCGCTCAGCGCCTGAGCGTCCGCACCCACACCGATCTCTACAACTTTCGATTGTAGCCATTCGGCAACTGCATGTCCGCTATGCTGCGGGTGCGGCATGAAAAGACTTGATCCATTCACGGACTGCACATAGATCGTGCTGCGAAGGCGATGACCAGCCTAATCGCTGATCACCTTCAACCTCCCTGTTGGACTTGGGCCGGGCCTTGTGCCCGGCTTCTTTTTTGCCCTGCCGCCGGCCGTGACGCGCGGCCCTTTCCATACCCCGCGTCTGGCCATAAAAGGCGCCTGACTCCACGCGCAGGAAGGGCCGGACATGCAGGAACCGACGATCACCGCCGATCTGATCGCCGCGCACGGGCTGAAGCCCGACGAATACGACCGCATCCTGTCGATCATCGGCCGCGCGCCCAGTTTCACGGAACTGGGTATCTTCAGCGCCATGTGGAACGAACATTGTTCCTACAAGTCCTCGAAGACATGGCTGCGCACGCTGCCCACGGACGGACCGCAGGTGATTTGCGGGCCGGGCGAGAATGCAGGCGTGGTCGATATCGGCGACGGGCAGGCCGTGGTCTTCAAGATGGAAAGCCACAATCATCCCAGCTATATCGAACCGCATCAGGGCGCGGCGACCGGCATTGGCGGGATTCTGCGCGATGTCTTCACCATGGGCGCGCGTCCCATCGCCGCGATGGATTCGCTGTCTTTCGGACGGCCCGAACACCCCAAGACGCCGCATCTGGTCAAGGGCGTGGTGGAAGGCATCGGCGCCTATGGCAACGCGTTCGGCGTGCCGAATGTCGGCGGCGAGGTTCGCTTTCATCGGTCCTATGATGGCAATTGCCTCGTGAACGCCTTCGCGGCCGGACTGGCCGATGCCGACGGGATCTTCTATTCGGCGGCCTCGGGCGTGGGGATGCCGGTCGTCTATCTGGGCGCCAAGACCGGACGCGACGGTGTCGGCGGCGCGACCATGGCCAGCGCCGAATTCGACGACACGATCGAGGACAAGCGCCCCACCGTGCAGGTCGGCGATCCCTTCACCGAGAAATGCCTGCTGGAAGCCTGCCTGGAACTGATGGCCTCGGGCGCGGTCATCTCGATCCAGGACATGGGCGCGGCCGGGCTGACCTGTTCGGCGGTCGAGATGGGCGACAAGGGCGGGCTGGGCATCCGGCTGCAACTGGACGCCGTGCCGCAGCGCGAAACGAACATGACCGCCTACGAGATGATGCTGTCGGAATCGCAGGAACGGATGCTGATGGTCCTGAAACCCGAGAAGGAGGCCGAGGCCCGCGCCATCTTCGAGAAATGGGATCTCGATTTCGCCATCGTGGGCGAGACGATCGCCGAGGATCGTTTTCTGATCCTGCACGGCAACGACGTGAAGGCCGACCTGCCCTTGTCGAAGCTGTCCTCCAGCGCACCGGAATACGATCGGCCCTGGATCGAGACACCGGCCGCCAGACCCTGCGCGCCCCTGCCCCCGATCCGTCCCGTCGAGGCGTTGCGCAAGCTGATCGGCAGCCCCTCTTACGCCCACAAGGGTTGGGTCTGGCAGCAATACGACACGCAGGTCGGGGCCGACACGATCCGGCGACCCGGTCTGGGCGCGGGTGTTGTCCGGGTCCACGGCACCCGGAAGGCGCTGGCCTTCACCGCCGACGTGACCCCTCGTTACGTGCGCGCCAACCCTGTCGAAGGCGGCAAGCAGGCGGTGGCCGAAGCGTTCCGCAATCTTTGCGCGGTCGGCGCTCTGCCCCTGGCCACGACCGACAACCTGAATTTCGGCAATCCCGAAAAGCCGGAAATCATGGGGCAACTGGTCGGGGCCATCAAGGGCATCGGCGAGGCTTGCCGGGCGCTGGATTTCCCTATCGTGTCGGGCAATGTCTCGCTTTACAACGAAACCGACGGCACGGGCATCCTGCCCACGCCCACCATCGGCGGCGTCGGCCTGATCGACGATCTGTCGAACCTGATCGCGGGTCTGCCGTCCGAAGGCGACATTGCCATCCTGATCGGCACCACCCAAGGCCATCTTGGCCAATCGGCGCTGGCGGCCGAGGCGTTCGGGATCGAAACGGGCGATGCCCCCCCCGTCGATCTGGCTGCCGAACGCAGGCACGGCGAATTCATCCGCGCTAACCGGGCCCATTTGCGCGCGGCCACCGACCTGTCGGATGGCGGCCTTGGCCTGGCGGCGTTCGAGATGGCCGAGGCGGCGGGCATCGGGCTGCGCCTGGACTCCGACGACATCGCCGGGCTCTATGCCGAGGATCAGGCCCGCTACCTTGTCGCCTGCGACGCGGAGGGCGCGGCGGCGCTGCTGCGGGCGGCCGAAGCAGCGGGCGTTCCCGCCGCTCAGGTCGGCAGCTTCGGCGGCGTGGCCGTCCAGATGGGCGAGGACGCAGGCGATCTGGCCGACTTGTCAAGGCTTTACCGCAGCGCCTTTGCCTCGGCGATTGGCGGCGACAGGCCCGATCACGCATGAATGTCCGCGCGCCCGCAGGCTACGCCGCGATCATCACGGCGGCGGGTCGCGGCAGCCGCGCCGGCGGCGCAATTCCCAAGCAATGGCGCGAGCTTGCGGGCCGAACGGTCCTGGCCCGCGCCATCGCGGCCTTTGCCGGCTTCGACCGGGTGATCCTTGTCGTCCACCCCGACGACATGGCCCGCGCCATCCGGGCTTTCTCCGGCTCCGTCGCCATCGTCGCCGGCGGCGAGACCCGCACGGCCAGCGTTCGCGCGGGCCTGGCGGCCCTGGAAGGCGGCGCCACCAGCCATGTCCTGATCCATGACGGCGCCCGTCCGCTGGTCCCCGATGCGGTCATCAGGGGCGTGATCGAGGCGCTGCAATCGGGCGCTCAGGCCGCTGCCCCGGCCCTGCGCGTCACCGACGCGCTGTGGCGCGGCGCCAACGGGCTTGTCGCCGCCACAGCCCCCCGCGACGGGCTTTATCGTGCGCAGACCCCTCAGGGTTTTGCCCTGGACCAGATATCCGCGGCGCACCGCATCCATGCCGGCGAGGCCGCCGATGATGTGGAACTGGCCTTGGCCAACGGCCTGACGGTTGCGGTCACGCCCGGCAGCGAGGACAATCTGAAGATCACATGGCCCGAAGATTTCAGCCGGGCCGAACGTATCCTGGGGGCCCGAATGGATATTCGCCTTGGCAATGGCTTCGATGTCCACGCCTTCGGGCCGGGCGATCATGTCTGGCTATGCGGTGTCAGCATTCCTCACGATGCCGGGCTCGTCGGTCATTCGGACGCCGATGTGGGCATGCATGCCCTGACCGATGCCATCTATGGCGCGCTGGCCGAGGGTGACATCGGCCGACATTTCCCCCCCTCGGACCCTCAATGGAAGGGCGCGGACAGCGCCGTGTTCCTGCGCCACGCGGCCGATCTGGCCCGCGAGCGTGGCTATGGCTTCGGCAATTGCGACGTGACCCTGATCTGCGAGGCGCCCCGGATCGGCCCCCATGCCGCCGCCATGCAGGACCGGCTGGCGCGGATCATGCGGATCGACCCGGCACGGATCAGCGTCAAGGCCACCACATCGGAACGGCTGGGCTTTACCGGGCGGCGCGAGGGGATCGCGGCCATCGCCACTGCCGCGCTGATGAAAGGATAAATGATGGAGCGTCTTTTCTGCACATGGTTCGGTGTCGGCCTGCTGCGACCCGCGTCCGGCACATGGGCTTCCGCCGTGGCCATCGCCCTTGGCCTTCTGATCTACCGGATCGGGCATTTTCCGCTGCTGGCCATTGCGACCATCGCCGCGACCGCCCTCGGCTTCTGGGCGGTGCCGCGCTATACAGCCGGCATGGCCGATCCGGACCGCAGCGAGATCGTCATCGACGAGGTCGCGGGCCAGTGGCTGGCGCTGTGCTTTCCGGCGGCGGGCTTTTTCTTCGCCGATCTGCCGCGCGAAAGCTTTCCCTATCCCGGCTGGGTGGCGGCGTTCCTGTTCTTCCGCCTTTTCGACATCTGGAAGCCCTGGCTGGTCGGCCGCGCCGACCGGGAAGGCGGCGTGCGCGGCGTGATGCTGGATGATCTCTGGGCGGGGCTTTTCGCCGGCATCGCCATCGTCATCGCCGCAGGCATCGCGCATGGGTTGCTGATATGAGCCTTGCCGGCGACGTTCTGGCGGCCGCCCGCGCCCGCCGCGCAAGGATCGCCACCGCCGAAAGCTGCACCGGCGGGCTGATCGCCGGCGCGCTGACCGAGGTGGCGGGATCCTCGGATGTCGTGGATCGCGGCTTTGTCACCTATTCCAACGCCGCCAAGCAGCAGATGCTGGGCGTCGGGGCCGATACGCTGCAAGCCCAGGGCGCGGTCAGCGAGGCGGTCGCGGCCCAGATGGCTCTGGGCGCGCTGTCGCGATCCGAGGCCACGCTGACCATCGCGGTGACGGGTATCGCCGGCCCCGGCGGGTCAGAACACAAGCCCGAGGGCCGGGTCTGTTTCGGCATCGCCGATGCTTTCGGGGTCCGGACCGAGACGGTCGAGTTCGGCGCCATCGGGCGCGGACAGGTCCGCGCGGCGACGGTCGATCACGCGCTGAACCTGATCCTGGCGCGCCTGCGCGCATAACCGCGTCTCAGCCTGCGATCAGCGCCGCGAATTCCTCGATCTGGGCCTCGGGCGTGTTCCAGGCCGTGACCAGCCGCAGAGGAACCGGATCCAGCCCCTCGGCCGATTTGTCGGGCCACAGGTGGTAGATCGCGCCGGCCGCCCGTGCGCGCCTGTGCAGTTCGGCCGGAAGCGTCGCGAAAACCGCATTGGTCTGGACCGGCGCCAGCAGATCTCCACCCGCCGCCAGCACGGCCTCGGCCAGGCGCGCGGCGCGCGCATTCGCCTGCGCGGCCAGATCAAGCCAAAGTCCGCCTTCTGCCAGCGCCAGCATCTGCGCGGCCAGAAACCGCTGCTTGGAAAAGACATGACCCGATTGCTTGCGTCGATAATCAAAGCCCTCGGCCAGGGCCGGATCGAAAAACACCACCGCCTCGGCCGCCATCGCCCCGTTCTTGGTGCCGCCGAAACACAGCACATCGACGCCCGCCCGCCATGTCAGATCGGCCGCCGAACAGCCCAGCGAGGCCACCGCATTGGCAAACCGGGCGCCGTCCATGTGCAGCGGCACGCCGGCCTCGTGTGCGACCCGCGCAAGCGCCGCGACCTCGCCGGGCCCGTAGATCGCGCCCCATTCCGTCGCTTCGGTGATCGAGACCATCGCATTGCGCCCGCCGGTCAGGCCGCCGCCCGCGCCGCGCCGAAGGGCTTCGGCCAGCGGCGCGGGCGCGACCCGGCCGGCGTCACCCGGCAGCCCGATCAGCTTGCCGCCATGGCTGAAGAATTCCGGCGCCCCGCATTCGCTGGTCTCGACATGGGCATCCTGATGACAATAAATGCGCCCACCCGCAGGGCAAAGCTGGGCGCAGACCAGCGCATTGGCGGCCGTCCCGGTCGCCACGAAGCGCACCACCGCCTGCGGGGCATCCAGTGCCGCACGGATCGCGGCCTCGGCCCGCCTCGTCACATCATCCGCGCCATAGGCCATCATCGCACCGTCATTGCAGGCGACCAGCCCCGCCATGACCGCGGGATGCGCGCCCCAGGCATTGTCGGACGAAAAGTTCACGACGGATCCTCGATGATATGTTCCTCCCAGTCATCCTCGGACAATTCAGTCTCGCTGATGGTCCAGCCGCGCACGCTGACGCCCGCGCGATGCACCGATTCAGGATCGCCCGAGATCAGGTGATGCCAATCGTAGAGCGGCTTGCCCTCGGCGCGCAGGCGATAGGCGCAGGTCGCCGGCAGCCACCAGGCGATGTCCTTCAGCTTCTTCGGCGTCAGGACCACGCATTCCGGCACATAGCGATGGCGGTCGGCATAGGACATGCAGCGGCAGTCCTGACCGTCCAGCAGCTTGCAGGCGACGCGCGTGAAGGCCAGTTCCTCGGTATCCTCGTATTCGATCTTGTTGAGGCAGCATTTCCCGCAGCCATCGCAGAGCGCCTCCCATTCGGCGGGGGTCAGGCGCTCCAGCGGCATGTCCCAGAACCGATCGCGCATCATGCGCCCGCAAGGATCGCGCGGGCATCTTCGGCGTCCCGCGCGATCTGGTCGATCAACGCATCCACACTGTCGAACCTTGCCTCGTCGCGCAGGAAATCGACCAGCGCGACGGACAAATGCTGGCCGTAGAGATCGCCGTCGAAATCGAACAGATGCACTTCCAGATTGGGGGCGTTGCGGCCGAACATCGGGCGCACGCCCAGGCTTGCGACGCCCTGGCAGGACAGCCGCTCGGGGCCGGTCAGCACATCGACCAGCACGGCATAGACGCCAAGACGCGGCAGGTGCAGATTCTCGACCTGCATATTCGCCGTGGGCCAGCCGAAATCATGCCCGCGCTTGTCGCCGTGAACCACCTCGCCCTCGATCCGATGCCAATGGCCCAGCATCGTCTCGGCCTCGCGGACCCGGCCCTCGGCCAGAGCGGTGCGGATCGCGGTCGAGCTGTAGTCGCGTCCCTTCACGCCCACCAGCGGCACGGCGGTGACGCCGAAACCCATATGACGGCCCAGTTCTGCCAGGGTTGCGGCATTGCCCGCGCGTTTCTTGCCAAAGCAGAAATCGGCGCCCACGGTGACATGGCCGACGCCAAGCCCGTCCACCAGAACCTCGCGCGCGAAAGCCTCGGGTGACAGGCCGGCCAGAACCGGGCCGAAGGGCAGTTCGTAAAGCTGCTCGACCCCCAGCCGGGCCAGCCGATTGGCGCGGGATTCCGAATTCATCAGCCGGAAGGGCGGCGCGTCGGGGGCGAAGAATTCGCGGGGATGCGGTTCGAAGGTGATGACGCCCAGGGGTGCGTCAAGTGCCTCGCGGGCCGCGTCGATCACCGCACGATGGCCCAGATGGATGCCGTCGAAATTGCCCATCGCAACGGTCGCGCCGCGCGCATTGGCTGGCAATCCGACCCAATCGTGATGGATTTGCAAACGCGCCCCCTTCGAGGGGCGCAACCGCCCCTTCAGTCGAACTTGCGGCTTGGGGCCAGCACGACCGCCTCGCCTTTCAGCACGAGCGTATCGCCCACCAGACATCGGGTTGCAAGCGTGACCCGCCGTTTCGCGTGGTCGATCGCATCGACCGTCACCTCGGCCCGGACCACGTCGCCGGGCCTGACCGGGGCCATGAATTTAAGCGTCTGGCCCAGGTAGACGGTGCCGTGACCGGGAAGCTGTTCGCCGATCACGGCCGAGACCAGTCCGGCCGTCAGCATCCCATGCGCGATCCGCCCCTCGAAGATCGTGTCCTGCGCATAGGCATCGTCCAGATGCACCGGATTGCGGTCTGTCGAAACCTCGGCGAACAACTCGATATCGCGATCGGTGATCCGCTTCTGAAGATGGCGGGTCATGCCGATTTCCAGATCCTCGATGACGATCGTGCCGCGGGGAAGATTGTCCAGCATCGGGGTGTCCATCTGATGTAAGCCAGAATCCTTCATCGTCATGCTGCATAGCAGCAAAACAGACTTCGCGCAATAAAGTATCACGAATACCGTATAAAAGGATAGTTTTGTTTCTCGGCCAGCGCGTCAAGCTCCTCCGCTATCGGCCTTTGCCCGCAGTCTGGCGGGAAACGCTCAGCGCAGCCGGCCGATGCTGTAGGCGGGGCTGGCCTGATGTTCGGCCAGCCATTCGCGCAACAATTCGGAATCGGGGTTTTCGACATCCGGGCCGAACGCCTCGGCAGCAAGGCCGCCGGTCACGAAAAGGCAATCGATCCCCTCTTGCGCGGCGCCCAGCACATCGGTGCGGATGCCGTCGCCCACTGCGAGCACGCGCGCCTTCTTGTCCAGCCCCAGCAGCCGGCGCGCGCGGTCGTAGATCGGCGGATGCGGCTTGCCGAAATAAAAGGCCTCGCCGCCCAGATCCTCGTAGAATTCGGCCAAGGCGCCGGCGCAGTAAATCCGCGTCTCGCCCATGTCGACGACCACATCGGGATTGGCGCACAGCATCCGCAGGCCGCGTTCGCGCGCCAGCAGGAACCGGGCGCGGTAATCCTCGGGCGCCTCGGTGCTTTCGTCAAAGGGGCCGGTCGCGATGATACCCTCGGCCTCGTCCAGAGGCACCCGCGTGATTGGCGGTGCATCGGTCCATTCGGGCGGGATATCGGTAAAGAACCCGTCATCCTTCGGCGTGCCCAGATGCCAGACCCTGCGTCCGACCGCGCCCGCAAACATCGCATCCTGGGTCGCATCGCCCGAACTGATCACCATGTCCCAGGCATCGCGCGGCACCCCCATGCGGTCCAACTGCGCGATCACATACTGGTTCGGACGCGGCGCATTGGTCATCAGCACCACACGCCCGCCGCCGCGGCGGAACCCTTGCAGCGCCGCGACGGCGGCCGGATAGGGATGCTTGCCGTTGTGCAGGCAGCCCCAGAGATCGCAGAACAGCACCTCGTAATGCGGGCCGATCCGTGCCAGCCGGTCGATGATGCAGGTCATCAGAGTGCGAGGACCGGGATGATCTGCTTCTTGCGGCTCATCACGCCGGGCAAAACGACGCTGTCGCCGGTGACCGTCACGCCAAAACTTTTCTCGGCGATCCGCCTGACGGCATCGTTGGGAACAAGCAGCGTGGCCTCTTGCTTCAGGATATCGACGATGAACAGCAGAACCTGTTCGGCCCCGTCGGCCTGCGCCACGGCCGGCATCGCGGCCATCAGCCCGGCCTTGCGGTCCAGCAGGACCTGCGGCGCCGTGGTTTCCAGAACCGACACGCGCAGTTGCGTGCCGTCCAGCTTGTATTCCTTGCTGTCCATGCGCAGCAATTGATCATCGGCAAAAGCGCTGACATCGGATTTCGCGGCAAACATCTCGGCCGCGTATTCGGCGATGTCGATACCCAGATCCGCGGCCAGTCTTTCCGCCAGGGCGCGGTCATGGGGGGTGGTCGTCGGGCTGCGGAATTCCAGCGTGTCCGACAGGATGCAGGTCAGCATCGCGGCCTTGACGCCTTCGGGCGCGCGGTCGGCATCCTCGCCCATCAGATCGTGCAGGATGGTCGCGGTGCAGGCCAAGGGACGGATGGTGATGTTGATCGGCGTGCGGGTCTTGATGCCGCCGGCCAGCATGTGATGGTCGATGATCTCGATCACATCGGCGTCGTTGATGCCGTCGGGCAATTCGGCGGGGTTGTTGGTGTCCACGATGACGCATTTCTCGCCCGGCTCAAGCGCCGTCAGGATCTCGGGCTTGTCGAGGTTCCAGCGCGTCAGCATCCAGCCGGCTTCGGTATTGGGTTCGCCCAGAAGCACTGGCTTGGCGGGGGTCTGCCGGATCTCGTTCAGATACCAGGCCCAGACGATGGGAGACCCGGTCGAGTCCGTATCGGGAGAGGTATGGCCGAAAACCTTGATCATGGGGCACCTTTGCGGATTTCAGAAGTCGCGCGCCTTATAGGGCTGCGGTCTGGCGATGTCCACGCAGGCAGGGCACGCAGGACAAGCGCGGTGCAGGATTGCCCTGTGGCGTCCCGGCAGCAGAGACTGTCGCGCGATGTCCGCGCAGCGAACAGGGCCGTGATCGTCGCAAAAAAGGCGCCCCCGGCGGGACGCCTTTTCAGATGTCCGGGATCTGGCAGGCTCAGGCCGCTCGCGACAACAGAACCTGATCGACGCGCTGCTGCGCGGCCCCCTCGTCCAATCCGCCGACGGCCGCGACCTCGCGGGTCAGCCGGTCCAGCGCGGCTTCGTAGAGTTGACGTTCGGAATAGGATTGCTCGCGCTGATCGTCGCTGCGATGCAGGTCGCGGACGACCTCTGCGATCGACATCAGGTCGCCGGAATTGATCTTCTGCTCGTATTCCTGGGCACGGCGCGACCACATGGCACGCTTGACTCGGGCCTTGCCCTTCAGCGTGTCCAGCGCGCGTTCCACCAGATCCGGGCTGGACAGGCTGCGCATTCCGATCTCGCTGGCGCGGGCGGTGGGCACACGCAGGGTCATCTTGTCCTTGTCGAACGAGATGACGAACATTTCCAGCCGAAGTCCCGCGACCTCTTGTTCTTCGATCGAAACAATGCGACCCACGCCATGGGCCGGATAGACGACGAAATCGTCGGGGCGGAATTCGCTTTTCTTGGTCTTGGACATATGGCTTCCTCTAGGTGGCGCCCCGACACGCGGTGCGCAAAAAGCCGACAGCGGCGGCTGCCGCCTTCGGCTGATCTTGGTTTTTGTCATTGCCTACGCCGGCAGCAGCGCAGGGTTTGGCATCATGGGCGCGCATCCTCGGGGCCTCTGACTCCCGTCAGATGCGAATGTGAAATGAACATAGCATAAATTCGACTGCAAAAAAAGCGTCACGAAAACAGACCGATCTGTCCGTTCGGACAGATTTTCAGGGCGAGAAGTCAAGGACTTCGCAAGCCCGGGGCGAAACGGCACGATTCATCCCGCAGGCGAATCACCCGTCGGTTCGGTTTCGCAACTGGCGAAAATCAGTCGCCTTCGCCCGGCGCTTCCGAGAAATATGTCTCGAGCTTGTTCTCGACCCCGTCCATTTCCTCGGCGTTCGGCATCGGCTCGCGCTTCTGGGTGATGACGGGCCAGAGTTCGGAATATTTCCGGTTGAATTCGACCCATTTTTCCATATCCGGTTCGGTATCCGGACGGATCGCGTCGGCCGGGCATTCCGGTTCGCAGACGCCGCAATCGATGCATTCATCGGGATGAATGACCAGCGCATTCTCGCCCTCGTAGAAACAATCGACGGGGCAGACCTCGACGCAATCGGTGTATTTGCACATGATGCAATTATCGGTCACGACATAGGTCATCTGAAACTCCGCTTCCGTCCGCCGCGACAGTTACGCCCGCGCCCGACATCATTCAAGTCCGGGTGGGGTGAAAAGACCGCCGTTCCCGACTGGTGCGGATGCCCGGAACGCATGTTCAGCGGCCCGGCTATCCGTCAAAATCCTGTCCCTCGCCGCCTGCCGGCGCGTCCAGATCGGCATAGAGCGCCTGAGCCTCGGCGGCAGGACCGCGGCGGGCCCCAAGCGCCAGTATTTCGACGCTTCGCAGCTTGCCATGGGCCGAAATGACCAGCCTGTCGCCCGGCTTTACATTCCGGCCGGGCTTGCGGCAGGGCTGACCATTCAGCCTGATGCCGCCGCCCTCGATCCGTTCGGCGGCAAGACCGCGCGATTTGAAAAGCCGCGCGTGAAACAGCCATCGGTCCAGTCGCAGCGCGCCGGGGTGGTCCGTCACTTCTTGTCTTTAAGCGCCGCCAGCACCGCGAAAGGACTGTCGGGATCGGCTTTCTTCTCGGGGCGCGCGCTGAAGGTCCGCGGGCCGCGATCCTGATGCGGCTTGCCGCCCTTCTTGCCCTTGCCCTGCGGCTTGCCGCCGTCACGGTGGGGCTTGCCACCGTCATGGTGGGGCTTGCCGCCGTCACGGTGGGACTTGCCGCCGTCGCGGTGGGGCTT
>DBFD01000046.1:179134-183761 GCA_002294185.1 Paracoccus sp. UBA889
GCCGTCGCGGTGGGGCTTGCCGCCCTCTCCCCGCGTTTCTTGCTGGCCCTCGTCGCGCCGCGGACCCCGGCGCCCCTGCCCGTCGCCCTGCGGACGGCGCGTCCCGCCCCCGCGCGGCTTCGGCGCCCAGCGGAACGTGTAGAAGGTCTCGATTTCGGGGGCTTCGGGCGCGGCCTGATCAGGCGCCGTCTCGACGGCCCCCCCTTGCGCGCCGGCTTCGGCAATGCGGCGTTTTTCGGCCTGCTCGGACTCCCATTTCGCGCGGGTCTCGGCGGCGAGGACGCTTTCCTCCTCGGTCAGCGGTGCGGCCGAGGCCGGTTCTTCGGGCGTCGCCACCACCGCAGGCTCGGGGGATTTCACCTTCTCGCGTTCGCCTTTTTCTGCGGCATAGCCCAGGCCCTGCATCAGCCCCGCGAATTGCTCCAGCGTCATCCCGGTGATCGACAACATGTCGGGATTGGCCTCGAATCCGCCGCGCGTGTCCTGCACGCGCAACAGATCGGCCAGGCGTTCCAGCATGTCGATGCGGATCGCCCGTTCCCCCGCCGGACGATATCCCGACAGGGTGTAATAGCCATCCGGGACCTCGGCCAGATGCGGAATCGTGACCAGGCCTGGCGGCGGGCTTTCGGGGAATTCGTCCAGACCCTCGGCCAGCGACCACAGCACCAGCCGCAAGCGGGTCGGGGCGGGTTTCAGCAATGCGGGCAGAAAGATCGTGAATTGCCCGAAGCGGACGCCGTGCTTGCGCAGCGCGCCGCGGGATTCCTGATCCAGTTCCTTCACCTCGCCCGCGACTTCGCCGCGCGGTATGACGCCAAGCGCCTCGACCAGCCGGAAGGCAAAGCCCTTGGCCAGCCCGGTCAGCGCCTCGTCCTTCTGCATCCCCATCAGCGGCTCGAAGGCCGCCGCGATTTTGCGGTCGATGAAATGCTGCAACCGGCGCCTGACCTTTTCGGCGATCTCGGCGCCGGCCTCGTCATCGACGAAGACCTGCACGCCGGGATGCAGCTTGTCGGCCCCCTTGACCAGCTTGCCCACCGCGCTGCTGCCCCACATCAGCCCGCCCTGTTCGGTGAAATCAAGCTCGGTATCGGGGGCATTGTAGAAGCGGTCGGCGCGCAGATGGAATTCCGGCCGCAAAGCCTCGTAGCTGGCGCGGTTCAGCGTTTTGGCCTCGTCCGCCGATCCGGTCTGGTCGGGACGAAAGCGGAACCCCTCCAGACGGCCGGCGAATTCGCCCTCGACCATCACCTCGCCCTTGTCGTTCACTTCGGCCACAAGGCTCTCCTTCTGTTTGAGCCGGCGCAGCAGCACGGACGTGCGCCGGTCCACAAATCTCTGGGTCAGCGCGGCGTGCAGCGCGTCCGACAGGCGGTCTTCTACCGCGCGAGTCTCGTCGCGCCAATGTTTTTCGTCCGCGACCCAACCCGTCCGCTGCGCGACATAGGTCCATGTGCGGATATACGCCAGACGTTTCGACAGCGCGTCGATATCGCCATGCGTCCGGTCGATCCGCTGCACGGCCCGCGCCAGCCACTCGGAGGGGATCGCGCCCTCCTGAAGAAACCCGAAGATCCGCGCCAGCAGGCCGGTGTGTTCGGTGGGCGAAATCCCGCGAAAATCCGGCACCCGGCAGACATCCCACAACAGCCGGACATCGCGGCCACCCTGCACCCGGTCGCGGATCTCGGGCATGTCGCGCAAGGCCTTCAGCGCTTGCAGGTCGTCGGCCTCGCGGCCCCGCTGCAGCAATTCATGGCCGGACGCGGCCTCCAGCGACTGCACCAGCCGGTCCATGGTGCCGAATTCCAGTGCCGGGTTGCGCCACATCAGACGGCTGATCGGCTGAAAGCGGTGGTTCTCGATCGCGCCGGTCAGACCCTCGTCCAGCGGCTGCGCCTCTCCGGTGACGCCGAACGTGCCGGGTTCGGTATGCCGTCCGGCGCGGCCGGCGATCTGGCCCAGTTCATGCGGAAACAGCGGCCGGACGCGGCGGCCGTCGAACTTGTGCGTTGCGCTGAAGGCGACGTGACGTATGTCGAGGTTCAGGCCCATGCCGATGGCGTCGGTGGCGACCAGGTAATCCACCTCGCCCTGCTGATACATCGCCACCTGCGCATTGCGCGTGCGCGGCGACAGCGCCCCCATGACGACCGCGCAGCCGCCCTTCTGGCGTCGGATCAGTTCCGCCATGGCATAGACGTCATCGACGCTGAAGCCCACGATGGCGGACCGCGCGGGCATCCGCGACAGCTTTTTCGACCCCGACCAGGTCAGCGTCGAGAACCGCTCGCGCCGCTGAAACTGCACGCCGGGGACCAGCGCGGCGATGGCCGGACGCATCGTGTCGCTGCCCAGAAGCAGGGTCTCGTGCAGGCCGCGCATCTGCAACAGGCGATCGGTGAAGACATGGCCGCGTTCGGGATCGGCGCAAAGCTGGATCTCGTCGATGGCAACGAAATCGGCGGCGATGTCGGGCATGGCCTCGGTCGTGGCGACCCAGTATTGCACCCGCTCGGGGACGATCCGCTCCTCGCCGGTGACCAGCGCCACGACCGAAGGGCCGCGGGCGGCCACGATCCGGTCATAGACCTCGCGCGCCAGCAGGCGCAGCGGCAGGCCGATCACCCCGGTCCGATGCGCCAGCATCCGTTCGATGGCATAATGCGTCTTGCCGGTATTGGTGGGCCCCAGCACGGCGGTCACCCGGCCCCTGTCGATCACTGTCATGGGATCAGATATCGGTGCCCGTCTGCGCCCGTTCCAGTCTTGCCACCGCATCGATGGCCTCTTGCTGGTGGGGATGAATCTTCAGGCTGGCGCGGTAGGCCTGCAGCGCGCGTTCGTCTTCGCCGATTTCCTCCAGCATTCCGCCCAGTTGGGTCAGGGCGGCGAATTGGCGTGGTTCCAGTTCCAGGGCCCGGGCCAGATCGGCGATCGCGGGGCCGTACTGGCCCGCCGCCGCATAGGCCGACGCGCGCATCTGAAAGCCCGCGGCGAAATCGGGCGCATGGTCCGTCAGCGCGGTCAGATGGCCGATGGCGGCGGGAATGTCGCCCCGGTCCAGCGCATCTTCGCCGCGTTTCAGCAGCAAATCCATCGCCGGAGAGCCCGATCTGGACCATTCGCGCAGAATGTCGGATTCGGCCAGCCGCCAGGATTCGCTGTCGGGATCGGCCAGACGCGAAAACAGCGCCTCCATATCGGCGCCATCCTGCGCCAGGGCGCCGAAAGAGGTTGCGCCGATGCAGAAAATCGTAATCGTTGCGCGGCGAAGTGCCGCGACGAAAGGCTGGAAAACGGATCGGGCCGCGCGCATATCGTCATTCTACCCAGCCCGGTCGCCGGGCGCCAGTCCAAGCGCGAGGAGACGCCAGATTATGAGCAAAGTTGTGAACGCCGCCGTCGAACAGTTGAACGAAAAGATCGGCAGCTTCGGCTCGACCGCGAAATTCGTGATCGAAGACGAGGGCGCGATCATGATCGATGAAAGCGGCGTCCGTGCAGGCGACGAAGAGGCCGAAGTCACGCTGACGGCCAATCGCGAAACCTTCGAGGGAATCCTGTCGGGCGATGTGAATCCGGCCTCCGCCTTCATGACCGGCAAGCTGAAGATCGACGGGGACATGGGCGTTGCGATGCAACTGGGTCAGGCGCTGTCCTAGATCATGCCCGAGGCCGCACCCTTTCACCGATTGCCCGATGACGACAGCCGCCCGGCACGCGCCTTCTTCGTCACGGCCGATGACGGGGTGCGGTTGCGGCTTGCGGTCTGGGACGCGCTTTCAGGCCCCGCCGCCGGCAGCATCCTGCTGTTTCCCGGCCGCACCGAATATATCGAGAAATATGCCCCCATTGCCCGGCGCCTGAACGCGGCCGGCTATGCAGTCATCGCGATCGACTGGCGCGGTCAGGGCCTGTCGCAGCGGCTTCAGGACGATCCGCGCCCCGGCCATATCGGTGAATTCGCCGATTATCAGCGCGACGTGGTCGAAATCGTCGTGGCGGCCGACGATCTGGGCCTGCCGCAGCCCTGGCATCTTCTGGCCCATTCGATGGGCGGCGGCATCGGTCTGGCGGCGCTTCACGCCGATCTGCCGGTTGCCTCGGCCGTATTCTCGGCGCCGATGTGGGGCATCAACCTGCACCAGATGCCGCATCGGGTCGCGATGGCGATCACGGCACTGGCCCGGCGCCTTGGGTTCGAGGGACGATCGACGCCGGGAACCGGCGCGGGCGGCACCTATTTCCTCGACGAGGCTTTTGGCACCAACCTGCTGACCTGCGATGTGGACGAATGGTCGCGCCTTCTGCGCGAGGCCGCGACCTGGCCCGACCTGACCATCGGCGGGGCCAGCTACCGGTGGCTGGGGTTGGCGCTGGCCGAATGTTCGCGGCTGGCCGCCCTGCCCTCGCCCGCCTTGCCGATGCTCGTCTCGCTGGGCAGCGACGAGAAGATCGTCTCGCAGACCGCGATCCGCGACCGCGCAGACCGCTGGCCGGGCGCCGAACTGCTTGAGATCAAGGGCGGGCGGCACGAGGTGATGATGTGCCTGCCCGAAAGACGCGATCTGTTCCTGCAAGCCATGCTGGCGGTTATGGAAACGGCCGGGGCGCGGCCTCA
>DBFD01000046.1:184116-188147 GCA_002294185.1 Paracoccus sp. UBA889
CTCGGCGTTCTGCGGCGCGGGCCGCTTGCGGGGCGCGTCGGGGGCAGAGGCCGTGGCGCCGGGCGCGCGCATCCGCACACGCTTGATCCGGCGGGGATCAGCCTCGACCACCTCGAATTCGACGCCCGAATCATGCGCGATCACCTCGCCGCGCAACGGAATCCGTCCGGCCAGCATGAAGATCAGGCCGCCCAGGGTGTCGATCTCGTCGTCCTCGTCGTCGCTGGCCAGCCGCAGCCCGGTCTCGGCCTCGACCTCGTTCAGCGGCGCGCGGGCCTGGATCAGCCATTGCGCCGGCTTTTCCTTTATCCACATCCGGCCCTCGGCCTCGTCATGCTCGTCTTCGATCTCGCCGATGACCTGTTCGATCAGGTCCTCGATCGTGACCAGGCCGTCGACGCCGCCATATTCGTCTATGACCAGCGCCATATGGGTCCGCTTCTGCTGCATCTGCTGCAACAGCACCCCGATGGGCATCGAGGGCGGCACGTACAGCATCGGTCGCAGCATCGGCCGCAGGGTGAACTTGCCGCCGGTCCCGAAGCCGTGCTTCAGCGCCAGATCCTTGAGGTGGATCAACCCCAGCGGGCTGTCCAGCGTGCCGCGAAAGACCGGAATGCGCGAAAAGCCGTGCTCGCGAAACATCTCGACCAGATCGTTCAGCGTGACGTTCAGCGGCGCCGCGATGATCTCGGCCTTGGGGATGGCCACGTCATCGACGCGCATCCGCCGCAGATTGACCATGCCGGGCGCGGGCTGGGCCACCGGTCGGTCGCCTTCATCGCCCGCCTCGTCCTCTTCCGATCCCGTCAGCGCGTCGAAGAACCGCCCGAAGAAGCCGCGCGACTGCGGCAGGTCGCGCCCCTCGCCGCCGACGCCATCCGCCTCGGAGGCGGCGTCGGCCCCAAGCGGGCGGGCGGATAATCGCGTTTCGGAGTTCATGACACTTTCTCTTGATAAGGATCGGGAATGTTCAGAATTGACAGGATCGAACGTTCGGACGCTTCCATGGTTTCCGCGTCGGCATCGTTCTGGTGATCATAGCCCAGAAGGTGCAACGTCGCATGAACCAGCAGATGGGTGACGTGATCGGCCAGCGGCTTGGTCTGCGCGCGCGCCTCGGCGGCACAGGTGTCGAAGGCGATGGCGATATCGCCCCATTCGTCGACCGCGGGCAGGACGGGGCGCGCGCCGGGTTGGTGCGGGGCGTGTTCGACAGATGGCCAGGACAGGACGTTGGTGGCGCGCGGCTTGCCCCGGAAATCGGCATTCAGCGCGGCGATGCGGTCATCGTCGCACCCCATCACCACGACCTCGCCGCCGATCCCGTGCCAGGTCAGCGTCGCCGCGACGGCGCGGTCGGCCAGGTCATCCAGCCCGGCCTCTTCCCATCGCTCATCCTCGATGACGCAGTCGGTTGCTATCTCGTCAGGCATCTCGTCGCATGGCACGTCGGGGCACATAGCTGCCGCGCGGCTCCTCTGTTTCGCCACGGGCGATGGCTGCCGCGTCCTCGGCGTCATAGGCGTTGATGATCCGCGCGACAAGCGGATGTCGCACGACATCCTTGGCGGTGAAATAGCTGAAGCTGATCCCCTTCACGCCGTCCAGAACCCGTTCCGCATCGACCAGCCCCGATTGCGTGCCGCGCGGCAGGTCGATCTGGGTGCGATCACCGGTGATGACCATGCGCGATCCCTCGCCCAGGCGGGTCAGGAACATCTTCATCTGCATCGTGCTGGCATTCTGCGCCTCGTCCAGCACGACGAAGGCGCTGGCCAGCGTGCGGCCGCGCATGAAGGCCAGCGGCGCGATCTCGATGCGCTTTTCCTCGATCAGCTTCTGCATCTGCTTGGCGGGCAGAAAATCGTTCAGCGCGTCGTAGAGCGGCTGCATGTAGGGATCGACCTTCTCCTTCATGTCGCCGGGCAGAAAGCCCAGCCGCTCGCCCGCCTCGACGGCGGGGCGCGACAGGATGATCTTGTCCACATTGCCGTTGATCAGCATGGTGACGCCGACGGCCACGGCCAGATAGGTCTTGCCGGTGCCCGCAGGGCCGATGCCGAAGGCCAGTTCGTGTTCGAACAGCGACCGGACATAGGCCTTTTGCGCATCGGTCCGCGGCTCGACCGACTTCTTGCGGGTGCGCAATTCGTAATTGCCGGCGGCGAACATCTCGATCTGTTCGACCGGGCCGGTTTCGCTCGGCTGGTCGATGCCCATGCGCAGCGCGGCCTCGATTTCGGGCAGGCCCACGGGCTTGCCCTGTTCCAGCCTGGCATAGAGCCCGCGCAACAGCTGCGCCGTCTCGGCCTGTGCCTCGGGGCCGCCGACCACCGCAAGCTGATTGCCGCGTCGCAGGATGTGAACGCCCAGGGCTTCCTCGATCCGCGCCAGGTGCCGGTCATTGGCGCCGCACAGGTCGATCAGCAGCCGGTTGTCGGGGAATTCCAGCAGGGTTTCGGGGGCGGCGGTCGTCACGGGGGGCGTCGGGGTCAGACCCAAATTTCTCTCCTGCTCAGGCATCTTTCCCTATGGTGGCGATCCGGGGGGATTCGCACAAGATGTCGCCGGGCGATTTCACGGCCTCGGTGCAGGCGCCGGGAAGGAATCGGCCGGAAAAGGCCGAAACCCGCCGCAGGCCGGGGCGCTTCACGTCCCGTCCGCCGGTCGATGCCCCAGAAAGGCGGCCAGCGGCGCAGCATCATCCATCCGCACCACCGGCCCGTCCCAGGCGATGCGGCCGTCCTGCAACAGCGCCACGCGGTCGCCGATCGCGCGGACCGAATCCATGTCGTGGGTGATGGTGATCGCGGTCGCGCCCGTCTCGCGCACGATGCCGCGGATCAGCGCGTTGATGCTGCGCGCGCGGATCGGGTCAAGTCCCGTCGTCGGCTCATCGAAGAAGATCACCGCCGGGTCATGCGCGATGGCGCGGGCCAGACCGACGCGCCTTGCCATCCCGCCGGACAACTCGGCCGGCATCAACCCGGCGGTTTCCGGCGGCAGGCCGACACGACCCAGACGCTCGACCGCGATGGCGCGCGCCTTGGCATCGGGCATGTGCTGGCGCAGGCGAAAGGCGACGTTCTGCCAGACATTCAGGCTGTCGAACAGCGCGCCGCCCTGGAACAGCATCCCGAAATGGCGCATGAAGTCGGGCCGCGCGGCGGCATCCAGCGGCCGGTCCTGCCACAGGATCGTGCCCGCATCCGGCGCCACCAGCCCCAGGATGCATTTCAGCAGCACCGATTTGCCGGTTCCAGACTGGCCGATCACGCACAGGCTTTCGCCCCGCTCGACACCGATCTCGATTCCGGCCAGCACCCGTTTCGGGCCGAAGCTTTTGGTCAGGCCGTGGACCCGGATCATCGGAAAAACAGCCCTGTCAGCGCGAAATTCGCCGCAAGGATGCCGACGGCGGCGGCGACGACGGCGGATTTGGTGGCCCGGCCGACGCCCTCGGCCCCGCGCCCGGACCGCATTCCGAACCAGCAGCCGCTGGCCGCCACGATCAGCCCGAAGGCGGCGCCCTTGATCAGCCCCGACAGCACGTCCCAGCGTTCCAGGTAGGCCCAGCTATTGGACAGATAGGCGGTCGAATTGAAGCCCAGCGATTGCGTTCCGACCAGCCAGCCGCCCATGATGCCGATGCTGTCGCCCACCGCCACCAGAACCGGAACGGTCAGGATCGCGGCCCAGAGCCGCGGCGTCACCAGCCAGCGGATCGGATCGGTGGACAGCGTGACCAGCGCGTCGATCTGCTCGGTCACGCGCATGGTGCCGATCTCGGCGGCGATGGAACTGGCGACGCGGGCGGCGACCATCAGCCCGCCCAGGACGGGGCCAAGTTCGCGCACCATGCCGATGGCAACGATGGCCGGGACCACGTCGCCCGCCTGGAAACGCGCCCCGCCGGAATGGATCTGCAGCGCCAGCGCCGCGCCGGTGAACAGGGCCGTCAGGCCCACGACCGGCAGCGACAGCCAGCCGATCTGAAGCATCTGGGCGGCAAACAGGCGGGCGTAGAA
>DBFD01000069.1:0-16333 GCA_002294185.1 Paracoccus sp. UBA889
CGCTGCCGGCCGTCCGCCTGATCACCAATCCCGCAGTCAACGAGATGCTGCCCGATGCCATGAAGGAACGCGCGACAGCGATGGAGAACGGCGATTCAGCCCAGGCGCTGGACATGCGGATCGAGGCGATCCCGGCCTACAACACCACCCCGGAGCGGATGCAGTATCATCCGGAGGGTCGCGATAATGGCTATGTCCTGACCATCGGCGGCAGCCGTTTCTACATCGCCGGCGATACCGAGCCGGTGCCGGAAATGGCCGCGCTGGAAAATATCGAGGTCGCTTTCCTGCCGATGAACCTGCCCTATACGATGACCATCGAACAGGCCGCCGAGGCGGTGGCGACCTTCAAGCCGAAGACCGTTTTCCCCTATCATCATCGCGGCAGCGACGTGCAGGCCTTTGCGCAACTGGTCGAAGCCGGTGATTCCGGCGCCAAGGTCGTGATCGCGGACTGGTATCCGAACGGTCAGGGCGCTTGACGATCAGAACGGCGGCTTGACCGAAAACGTCTGCTGGATGCCGCTGTCCGGATGCCGGAACCGCAGGCTTTCGGCATGAAGCATCAGCCGCGGGTGGCCGCGCGCCGCCCCTGTTGCATAAAGCGGATCGCCCAGGATCGGATGGCCGATTTCGGCCATGTGGACGCGCAATTGATGACTGCGCCCTGTCAGCGGGAACAGTCGCAGCCGCGTCTCGTCGGCCAGGGCGCGCATCACCCGCCAGTCGGTCTGCGCCGGGCGGCCCCGATCGCGATCGACCTTCTGGCGCGGCCGGTTCGGCCAATCGACGATCAGCGGCAGGTCGACCCGGCCGGTCCTGGGCTGCACCAGCCCCGCGACCCGCGCGACATAGGCTTTCTTGACCCGCCGGTCCTCGAATTGCTTCGACAGGTGCCGCTGGGCATGAGGCGTCAGCGCAAAGACCATCACGCCCGAGGTGTCCAGATCCAGCCGGTGCACCAGAAGGATTGTCGGAAAGGGACCGCGCAGCCGCGCGATCAGGCAATCGGCGCGGTCTGGTCCTCTCCCCGGCACCGACAGCAGACCGGCGGGCTTGGCCACCACCAGGATCTCGTGATCGGCATGGATGATCGTGGGCGCCTCGGAAGGCGGAGCATAGACGAAATCCGCCTGACTCATTTCGCGATCAGCCGGATCGCCAGCCCCGCGAACATGACGGCGGCGATCTTGTTGACCACGCCCAGACGACGCCCGATGACATGGCCCGCATAGCCGCCGACGACGCCGTAGCCGATGGTCACCAGCGTCCCGGTGAAGACAAAGATCAGGCCCAGCCCCAGGATCTGCTGCCAGATCGGGCCCCAGGCGACGCTGGTGAATTGCGGCAGGAACGCCAGCAGGAACAGCACCGGCTTGGGGTTCAGCGCATTCGACAGAAAGCCGCGCCGGATGATGTTCCACGGCCTGACGCTGCCCCGCGCGGCAGGATTGACCGGCCCCGCCCGCCAGCTTTTCCAGGCCAGCCACAGCAGATAGGCCGCGCCCGCATATTTGATGGCCCGCAGCGCGCCGGGATGGGCCGCGACCACCGCGCCCAGACCTACGGTCGCCAGCGTCACATGCATCATGACGCCCAGACCGACGCCCAGACCGGCCAGCGCCCCGGCCCTGGGTCCGCCCTGGATCCCGCAGGCGCTGGCGAAGAACACATCCTGGCCGGGGGCGAAATTCAGCACCAGCCCGCCCGCGATGAAGGCCATCATCTGCGCAAGGGGAATATTGGCGATGGTCTCCCAGATCATGTCGGCCACACCGGGTCGCGAACCTCGCCGCCGAACCTCGGCCGGACGTGCCGGCGCAGGCCGCGTTGGCCTCCCCTTGGCTCGGGCGTTCCGACCCGGCCGGAAAACCGCACCAACATATCAGAGCCCACCAAACACCTCCGCCAGAATCAGCTCCAGACGTCGCGCATCCTCGGGGGTGAAGGCATCGGGCTGGTCGCTGTCGATGTCGAGAACCCCGATCAGCCGCCCGGCGCGGCCGAAAACCGGCAACACGATCTCTGATCGGGTCGAGGCGGCGCAGGCGATATGGCCGGGAAAATCGGCGACATCGGACACCAGCTGCACTCTGCCTGTCCGCGCCGCTGCCCCGCAAACCCCGCGCGAGAAGGGAATCACCAGACAGCCATGCCCGCCCTGGTAGGGACCGATCTTCAACAATTCCGGGCCGGCCACGCGATAGAACCCGGTCCAGTCGAAACGGTCGTCCGCATGATGGATTTCGCAGGCCAGCGTCGCCATCAGCGCAACCTCGTCGGTCTCGCCCCGGGCCAGCGCCCCGATCCGGGCGGAAAGTGCGTCGTAATCTGTCATTCGCCCTCTCTACGCCGCCCGCCACGGCACGAAAAGCCCACCCTCGCACTCTTTCCAAATACCTCGGGGGAGTCCCGGAACGGGACGGGGGCAGAGCCCCCCCCTTTCGCCCATTTACGCGCGCGTGCCGCCGCGCCAATCTGCCGCCATGAGACGCCTGCCCCTGATCCCGCGCATCCTGCTGGTGATCCTCGCCGTTCAGGCGGGGCTTTTCGCCGCGCTCGCGGCGGCCAGCCTGAACGCGATCCGGCGCGATATAGGAACCGAAACCCGGCTTGCCACCGAGACCGCCCGGGCGCTGGTTCTTGCCACGATCGGCACGATGCAGGGCGCGGTGCCGCCCGACCGGTTGATGGCGGCGCTGCCGCAACGCCTGGTTCCGCCGCGCCATACCCGGATCGGCGTGCTGGATGCGCGGACCGGGCAGATCACGCCCGTCGCCGCGCCGGCCGAGACCAGCGGTGGCGCGCCCGGCTGGTTCGCCCGGCTCGTCGCACCCGATCCGCAGGAAATCCGTCTTCCGGCGGTGCTGGCGGGGCGGCCGCGGGGCTTTGTCTATGTCGTGGGCGATCCCACGGCCGGGATTGCTGCCGCCTGGCGCGAAATGCGCACGATCCTGGGCCTTTCGGCGCTGGCGGCGGCGGTGCAGATGCTGCTGATCCTTGTGGCCGTCCGCCAGGCTCTGCGCCCGGTCGCGACCATCGCCGCCCGGCTCGCCGATCTGCGGCGCGGCGATCTGGACGCGCGCGTGGGGACATTGCCGCAGCGCGACCTGGCCCCGGTCGCGGCCGGGGTCGATGCGCTGGCCGGCGCGCTGCAAAAGGCGCAGGCCGACCGCGCCCGCCTGCAACGCCGCGTCGTCAGCCGCGCCGACCAGGAACGCAAGGCCATCGCCCGCGACCTGCACGACGAGATGGGGCCCTGCCTGTTCGGCCTGCGGGTCGAGGCCGACGCCCTGCGCGACGCGGCACCCGATGACACGATCCGCGATCACGCAAGCTCGATCGCCGCCATCGCCGATCAGATCGCGCGGGTGAACCGGTCGCTTCTGGAGGATCTGCGGCCGGTGTCGATCGGCCAATTGCCGCTGGCGGCGGTGCTGGCCGAATACGTCGACGACATGGGCCGCCGCTTTCCGCGCACCGACATCCGCCTGTCGCTGGCCCCCGACCTGCCGGAACCCGACGAATCCGTCGCGCTGACGCTGTTCCGCATCCTGCAAGAGGGAATCACCAACGCCCTGCGCCATGCCGATGCCCGCCACATCGATATCCGGCTCTGGACCGACCCGGCGCATTGGCGCATGATCCTTGCCGATGACGGCAAGGGGCTTGACCCGGACAGCCGCGAGGGCACCGGGCTGACCGGGATGCGCGAGCGGATCACGCTGCTGGGCGGCCGCATGAGCCTGTCATCGGACGGAACCGGAACCGCGATCGAGGCGATCCTGCCCCTGTCGCAGCCGCTGTGAGGCCCATGCGATGAAGACCGCGCTGGTCATCGACGATCACCCGATCACCCATCTGGGGGCATCGCGGCTGCTGCGCGAGATGGGCTATGAGCGCGTGGCGCAGGCCATGTCGGGCGACGAGGCGCTGCGCCTGTTGCAGGAGGAAGCGCCCGCACCCGACCTGATCGTGCTGGATATCAGCCTGCCCGGCACCGGTGGACTGGATCTGGTCGCGCCCCTGCGCGCGGCCGTGCCACAGGCGCGGATCCTGATCTTTTCAATGAACGACCAGACCGGCTTTGCGGCCCGCGCGTTGCAGGCGGGGGCGCAGGGGTTCCTGTCGAAGAACGCGGCCCCCGACGATTTCCGCGCCGCCATCCGCACGCTGGAGGCGGGCGAATTCTATCTGTCGGCCAAGCAGGCGCTGGCGCTGGCCACGCTGCGCGCCGGTGCCGCGGCCGATCCGCTGGCGGCGCTGTCGGATCGCGAAAGACAGGTTCTGGCCCTGATCGGGCGCGGCTTCAGCCTTCAGGCCATCGCGGATGAACTGGATGTCAGCTACAAGACCGCCGCCAATACCTCGTCGGCGCTGAAGAAGAAGCTGAGCGTGGACGGAATCAACGGCCTGATGAAATTCGCCCTCGACAGTGGCGTCTAGGGAGATCGCGCAGATGCTGGGCTGGTTCGGACTGGATGACGAGACGAAGCCGGGCGAGGCGGACCGGACCCTTGCCCGGCTGGCCCGCGACCTCTCGGCGGCGGGATTGCGGGTGGCCGGGGCGATCCAGATCAACATCGATCAGGGCGCCGATTGCGCCTGCGACATGGAGGTTCTGGTCATCGGCGAAGAAGACCGCCCGATCCGGATCTCGCAATCGCTGGGCGGGGGCTCGGCCGGCTGCCGCCTGGATCCGGGGGCGCTGGAAATGGCCGCCGCCCGTGTCGGCGCGCGACTGGCGGGGGCGGAATTGCTGATCGTTCCGAAATTCGGCCGGCAAGAGGCCGTCGGACGCGGTTTCCGCGCCGTGATCGCCCAGGCCGTGGCCGACGGCCTGCCGGTCCTGCTGCATGTGCCGCCGGAACAGCGCGACGCCTTCGCCGGCTTCTGCGACGGCATGGGCGAACGTGTCGATCCAGCGGAACTGGCCGGCTGGTGCCTTGCACGGACCACGGGGGAATCGTGACCGCGATCCCGGTCATCGACGCGCGCGGCCTGCTGTGTCCGCTGCCGGTCCTGCGGTTGCGCAAGATCCTGCTGGATCGTCCCGCGGGCACGCGGCTGCGGCTGGTCGCCACCGATCCGATGGCGGTGGTCGATGTGCCGCATTTCTGCGCCGAGGCGGGCCATGTCATGATCGAGATGCGCGAACTGGGCGATGGCGCGCATGAATTCACCGTGGAAAGGGGACCTTCCGCCCCCTCGGCCGCAAGCGGCCTCACGCCCGGGAATATTTGAGGACCGAAGATGAGATTGCCGATCCTGTCGAACCGCAAGAGATTTGATGACCTGACCGAACAGCAGGTGCTGGCGCTGGCGATTTCCTCGGAAGAGGATGACGCCCGCATCTATCGCAACTGGGCCGATTTCCTGCGGCCCGACTATCCCGCGACGGCGCAGGTCTTCGAAGGGATGGGCGCGGAAGAAGACGATCATCGCCGCCGCCTGATCGAGGCGCATCGGGTCCGGTTCGGCGAGGCGATCCCGGTGATCCGGCGCGAACACGTGGCCGGCTATTACGGCCGCCGCCCTGCCTGGATGATGCAGAATCTGTCGCTTCGGTCGATCCGCGCCGAGGCGGCGCTGATGGAACATGACGCGGCCGAATTCTATGCCCGCGCGGCGCAGGCCAGTTCGGACGCGGGCACGCGCAAGCTGCTGGGCGATCTGGCCGCGGCCGAACGCGGCCACGAGGCACGGGCGGACGAACTGGCAGGGGATCATCTGACCGACGAGGCCGGCGAGGCCGAGGAGGACGTGGCCCATCGCGACTTCATCCTGACCTGGGTCCAGCCCGGACTGGCCGGGCTGATGGATGGCAGCGTCTCGACCCTGGCGCCGATCTTTGCGACCGCCTTCGCCACGCAGGATCCGGCGACGACGTTTCTGGTCGGGCTGGCCGCCAGCCTTGGGGCCGGAATCAGCATGGGGTTCACCGAGGCCGCCTCGGATGACGGGGTGGTGTCGGGGCGCGGATCGCCGCTGAAGCGGGGCATCGCCTCGGGGGTGATGACCGCGCTTGGCGGGCTGGGCCATGCGCTGCCCTATCTGATCCCGCATTTCTGGACCGCGACCATCATCGCCTTTGTCGTCGTCTTCATCGAATTGTGGACGATCGCCTGGATCCAGAACCGCTGGATGCAGACGCCCTTCTGGCGGGCGGCCTTGCAAGTGGTGGTGGGCGGTGGTTTGGTCTTCGCGACGGGGGTGCTGATCGGATCCGGCTGATGGCCCCGCCGCGATGGGGGAACGCTTGACCTACCGGCCCTTGGCCCTGCCCGACCGCGTGCAATTGCCGCCCGATGCCTCGCTTCGGGCCGCGCGCGCCTTTCGCGACTACATGCGGCGGCGCCATTCGGTTCGCGATTTCAGCGATGCGCCGGTCGCGGCCGAGGTGATCGCGGCCTGCATCGACGCCGCCGGCAGCGCGCCCTCGGGGGCGAACCAGCAGCCGTGGCATTTCGCGGCGATCCGCGATGAGGCGATGAAGGCCCGCATCCGCGCCGCCGCCGAACAGGAGGAACGCGCCTTCTATGCCGGCGGCGGCGGCGATGCCTGGCTGGCGGCGCTGGAGCCGGTGGGAACCGGGCCCGACAAGCCGCATCTGACCGCCGCGCCCTGGCTGATCGTCGTCTTCGCCCAGCGATACGGGATGCGCGACGGCCAGCGACACAAGCATTATTACGTTCCCGAAAGCGTCGGCATCGCCTGCGGGATGCTGATCGCCGCGATCCATCACGCCGGGTTGGTAACGCTGGAGCATACGCCCAACCCGATGAAGTTCCTGAATCATCTATGCGCTCGGCCCGACAGCGAAAAGCCGGTGATGATCCTGCCGGTGGGCCTGCCCGCCGATGATGCGACGGTGCCGGCCGCCGCCAAGCAGAAGAAGGCGCTGTCCGAGATCATGTCCGTCTTCTGATGCTGGCCGTATTCCTGAAGACGCTGCCTTTCTTCGGGCTGATCGGACTGGGCTGGATGGCCGCCCGGACCCGCTTTTTCCCCGAACAGGCGGCCGCCTGGCTGACGAAATTCGTCTTCTTCTTCGCCCTGTCGGCAATGCTGTTCCGCTTTGCGGCGAATCTCGATCTGGCGGCACTGTTCGATCCGCGCTTCGTTTCGGCCTATCTGTCGGGCTCGGCGCTGATCTGGCTGACCGGCTTCGCGGTTGCCCGCGCCCGAGCGCTGCCCACGCCCGAGGCAGCGATGGAGGCGCAATGCTGCATGATCGGCAATACCGGCTTTCTGGGCGTGCCGATGCTGGTCATGCTGCTGGGTCCACAGGCCGTGGGTCCGGTTCTGATGGTTCTGGTCATCGACATGCTGGTGTTTTCGACGCTGATCACGCTGATCATCCACGCCGCGCGCAGCGGCGGGCTGCGGCTGACGACCGTGCTGCCCGTGCTGCGCGGGATCGTGGCCAATCCGATGATCCTGTCGATGGCGGCGGGGCTGGTCTGGTCCGGCCTGCGCCTGCCCATGCCTGGACCGCTGGACGAATTCCTGGTTCTGCTGGGCGCGGCGGCGACGCCGGGCGCGCTGTTTGCCATCGGCGCCAGCCTTGCGGGCCGGCAGGCGCGGCGACTGGCGGCGTCGGGCTGGCTTGGTTTCGCCAAGCTGGTGCTCCATCCGTCAGCGGTGGGAATCGCGGCCTGGCTGCTGGGGGTCCAGCCCTTCGCCGCAGGCGTGATGATCGCCGCCGCGGCGCTGCCGGTGGCGGGCAATGTCTATATTCTTGCGCAGTATTTCGGGGTGGCGCAGCAGCGGGTCTCGGCCGCGATCCTGATCTCGACCATCGGCAGCATCGCGACCTTTCCGCTGATCATGGCCCTGACCGGCCAGACCTGACCGACCGGCTCCGCCCTGCACCGGCCATGAAAGGCGGCACAGGCAGCGAACGACAAACAGGCGCGCACCCGCTAGCGGCGCAGAGCCTTCACCAGCAGGCCGTCCAGCGATTGCAGGAACCGTGCCCGGTCCGCCTTGCCGAAAGTCCGGCCTCCGCCCTGATGAAACGGGTCGGCCGCGCGAATGTCGGCCATCAGATCGCGGCTGGCCAGGCGCGGCCCGATATTCGACGCCGTCAGTACCTCGCCGTCATGCCGGACGACCTGTGCCCCGGCCTTGAGGCAGCGATCCGCCAGCGGCAGATCCGAGGTCACCACCACATCGCCCGGCCCGCATTGATCCGCAATCCACCGGTCCGCCTCGTCCGGGCCTTCGGCCACGATCTTCAGGCTGACCAGCGGATGGGCGGGCATCCGCAGCCCGCCATTGCAGACCAGCACAATCGGCACGCGCAGCCGGGTCGCGACCCGTTCGGCCTCGGCCTTGACCGGGCAGGCATCGGCGTCGATGAAAAGCGTCAATCGCGCAGCAATTCGTTGACCGAGGTCTTGGCCCGCGTCTTCGCATCCACCCGCTTGACGATGACCGCGCAATACAGGTTCACGCCGTTCTTCGAAGGCATGGACCCCGCGACGACGACCGAACCGGCCGGCACCTCGCCATACATGACATTGCCCGTCTCGCGATCGACGATCCTGGTCGACTGGCCGATGAACACGCCCATCCCCAGGACCGAGCCTTCGCGGATGATGCAACCCTCGACCACCTCGGAACGCGCGCCGATGAAACATTCATCCTCGATGATGGTCGGGCCGGCCTGCAACGGCTCCAGCACGCCGCCGATTCCGACGCCGCCCGACAGGTGGACGTTGCGGCCGATCTGGGCGCAGGATCCGACCGTGGCCCAGGTATCGACCATGGTTCCCTCGCCCACATGCGCGCCCAGGTTGACGAAGGAAGGCATCAGCACCGCGCCCTTGCCGATGAAGGCGCTGCGCCGCACGATCGCACCCGGAACCGCGCGGAACCCGGCCGCGCGCCATTGATTGTCGCCCCAACCCTCGAATTTCGACGGGACCTTGTCCCACCAGCCGCCGCCCTGCGGCCCGCCCGACATCTGTTCCATGTCGTTCAGTCGAAAGGACAGCAGCACCGCCTTCTTGGCCCATTGGTTCACATGCCAGTCGGCGCCGCGCCTTTCGGCCACGCGCAACGCACCCGAATCCAGCGCCTTCAGCGTTTCCTCGACGGCCTCGCGCACCGCGCCGCCGGTGGCGCTGGTGATCGTGGCGCGGTCGTCCCAGGCGGTTTCGATGGCTTGTTCAAGCTGGTCGGTCATGGCGGCCTCTCTCTGAAGTCGTGTCCGGGTGGAAAACATCCGCCTCGGGCTATAAGCGTCGGGAACGGGCCGCGCAATCCGCGTGCCGCCCCGAACGAGGCCCCGATGACCCAGAGTGACGACCGCGACCGCGCCCATCCCCTGCCCCACAGCGACGAGGATGCCAACCGCGCCGACCGGACGCTCGACACCGCCCAGACCCGTGCTCCGGCCTACCGCCTTGCCTTCACGGACCGGGATTTCCTGCTGCGCGAGGAATTGCGGCCCGTGCGGCTGCAACTGGAACTGCTGAAACCGCAGATGGTGATGGATGAGCGCGGTATCGAATCGACCGTCGTGATGTTCGGCGGCGCCCGCATCCCCGCCCCCGCCGATGCAGACGGCGCGCGCACGGGGGCGCTGGCGGATTTGTCGCGATATTACGAGGAAGCCCGGCTCTTTGCCCATGCGATGACGCAGCGCAGCATGGAAAGCTATGGCCGCGAATTCGTGATCTGCACCGGCGGCGGCCCCGGCGTGATGGAGGCCGGCAATCTGGGTGCGGACGAGGCCGGGGGGCAATCGATCGGCCTTGGGATCGTGCTGCCGCACGAACAGGCGCCGAACCGCTATGTGACACCCGCCCTGTGCTTCAACTTCCATTACTTCGCGATCCGCAAGATGCACTTTCTGATGCGAGCGCGGGCGATCACCGTCTTTCCGGGCGGCTTCGGCACGCTGGACGAATTGTTCGAGACCCTGACCCTGATTCAGACCGGCCGCATGAAACCGGTCCCCATCCTGCTGTTCGGCGCCGCGTTCTGGGACCGGATCATCAACTGGCAGGCACTGGCCGAGGCCGGGACGATCAGCGACGCGGATCTGTCCCTGTTCCAATATGTCGAGACGGCGAAGGAAGCGGTGGCGATCATCGACGCATGGAAAGAACCTTGCTGAGCGACAGGCCATGGCAAAATCCGGGGCAGGGCCGCTTCCGGCATGGCAGCAAGCGGCGATCGTTTGCGGCCTCCGTTCCGCAATTCCCGACTGCCCCCGGAACGCGATCTGCCGGCCTTCCGCAGCATGCGCAGCCAGAACCGCCGGACCCGTGACCAAGATGCCTTGACCGCGATCCGGGGCCGGCATCCGATAGCCGCATCTGCGGCGTCACGTTCCCCGCGGCTTGGCGCGCATCGTCGGATCGGCCTCGCGCGGATCCTCGGGCCAGGGGTGGCGGGGATAGCGACCGCGCATCTCCCTGCGCACCTCGGCATAGGACGAAGCCCAGAAACCCGGAAGATCCGTCGTCACCTGCACCGGCTTGCCGCCCGGCGACAAGAGGCTGATGCGCAGCGGCCGGCCGGCCACCACCGGATGCCGCGTGACGCCGAATAGCTCTTGCAACCTGACCGAGATGGAGGGTGTCTCATGGTCATAGTCGATGGCCACCCTGCGCCCCAGAGGCGTGGTGAAATGCGCTGGAACCTCGGCCTCCAGGCGCCGCTGACCCTCCCATCCCAACCGCGCCATCAAGGCGGGCATCAGATCCAGCGCCCGCAGGTCGGTCCGATTCCTGACCTTCCCCAACCAGGGCAACAACCATACTCCATCCTCCAGCAAGGCGGCATCATCAACCGGCCCCAGCCCGGCCACCCGGGCGATGCGCGCGCGCAGCCGCGCAGCAGTCGCGCTCCAGACCAGCCCCTCCTGCCGCAATCCCTCCAGCGCCGCCCGCGCCACAGCCTCGGGCGGCACCTCGGCCCAGGCCCGGTCCGTCAGCACCGAGGCCCCCAGCCGCTCCTGCACGCGCGCCAGCACGCGGCCCTCGCGCCGGGACCATTCGCAAAGCGTGACCTCTTCGATCCGCGCGCCACAAACCGCCCGCAGCTCGGCCTCGTCCAGTGCCGCGGCCAGCCGCACGCGCGACTCGCGCTGATCGCCGTCCAGATCGACCGCCACGATCAGGCGCTGACCGGCCAGGGAATCGGATGGCTCGATCACGGCGCCCTTGCCGCCGGACAGCACGAAGCGCGCCTCGTCACCCGACCGCCGCACGCCCACCCGGTCCGGAAAGGCCAGTGCCGCCCAGACCCCGGCATCTCGCACTCTTTGCAAATACCTTCGGGGGGGTGCGGGGGGGCAGACGGCCCCCCCGCCGTCGCGGGACGCAATCATTTGGCGCAGCCGTCGCGCCTGGTGCCGGATGTGCCGAACCGCCGCCCGGTCGACCTCGCCGGGATGCCGTTCGGAAAATCCCCCGGGGTCGCGCAGCAGCGACAGCCGCAGGGCCAGATCCACCCCCGCCCCGCGCAGCGGATCGCGCTCTGACAGCAGGGCGGCCAGCTCGGCCGCATCCGGACCGGCCGCCAGCAGCATGTGGCCCAGACGCGGATGCAGCGGCAGCCGCGCCAGGGCCTTGCCGTGGCCGGTGATGCGCCCGGCCGCGTCCAGCGCGCCCAGATCCGCCAGAAGCGCCCGCGCCTCGGCCAGCGCCGCCCGTGGCGGCGGGGTCAGGAAGGCCAGATCGCCCGGTTCCGCCCCCCAGGCCGCCAGTTCCAGCGCCAGCCCGGCCAGATCCGCCACCGCGATTTCCGGCGGGGCAAAGGCCGGCAGCGCGCCTTCCTCGGCCCTGGCCCACATCCGATAGCATAGTCCCGGCGCGACGCGCCCGGCCCGGCCGCGGCGCTGATCGGCCTCGGCCCGGCTGACCCGCTCGGTCACCAGCCGCGACATGCCGCTGCCCGGATCGAAGCGCGCGCGCCGCGCCGCGCCGCTATCCACCACCACCCGCACTTGCGGGATCGTCAACGAAGTCTCGGCGATGGCGGTGGCCAGCACGATCCGCCGCCGTGCACCCGGCGGGGACAGGGCCGCCCGCTGCGCCTTGGCATCCAGCGCGCCATAGAGCGGCAGAACCTCGCAATCCGTCGCGCCCAGTTGCCCCATGACACGCCGGATTTCGCCTTCGCCGGGCAGAAAGGCCAGGATCGTGCCGCCTGACTCGCGGGTCTCCGCCTCGGCCTGCAGGATCAGCCGCGCGGCCTCGGCGGTCAGCCGCATCCCCGCCGGCAAGGGCCGGTCCAGCCAGCGCGTCTCGACCGGCCAGGCCCGCCCCTCGGAACGCAGGACCGGGGCGTCGTCCATCAGCGCCGCCACCGGCCCGGCCGCCAGCGTCGCCGACATGACCAGAACGGCCAGATCCGGGCGCAGCGCGCCTCGCGCCTCCCAGACCAGCGCAAGGCCCAGATCGGCGTTCAGGCTGCGTTCATGGAATTCGTCAAAGATCACGCAGCCGACGCCTTCCAGCGAGGGGTCGGACTGGATCATCCGGGTCAGGATGGCTTCGGTCACGACCTCGATCCGGCTTCCCGGCACCGATTCACCGCGGATGCGATACCCGACCCGCCCGCCGACGCCCTCGCCCAGACCATGGGCCAGACGCTCGGCTGCGGCGCGGGCGGCCAGTCGGCGCGGCTCCAGCATCACGATCCGGCCCGCGATCTGATCCAGCAGGGCCAGCGGCACCCGCGTCGTCTTGCCCGCCCCCGGAGGCGCGACCAGAACCGCGCGGCCATGCGCGGCCAGGGCCGCGCAAAGCGCCGGCAGAACGTCTTCGATGGGCAGGCGGTCGGACATCCGCAGGGTTATGCCAAAGCCCCGGCCCGCGCGAAAGCCCGCGCCGCGATCTATGAAATCGCGCGCATGGCCCCTATCTTCGGGGCAACGACAAAAGGGTGGCAGGCAGAATGGGTATCGGCAGCGATCTGATGACGGGTCTTGGCCTCGGCGATCCGGTGATCCGGCTGGGGGTCACCGGCCTGTCACGCGCGGGCAAGACGGTGTTCATCACCTCGCTGGTCGCGAACCTGATGGATCGCGGCCGGATGCACGCGCTGCGCGCCGCCGCCGATGGCAGCCTGAAGGCCGCCTGGTTGCAACCGCAGCCCGACGACACCATCCCCCGCTTCGATTTCGAACGTCATCTGGCGGCGCTGACCGGCCCCGGCCCGCATTGGCCCGACGGCACCCGCCATGTCAGCCAGTTGCGCCTGTCCCTGCGGATCGATCGCAAGGGGCTGTTGTCCGGCCTGCGCGGGCCGCAGATCGTGCATCTGGACATCGTCGATTATCCGGGCGAGTGGCTGCTGGATCTGCGGCTGATGGATCGCGATTTCGCGACTTGGTCGGACGAGGTCATGGCGCGGATGCAGGGCCGGCCCGGCGCGCAGGACTACATGGCAGCCCTGTCGGGGATCGACGGCACGCGGTTCGACGAACCGACCGCCCAGACCCTGGCCCAGACCTATACCGCGCATCTGAACGCCGCCCGCGATGCGGGCTTTTCGGACTGCACGCCGGGGCGTTTCCTGATTCCGGGCGAGATGGCCGGATCGCCCGCCCTGACCTTTGCGCCGCTGCCGGGCACCCTGCGCGATGGCAAGCTGGGTCGCGAATTCCGCCGCCGCTTCGACGCCTACAAGTCGCGGGTCGTGAAACCCTTCTTCCGCGACCATTTCGCCCGGATCGACCGTCAGGTGGTGCTGGTCGATGTGCTGGGCGCAATCCATCAGGGCCCGCGCGCGGTCGAAGACATGCGCCGCGCCATGGCCGATATCCTGACCGCCTTCCGCCCGGGCCGCGCCGGCTGGCTGGCCCAGCTTCTGGGCACCCGGCGCGTGGAACGCATCCTGTTCGCCGCGACCAAGGCCGACCATCTGCACCACATTCAGCACAACCGCCTGACCGCGATGCTGTCGGCCATGCTCCGCGAGGCCCGCGACCGCGCCGATTTCAGCGGCGCGCGCACCGAGGCCATGTCCATCGCCGCCCTGCGCGCAACGACCGAGGAAATGATCCGGCAGGAAAACGAGGAACTGCCCGCCGTGCGCGGCCGGCTGCTGGACGGGCGTCAGGCGGCCTTCTATCCCGGCGAATTGCCCGCCGATCCGGCGGCGCTGCTGCATCCCGCGCGCGAGGGCGCGCAGGGCTGGCTGGACGGCGATTACGCCATCATGAACTTTGCGCCGGCGCCGATGACCGCGCGTCCGGGCGACGGCCCGCCCCATATCCGGCTGGACCGTGCCGTGGAATTCCTGATCGGAGACCGACTGTGACCGACGATTCTGCCCGCAAACGCGGCCCGGTTCTGATCGAGCTGGACGCGCCCGGAACGGCTGCGGGGCCCGAGGCACCCCGCGCCGCCCGGCACGAACCGCGCGAGGACGGCCCCAGCCCCGCCGACGCGACCCCCATAGACGAGGCCGATCTGGCCCTGCCCCGCCCCCGCACGATGGAAATGGTGACCCGTCTCGTCGGCCGGCCGCCCTCGAAGCTGACGCGGTTCTTCATCAATACGGGCGTGGCGCTGTTCACCTTTCTTCTGTCCATCGCCGCGCTGGATTTCATCAACCGGCTTCTGGACAGCTATCCGATCCTCGGCTGGATCGGGATCGCCCTGTTCGGGCTGTTCACGCTGGCCGCGCTTGGCATGGCATGGCGCGAATATCGGGCCTGGGCCCGGTTCGCGAAGATCGACGCCATCCAGCGACAGGCAGGTGCCGCGCTGGCCGACGACAGCTTGGATCAGGCCCGCCGGGTCGTGGACGATCTGCTGCGCCTGTATCACAAGCGCCCGCAGATGGAATGGGGCCGCAAGCGGCTGGCCGACAATCGGGCCGATGCCTTCGACACGCGCACGCTGCTGACGATGGCCGAGACGGAATTGCTGGCCGCGCTGGACCAGGAGGCGCGGCGCGAGATCGAGGCGGCATCCCGGACTGTGGCGGCGGCGACGGCGCTGATCCCGCTGGCCCTGGCCGATGTCGCGGCGGCGCTGGCAGCCAATCTGCGCATGATCCGCCGCATGGCCGAGATCTATGGCGGCCGCGCCGGCGCGGTCGGAGGATGGCGGCTGGCACGGACGGTGATGACCCATCTGGTCGCGACCGGCGCCGTGGCGGCGGGCGATGATCTGATCCACACGGTCGCGGGCGGTGGCGTTCTGGCCAAGGTCAGCCGCCGCTTCGGCGAGGGCGTGGTGAACGGCGCCCTGACGGCGCGCGTCGGCATCGCCGCCATGGAGGTCTGCCGCCCCCTGCCCTTCATGGCCCAGCCCCGCCCGAAGGTTGGCAACCTGGTCACACGCGGGCTGCGCGGGCTGTTCGGCGACGACAGGTAGTCACCGGTTGCGCTGTTGTCGTGGAACCATTCAGGGGATGACCAGCCCGCCATCGGGGCGATCGCGCCCGGTCAGTCCCGCAGCCGCCTGCCTTCCGCGTCGAACCGGAACGCCCGTTCCTGATCGGGCGTGACCCGGACCGTGCCATCCACGGGATGGTCGTGCTCGCCGAATTGCCGCACGGTCAGCAGGCCGTGATCCTCGGTGCGCACATAGGTCAGCGTTTCTCCGCCCAGCTTTTCCAGATGGCTGACCTGCCCCTCGATCTGCCCGGCCCCGGCCGAGATCGCCAGATGTTCGGGGCGGATCCCCAGTGTCTCGAACCCCAGCCCCAGAAGCCGGGCCTTCAGGAAATTCATTTGCGGCGAGCCGATGAAGCCCGCGACGAAGGTGTTGTCGGGATCGTTGTACAGATCCATCGGCCGGCCGATCTGTTCGACCCGCCCGTCGCGCAGAACCACGATCTTGTCCGCCAGCGTCATCGCCTCGACCTGATCGTGGGTCACGTAGATCGAAGTGGCGCCCAGCCGCTTGTGCAGGCGCTTGATCTCGGCGCGCATCTGGGTGCGCAGCTTGGCGTCGAGGTTCGAGAGCGGCTCGTCGAACAAGAACACCTTGGGGCGGCGGACGATTGCGCGGCCCATGGCGACCCGCTGACGCTGACCGCCGGACAGGTCCGCCGGACGGCGCTCAAGGTAAGGCGTCAGGCCGAGAATGCCGCCGACCTCTTCCACCGCAGAGGCGATTTTTTCCTTGCTTTCTTTTCGGATACGCAAGCCGAAGGCGATGTTATCGGCAACGTTCAGGTGCGGATAGAGCGCGTAGTTCTGGAANNGGTGACATAGACCATCGTCGCGCCCAGTTCGCGATGCAGCCGCGCGATCTCGATCCGGGTGGCCACGCGCAGGGCGGCGTCCAGGTTGGACAACGGCTCATCGAACAGGAACAGCCTGGGCGTTCGCACGATGGCCCGCCCGATGGCG
>DBFD01000069.1:16655-19225 GCA_002294185.1 Paracoccus sp. UBA889
GATGGCGACCCGCTGCCTTTGCCCGCCCGACAATTCCGCGGGCCTGCGATCCATCAGCGGTGCCAGATCCAGCATTCCGGCAGCCTTGTCGGCGGCCTCGACGATCTGCGCCCTGGGCGTGCCAAGCTGTTTCAGCGCCAGCCCCATGTTGTCGCGCACACTGAGATGGGGATAAAGCGCATAGGTCTGGAACACCATGGCGATTTCCCGCCTGGCCGGGGCCACGTCGTTCATCCGCCGCCCCTCGATCAGCACATCGCCCGAGGTCACGTCTTCCAGCCCCGCGATCATCCGCAGNNCGCGTAGTTCTGGAACACCATGGCCACGTCACGATCCTTCGGCGCGACACGGTTCACGTGCCGCCCGTCAATCGTGAGGTCGCCGTCCGAAATCTCCTCCAGGCCGGCGATCATACGCAAGGTCGTCGACTTTCCGCAGCCGGATGGGCCGACGAGCACGACGAATTCCTTTTCCTGAACTTCCAGGTCGATCCCGTGGACCACCTGCACCGCACCGTATGCTTTCACGATACCGCTGAGATGTACGCCAGCCATGACTTCTCCCTCTGATGCCCCGTCTGCCGCCGACGTTCTCTCGAACGACCGACTCGACCATCCCTCCAACTGGTATACTAGTAATTTTACTGGAATACTAGTAGTAGTTGTGTTAGAAAAGAGTCGAATTAGCTTAGGTTGCTGAAATTAGATGTAATTTTGGAAGTAAATCCGGGACCGAGAAAGGACCTGAGGTCCGCCCGCCGCCGCGAAATACATGATCCACGACCTTGCCGGAACGGGTCGGAGTACAGATCGGACCACGACAGCGGGACAGGGTGCAGGGGTAGTCCCAATCCGGTGGCGATGCGGGTGACCCCGCATGGCGCGGTGGCCCCCGCGACCGGACGGTACGATAAGATGGAGAACACGCGATGGACCAAGTAACGCAACTCGGCGAACGGCGGACCACTGTGGACGACATTTTTGATCTTCTTCACGAGGAGATCCTGAGCTTGCGGTTGCGCCCGGGCGACAAGATCTCGGAGGCCGACATTGCGGCTCGCTTCGGCGTTTCGCGTCAACCGGTCCGCGATGCATTCAGCCGACTCGCAAACCTGGACCTGCTGCTAATCCGGCCCCAGCGAGCGACCGAGGTGAAACGCTTCTCGATGAAGGAGATCGTCAAGTCGCGATTCGTTCGCGCAGCGGTCGAAAGAGAGGTTTTGCGCCACGCCGCCGCTCAGTGCGACACGGCCGGTGCGGCGAGACTGGACGAGGCCCTTGCAAGGCAGGACCGCGCCATCTTCGAGAGGGATGTCGAGGGCTTCGGCACTCTGGATTACGAGTTCCACAAGACGCTGTGCGAGATCGCCGGGATCGACTTCGCCTTCGACATCATCATGACCGAAAAGGCCAAGGTCGACCGCCTCTGCATGCTGGGTCTCTCCAAGGAGGACCGCATGCCCGAACTGGTGGCCGACCATCGCGCGATCGCCGAGGCCGTGAAGGCGCATGACGCCGGCCGAGCCATCAAGATCGGCATGCTGCATCTCTCCCGGCTCGACAAGACGATCGAGAGCATATCCCAGAACAGCGCCCACTACTTCGAGCTCCCGGCCGCGTAGAACACCGACAGACCAATCAATCCCTTCCACGCTCGCCGCAGGCGCGATTTTGGCGACCGCCAGGTCCCCCATTGCCCTTGCCCACCCGAAAGCACTTTCCCGATGTCCGTGACACCCATCTCGATTCAAGATGCTGGCCCGTCCGGCCCTACATGGCGAAACGTGCTTGCTTTCGCGTGGCCGATGACGCTGAAGGCGATCATTCTGCAAGGTACGGTAGTGATCGACACTTACCTCGTCTCGGCGCTCGGCGAGACCTCGCTCGCCGCCATGGGCCTCGCCGCCGCAATCGCCGGGATTGTGCTGGGTGGCATCCTCGCATTCTCGAACGCGATGCAGATCCGGATAGCGCAGGCCTATGGAATCGGCGAGACGTTGTTCCTGAAATCCGCGCTTGCCTCCGGTCTCGCTGTCAGCCTCGCCATCGGCGTGATCGGCCTCATCGTGATCGCATTGTTCGGCGGATCTGTGATCGACGCCATGGCGCCGAGCGCAGAGGTTGGCGCACTCGCGCGGGACTACCTCGCGGTCTTCTCGCTGGTGATCTTGGGAGAGGCGATCGGCCAAACCCTGTCGAGCTATTTCAATGGCTGCGGCGCAACCCGGATTCCGCTTTACGGTTTCTGCCTGTCGCTGCCTGTCAACGTCGCTACCAGCATCGTGCTGATCCACGGATACCTGGGCCTTCCTGCCTTCGGCGTCACGGGCGCGGCGATTGGCAGCGCCATAGCAATCGCGATACAGGTCGCCTTTCTGGTTCACCGCTTCCTCCGCCGAGACGGGCACATCCTGCGAGCGCAAGGGTGGCGTCAGGGAACCTTTCCGGCAACGTTGCGCCGCCATCTCGGCTTTGCGCTCCCGATCGCTGCGACCTTCTTCAGTGCCACGTTCGCCGCCCAAGTGTGCACGCTGATCTATGCCCGGCTGAGCCTCAACGAATTTGCCGCGA
>DBFD01000035.1 GCA_002294185.1 Paracoccus sp. UBA889
ATCGGTTTCGGTCTGGCCCAGTTCCTCGCCCTGATAAAGGCTGATCGCGCCGGGAAACGACAGCAGCATCGCCGCCGATTGCCGGGCCAGCGCGTCGGGGTCGGTGGCATGGCCGGCCCAGCGGGTGACGTGGCGAACCACGTCATGGTTCGAGAAGGACCAGCAGGAATGACCGTCGGGGGCGCCTTTGCGGACGCCCTCGATCGTCTTGCGGAAATGCGCCGCGGTGAAATCGGGGCTGAGCATCTCGAAGCTGTAGCACATGTGCAGCCGGTCGTTTCCGGCGGTGTATTCGGCCATGATGTCGATGGCGGTCTGGCCGCCATCGCCGACCTCGCCCACCATCATGCGGCCGTCATATTCGTCGGTCAGCGCCCGCATCCGTTTCAGGAAGGCGATGTTGTCGGGCCGGTTCTTGGAATAGATGTGGCGTTGATAGCCATAGGTTTCGGGCCCGTCATGGTCGGGATTGGGCGGGTTGTCGCGCAACCTGTCGTCGTGGAAATAATAGTTCACCGTATCCAGCCGAAATCCGTCCACGCCTCGTTCCAGCCAGAAACGCATCGTGTCCAGCAGCGCGTCCTGCACCGGCCTGTGGTGGAAATTCAGATCCGGCTGCTGGATCAGGAAATTGTGCAGGTAATACTGGCGCCGTCGCGGCTCCCATTCCCAGGCCGGGCCGCCGAAGACCGAGGGCCAGTTGCTGGGCGGCGTGCCGTCCGGGTTTGGTTCCGCCCAGACATACCAGTCGGCCCTGGGGTTCCCGCGGTCCTGGCGCGACTGCTCGAACCAGGGATGCTTGTCGCTGGTATGGCTGAGAACCTGGTCGATGATCACCTTCAGCCCCAGGTCATGAGCGCGGGCAACCAGCGCGTCGAAATCCGCGATCGTGCCGAACAGCGGGTCGATGCCGGTATAGTCGGACACGTCATAGCCCATGTCCTTCATCGGCGAGGTGAAGATCGGCGACAGCCAGATCGCGTCGGCGCCCAGATCGGCCACATGGCCCAGCCGCCGCGCGATCCCCTTCAGATCGCCGATCCCGTCGCCGTCGTCGTCCTGAAAGCTGCGCGGATAGATCTGGTAGATCACGGCGTCGCGCCACCATTCTTTCATTGGAAACCCCGGCCATGACCTGTGTGTTGGGGTCAAGTCATGCATGAGAGTAGCCGGAAGGCCAACCGGAGTTTAGCGTCAAGCCAGACATTGCCCGAATCTTCGCGGCGGTTAGAGTGGGGACCATGGGAAAGACCGACCAGCCTTGCCCGCTGAACAGGCACGATCTGGATCTGCTGAGCGCGGGTCGTCACGATCGACCCTTCGACATCCTCGGCCCGCACGCCCAGGGGCGGCAGAATCGGATCGTGGCGTTCATGCCCGATGTCTCCGCGCTAGGCGTCGTCACGCAGGCCGGCGGCGAGATCGCAATGGAACGTGTCGAGGGCGACGTGTTCGCGGCGGTGGTTCCCGCCGGCCCATACCGGCTGAAGGCCAGATCGGGCGGCGGCGTGGAATGGGAATTCGACGATCCGTATCGCTTCGGCCCGGTTCTGGGCGATGTGGACCGCTATCTGATCGGCGAGGGAACGCATCGTCAATTGTGGCAGGCCCTCGGCGCGCATGTGATGGCGCATGAGGGCGCGCAGGGCACGCATTTCGCGGTCTGGGCGCCCAATGCCCGGCGCGTCTCGGTCATCGGGCAGTTCAATCACTGGGACGGTCGCCGCCATCCGATGCGGCGGGTGGGCGACAGCGGCGTCTGGGAAATCTTTCTTCCGGGCATCGCCGAAGGCGCGCTTTACAAATACGAACTGGTCGGCGCCGATGGCGGCGTCCTGCAGAAGGCCGATCCGGTCGGCTTCGGCAGCCAGCATCCGCCCGAAAAGGCCAGCGTCGTGCGCGACATTTCCGGATATGGCTGGGGCGACGCGGCCTGGATGGCTGGCCGCGCCGAGGCCCAGGACCGGACCGCCCCGATCAGCGTCTACGAGGTGCATCTGGGATCCTGGCGGCGGCGGTGGGACGATCATGGCCGGCCCCTGTCCTACAAGGAGCTTGCCCGCGATCTGATTGCCTATGTCAGCGATATGGGTTTCACCCATCTGGAACTGCTGCCGATCAGCGAATTCCCCTTCGACGGCTCATGGGGCTATCAGCCGGTGGGGCTTTATGCGCCGACGATCCGGTTCGGGCCGCCGCATGAATTCCGCGATCTGGTCGAGGCCGCGCACGAGGCCGGGATCGGCGTGTTGCTGGACTGGGTGCCGGGCCATTTCCCCACCGACGGGCACGGGCTGGCCCGCTTCGACGGCACGCCGCTTTACGAACATGCCGACCCGCGCGAAGGGTTCCATCAGGACTGGAACACGCTGATCTTCAATTACGGCCGAACCGAGGTCCGGAACTACCTGATCGCCAACGCCCTGTATTGGCTGAAGGAATATCATCTCGACGGGCTGCGCGTGGATGCGGTGGCCTCGATGCTGTATCGCGATTATTCACGCAAGGCCGGCGAATGGGTGCCCAACAGGCATGGCGGGCGGGAAAACCTGGAGGCCATCGCCTTCATCCAGGCCATGAACGTCGTCACCTATGGCGAGGTGCCCGGCATCATGAACGTGGCCGAGGAAAGCACGTCTTTCCCCAAGGTCTCGGCCCCGGTCGATGCGGGGGGGCTGGGCTTCGGCTTCAAGTGGAACATGGGCTGGATGAACGACACGCTGCGCTACATGCAGCAGGATCCGGTCCATCGCAAATATCACCACGATCAGATGACCTTCGGCCTGATGTATGCGTTTTCCGAGAATTTCGTCCTGCCGATCAGCCATGACGAGGTGGTCCATGGCAAGGGCAGCATGTTGCGCAAGATGCCCGGCGACGAATGGCAGCAATTCGCCAACCTGCGCGCCTATTACGGCTTCATGTGGGGTCATCCGGGCAAGAAGCTGTTGTTCATGGGCTGCGAATGGGGTCAGCCCGAGGAATGGAACCACAATGGCGAACTGAACTGGCACGCCGCCGGTCAGCCGCTGCACAAGGGTGTGCAATCGCTGGTCCGCGATCTGAACCGGCTTTATCGCGAAACGCCTGCGCTGCATGTCAAGGATTGCGATGCCGAGGGGTTTCAGTGGATCGCCACCGACCCGGCGCAATCGACCTATGCCTGGGTCCGGCGCGGCGGGGATGGCGACAGGCCGGTCGTGGTCCTGTGCAACTTTACCCCGGTCCCGCGCGATGGGTTCAGGATCGGCGTCCCGCAGAAGGGCCGCTGGCGCGAGGCGATCAACACCGACGCCGAAATCTACGGCGGCAGCGGCACCGGCAATCTGGGCGGGATCCAGGCGGACGGTCCGCCGCAGGACGGCCAGCCGGCTTCGGCCGAGGTCGTCCTGCCGCCGCTGTCGGTGGTCATTCTCGTGGCCGAGTGAGTTTTCAGGAGGGGAGTTTCGAAGATGGCAGAGACGAAAAGACTGAACCGCCGCGCGATGGCCTTCGTGCTGGCCGGGGGGCGTGGAAGCCGGCTTAAGGAACTGACCGACCGGCGCGTGAAGCCCGCCGTCTATTTCGGCGGCAAGACCCGGATCATCGATTTCGCGCTGTCGAACGCGATGAATTCCGGCATTCGCAAGATCGCCGTGGCCACGCAATACAAGGCCCACAGCCTGATCCGCCACGTCCAGCGCGGCTGGAACTTCTTTCGCGCCGAACGCAACGAATTCATGGACATCCTGCCCGCCAGCCAGCGCCTGTCCGAGGAACATTGGTATCGCGGCACCGCCGATGCGGTCACGCAGAACATCGACATCGTGGACAGTTATGATGTCGACTACATCGTCATCCTGGCCGGCGATCACATCTACAAGATGGATTACGAGGTCATGCTGCGCGAACATGTCGAAAGCGGTGCGGACGTCACCATCGGCTGCCTGACCGTTCCGCGGATGGAGGCCACGGCCTTCGGCGTGATGGCGGTGGACACGGCCGGGCGCATCACCTCGTTTCTCGAAAAGCCCGCCGACCCGCCGGGCACGCCCGACGATCCCGACAAGGCGCTGGCCTCGATGGGGATTTACGTCTTCAGATGGGATTTCCTGCGCGACCTGCTGACAAAGGATGCCGAGGATCCGGATTCCAGCCATGATTTCGGCAATGATCTGATCCCCGACATCGTGAAGAACGGCAAGGCGATGGCGCATCGGTTCGACGATTCCTGTGTGCGCGCGCCGGGCGCGCCGGCCTACTGGAAGGATGTGGGCACCGTCGACGCCTTCTGGCAGGCCAATATCGACCTGACGAATTTCACCCCCGAGCTGAACCTCTGGGACACCGAATGGCCGATCTGGACCTATTCCGAAAGCGTGCCGCCCGCGAAGTTCATCCATGACGAAAAGGATCGGCGCGGGATCGCGGTGTCGTCGATGGTATCGGGCGGATGCGTCATCTCGGGCACCGAGATCCGCAATTCGCTGCTGTTCACCCAGGTCCATACCAATTCCTATGCCTCGCTGGATCACGTCGTGGCGCTGCCCTATGTGACCGTCCATCGCCGCGCGCGGCTGACCAAGGCGGTGGTGGATGCCGGCGTGGTCATCCCCGAGGGCCTTGTCGTGGGCGAGGATTCGCGCGAGGACGCGAAATGGTTTCGCGTCAGCGAGGGCGGCGTCACGCTGATCACGCAGGACATGCTGGACAGGCGGGCGGCCTCTCTTTGATGCGGGTGCTGTCGGTCGCCTCGGAATGCGCGCCGCTGGTCAAGACCGGCGGGCTGGCGGATGTGGCGGGCGCGCTGCCCGCCGCGCTGGCCGCCCGGGACGTGCGGATGCGGACGCTGCTGCCGGGTTATCCGGCGGTGATCGGGGCGCTGAAGGATGGCGCGGCCGTCCAGACCTTCGACGACCTTTTCGGCGGCCCCGCCACGCTGCTGGCCGGTCGCGCTGCGGGGCTGGATCTGCTGGTCATCGACGCGCCCCATCTTTATGCGCGGCCGGGCAATCCCTATCTGGGCCCGGACGGGCGCGACTGGCCCGACAATCCCGAACGCTTTGCCGCGCTGTCGTGGGTTGGCGCGCGGATCGCGGCCGATGGCGCGGCGGAATGGCGGCCGCAGATCGTCCATGGCCACGACTGGCAGGCCGGGTTCGTGACCGAATATCTGCGGCAGATGCCGGCTTCGGACGTGCGCAGCGTGCTGACCATCCACAACATCGCCTTCACCGGCAATGCCGATCCCGGCCGGCTTCACGCGCTGCGGCTGGATCCGGCGCGGTTTCACAGCGATGGCTATGAATATTGGGGGATGATTTCGGCGCTGAAGGCCGGGCTGGTCGGGGCGGATGCGCTGACGACCGTATCACCCACCTATGCCCAGGAATTGATGACCCCGGAATTCGGCATGGGACTGGACGGCGTGATGCGCCACCGGCGCGCGGCACTGACCGGTATCCTGAACGGCATCGACGAATCGGCCTGGGATCCGGCCACCGATCCCGCGATCACCAATTACAGGCGTCCGCGTGGCAAGGCCGCCAACAAGGCCGCCCTGCGGGCCGAGTTCGGCCTGCCCGATGCCGATGGCCCGCTTTGCGTCATCATCTCGCGCATGACCCAGCAGAAGGGGCTGGATCTGCTGCTGGAGGCGCTGCCTGCGCTGATAGACGAGGGCGGGCAACTGGCGGTGCTGGGTTCGGGCGATCCGCAGCTTGAAAACGCCTTCCGCGCGGCCGCCCTGGCCGATCACATCGCCGTCCGCATCGGCTATGACGAGGCACTGTCCCACCGGATGATCGCGGGGGGCGATGCGATCCTGGTCCCGTCGCGCTTCGAGCCTTGCGGCCTGACCCAGCTTTACGGGCTGCGCTACGGCACCGTGCCACTGGTCGCGCTGACCGGCGGGCTGGCCGATACCGTCATCAACGCCTCGCCCGCCGCACTGGCACGTGGTGTGGCAACAGGCATCCAGTTCAGCCCGGTCGATGCCGCAACGCTGCGGAACGCGCTGTCGCGCCTGTGCACCCTTTACAAGACCCCGCAAACATGGTCCCGAATCCAGGCGAATGCGATGGCGCAACCTGTCGGCTGGGATCAATCCGCGCAGGCCTATGCCGACCTCTATGCCGGGCTGACGACGACCAGATGAAAAATCCGATTGCGATGAAGGCCGGCCGCCCGACGCCGCTGGGGGCCACGTTCGACGGCGCGGGCGTGAATTTCGCCCTGTTCTCGCAGCATGGCGCGCGCGTGACATTGTGCCTGTTCGACGAGCGCAACCGCGAGACCGGGCGGATCGACCTGCCCGAACGCGATGGCCATGTCTGGCACGGCTATGTGGCCGGGCTGCGGCCGGGGCAACGCTATGGCTTTCGTGTCCATGGCCCCTATGACCCGCATCAGGGCCACCGGTTCAATCCCAACAAGCTGCTGATCGACCCCTATGCCAAGCGCCTGACCGGCAGCCCGCGCAATCATGACGCGCTGTTCGGCTATCGCGCCGGCCACGCCGACGAGGATCTCAGCTTCGATCGCCGCGACAGCGCCCAGTACATGCCCAAATGCGTCGTCGTCGATCCCAGCTTTTCGTGGGGCAAGGACCGTCCGCTGCGGACGCCCTGGACCGAGACCGTGATCTACGAGGCGCATGTGAAGGGTCTGACCGCCGGACGCAAGGACATTCCGGCCCGCGGGACGTTCCTGGCCATGGCCTCGGATCCGATTCTCGATCACCTGAACGCGCTTGGCGTCACCGCGATCGAATTGCTGCCGGTCCACGCCTTTGCCGATGACCGTTTCCTGACCGACAAGGGGCTGACGAATTACTGGGGCTACATGTCCTATGGCTTCTTCGCGCCCGAGCCGCGCTACATGTCGGGCGGCGACATCGCCGAATTTCAGCAGATGGTCGCGCGGTTCCACAAGGCCGGCATCGAGGTGATCCTGGACGTGGTCTACAACCACACCGCCGAGGGCAACCGGATGGGGCCGACCTTGTCCTTTCGCGGGCTCGACAACGCCTCTTACTACCGGCTGGGCGAGGATCGGCGCTATTACGTCAACGATGCTGGCACCGGAAACGTGCTGGATCTGGACAATCCCTTCGTGCTGCGACTGGTGATGGATTCGCTGCGCTACTGGGTCGAGACGATGCATGTCGACGGATTCCGTTTCGATCTGTGTTCGGTTCTGGGGCGCACGCAGGGCGTCTTCGACCGCGACGGACCATTCTTTCGCGCGGTGCGTCAGGATCCGGTGCTGAATCGCGTCAAGCTGATCGCCGAGCCCTGGGATATCGGGCCCGGCGGCTATCAGCTGGGCGCCTATCCCGAGCCCTTCGCGGAATGGAACGACCGGTTTCGCGACCAGGTGCGCGGCTTCTGGCGCGGCGATGCGGGTCTGGTGGGAAAGCTGGCCAAGCGCGTGGCCGGATCAGCCGCGCGGTTCGACCATGACGGCCGGCCCGCAACCTCGACCGTCAACTTCGTCGCCGCCCATGACGGCTTCACGCTGATGGATACGGTCAGCTACGAGCACAAGCACAACGAAGCCAATGGCGAGGAAAACCGCGACGGCCACGACCACAACCTGTCGGGCAATTGCGGGGTCGAGGGGCCCTCGGATGATCCCGCCGTGGCCGAATGCCGCGCAAGGCGGCGGCGCAACCTGATGGCGACGCTGCTTTTGTCGCAGGGCACACCGATGATCCTGGCGGGCGACGAGCTGGGAAATTCGCAGGGCGGAAACAACAACGCCTATTGCCAGGACAACGAGATCGGCTGGGTGGACTGGTCCCGATCGGACCCGGATTTTCTGGATTTCTGCCGCCGCGCCATCGCCTTCCGCAAGGCCCAGCCGATCCTGCGGCAGCGGCGCTTCCTGCACAGCCAGCCGCGCGAACAGGACGGCCTGCCCGACCTGTTCTGGCACCGCGCCGACGGCCAGCCGATGACCAGTGAAGACTGGGCCGACCCTGAATTGCGCCTGCTGGCGGCCGAGATGCGGATGGCCTCGGGGACACCGGATTACGCGGCCTTGCCGGGGGCGGTCTTCGTGGTCTTCAATGCCGGTCCCCAGACAAGTGTGCGCCTGCCCGACACCAATGGCGACGGGCCCTGGCGGCGGCGGCTGGACAGCGCCCGCGACGACGAGCCGGACGAACAGGCCGGCGGCGTGGAAACCATCGCCGAAAACAGTGTCGCGGCCTTCGTTCTGGCGCCGCCCCGGACCGCGGCGGGCTGATCATGGCTGGCCTGCGGCGGGTCGCGCGCTCTTTTCAAGGCCATCGAAAGCTGGCAACACGTTCTCGCGGTCCGGTTGCGGGAATCGCCGCCTGACCCGATCGCCCGCCGCTGCCGCAACCGCGCGGCACGCGGACCCGTGATCCGCGCCTACCCAGGATGAGGCCCGACGTGACCCAGCTTCCCTCTGCGCAAGACCTTCGTGACCGGATCCTGCATCACCTGACCCATACCCAGGGCCGGGGCGAGGAGTTCGCCTCGACCTTCGACTGGCGCCTTGCCGTCAGCTATACCATCCGCGACCTGATCGTGACGCCGTGGATGGCGGCGCTGCGCGGGGCGCGCGACCAGGGCGCCAAGCGGGTCTATTACCTGTCGATGGAATTCCTGATCGGCCGGATCCTGGGCGATGCGATCGTCAATCTGGGTCTCGACCAGCGGATGGACGAGGCACTGACGATGCTGAACCTCGACAAGCAGGAAATCCTTGACGACGAACCCGACGCGGCCCTTGGCAATGGCGGTCTGGGACGGCTTGCGGCCTGTTTCATGGAATCGCTGTCCTCGCTGTCGGTGCCGGCTTTCGGCTATGGCATCCGCTACGAACACGGCCTGTTCCGCCAGCGGTTCGAGGCGGGGCAACAGGTCGAGACGCCCGAGGATTGGCTGAACCAGCCCCATCCGTGGGAATTCGTGCGCCTCGATTACAGCTTCACGATCGGCTTCAAGGGCCATGTCGAGGATCTGGATGGCCGCGCGGTCTGGCATCCGGGCGAAAGCGTGATCGCGCGGGCCTATGACATGCCGGTGGTCGGCTGGCAGGGCGGCTGGGCCAACACGCTGCGGCTGTGGGGGGCGCATCCGACCACGCTGCTGGACCTGCGCCGCTTCAACGCCGGCGATCACACCGCGGCGGCCGAACCCGAGGCCCTGGCCCGCACGATCAGCCGCGTGCTCTATCCCGATGACGGCACGGAATCGGGCAAGGAATTGAGGCTGAAACAGGAATATTTCCTGACCTCGGCCGCGCTTCAGGACATCCTGCGCCGCTTTCTGGCCGAACATGACGATCTGTCGCAACTGCCCGACAAGGTGGCGATCCAGCTGAACGATACCCATCCCGCCATTGCCGGACCGGAACTGATGCGGCTGCTGATGGACGATCACGGGATGGATTTCACCACCGCCCGCGATCTGGCGCGCGGGGTGCTGAACTATACCAACCACACCCTGCTGCCCGAGGCGCTGGAACGCTGGTCCACCTGGCTGATGGGCCGGGTCCTGCCGCGTCACATGCAGATCATCCAGATGATCGACGACGATCACCGCACATCCAGCGGCCGGCCCGACCGGGTGGCCATCGTCGATCACGACGAGGTGCGGATGGGCGAACTGGCCTTCATCATGGCCGGCAAGGTGAACGGCGTCTCGGCCCTGCATACCGACCTGGTCAAGGACACTGTCTTCGCCGATCTGAACAAGCTGCATCCGGGGCGGATCGTGAACCAGACGAACGGCGTCACCCCCCGCCGCTGGCTGCGCATGGCCAACCCGGCCCTGGCGCGGCTGCTGGACGACACGATCGGCGAGGGCTGGACCGGTGATCTGGACCAGCTGGCCGGGCTGGAACCCCATGCCGGCGATCCGGCTGTCCTGGAACGCCTGCGCAAGGCCAAGCGCGCCAACAAGGTCTGGCTGGCCCAAGGGCTGCTGGCCGATCTGGGCGTGAAGGCCGACGCGGACGCGATCTTCGACGTGCAGATCAAGCGGATGCACGAATACAAGCGGCAATTGCTGAACATCCTGGAAGCGATCGCGCTGTGGCGGCGCATCCATGACAACCCCAACGGCGACTGGACGCCGCGCGTCAAGATCTTCGGCGGCAAGGCCGCTCCGGGCTATTGGCTGGCCAAGACGATCATTCACCTGATCAACGACGTGGCCTCCACGATCAATGACGACCCGGTCACGCGCGATCTGTTGCAGATCGCCTATCCGCCGAATTACAACGTCTCGATGGCCGAGGACCTGATCCCCGCCGCCGACCTGTCCGAACAGATCTCGACCGCGGGCAAGGAGGCCTCGGGGACCGGCAACATGAAATTCACCATGAACGGGGCGCTGACCATCGGCACGCTGGACGGTGCGAATGTCGAGATCCGCGAAAAGGTCGGGGCCGAGAATTTCTTCCTGTTCGGCCTGACCGCCGAGGAAGCGGCGGCCGAGGTCGCGCGCCCCGGCCATGCCCGCCGCGCCATCGAGGCCAGCGAGGATCTGAAAGCTGCCCTGCAGTTGGTGGCCGAGGGCCGGTTCTCGGGCGGGCGGGCGGATTCCTATTTCGCGCTGCTGGACCGGACCTGGAACGACGATCCCTTCCTCGTGGCATCCGATTTCGAGGAATATTTCGCGGCGCAGCGCCGGGTGGACGCGGCCTATCGCGACCAGGCGGAATGGGATCGCATGGCCTGTCTGAACATCGCCCGGTCGGGCTTTTTCTCGTCAGACCGGACCATCCGTGGCTACATGGCCGATATCTGGAACGTGAAACCGGTCACGATGTGAACCGGCGCAACGGGGGCGGCGCCCTGCCGTTCCGACAGTGTGCCGGCGCCGGCGCCGGGGCGCTGCCGGACGCGGATTGGGCGCAGGCGCACGCCTGGCTGAACCGCAAGGCTTGCCGTTCGCAAGGATCATGGCTCTGGTCACAGAGGCGCGGGGTCTGGTAAGCGGGGCCGGTGGATCGGCGGGGGTGGCATGGCGGATCAGGATACGGGTTCGGTCGCGATCGTGCGGCGCAAGGCGGCGACCGCGCCGCGCCACCTGCGGCAGGTTCTGTCGCTGCATGATTTCGAACCGCTGGCAAGGCGTCGCCTGCCGCGCTCGGTCTTCGGCTATGTCAGCGGCGGGGTCGAGGCCGAGGTGACGCTGCGCGCGAACCGCGCCGCCTTCGACCGGATCGCCCTGCAGCCGCGCATCCTGCGCGACGTGTCGGTCCGGTCGCAGCGGCTGGCCCTGTTCGGTCAGGATCATGCCGTGCCCTTTGCCGTCGCGCCGATGGGATTCAGTTCGCTGGCCGCCTATGATGGCGACGTGGCCCTGGCCAGGGCGGCGCGGCAGGCGGGCAGCTTCGCGATCTGTTCGGCCGCCACGCTGACGCCGCTGGAACGGGTCGCGACCGAGGGCGGCAGCGGCTGGTTTCAGTGCTACATTCCCGGCGACCGGGCCCGGATCGAGGGATTGCTGGCCCGCGTCGCGCAGGCCGGCTTTCACACCCTGGTCGTGACCGGCGACGTTCCCGTCGCGGCGAACCGCGAAAACAATGCCCGAAACGGATTCGACGCGCCGTTTCGCATCACGCCGCAACTGATCTGGCAGGGCCTGACCCATCCGCGCTGGACCATCGGCACGCTGGGCCGCGAGATGACCGCGCGCGGAATGCCGCATTTCGAGAACATGGAGGCGGTGCAGGGTCCGCCGCTGTTCTCGCGCGATCTGGTCCGTTCGACCATCGCGCGGGACCGGCTGAATTGGGACGACCTGCGCTTTATCCGCGACCGCTGGCAGGGGCGCCTGCTGGTCAAGGGCGTGCTGCATCCGGCCGATGCGCAGACGGCCGCCGAGGCCGGGTGCGACGGCATCATCGTGTCGAACCATGGCGGACGTCAGCTTGACGGCTCTGTCGCGACGCTGGAGGTGTTGCCCGCGATCCGCGCGGCGGTGCCCGACATGGCGGTGATCTTCGACAGTGGCATAAGGCGCGGCACCGACGTGCTGAAGGCGTTGATGCTGGGCGCCGATTTCACGCTGGTCGGGCGGCCGTTCCTGTATGCGGCGGCGACCCACGGGGTCGAGGGCGTGCACCACGCGATGCGGCTGCTGGCCGATGAGGTCGATCGCGACATGGCGCTGCTGGGCGTGTGCAGCATCGCCGAGTTGCGCGATCAGATGCCGCTGCTGCTGCCGGCGGACTGGCGCGGCTGAGAACCGGCCCCGGCTTAGTACATGGCGATGCCGGGGAACAGGATCAGCATCGCCACGGCCAGCACCTGCAACAGGATGAAGGGCATCAGGCTGCGAAAGATCTCGCCCAGCGATATGTCGGGCGGGACGACCGATTTCAGGTAGAAGGCGGCCGGCCCGAAGGGCGGCGACAGGAAGCTGACCTGCATGTTCATCGCGAACAGCACCCCGAACCAGACCGGATCGAAGCCCAGCGTCTTGATGATCGGCACGAAGATCGGCATCGTCAGCAGCGCGATCCCCACCCAGTCCAGGAACATGCCCAGCACGAACAGGATCGCCATCATGAACAGGATGATGATCGTCGGGTTCTCGCTGATGCCGGTGATCAGTTCGGACACGAACTTGATCCCGCCCATCAGGTTGAAGACGCCGACCAGGGCCGAGGCGCCGATGCCGATCCAGACGATCATGCCCACGGTCTGCAACGTCTGCATGGCGGCGCCACGCAGCAGCGACCAGGTGAATTCGCCGCGCAGCATCGTGGACAGCATGACCCCGGCGACGCCGACCGCGCTGGCCTCGGTGACCGAGGCGATGCCGCCATAGATCGAGCCCAGCACCATGATCACCACCACGATGGGCAGGAACAGCCCCTTCAGAAGCCGCAGCTTTTCGGCCAGCGGGACAGGTTCGCGGACCGGATCGGGAACGGCGCCCGGCGTCAGGTAGGCGCGGGCCAGCACATAGGACACGTAGAACAGCGCCAGCATGAAGCCGGGGATGAAAGCCGCGGTGAACAATTCCCCGATCGAAACATTCGCGGTCAGCCCGTAGATGATCAGCACGATCGAGGGCGGAACCATGGTGCCCAGGCTGCCGCCGGCGCAGACCACGCCGATGGCCAGGCGGCGGTCATAGCCCTGTCGCAGCATCTGGGGCAGGGCGATCAGGCCCAGAAGCACGATCTCGCCGCCGATGATGCCGGACATGGCGGCCAGGATGACGGCCACGAAGATCGTCTGCACCGCGACGCCGCCCCGGATACGGCCCCCGATCAGGCGCATCGCGTCGAACAGATCGCGCGCGATGCCGCTGCGGTCCAGGATCGCGGCCATCAGCACGAACATCGGCACCGACACGAAGACGAAGCTGGAGACGAAGGAATAGACCCGGCTGGTGATCAGCGGCACGACGTTCGGGCCGAACCAGCCAAGCGCGAAGATCAGCGTGACCAGCAGCGTCACGAAGGCCAGCGGAATACCCGTCACCAGAAGCGCCAGCAGCATCACGAACAGCAGGCCCGTCCCGGCCTCGATGCCCATCGATTGCAGCGAACCGAAAATCTCCATCAGCGGCGCGCCCTTGCGTAATTCACGGCGAGGATCACGAATTGCACGGCCATCACGGCCAGCGCGATCATCAGCAGGATCTTCAGGATGCCCGGATAGGGCGGGTTCCACGCGCTGCCCGAGGTTTCCAGGCGAAAGCTGCCATCTGGCCGCCATGCCGCGCGCTTGACCATCTGCCAGGCCGCCCATGCAAAGGCACCCGCCGACAGCGCGCAGACGGTCGAGATGACGATGTCGAACAGCCGCCGGATGCGCGGCGGCAGGATGTCGTAGATTAGAACGACGCGGATATGGCGGTCGCGAGAGGCGCAGAGGATGCCGCCGAAGACGAAGGCCGTGGCGCAGAGGAACACCGTCGTCTCATGTGCCCAGATGGTCGGCGAATTGAAGACATAGCGCAGGATCACCTCCTGGATCAGGATCAGCATCGAGGCGACCAGACCAAGCGCGGGCAGGATCGCCACGCGGTCGATCCAGCGGCCGAAGGCGCCTGCTTCGGGAATCGCGTGATGGTCCTCTCGGACGATCTCTTCCGGCTCGGTCATCTTCGCCCTCCGCTGCTGCGGGACCGGGCGACGCATGGCCGCCCGCTCCCTGGCGCTTATTGCTGAACCAGACCCTTCTCGTTCAGATAGGCGGTCAGCGTGTCATAGACCTTCTGCGCGGCGGGCGATTGCGAGGCCACCTTTTCCCACTCGCCCATCGCGATCTTGCGGAACTTGGCGCGTTCTTCGTCGGACCAGTCGTGAATCATGATCTTCCCGCCTTCCTTGGCGGCGGCGACGGCCTTTTCGTCCGCCTCGGCCAGCGCCTTGATCTGGCGCTGCGCAAAATCCGCGACAGATTGCGTCATCACCTGCTGAAGATCCTCGGGCAGTTCGTCCCACTTGGCCTTGTTCATCGAAATTTCGACCAGGGGCAGCGAATGGAAGCCCGGATAGACCGGATGCGGCGCCACGTCGTTCAGCCCCTGCGCCTGATTGGTCGAAAAGACCGAATAATCGGCGGCGTCGATCACATTCTTGTCCAGCGAGGTAAAGACCTCGGAGCCCGGCAGGTTCACCGGGGCCGCCCCGGCCGCGGCAAAGACCTCTTGCACCAGCCCTTCGGGCGCGCGCATCTTCAGGCCCTTCAGGTCGTCCACGCCGTCCAGCGGCTTGGCGCTGACAAAGGCTTCAAGGCCGGGCGTGGTGGCGCCGATGAATTGCAGGCCATAGGGGTTTTCGATCTCGTTCAGCAACTCCTTGCCGCCGCCATTGGCGACGAAATCCAGCATCTGCTGCGGATCGGACCATGCGCCGACCGGGTTGCCCATCAGCCCGAAGGCCGGGTCCTTGCCGGCGAAATAGCTGAGGTCGGTGACGTGGCCGTCGATGATCCCGGTCGCGATGGCGTCCTGGGTTTCGTTATAGGCGACGATCGAATCGACCGGCAGCAGGTCGATCGCGATCCTGCCATCCGATTTCTGGGCCACATCCTCGACCCAGGTCTTCTGCAACTCGAAATTCGGGTTGCCGGCCGGGTCCGAGGACTGGAACTTGAATTCGTATTCGGCGGCAAGGGCGGGCGCGGCCAGGGCCATGACGGCGGTGGCGGCCAGAAGCGTCCGGCGGGTCAGGTTGGTCATTCTTTCTCTCCTCCTGTGGCAGTCGTCACGGCCGCCAGCGCGGCGACCGCGATTTCGGTGATCCGGTCGGGCGGATTGGCCACGTCGATCCAGATCGCGTTTTCGGTCGTGGTATCAGGTGGCTGCAAGGCGGCCAACTGGCTGTCGATCAGGCTTGCCGGCATGTAATGGTCGCGCCGCGCCTGCATCCGGGCGGCGATGATGTCGCGGTCGCCGTGCAGGAACACGATGTCCAGCGGTCCGGTCCTTGCCCGCAGCCGGTCGCGATGCGCACGCCCAAGGGCCGAACAGGCCAGCACGGCCCGCTTCTGCGCCGCAACCACGGCGTCTCCCAGCCGGTCCAGCCAGCCCCATCGCATCTCGTCGGTCAGCGGCAGTCCGGCCCGCATCCGCGCGACGCTGGCGGAATCGTGGTAGCTGTCGGCCTCGATGAACCGGCCGTCCAGGGATTCGGCGATGGCCGCGGCAATGGTGGATTTGCCCACGCCGCAGATGCCCATGACCAGAACCGGACGCTGTTGCATGACCGATGCCCTCCCCTCTTCGCGGCCATCGTGCATGACAGCGCTGTCATCCGTCAAGACGCTTTTCTTCGCCACGGAACCGCGTAATCTGCCAAATGATGGAGAAATCGCGAAAAACGACCCTTTCGGAAGTGGCGGTGGCGGCGAATGTCAGCCCTATCACCGTCTCGCGCGCATTGCGCAGTCCCGAAAAGGTCTCGGCCGAGGCGAGAGAGCGAATCACGCGCGCCATCGCCGATCTGGGCTATGTTCCGGACCCGGCCGCCCGCGCGCTGGCCTCGGGACGGACCGATGTGGTGGGGGTGCTCATCCCCTCGGTGTCCAACAACGTGTTTTCCGATGTTCTGCATGGCATCTATGACGGAATCGCGGACAGCACGCTGTCGGTGCAGCTGGGCACGACCGGCTATTCGCCGCTGGCGGAAGAACGGCTGATCCGGGTCTTTCTGTCGCAGCGGCCCTCGGGGCTGATCGTTGCCGGGCACGAGCAATCGCCCGCCGCGCGGCGGCTGCTGGCCGAGGCCAATTGCCCGGTCGTGCAGATCATGGAGATCGGACCCCAGCCCATCGACCTGGCCGTGGGCCTTTCGCATTTCGACGGCGCGCGCGCTGCCACGGCGCATCTGCTGGATCGCGGTTACCGCGCGCCGGCCTTTCTGGGCGCGCAGATGGATCCGCGCAGCCAGCGTCGGCTGGCGGGGTTCCGCGAGGGTATTCGCCTGGCCGGTCGGGACGGGCCGGACCGCGTGGTGACGACGCCCGAACCGTCTTCGGTCAGCCTCGGCTGTCGGCTTCTGGCCGATTTGCTGGCCCGCCACCCCGAGGCTGACGCGGTTCTTTGCAACAATGACGATCTTGCCCTTGGCGTGCTGTTCGAGGCGATGCGGCGCAATTTGCCGGTTCCCGACAGGCTGGGCATCTGCGGTTTCAACGATCTGGAGATGATGGCTGCCGCCCAGCCGCCGCTGAGTTCGATCGCCACCGACCGGCATGGCATGGGCCGCATGGCGGTGCACCTGATCCGCCAGCGCCATGGCGGCACCGGCCCGGCCCGCGGTCACGCCCTGGATTTGGGTTTTGCCTTGCGCGCACGGGAAAGCACCGCGGGGCGCCGCGGCTGACCGCGCCGCGGCGGATCGCCGGCGCGGGCGCTTGGTCAGTCGCGGCCTTTTTCTAGATCGCGGTCCTTCCGGACGCCGGGCGGGGGTTGTGGAAATCGCCGTCGCGCCAGATCGCGCGAAGGGCCAGCGCCGCGTCAAGCCGGACCAGATCGGCGGCGCGCCCGGCGGCGATGCGGCCCAGCCTGTCGCCCGCGCGGATCAGATCGGCGGGGATCGAGGTGGCCATGGCCAGCGCGCGTTCGGGCGCCGCGCCCGCCTGTCCGACCAGCGTCGCGATGGCGCGGTCCATGCTGAGATCGGCGCCGGCCAGGGTGCCGTCTTCCAGCGTCAGCCGGCCGTCCCGGCGCAGGATCCGCCGTCCGCCCAGCCGCATTTCGGCAGCGTCGGTGCCCGCGAAGGCCATGCAGTCGGTGACCAGGAACAGACCCTCGGCGCGCGCGGCCAGCGCCACCCGCATCGCGGCGGGGTGGACATGGATGCCATCGGCGATCAGACCGGCATGGGCATCGCCCGCCAGCACCGCCCCGACCAGGCCGGGGCTTCGGTGGCCAAGCTGGCTCATCGCGTTGAAAAGATGCGTGGCGCACGCCGCGCCCGCGGCAAAGGCGGCACCGGCCGCGTCAAGATCGCAATCGCTGTGGCCAAGGCTGACGATGGCTCCGGCGCCCGAAAGCGCCGCAACCTGTTGCGGGCTGACGCTTTCGGGCGCCAGCGTGACCATCAGCGCGGGCAGGGCGCGCGCAGCCCCGCACAACCGCGCCAGATCGTCGTCCTGCATCGGCCGGATCAGCGCGGCGTCATGGGCGCCCTTGCGGCGCGGGTCCAGATGCGGACCTTCCAGATGCAGACCCAGAAAGCCGGGAACCCCGGCGCGCGCGGCCTCGATCCCGGCGGCGATGACGGCGGCGGTGGCCTCGGGGCGGTCGGTTATCAGCGTCGGCAGGATACCCGCGCAGCCCAGGTCGCGGTGGCTGGCGCAGATCGCGCGCAGGGCGGCAAGATCCGTGCCGCCATCCACCATCAGTCCGCCCCCGCCATTGACCTGAAGATCGACGAATCCGGGCGCGAGGATGCCGCCGATGCGATGGGTGACCGCGCCGGCCTTGGCCTCGGGCAGGATCGCGGCAATGCGGCCGTCCTCGATCACCAGCGCCCGGCCGTCCAGAAACCCTGCGCCGTCGAAGATGCGAGCGCCCGCGATGACCTGCCGCATCAGACCGTCTCCGTCACCTTGCGCAGGTGCGGGGGCTGGTCGGGATCGAAGCCGCGCCGCCATGCCAGCGCCTCGATGAAGGCATAGAAACTGGCGATCAGCGCCAGCGGCGCGATCAGCGGGTGAAGGCCGGGTTCCGAGGGCAGGCGCACAGCGCCCGCCACATCGGCGCCGGTCAGAAAGACCTCGGCCCCCTGCGCGGTCAGCCGTTCGGCGGTGGCGGCCAGCCGCGGCAGGGCGGCATCCTCGATCCCCAGGGCGAGGATCGGAAACGGCGGCTGGACGATGGCAGCGGGTCCGTGCAGCACCTCGGCTGCGCTGTAGCCTTCGGCGTGGATGCCCGCGACCTCCTTGAACTTCAGCGCGGCCTCGTTGGCGATGGCGATGGCCGGGCCGCGGCCCAGAACGAAGCACCGGCTGGCCCCGGTCAGCCGGTCGACCAGTGGCGACCAGTCCAGCGCCACCGCCCGCGCCAGAGCCTGGGGCGATGCCGCGATGGCGTCTTGCAGGGCGCGGTCCCGCTGCCATTCCGCCAAGAGCGACAGGCCCGCCAGCACCGAATTGACGAAGGTCTTGGTGGCGGCGACGCTTTTTTCCTCGCCCGCTGCCAGCGGCAGGCAATGGGCCGATGCGGCGGCCATCGGGCTGTCAGCGTGATTGGTGATCGCGATCGACAGCGCGCCGCCCGCCGTGGCCGTCTGCACCATCTCGACGATGTCGGGGCTGCGGCCCGATTGCGAGATGCCGATACAGGCGCCGCGGGGCAGGCGCAGCGGCCGGCCATAGATCGAGGCGATCGAGGGTCCGACAGAGGCCACGGGTATCCCCGCCACCAGCTCGACCGCGTATTTCAGATAGGTCGCCGCGTGATCCGACGATCCGCGCGCGATGGTCGCGATCACCGCCGGATCGCGGGCGCGCAAGACATCGGCGGCGGCGACCACGGCCTCGTGCGATTGCGCCAGAAAGCGGGCGGCCGCATCGGGGATTTCGGCCACTTCGCGGGCCATGTTGCTTTGGCTCATCTGCTGGTCCTCTCGGCTCTGTCGCTATCGGGATGCATCTTCAGCTCCACCGCGAAATCATAGGCGTCGCCGCGATAGAGCGAGCGGGTGAATTCGACCACCGCGCCCGAGGCCAGATAGGCCACGCGTTCGATCCGCAGGCCGGCGACGCCGGGGGCGACGCCCAGCAGGTCGGCGTCGCGGCGGCCGAGATTGGCGGCCGAGATGCGCTGGACCGCGCGCAGCGGGCGCTGCCCGCGCGATTCCAGCAAGGCGTAAAGCGAGGTCTGGACCGATTCGGGGTCGGGCAGGATCGTGGCCGGCAACGAGGCCATTTCCACCGCCAGCGGCACGCCGTCCGAAACCCGCACCCGTTCCAGCCGCGCGACGCGGTCGCCCGTGGCAAGGCCAAGCGCCATCACCTCTTCGGGGCTGGGCGAATGCAGCCCGCGCGCCAGCCAGCGGCTGTCGATCTGCCGGCCGCGCCGGGCCATGTCCTCGGTGAACGAGGTCAGCAGCGACAGCGCCTGTTCCAGCCGTTCGACGCGGGGCGCGACGATGGTGCCCGATCCGCGCCGCTGGATCAGTTGGCCCGAGCCGACCAGCGCCTCGATCCCCTTGCGGATGGTGACGCGCGAGAGGCCGGTCATCGCCGCCATCTCGCGTTCGGGCGGCAGGCTGTCGCCGGGTTGCAGGCGGCCCGAGGCGATGGCCTCGGCGATGCGCCGGTGCAGTTGCAGATAGCGCGGGCCGGCCGCGCCGTCATCGAACTGGCCGGGCTGGAAAAGATCGCTCATGCCGCGCCCGCCATCTGCCGCGCCATCAGCACCGCGCCGTCAAGACTGTTGCCGATGGCTGCCTTGACCGGCCAGGGGTCGCCGAGGCGCGCGGCGTAATGCGGCCCCAGCCCGCCCAGGAAGACGACGGGCAGGCTGTCGCCGGCTTGCAGGGTGGTCAGGATTTCGCGGATCCGGGCGATGGCCGCGCCGAAGATGCGGCTGGCGGCGGGGTCGTCGGATGTGACGATGCGCGGCGCCAGCGCACCGAAATCGGCTGGACGCGCGGTGTTGCCGAAGGCGATGATGCCCTCGATGCCGCCGAACTGGTCCAGCATGTCGCGCAGCAGCGGCGTCATCGGCAGCAAGCCGTCGGCGGCGCGCATCGCATCGGCCAGCAGGCAGCGGCCCAGCACCGCGCCGCTGCCCTCGTCGCCCATCAGAAAGCCGCGGCCGCCGACCTGCCGGATGGTGCCGCCGCGCTGGATCGCGAAAACCGATCCGGTGCCAAGCGCGGCAAGGATGCCGTCCTGCGATCCAAGGGCGCCGCGCGCGGCGGTGATGCCGTCGTTGACGATCTGCATCCGGGCGAAGGGCAGAAGGCCCGCCAGCCGGTCACCCGCCGTCCGCATCGCGCCGCCCGCCAGGCCCAGGGCCGCGATCAGGTCCGAGGCCCGCGCGCCGCTGCCCTCCAGCGCCTGGGCCGTGGCTGACAGGATGTTGGCCGCCGCGCCCTGAACATCGGTATTGATATTGGCAGGCCCGCCGGTTCCACGCCCGATAACGGTGCCGTCCGCATCGGCCAGCGCCGCGCGGCAGCCGGTTCCACCGCCATCGATTCCCAGAAACAGCGCCATTCGGGCCTCCTCGCTGCGCAGAATACCAAAGCAATACCAAATGAAAAGACGAAACTGAATCGGGCTGTTTCCGCCCATTTCAAAGCCGGATTGATTCAGGGGGTTTACAATTGGTATTGCTTTGGCATCATGCAACACCAGAAGCCGGATTCGACCGGACATGCCGCGTCGCGACCGCACGCGGCCTTCAACCAGGGAGATTTTTCATGACGAGAATGCTTCGCCTCGGGCTGCTGACCAGCGCCCTGCTGGCCGGCGCCGCCTCGGCGCAGGACGCGACGCTGACCATCGAAAGCTGGCGCAACGACGACCTGCAGATCTGGCAGGACACCATCATTCCGGCCTTCGAGGAGGCCAATCCGGGCATCAAGGTCAATTTTGCGCCGAGCGCGCCGGCGGAATACAACGCGGTGCTGAATTCCAAGCTGGATGCGGGTTCGGCCGGCGATCTGATCACCTGCCGCCCCTTCGACGCCTCGCTGGAATTGTTCAAGAAGGGGCAGTTGGCGGATCTGAGCGATCTGGCCTCGATGGCGAATTTCTCGGACGTGGCGAAATCGGCCTGGCAGACGGATGACGGCGCCTCGACCTTCTGCGTGCCGATGGCCTCGGTCATTCACGGTTTCATCTACAACAAGACCGCTTTCGAGGAACTGGACCTGACGCCGCCGGAGACGGTGGATGAATTCTATGCCGTTCTGGACAAGATCAAGGAAGACGGCAGCTATATCCCGATGGCGATGGGCACCGCCGATCAGTGGGAAGCCGCGACCATGGGCTATCAGAATATCGGTCCCAGCTACTGGAAGGGCGAAGAGGGCCGCAAGGCGCTGATCGAGGGCGGCCAGAAGCTGACCGACGAGGGCTGGGTCGAGCCGTTCCGGCAATTGGCCAGGTGGAAGGATTATCTGGGCGACGGGTTCGAGGCGCAGACCTATCCCGACAGCCAGAACCTGTTCACGCTGGGCCGCGCCGCGATCTATCCTGCGGGAAGCTGGGAGATCGGCGTCTTCACCCCGCAAATCGGAGGCGCGTTCGAGATGGGGGCCTTTCCGCCGCCGGTGCCGGCCGCGGGCGATGGCTGTTATATCAGCGATCACACCGACATCGCCATGGGCATGAACACCAAGACCAGGTATCCCGAGGCGGCCAAAACCTTTCTCGAATGGGTCGGTTCGCCTGAATTCGCCACGCTCTATGCCAATGCGCTGCCGGGCTTCTTCTCGCTGAATGCGACGCCGGTCGAGATGCAGGATCCGCTGGCCCGGGAATTCGTCGGCTGGCGCGAGAATTGCCAATCCACGATCCGGTCGACCTATCAGATCCTGTCTCGCGGCACGCCGAACCTGGAAAACGAGACCTGGAACGCCAGCGCCAACGTCATCAACGGGACCGAAACGCCCGAAGATGCGGCGGCACGGCTGCAGGAGGGGCTGGCCTCGTGGTACGAGCCGCAGCAGAAATGATCCGCTGCCGGTCGTGACGACCCGCCAATGGCCGGGGGGCCTTCCGCCCCCGGACCCCCCGCGGGGATTTTCGCAACGAAGAAGAGG
>DBFD01000066.1 GCA_002294185.1 Paracoccus sp. UBA889
TGCCTAAAACTCTCGGCGTCGCGGGCGTGGATGTTCACCGTGACGCCCTTGCCGTAATCCTGCGCCTCGCGGCGTGACAGCACCCGTTCCCCACGCTGCAGGATCGCGGGCACCTCGTCATGACGCAGGCCGACCATACCGCCGCTATGCATTCGCGGTGCCCCCGCAAAGGCCAGTGCGGGGACCGTGCGTGAGGGCGAACCCGCGCCGACGATGCCGCCCGTATGCATGATGCTGGCGAAGATTCCGCCCGCGCCGCCCAGCGCGCCGGAGAGCGCATTGGCAATCGGCCCCAGCAGGAAACGCCGCGCGGCCAGTTTCGACAGATCGGCCAGAAGCGAGGTCACCAGATCCCGGAAATCGAGCTTGCCGGTCTTCACGAACTCGCCGATCGCGTCCTCGGCGCTTTGAAATGCCCCGACCAGCGCCTGGCCGATATCGGCGCCGATGTCTTTGGCCTTCTTCGCATAGTCCGACAGCGCCTCGGTCACCGCCTTCCAGCCGGTGGCCGTGGCTTCGGTCGCAGGTTTGGCCTCTTCCGCCGCTGCCTTGCCCGCGGCCCCGGCTTCTTTTGCCGCCGCGCCCGAGCCGGTGGCGGCTGTCTCCACCCCACCCAGCGCATCCTCATAGCGGTCGGCCGCTTCGGTCGCGACGTCCAGCGCCGCGCCACCGGCATCATCCTCGCCGCCGGACATCGCGGCGCGCAGCGCGTCCATGGCAGGGCCCACGCCATCGAAGGCCGAAGCTCGGCTGGAACTGGCGCGGTCACGATAGCGGCCCGCCATATGCGCCGAATTGCTGGCCGAATGCTCCAGCATCGAGGCCCGGCCCAGCGCCTCGAAGACATCGATCCTCGTGTCCGATCCGATCTCTTCCGCCACCTTGTTGAAAGTGGGCGCGATCATCCCGAGAAAATCCGCCCATTTCCCGGCCAGAAATGCCATGAGCCGGGTCCAGATCGCTTCGATCTCGGATTGCATGGCCCGGAAATCGTCGGCGAAGGACAGGGCCGTCACCTTGATCCCCTCCCAGACCGCCTTCGCCACATCGCCCATCAGAGCCATGGCATTGCCGAAACTGCCCGCGCCCTTGACCAGCCTCGTGAACTGATAGACCAGTTCGCCCGCACCGACGATCAGGGCGCCGATACCGGTGCGGATCAGCGCGCCGCGCAGCACGACCAATGCGGTGGCGAGCCCCCGGACCGAGAGTGCAGCCGCCGCCAGCCCGGCGACCCAGCGACCGGCCATGAAACCGGCGAAGGTTGCGGCGTAGGTCGAGAGGCGTCCGATCTGGTCGAAAAGCCCGCTGATCGCCATCCCAAGCGGCCCGGTGCGGCTGGCCAGTGCTGCCATCGCATCGGCCACCGCTTCGAGCGCCGGGGCGGCGGCAACCGCCAACTGGTTTGACAACCCGCGCCAGACCAGACCCAGCCGCGAGATGGCGTCATTCGTCCGCTCGATCCGGTCGGCATCCTGTTCCGAAACCACGATCCCGAAGGCCCGGACATCCTCGGTCGCTTGGCGCAAGGTGGCGGTGTCGATGCGCGACATGGCGATCGAGCCCTCTTCGCCGAACAACTGCCCGGCCACAGCCGCGCGTTCGGCAACAGGCACGAACTCGGCAATGGCGGCATTGATCGCCCCGACGCGCTGATCCAGTGGCAGGGCCAGCAGGTCCGAGGCGGTCAGGCCCAGCCGTTCCAGCGCATCGGCTGCCGGACCGCCGCCCGCCGCCGCCTGGCTCAGCCGCCGGGTCAGATCCTTGGTCGCCTGTTCGATGCCGGACATCGACACGCCTGCCAGTTCACCCGCACGCTCCAGCGTCTGGATCGAGGCAACCGTGGTGCCGAGCGATTGGGCGAGCTTTGCCTGCGCATCCACCGTTTGCAGCCCCGACCGCACCATGGCGATGGCGGCGGCGGTGGCGGCGGCGACAACAGCGGCGGCAGCCACCCCGACCTTGCGGGTGAACCCGGCCATGCGGGCATTCGCCGCCTCCATCTCGCGCGACAGCCGCCCGAAGCCGCGCGATCCGGCCTCGCCGACACCTTCCAGCTCCGCGCGCACCTGACGCCCGCCCACCGCCGCGAGGCGGACGCTGACGCGTTTTTCTGCCATCTCATCGTTCCATCTGTTCGTTCATCCTCCGAACCATCACCGCTTCGATGATGGGCAGCAGTTCGGCGGCGGCCGGGGCCGGGATGCCCAGCGCCGCCGCCAGCCCCAGAGCGGCCGTCAGATCCCACCCGATCACCGCGCCCGATAGCACCCGCAACTGCCCGCCAAGGCGCCCGATCAGATCCCAGACCTGCCAGCCCTCGAATGTCAGCGGCTGGTTTGCGCGACCCGGGCAGTCTTGGCAGATTTGCGTGCAGGCCGCGCAGTAGCTGTCGCCCCCACCGAAGGACCAGTCGGCGAGGGCGCGGAGACGTTTTTTTCCTGGTCCAGCAGCAGGCCCTTGGAGACATAGACCAGCTGAAACGCCTCGAAGATCGGCCAGATGTCCAGGAGCGCATCGATGGCCTCAGGGCTTGGATCGATGGCATTTCCATCAGAATCGCCGACGCCATCCCAGTCCAGCACCGCGCGCCGCGCCAGCGCCTTGGCGAAGACTAGCGCCCGTTCTTCGTCGCTCGTCCCGTCCGGCACTGCCTCGACATCCGGATCGCTGCGGGTGGCGACCATCATCGCGGTGGTCAGCGGGCGCAGCCGCACCCGGACGCCGGGCGCCAGATCGTGCCAGCGCGGTTCATTGCTCAGGTCCAAGGTCAGCATGGGTTCAATATTCCTCGCGGTCGTTGATCAGGGTGGCGGTGCACATGCGGCCCAGTGTGCTGTCGCGCGCGGCCTGCCAGTCGAAGGTTGCCTGGACGCCCTGCGGTCCGGAAATCTCGATCCGGGGGCGGGGCAGGTAGACGGCATGGACGGTGAAGGTGAAGCTCTCTCCCGAGGGCAGCGCATAGGAGAAGTCCAGCGCGCAGGCTTCGCCATCCATGGCCTGCGTCACCAGCGTGCTGTCAGCGAAGCGGACTTCGATTGAGCCTGTCAGCGCGGCGATGGACGGATCGGCGCCGTCGATGCGGCCATCGGCGCGGATG
>DBFD01000065.1 GCA_002294185.1 Paracoccus sp. UBA889
CCGGCGTGATCGCGGGCATCGGCCGCGTCCAGGGGCAGGACGTGATGGTGGTGGCCAATGACGCGACCGTCAAGGGCGGCACCTATTACCCGATGAGCGTGAAGAAACACCTTCGCGCCCAGGAAATCGCCGAGGAATGTCATCTGCCATGCCTCTATCTCGTCGATTCGGGCGGTGCCAACCTGCCCAACCAGGACGAGGTCTTTCCCGACCGCGACCATTTCGGCCGCATCTTCTACAACCAGGCCAGGATGAGCGCGAAGGGCATCGCCCAGATCGCGGTGGTCATGGGTTCCTGCACGGCGGGCGGGGCCTATGTGCCCGCCATGTCCGACGTGACGATCATCGTCCGCGATCAGGGCACGATCTTTCTGGCCGGTCCGCCCCTGGTGAAGGCCGCGACCGGCGAGGTCGTCAGCGCCGAGGATCTGGGCGGCGGCGATGTCCATACCCGGCTGTCCGGCGTGGCCGACTACCTGGCCGAGGATGACGCCCACGCGCTGGCCATGGCCCGTCGCGCCGTGGCCAACCTGAACCGCAGGCTGCCCGATGACGTGGCCTGGCAATCGGCCGAACCGCCCGCCTTCGACCCCGACGAGATCCTTGGCGTGGTTCCGGCCGATCTGCGAACCCCCTATGACATCCGCGAGGTGATCGCGCGCATCGTGGACGGATCGCGCTTTGACGAGTTCAAGGCCCGCTTCGGCGAGACGCTGGTCACGGGCTTTGCCCATGTCGAGGGCTGCCCGGTCGGCATCGTCGCCAATAACGGGGTGCTGTTTTCGGAAGCCGCCCAGAAGGGCGCGCATTTCATCGAATTGTGTTCACAGCGCTTGATCCCTCTGGTCTTCCTGCAGAACATCACCGGTTTCATGGTCGGCCGCAAATATGAAAGCGAGGGTATCGCGCGTCACGGCGCCAAGATGGTCACGGCGGTGGCCACGACCTCGGTTCCAAAGATCACGATGCTGGTCGGCGGCAGTTTCGGCGCCGGCAATTACGGCATGGCAGGCCGCGCCTACAGCCCGCGCTTTCTGTGGACCTGGCCCAACAGCCGCATCTCGGTCATGGGCGGCGAACAGGCGGCGGGGGTGCTGGCCACGGTCCGGCGCGAGGGCGTGGAACGGCAAGGCGGCACCTGGTCGGCCGAGGACGAGGCCGAATTCAAGCGCCCCACGATCGAGATGTTCGAGCGTCAGTCGCATCCGCTTTACGCATCCGCGCGACTGTGGGACGACGGCATCATCGATCCGCGCAAGACCCGCGACGTGCTGGCGCTGTCGTTGCGCGCAGCGCTGAACGCGCCCATCCAGCCGACGCGCTTTGGCGTCTTCCGGATGTAGGGGGCGATGATGGGTGCCTCCGGCGGGGATATATGGGGACCGAAGACGGGCAGGAGGGCAGGATGATCAGGGTCTGGCAGGGCGATATCACGACGCTCGACGTCGATGCGATCGTGAACGCCGCCAACCAATCGCTGCTGGGCGGCGGCGGTGTGGACGGCGCCATCCATCGCGCGGCGGGGCCCGACCTGCTGGACGAATGCCGCAAGATCGGCGGCTGTCCGACGGGCGAGGCGCGGATCACCGGCGGCTACCGTCTGCCCGCGAGGCATGTCATCCACGCCGTCGGACCGGTCTGGCGCGGCGGCGATGCGAGCGAGGACGATCTGCTGGCCTCGGCCTATCGCAGCGCGCTGCTGCTGGCGCGGCGGCACGATCTGGCCAGCATCGCCTTTCCGGCGATCTCGACCGGCGTTTACGGCTTTCCGGCCGATCGCGCCGCCAGGATCGCCGTGCAGACGATCCGTTCGCATCGCGGCGGGCTGGCGGTGACGCTGGTCGCGTTCGATCCCCGCTCGGCCGGTCCGCTTGAAAGGGCGCTGGCATGAACGGTTCCTCCTTGTCCGGAAACCCTGCGGCAGTCCGGGGGCGCAAGGTCCCAAGCCGCGCTGCCACAGAACAAGGCCAGCCATGTTCCAGAAGATCCTGATCGCCAATCGCGGCGAGATTGCCTGCCGCATCATTGATACCTGCCAGCGCATGGGCGTCTCGACCATCGCCGTCTTTTCGGATGCCGACCGCGCCGCGCGCCATGTCTCGATGGCCGACGAGGCGGTGCATCTGGGCGGGCCGGCGCCCGCCGACAGCTATCTGCGCGGCGAGGCGATCATCGCCGCCGCCGCGGCGACCGGCGCCCAGGCGATCCATCCGGGCTACGGCTTTCTCAGCGAGAATCCCGATTTCGTCGAGGCTGTCGAGGCGGCGGGGCTGGTCTTCATCGGGCCGTCCTCCCGCGCCATCCGGGCGATGGGATTGAAGGACGCGGCCAAGCGGGTGATGGAAGAAGCGAGCGTTCCGGTCGTGCCCGGCTATCACGGTGCCAATCAGGATCCCGGCCATCTGGCCCAGCAGGCGGAGCGGATCGGCTATCCGGTTCTGATCAAGGCCGTGGCGGGCGGCGGCGGCAAGGGAATGCGCCGTGTCGACGATCCGAAGGATTTCGCCGATGCGCTGGCCTCGGCCCGGTCCGAGGCGCGGACCGCCTTTGGCAATCCCGACGTGCTGATCGAGAAATACGTGCTGCAACCGCGCCATATCGAGGTGCAGGTCTTCGGCGACGGCCACCGCGCGGTGCATCTGTTCGAACGCGATTGTTCGCTGCAACGGCGCCACCAGAAGGTCATCGAGGAAGCACCGGCCCCCGGCATGACGCCCGAGATCCGCAAGGTGATGGGCGCTGCGGCGGTTCGTGCCGCCGAAGCCATTGGCTATGCCGGGGCGGGCACGATCGAATTCATCGTCGATGGCTCGGAAGGGCTGCGCGAGGACAGGTTCTGGTTCATGGAGATGAACACCCGGCTTCAGGTCGAACATCCCGTGACCGAGGCGATCACCGGCATCGATCTGGTCGAATGGCAGTTGCGCGTCGCCAGCGGAGAGCCCTTGCCCGCCAGGCAGGACGCGCTGACCATTTCGGGCCACGCCTTCGAGGCGCGGCTCTACGCCGAGGATGTGCCGGCGGGTTTTCTGCCGGCCACGGGGCGGCTGGCGCGGCTGGCCTTTCCTCAGGGCGCGCGGATCGAGACCGGCGTCAGGCAGGGCGATACGATCAGCCCCTATTACGACCCGATGATCGCCAAGATCGTCACCCACGGGCCCACGCGGGCGGTGGCGTTGCGGGCGCTGGAATCGGCCCTGGTCGATACCGAGGTGGCGGGATCCGTCACCAATCTGGATTTCCTCATCGCGCTGACCCGGCATGACGGCTTTCGCGCGGGCCAGGTCGATACCGGGCTGATCGCCCGCGACCTGGATGATCTGGTCGCCGCCGCGGAACCCGATCCGGCGGCCCGCGTGCTGGCCGTGATCGGCCTTGCCGGGCTGGCCGATCCGCAGGCGCGGGGCGGCGCGACGCTGTGGCAGCCGCTGCGCCGCACCATTGCCTGGGATGGCGGCCAGGCCGTGCTCGAGGTTCTGGGACCGGGCCGCGCGCGCGTGTCGCTGGACAATCAGCCCCACGAGGTGCGCTGGCAGGGCGACCGCTGGTGGGTCGATGATGCGTTGCGGCGCAACCGCATCGTCACCCATGATGCCGGCGTCAGCGTCTTTGGCGGCCGGACGGTGCATCTGGTGCCGCGCGATCCGCTGGCGCGCGACGCGGCCGCGGCCGGCGGCGACGCGCTGACCCTGTCGCCGATGCCGGGATTGGTGAAATCGGTCCATGTCTCGGTCGGTCAGCCGGTCAGGACCGGCGACCGGCTGGCGGTGCTGGAAGCGATGAAGATGGAACATGCGCTGACCGCCGCCCGTGACGGCATCGTGGCCGAGGTGCTGGCAGCCGAAGGCCAGCAGGTCGAGGCCGGCGCCGCGCTGATCCGGCTGGAAGAGGAGGCGTCGTGATCCGGCTGCATCATGTGCCCGGCTCGCGTTCGATGCGGGTGCTGTGGCTGATCGAGGAACTGGGGCTTGATTGCCAGATCGTCGTCTGGTCGCTGACCGACGGATCCCTGCGCAGTCCGGAGTTTCTGGCGCTGTCGCCCGCCGGTCGGATCCCTGCCTTGCAGATCGACGGGCGCGCGATCTTCGAATCCGGCGCCATCGTGCAATACCTGACCGAGCGCGAGGGACGGCTGGCGCCGAAACCGGGCGAGTTCGCGCGCGCGGATTTCCTGGAATGGGTCAGTTTCGCCGAGACCCAGGCCAATATTCTTCAGGCGCTGAACATCCAGCATATCTTCCTGCGCCCAGACAGCGCGCGGTCGTTGCCGCTGATGAAGCTGGACACCAGGCGGCTGGCGGTGACGGCGCGGGCGCTGGAAGGGCATCTGTCGCGTCAGGACATGCTGCTGGCAGGTGGCTTTTCGGCGGCTGACTGCATGATGGGTTTCAATATCGAAGCCGTGTTCCGGTTTCTGCCAAAGGCCGAATTCCCGGCACTGGCGGCCTATCGCGACCGGATGACGGCGCGGCCCGCCTATCGCCGTGCGTTGGACAGGGCGGGCGGCGACAGCATCTATCAACGCGAATTCTACGAGCTGCCCGATGCCTGATCACGCCGAGATCTTCGAGATGGGACCGCGAGACGGGTTGCAGAACGAAAAGCGGCTGATCCCGGCGGCGCGGAAGATCGCGCTGGTCGATCTGCTGTCGCTGGCGGGATTCCGGCGCATCGAGGTGACCAGCTTCGTCAGCCCGAAATGGGTGCCGCAGCTGGGCGACGCGGCGCAGGTGATGGCAGGCATCGCGCGGCGGCCGGGGGTCCGCTATGCCGCGCTGACCCCGAACATGAAGGGCTATGAGGCCGCGCGCGAGGCAGGCGCCAGCGAGGTCGCGATCTTCGCCAGCGCCTCGGAGGGGTTCAGCCGCGCCAATCTGAACGCCGGCATCGCCGAAAGCCTGGACCGTTTCGCGCCGGTCGCGCGGGCCGCGCGCGATGACGGGATCCCGGTCCGCGGCTATGTCAGCGTCGTGACCGATTGTCCCTTCGACGGCCCGACGCCGCCGGGCAATGCGGCACGGGTCGCGGCGGCGCTGCGCGAGATGGGCTGCTACGAGATCAGCCTTGGCGACACGATCGGCCAGGGACGCCCCGAGACCATCGACGCGATGCTGTCGGCGGTGCTGGACGAGGTTCCGGCAAACCGGCTGGCCGGACATTATCACGATACTGCCGGTCGGGCGCTGATGAATATCGACGCCAGCCTCGCGCGCGGGCTGCGGGTCTTCGACGCGGCGGTGGGCGGCCTTGGCGGCTGCCCCTATGCGCCCGGCGCCAAGGGCAATGTCGCGACCGAAAAGGTGGCGCGGCATCTTGAGGCCCTGGGCCATGCGACCGGGCTCGACATGGCGGTCATCGACAGGGCCGCGGCGATGGCGCGCGACATGCGAAAGGAAGCCGATGTCTGAAACGATCCGGATCGAAACCGATTCGCGCGGTGTGGCGACGCTGTCGCTGGCGCGACCGAACAAGCATAACGCCCTGTCACAGGCGATGATGGAGGATCTGACCCGCGCCGCGGCCGGGCTGGGCGCCGATCCGGCAGTGCGCGTGGTGGTGCTGGCCGGAGACGGGGCCAGCTTCTGCGCTGGCGGCGATCTGGCCTGGATGAAGGCGCAGATCGCCGCCGAGGCGGAAACCCGGCGCGCTGGCGCAAGACTGCTGGCGGGAATGCTGTCGGCGCTGAACACGCTGCCGAAGCCGCTGATCGGGCGGGTTCACGGCAATGCCTTCGGCGGCGGGGTGGGGATGATGTCGGTCTGTGACATCGCCATCGCCTCGCTGGAGGCGAAATTCGGTCTGACCGAGGTGAAGCTGGGGCTGATCCCGGCGACCATCGGTCCCTATGTCCTGGCGCGGATGGGCGAGGACAAGGCCCGTCGCGTGTTCTTCTCGGGCCGGATCTTCGGGGCCGAGGAGGCGGTGACGCTGAACCTCGCGGCCCGCGCCGTGCCCGCCGGCGATCTTGACGCCGCGGTCGAGGCCGAGGTGGCGCCGTTCCTGCTGGGCGCGCCGGGCGCCATTGCGGCGGCCAAGGCGCAATGCCGCGCGCTTGGCCCGCGCATCGACGCCGCCGCGATCGAGGACAGCGTCGAGCGGCTGGTGGCGGTGTGGGAGGAAAGGGAGGCGGCCGAGGGGATCGCCGCCTTCTTCGACAAGCGCAAGCCCGACTGGCAAGTGCCGACTTCGCCCGCGTCCTGACACGGTGCCGCGCCGCGCCGGCTCGCCTCCGGGCGCCTGTCAGGCCCTGCGCAGACTTTCGGTCAGCGGTTGCCGGAGATGGGGCGATCTTCACGCCGGGAAGAAGGCTCAGCCGCCGGTATGGCTCATGTGGCGGGGCATCTGGCCCGCCACGTGCTGGCGGGAATAGTCGAAATCGTGGCCCTTGGGCTTGCGGGCGATGGCGCCGCGGATGGCCTCGCGCAGGGGGGCGTCCTCTGCGCTGGCGCGCAGCGGCGCGCGCAGATCGGCACGATCCTCCTGGCCCAGGCACATGTAAAGCTCGCCCGTGCAGGTCACGCGGACACGGTTGCAGCTTTCGCAGAAATTATGCGTCAGCGGCGTGATGAAGCCGATCTTCTGCCCGGTTTCGCGCAGCCGGACATAACGGGCCGGACCCCCCGTGCGTTCGGCCAGATCGACCAGTGTGAAACATTCGGCCAGACGGGCGCGCAGATCGGTCAGCGGCCAATACTGGTCCAGGCGGTCCTCGTTGCCCAGATCGCCCATCGGCATGACCTCGATGAAGGTCAGGTCATGGCCCTCATCGCCACACCAGCGGACCAGATCGAACAATTCGTCGTCGTTCACGCCCTTCAGCGCGACGGCGTTGATCTTGACCCGCAGCCCGGCCGCGCGGGCGGCGCGGATGCCCTCCAGCACCTGCGGCAGCCGGCCCCAGCGGGTGATGGCGGAGAACTTGTCGGCATCCAGCGTGTCCAGCGAGACGTTGACCCGGCGAACCCCGCAATCCACCAGTTCCGGGGCGAAACGGGCCAGCTGGCTGCCGTTGGTGGTCAGCGTCAATTCGTCCAGGCCCGCGCCCAGATGGCGCGACATGGCGCCGAAAAAGCCCATGATCCCGCGCCGGACCAGCGGTTCGCCCCCGGTGATGCGCAACTTGCGCACGCCAAGATCCACGAAGGCGGAACAAAGCCGGTCCAGTTCCTCCAATGTCAGCAATTCGACCTTAGGCAGGAACTGCATATGTTCGGACATGCAATAGACACAGCGGAAATCGCAACGATCCGTCACCGATACCCGAAGATAGGTGATCGGACGGGCAAAAGGGTCGATGAGAGGCGCGGCTTGCATGTCGTCCATGAGCTTCAATCTAGGCGTCTCGGCGCCGGTGCACAAGCATCCGCCGATCACGCAACCGCCGGTGGACGCAGGCGGCGGGGCTGGTCTAACCTGCCCGCGCCACGCCATCCAAGGAACGTCCCGATGCGAATGACAACCCCCGCGATCCTGTCCGTCATGGTCCTTGCCGCCTGCCAGCCCCTGGCGACGACGACAGGTGATCGGCCGTCAAACACGGTGCAACCGGCCAGGATCGAAAGCGATCTTTCACCACAGCAGGTGGCCGCAGCGACCGCGATCACGCGCGCACCGCCACCGCCGCCCTCGGCGCGCGCCTCGGCCCGGCAGCTGGATACGACGACTGCCGAACAAAAGGCCGCCGCCGCCGGGGCGCCCGAGGCGGCCGAGACCAGGCTGGGCAGCACCGTCGCCTCGCTGGGCGATCCGACGCAGGGCGGGTTCTGGATCAAGACACCGCTGGTCAAGGCGCGCGGCATCGGGCGGATCGTGAATCCCGCCAACGGCAAATCGGCCAAGGTCGATCTGATCCCGCTGGCGGGCGGTGGGTCGGGCAGTCAGGTCTCGCTACCGGCGCTGCAACTGATCGGCGTGTCGCTGACCGAACTGCCGACGATCGAGGTCTACAAATCCTGACAAGCCGCCCGGTGCGCCTGTAATTCGGGTCCCTCGGGCGCGACACGCGACATCGGTTGCCGCGGGATCACATCTTCCATGACCGGGCGTTCCGCTCCGGCCGCGAGAAAACCCTGGCTGCGACGGCAAGAAGGCGGTGGCAGCGGGCTTGCCCGGCGGCTAAAAGGCCCTCGCAACGAACAGGTGTCCCATGTCCCATACCGCCGAACCGTGTCCCATGACCTCGCGTCGCAGCGGCCCGCTGAAGGGCGTGGCGCAGGTGCCTGGCGACAAGTCGATCAGTCACCGGGCGCTGATCCTGGGGGCGTTGTCGGTGGGCGAGACGCGGGTAACCGGCCTTCTGGAAGGGCAGGACGTGCTGGATACGGCAAGGGCGATGGCGGCTTTCGGCGCGCAGGTCGAACGGCTGGGCGCGGGCGAATGGTCGGTGCATGGCGTGGGCGTGGGTGGCTTTGCCGAACCCGAAGGCATCATAGATTGCGGCAATTCCGGCACCGGGGTGCGGCTGATCATGGGGGCGATGGCCACGACCCCGATCACCGCGACCTTCACCGGCGATGCCAGCCTGTCGCGGCGCCCGATGGCGCGGGTCACCGATCCGCTGTCGGCCTTTGGCGCGCAGATCACGGCGCGCGAGGGCGGACGGCTGCCGATCACCATCCAGGGCGCCGCCGATCCGGTTCCGCTGCGCTATCGCACGCCGGTCGCCAGTGCGCAGATCAAGTCGGCCATCCTTTTGGCCGGCCTGAATTCGCCCGGCGAGACGGTGGTGATCGAGGCCGAACCCACGCGCGATCATTCCGAACGGATGCTGGCGGGGTTCGGCGCCCAGATCCGGACCGAAACGACGGATCAGGGCCACGTCGTCACGCTGGCGGGCCGGCCCGAGTTGCGGGCGCAGCCGGTCGCCGTGCCACGCGACCCATCCAGCGCGGCCTTTCCGGTGGCGGCGGCGCTGATCGTGCCGGGATCGCAGGTCCGGGTGCCCGGTGTCAGCCGCAATCGGACGCGCGACGGGCTGTATGTGACGCTGCTGGAAATGGGCGCCGACATCGCCTTCGAGAACGAACGCGAAGAGGGCGGCGAGCCGGTGGCCGATCTGGTCGTGCGCCACGGGCCGCTGACGGGCGTGACCGTCCCGGCGGACCGCGCCGCCAGCATGATCGATGAATTTCCGATCCTGTCGGTCATCGCCGCTTTCGCGGAAGGCAGGACGGTCATGAACGGGGTTGCGGAATTGCGGGTCAAGGAAAGCGACCGAATCGACGCGATGGCGCGGGGACTTGCGGCAAACGGCGTCGAGGTCGAGGAAACCCGCGACACGATGGTCGTGCACGGCATGGCGACGGTGCCCGGAGGCGCCAGCGTGGTCACGCATCTGGACCACCGGATCGCGATGTCCTTCCTGATCCTCGGGCTTGCGGCCCAGGCCCCGGTCAGCATCGACGATGCCAGCCCCATCGCCACGTCCTTCCCCGATTTCCTGCCGCTGATACAGGGCCTCGGCGGCGATCTGGGCTAGGTCTGCTCGTCAAGCTTGGCTTCGATATTGTTGCCGTCGGGATCCAGCAGAAAGGCCGCGTAATAGCCCGGATGATAATCGCGCAGGCCGGGCGCGCCGTTGTCGCGTCCGCCCGCGGCAAGCCCGGCTGAATGAAAGGCCGCGACCTCTTCGCGCGAACGGGCGCGAAAGCACAGATGAAGGCGGCTGGGGGGTGTGATGTTGTCGGACTGATCCAGATAAAGCGGGCCGATCTCCAGCCAGTCGCGACCGCGGCGGATGTCCGCGCCCCGGCCCAGGGCGTTCAGGATGGCCACATAGAACGAAACGCCCCGGTCGAAATCGGACAGGCGCAGATGGATATGGTCGATCAGGTCGCTGTCGTCGTGCATGAATGGCTCCGGTCGGCAAAACGCATGACCGGGACAAAGGTTCAGCACCGAATCCTGTCCGCAAAAGCGTCATCCTGTTTCGGCGCGTCCCATCACATATGGCAGGCGGCGTTCGTCCCGGACTGCGCCAGGTCGCGCCGCCAAAAGAGAACAGCCCGTCCTTGATTCTGCCGCTTCCACGGGCGGGCCTGGAGGGATGGGATGCTGGTAGGCCCGGAGGGACTTGAACCCCCAACCAAGGCGTTATGAGCGCCCTGCTCTGACCAATTGAGCTACAGGCCCGTAGCGCGCGATCTGACTAAAGCGGCCGGCAGGCGCGGTCAAGCGCGTTGGCCCGTTGCCCAGAGCCCCGCCATCCGCTATCGGGGGGCGCGACATTCCAGCCGGGGACGGGCCGATGACGAAGAACGGGATCAGCTATCGCGATGCAGGCGTGGATATCGACGCGGGAAACGCGCTGGTTGATCGGATCAAACCCGCGGCAGCCGCCACCGCGCGGGCCGGTGTGATGGACGCGCTTGGCGGCTTTGGCGCCCTGTTCGACCCGGCCGCCGCGGGCTATGACGATCCGGTCCTGGTGGCCGCGACCGATGGCGTCGGCACCAAGCTGCGGATTGCCATCGACACCGGGCATCTGGATGCGATCGGCCAGGATCTGGTCGCGATGTGCGTGAACGATCTGGTCTGTCAGGGTGCCGAGCCGCTGTTCTTTCTTGATTATTTTGCGACCGGCCGGCTTTCGGTCGATCAGGCCGCGCGGGTCGTCGAAAGTATCGCGCGGGGATGCCGGATGGCCGGCTGTGCCCTGATTGGTGGCGAGACGGCGGAAATGCCCGGCATGTATCACGATGGCGATTTCGACCTGGCCGGTTTCGCCGTCGGCGCGATGCGGCGTGGCACCGCCTTGCCCGCCGATGTGGGATTGGGCGATGTGCTGCTGGGCCTGTCCTCGGACGGGGTTCATTCCAACGGCTATTCGCTGGTTCGCAAGGTCGCAAAGCGCGCCGGCCTCGGCTGGGACGATGCCGCGCCTTTCGCCCGGGGCTCGCTGGGTCAGGCGCTGCTGGTGCCGACGCGGCTTTATGTCAAACCCGCGCTGGCCGCGATCCGCGCAGGCGGGGTTCACGGGCTGGCCCATATCACCGGCGGCGGCATCACCGAAAATCTGCCGCGCATCCTGCCCCGGGGCCTGGGCGCCCAGATCGACCTTGGCGCATGGCCCTTGCCGCCGGTCTTCGGCTGGCTGGCACAGGCGGGTGGCATCGGGCGGGACGAGATGCTGAAAACCTTCAACAGCGGAGTGGGCATGGTCCTGTCGGTCGCCGCCGACCGCGCCGACGCGCTGACCGCGGTGCTGGCCGATCAGGGCGAGCGCGTCCACCGGATCGGCCGCGTGACGGAGGGCGAGGGGGTGCGCTACAGCGGAACGCCTGCGTGAAGCGCGTTGCGATCCTGATCTCTGGCGGCGGATCGAACATGGTCCGGCTGGCCGAGGACATGACGGGCGATCATCCTGCGCGGCCGGTTCTGGTCGTCTCGAACGATCCCGCCGCCTCGGGCTTGGCCAGGGCCGCCGCGATGGGCATCCCGACCGCCGCGATCGACCACCGCGCCTATCCCGGCGACCGCGCGAGGTTCGAGGCCGCGCTGCTTCGCCCGCTGCTTCGGGCGCGGCCCGACATCATCTGCCTCGCCGGCTTCATGCGCGTTCTGACCCCTGATTTCGTGCAGCTTTTCGCCGGTCGGATGCTGAACATCCATCCTTCTCTGTTGCCAAAATACCCCGGCCTGCACACCCATGCCCGCGCCATCGCTGCCGGCGATGCCGAAGCCGGCGCGAGCGTGCACGAGGTGATCGCCGATCTGGATGCGGGTCCGGTTCTGGGGCAGGCACGGGTGCGTGTCGAGCCCGGCGACACGCCCCGCAGCCTTGCCGCGCGGGTGCTGGCGCAGGAACATCGCCTCTATCCGGCCGTGCTGCGCCGTTTCGCCGCAGGCGACCGGACTCCGCTGATGCTCTAGCGTCGCGGGCGCAGCCGGTTCATCAGCCCGTCCTTCAGAACGAAGTGATGATAGAGCGCGGCGGCCACATGCAGTCCCGCCAGTACCAGCAGCAGGTCCGTCAGCAACACGTGCAGGTCGCCCGCGCGGCCGATTCCGCCGAACCAGGCGGCCAGCCCGGCCAGCGGGATCGCGATCAGCACGATATGGAGCAGGGCGTGAATCAGCACCGCGACCCTGTCCAGCCCGGCACGGCCGTGCGGAGCGGCCGGCGCGCGGCGGCGCAGGGCCAGCCGCCAGATCGTGATGGCCAGGATCGTCACGCCGACGACCAGATGGGCCAGGGCGACCGGCCCCAGAACCTTATCACCGCCGCGCATGAGCCGGCCGAAGGCCTGTCCCATCGGCCCGTTCCACAGATATTGAAAGATCACCAGCAGCACGATCGTCCAGTGCAGCACGATCTGTTGCGTCGTATATCGGAACATCGGTGTTTTCCTTTTTCGTCAGGATCGAGATGGCGGTCAGGCCGGGTTCTCCAACGGAACGCAAAAGCCGGACGTCATGGCAGCCACAGGGCCGACAGGGCGGTGAGGGGATCGTTCTCGGACCAGATTTCCGCGCCGATGCCGATGAAATCCGTCACCGGCGACAGATCCGCGATCAGGGCGCGATCAATCGCGCCCTCGGCAACGACCGGCACCTCGATCATCTCGGACCACCACTGGAACAGGTCCAGCGGGGCGGGGCCGCCGCGCCCAAGCGCGGTGTCGCCGACCGGGCCGAAGCTGACGTAATCCGCCCCCGCCTCGGCCGCGTTCATCCCCTCGTGTCGCGAGGTTCCGCAGAAGGCGCCGACGATGGCGTCGGCGCCCAGATCCTTGCGTGCGGCGCGGACGCCGCGCGCGCCGTCGGTCAGGTGCACCCCGTCAAGCCCGTGCCGCTGGGCCAGCCTGACATGATCTTCGATCACCACCGCCACGTCACGGTTATGGGCGATCTCGCGCGCCAGATCGGCGAGGCGGCCCAGTTCGTCCTCTTCCGCGCCCGCGCGGATGCGCAGACAGGCGGGGGGAAAGCGGTCCATCACCTCGGTCAGCAGCGGCCCCAGGGCCGAGGCCTGCGCGCCGGCGGGGGTCATCAGGTAAAGCTGCGGCGTGTCGGTCATGGGAAACTCCATCGGTTCCCCTGCAGATAGCGCAGCTTGCCGCCCGCTGCCAGACGGACTATGCGGACGGCCATGCAGCACGATCCGCGCCAGCCCGTCATCATCCTGGTTCGCCCGCAGATGGGCGAGAATATCGGCGCCGCGGCGCGCGCCATGCTGAATTTCGGCCTGACCGAGATGCGGCTGGTCGATCCGCGCGACGGCTGGCCCAACCCCAGGGCCATTGCCATGGCCTCGGGGGCGGCAGGGCAGGTGCTGGATCATGCCCGGATCCATCCGACCCTGGCCGAGGCGATGGAAGGGATCGATTATGCTTTCGCCACCACCGCCCGCGGCCGCGAACTGTCGAAGCCGGTCTTCACCCCCGCCGCCGCGATGGACAAGGCGCGCCGTCATGACGGCCGCAGCGCGATCGTCTTCGGCCCCGAACGCGCCGGGCTGGAAAACGACGACGTGGCGCGTGCCAATGCCATCGTCACCGTGCCGGTCAATCCGGCTTTTCCGTCGCTTAACCTGGCGCAGGCGGTGCTGCTGATGGGCTATGAATGGGGCCGCGACACTTTGCCGCCCGAGCCCGCGCCGCATCGGCGCAAGGCCGATGCCGAGTGGCTTGCGGATCGGGTCGAGATCGAACGGCTGGGCGATCACTACGAGGAAAAGCTGGCCCAAGCGGGGTTCTTCTTTCCCGAAACCAAGGCCGCGGCGATGCGGCTGAACCTGCGCAACATGTGGTCGCGGCTGGTGCTGACGCGCGGCGATGTCCGCATCCTGCACGGCGTCCTGCGCCAATTGACCCGCCGCTAGGCGCGACCTAACCTCCGCCCCAGTTGAAGGAGCCGATCATGGCCAAGCGCCCCGTTTTCGAGGAAGTCTCGGACCCAGGTGCCAGCACCCGCCCGGTGACGCGGACCGGCATCATCGACGCCGCGCCGCGCGGCGCGCGCCGGGCGATCCGGGTCTGGCTGATGGTGTTGTTCGTCATGGTCGCCGCGATGATCGCGCTTGGCGGCGCGACGCGGCTGACCGGATCGGGCCTTTCGATCACCGAATGGGCGCCCGTCACCGGCGCGCTGCCGCCGATGGACGCGGCCCGGTGGCAATCCGAATTCCAGGCCTACCAGCAGATCCCGCAATATCGCGAGGTCAATCCCGACATGGATCTGGCTGGCTTCAAGCGAATCTATTGGTGGGAATGGTCCCATCGCCTGCTGGGCCGCACCGTGGGACTGATCTGGGCGCTCGGCTTCTTCGGCTTTCTGCTGACCCGCCGCATACCGGCGGGCTGGACGCAGCGATTGCTGGGAATCGGCCTTCTGGGCGGGCTTCAGGGGGCGATCGGCTGGTGGATGGTCAGTTCCGGTCTGGCCGAGGGGATGGTGCGCGTGGCCTCTTACCGGCTGGCGACGCATCTGGGGATCGCCTTCATCATCCTGGGTCTGATTGCCTGGTATGTGCTGATGCTGGGCCGGTCCGAAGCGGACCTGCTGCGAGCAAGGCGCGCGGGCGAGCGCAGGCTGTTCGGCATGGCCACCGGCCTGATGCATCTGGCCTTCGTGCAGATCCTGATCGGCGCGCTGGTCGCGGGCATCGATGCGGGCCGCCAATATACCGGCTGGCCGACCATGGGCGGCGAATGGATCCCCTCTGCGATCTGGGATTCCTCGCTGGGTTGGCGCAATCTGTTCGAAAACCCGGCCCTGGTGCAGTTCGTCCACCGCATGACCGGCTATCTGCTGGCGATCTTCGCGGTGGTGGTCTGGCTGCGCGCGCGGCGTTCGCCCCATCCGGTGACGCGCGGGGCCTTTACCGCGATGATCGTCATGGTGGCGGTGCAGGTGGGCCTGGGCATCATGAACGTGATCAACGCCTCGCCCCTGTCGCTGGCCCTGACCCACCAGCTGGGCGCGGTGGCGCTGTTCGTGCTGATCATCCGGGCCCGCCACCACGCCCGCTACCCGCATCAAACCTCGCTGAGGGGGAAAACCCGATGAGCGCCCTGGACGAATTGCTGAGCTTTCAGCGTCAGACCGAAGCCCTGTCCTCGGTCGCCGAGCGGCTGGGCTGGGATCAGGAAACCGTCATGCCGCGCGGCGCGGTGGAACAGCGGGCCGAGGAAATGGCCGCGATGGAATCGGTGCTGCACGAACGCCGCACCGATCCGCGCCTTGGCGAATGGCTGGACGCGGCCCGCCCACAGACCGGGCCCGACATCCGCATCGTCGAGTTGATCGGTCGCGACTATGCCCGCAGGATCCGCATCCCGGCCCGCCTCGCGACCGAACTGGCGCGCGTGACCTCGCTGGCGCAAGGCATCTGGGCCGAGGCGCGTGCCAATGACGCGCCCGAGGACTTTCTGCCGACGCTGGATCAGGTGCTGCTGCTGAAACGCGAGGAGGCCGCGGCGCTGGCCGATGGCGGCGATCTCTATGATGCGCTGCTGGAGGATTACGAGCCCGGCACGACCGGGGCCGAAATCGCCGGCCTGTTCGACGCGATGCGGCCGCGCCTGGTCGCGCTGCGCGAGGATGTGCTGGGCGCCGAGCGCCAGCCCCAGACGCTGCAGGGGCATTTCCCGCAGGAAACCCAGCTTCGGCTGGCCCGCACCTGCGCGACGGCCTTCGGCTATGACTGGACGCGGGGGCGGATGGACATGGCGGTCCATCCCTTCAGCAGCGGCCGCTGGCAGGACAGCCGCATCACCACGCGCGTGGTCGAGCCCGAGCCGTTCAACTGCATCTATTCCACCATCCACGAGGTCGGCCATTCCAGTTATGAGCTTGGGATCGACCCCGACTATGCCTTCACGCCGCTGGGACGCGGCGTCTCGATGGGGGTCCACGAAAGCCAGAGCCGCATCTACGAGAACCAGATGGGGCGCGGCCGGGCCTTTGCAGGCTGGCTGTTCAACCGCATGTCGGATGCCTTCGACGGGTTGAACATCCAGGATGCCGATGCCTTCCACGCGACCGTCAACAAGGTCACACCGGGCTATATCCGCACCGAATCCGACGAAATCCAGTATAACCTGCACATCATGCTGCGCTTCGACCTGGAACGCGACCTGATTTCCGGGCGGCTGGACACGCGCGATCTGGTCGAGGCGTGGAACGCCCGTTTTCTCGGGGATTTTGGCGTTGCGGTGAACCGGCCCGCCAATGGCCTTTTGCAGGACGTTCATTGGTCGGTTGGCCTGTTCGGCTATTTCCCGACCTATGCGCTTGGCAATGTCTATGCGGGCTGCCTGAACGCCGCGATGCGCGAGGCCGTCCCGGATCTGGACGCTGCACTGGCCCAGGGCGACGCGGCGCCGGGGGTCGAATGGATGCGCGAGAACGTGCAGCGCCATGGCGGTTTGTATCCGCCGCGCCACTTGATCGAACAGGCAACCGGCCGACCCGTCACGCCCGAACCGCTGCTGGATTATCTGGAAGAAAAATTCGGTCGTATCTACGGGCTTTGACGGGCGCCATCCCGTCCGCGCGGAAATGGGGCCGCCACGCCTGGCGGTTGCGTCCGGCCGCGTGATCTGTCAGGCCCTGTTCCATCACGGTGTTTTTACCAAAGAAGGGGCGAAGCCATGGCAACCGGAGTCTGGATCAGCCTGATCCTCTATTTTCTGCTGATGCTGGCCATCGGCGTCTACGCTTGGCGGAAATCGACCTCCAGCTCCGAGGAATACATGCTGGGCGGACGCAACCTGCCACCGGCGGTCGCGGCGCTGTCTGCCGGCGCCTCGGACATGAGTGGATGGCTGCTGCTGGGCCTGCCCGGCGCGCTTTATGCCGCCGGGCTTGTCGAATCCTGGATCGGGATCGGGCTTTTCGTCGGCGCGCTGGTCAACTGGATCGTGGTGGCGCCGCGACTGCGCGAACAGACCGAACGCTACGACAATTCGCTGACCATTCCCGGATTTCTCGCCAACCGCTTCCCGACGCAAGCCCTGACGCTTCGCGTCATCTCGGCCGTGGTGATCGTGGTGTTCTTCGCCGTCTATACCGCATCGGGCCTGGTCGGCGGCGGCAAGCTGTTCCAATCGGCCTTCGGCGGCAATTATCAGGCGGGCGTGTGGCTGACGCTGGGGGTCGTGCTGGCCTATACGGTGATCGGCGGCTTCCTTGCCGTCAGCCTGACCGATTTCGTCCAGGGCTGCATCATGATGCTGGCGCTGATCATCATGCCGCTGGTGGTGCTGATGGGCCCTGGCGGCGGCGGCTTCGATCAGGCGCGCGAGACCCTGGCGGGGGTCGATCCCGAATTTCTTTCGCTGACCCGGGGGCTGACCGTGGTGGGCTTTCTGTCGGCGGTGACCTGGGGGCTGGGCTATTTCGGCCAGCCCCACATCATCGTCCGCTTCATGGCGGTGCGCAGCGTCCGCGAGGTGCCGATGGCCCGCAATATCGGAATGGGCTGGATGGCGATTTCGCTGCTGGGTGCGGTCGGTCTGGGCATTTTCGGTCGCGCCTATGTGGTGCGCAACGGCCTGACCGTCGAAGACCCCGAGACGATCTTCATTCTGCTGGCCGATCTGCTGTTCCATCCGCTGGTTACGGGCTTTCTGTTCGCCGCCCTGCTGGCCGCGATCATGAGCACCGTCAGCAGCCAGCTTCTGGTCTCGTCCAGTTCGCTGACGGAAGATTTCTACCGGCTGTTCTTCGATCGCGACGCGGACGAGAAGATGCTGGTCATGGTCGGTCGCATCGCGGTGCTGGCGGTCGGCATTGTCGCGGCCTTCATCGCCCGCGATCCGAATTCAAGCGTGCTGTCGCTGGTTTCGAATGCCTGGGCCGGGTTCGGCGCCGCCTTCGGACCGCTGATCATCCTGTCGCTGACATGGTCGCGCATGACCGGACTGGGCGCGGTGGCCGGGCTGGTCGTGGGCGCGGTGACGGTCATGATCTGGATATGGGCGGGCCTCAATTCCAGCTTCCTCGGCGGACCGGGCGTCTACGAGATCATTCCGGGTTTCCTGCTGGCGGGACTTGCCATTATCGGCGTCAGCCTGATGACCGAGGCCAGGGGCGAATTCCGGCCCTTGACCGGAGGCTGAGCGCGCGATCGCGCCGCCGCCGGTGCGATTCCTGTCCCAGGCGGACGGCCGGGTGCTACTCGGCCGCCTTCGCCATCGGATTGTTCGGATGCGTCGTCCAGTTGGCATAGTCGGCGCGCCGGATGCCCGTGCGCCTGTCCAGCTCGCCCGGCTCCAGTTCGCGCATGGTGATGCAATCCTCGACCGGGCAGACATCGACGCAGAGGTTGCAGGCGACGCATTCTTCCTCGATCACCTCGAAGATGCGACCGGGCTTCATCGCGATGGCCTGGTGGCTGGTATCCTCGCAGGCGGCATAGCAGCGCCCGCATTTGATGCAGGCGTCCTGGTCGATCACCGCCTTGGTGACATAGTTCAGGTTCAGGTAGCGCCAGTCGGTGACATTGGGGACCGCCCGTCCGATCAGGTCCGGCAGGCCCATTTCGTGGCTGTCCAGATAATCGCGCAGCCCGCTGATCATGTCCTGCACCACCTTGAAGCCATAGGTCATCGCCGCCGTGCAGACCTGCACATTTCCCGCCCCGAGCGCCATGAATTCGGCCGCGTCGCGCCAGGTCGTGATACCGCCGATGCCGCTGATCGGCAGCCCGCGCGTGTCCGCGCCGCGCGCGATTTCCGACACCATGCTCAGCGCGATCGGCTTGACTGCCGGCCCGCAATACCCGCCATGCGCACCCTTGCCGTCGATCGTGGGCTGCGGCGCGAACAGATCCAGATCGACCGAGGTGATGCTGTTGATCGTGTTGATCAGACTGACCGCGTCGGCCCCGCCGCGCCGGGCAGCCTCGGCCGGTTTGCAGATATCGGTGATGTTCGGCGTCAGCTTCACGATGCAGGGCATCCGCGAATATTGCTTGACCCAGCGTGTCACCATCTCGATATAGTCCGGCACCTGTCCGACCGCGCTGCCCATGCCGCGTTCGGACATCCCGTGCGGGCAGCCGAAATTCAGTTCGACCCCGTCGGCGCCGGTATCCTCGATCTGGCTCAGGATCCTGCGCCAGCTATCCTCGTCGCAGGGCACCATCAGGCTGATGACCAGTGCCCGATCGGGATAGTCGCGCTTGACCTGCTTGATCTCGCGCAGGTTCACCTCCAGCGGGCGGTCGGTGATGAGTTCGATGTTGTTCAGGCCCAGAACCCGCCGGTCATTGCCATGGATCACGCCGTATCGCGGGCCGTTGACGTTCACGACGGGCGGTCCCTCGCTGCCCAATGTCTTCCACACGACCCCGCCCCATCCGGCCTGAAAGGCCCGTCGGACGTTGTATTCCTTGTCGGTGGGCGGGGCCGAGGCCAGCCAGAACGGATTGGGAGACTTGATCCCGATAAAGTCGCTGCGCAGATCAGCCATCGCTTGTCCTTCCTTCCAACGGGCCAGACGGGCCGGGCCTATTTCAGCTATTTGCGGTCGATGGGGCAATCCTTGTCTTGGCCGCGCGGTCCGGCAGCAGCCGGATCATCGTGACCCCACCCCGCAGCAGGCCATAGACGAAAAGACGGTTTCTCGATCATGGCCGGTCCTTCCGTCATGGCGACAGGCTCAGGTGAATATCTTCCGCGGCATCGCGGCCCTGGGCCACCGCCGTCACCGTCAGGTCGTCGCCGCCGGCCGCGCAGTCGCCGCCCGCCCAGACCTTGTCGAGGCTGGTCCGGCCGGGGCCGGTGACGGCGATCTTGCCGCCCTCCAGCGCCGGCGATCCGGGCGCCTCGTCCAGCCGCTGTCCGATGGCGCGAAACAATTGGTCGGCCTTCAGCCGGAATCGCTGGTCGGTCATGACCAGACCTTCGGGACTGTCCTCGGTATAGCAGAATTCCACCTCTGCGACAGCGCCGTCGCCATGGATTGCCACCGGCGCGGCGTTGTGGATGATGCGCACGCCGGATGCGCTGGCATGATCCTGTTCGTGCCGGCTGGCGGTCATCCGGTCCTGCCCGCGCCGATAGACCATGGTCACGTTTTCGGCCCCCAGCAGTTTCGACTGCACGGCGGCATCGATCGCGGTCATTCCGCCGCCGATCACCACGACATCCCGGCCGACGGCCAGGCCGGCCAGATCCGCGGCCTGCCGCAGTTCGGCGATGAAATCCACCGCGTCGCCGACATTGCCGATTCCTTCATCGCCGGTCCGCAGGGCGTTCGTGGCGCCAAGGCCGATCGCCAGGAAAACCGCGTCGTAGTCCGCCGTCAGACCTTCCAGTGTCAGATCGCGGCCAAGGGCCTTGCCGGTCTCGATGGTGATCCCGCCAATGCCCAGCAGCCATTCGATTTCCGCCTGGGCAAAGCCGTCCACGGTCTTGTAGCTGGCGATGCCGTATTCGTTCAGACCGCCGGGCTTGTCGCGCGCCTCGAAGATCACGACCTCATGGCCCTTGGCCGCCAGCCGATGCGCGCAGGACAGGCCCGCAGGTCCCGCGCCGACGACGGCGATCCGCCTGCCGGTCGGCGCGCCCCGCCGGAACGGATGGCCCGGCCTGGCCATCAGCCCATCGGTGGCGTGGCGCTGCAGCGCGCCGATCTCGACCGGTCTGCCCTCGGCCTCCATCCTGACGCAGGCGCCCTCGCACAGGTTTTCGGTCGGGCAGACGCGGGCGCACATACCGCCCAGGATATTGGCGTGGAAGATGGTCATCGCCGCCGCATCCGGCGTTCCGGTCGCGATCTGGCGGATGAACAGCGGAATGTCGATGGCGGTGGGACAGGCCGTTATACAGGGCGCGTCGTGACAGAAATAACAGCGATCGGCGGCGACCTGTGCCTCGTGCGCGGTCAGAGGCGGGGCAATGTCGCGGAAATTCAGCGCCAGATCCTCGGGCGCAAGACGGCCCGGGACGATGCCTGGCGACAACCTGGCTTGGGACATTCGTGTCTCCTGGCTCACCTGTTGGTCAGGTTCAGGCTGGCACAGATGCGTTTTTTTATCAAATGGTAAAATCAACCCGCCCGAGTCGCGTCCCGGATCGAGCCCGGAAGGTCCAGGATGGCCGCCAATCCGCCCGTCGGCGCCCGTTCAAGCCGCAACTCGCCGCCGTGCAGCGCGGCCAGGTCGGCGACGATGGCAAGGCCCAGGCCGGCGCCGGGAGGGCCTGTTTCGTCCAGTCGCGCACCGCGGATCAACGCGCGCGGCGCGTCGGTTTCGGCCAGGCCGGGGCCGTCATCCTCGATGGCGATCAGAACCCGCCCTTGTCCTGCGCTGATGCGAAAGACCAGACATGAGCGGCCCCATTTCACCGCGTTCTCGGCCAGGTTGCCGATCATCTCTTCCAGATCCTGCCGTTCGCCGAAGAAGTCGGCAGCGGCAGCGGCAGGGTCCAGGATCCGCGCGGTCATGCCCTTGTCGGCCATCGGGTGACGCAGCACGATGAGGATGTCGTCGATCACCTGGGCAATCGCGGTGCGCTGTCCCAGGGTCGCGGGCTGGGCCGCACGGGCGCGCCGCAGATGCCAGCCGATCAGCCGGTCCATGCGCGCGATCAGCGCCTGTCCGCGATGATCGCCCGGCAGATCGTTGGCCAGCGCCGCCAGCGGCGTTTTCAGCGAATGGGCCAGATTGCCCAGATGCCGCCGCGACCGCGCCAGGAGGGTGGCGTTCTGGTCCAGCGCGGCGTTGATCTCGGCCGTCAGGGGGCGCAGTTCCGACACGTCGGGCAGGGGCAGGCGATGGGTCCGGCCCTCGCGCACCCGACGCAGATCGGCGCCCAGCGAATCGAGGCTGCGCAGCCCGACGGCCACCTGAACGACGGTGCCCCCCGCCAGCCCAAGACCCAGGATCGCCAGCGAAATCGCCAGAGGGCGCCGGATCTGGCGCAGGCTGGCGCGGATTTCGTCAGCCGGCGCTGTGACGGTCACGGCGACGCGGGCATCGCTGTCGGGGATGGTCAGTTCTTGCCGCGACACCCGCAGATGGGCGCCATCCGCGCCGCGTCCCGGCCGGCCGGCATAGCTGCCCGGCGGGCCTTGAAGCCGCCCGTCCAGCAACGAGGGCGATCGCGCCACCGCCCGGCCGTCCGCTGCAACCTGCCAATACCAGCCGCTGAAGGGCAGGCCGAAGCGGGCGTCGGCGGGCGGCGTCGCGACCGCAATCCGGTTATCGGCGCCGACCTCGAGTCCGGCGATCAGCGAATCCGCAGCCGCCCTCGTTTCGGCGTCGAAACGGTCGGTGACGAAATCGTCCAGCAGATTCGAGATGACCAGGAACGCCGCCAGCAGGGCCGCCCCAAGCCAGACCGCCGCCAGAACCAGCAGTCGCCCCCGGATCGAGCGCATCATGGGAGCGCCCGCAGGACATAGCCCTCGCCCCGCCGCGTCTGGATCAGGCCGTCGCCGATCTTGCGGCGAAGGCGGCCGATCACGACCTCGATCGACTTGAAGTCGCGATCGGTATCGGCCTCGTAGAGGTGGTCCGACAATTCGGTCCGGCTGACGACGCGATTCTGGTGGTGGATCAGATAGGACAGGATGCGCGCCTCGAAGGCGGTCAGTTTCAGTGCCACGCCGTCGCGGGTGATGACGCCCAACTGGCTGTCCAGCCGCAGCGGGCCTGCGGCGATCACGGAGCGGGCATGACCGGCCGCGCGCCGGATCAGGGTTCGCGCGCGCAAAACGACCTCGTCCAGGCGGAAGGGCTTGACGGCATAATCGTCGGCGCCCGCGCGAAAGCCCGCGACCTTGTCGGTCCAGTCGCCGCGCGCCGTCAGGATCAGCACCGGCATGTGGATTCCCTGTTCGCGCCAGCGGGTCAGAACCTCGATCCCCGACAGGCCCGGCAGGCCAAGATCAAGGATCGCCACGTCATAGCATTCGGTCGCGCCCAGAAACTCTCCGGCCTCGCCGTCGCCGGCATGATCGGTCACAAAGCCCGCATCCTTCATCGCCTGCGAAAGCTGCCCGGACAGAACCGGGTCATCCTCGACAATCAGCGCGCGCATTCAATCCTCGTCATCATCTGTCAGCTAGGGCCGGTCCTTGCCGCGACGCAGCGCCTGCAATTGTCCGCGACCGGCCACTTCCAGAAAACGACCGGTGCGGGCATCCAGCCGGATTCGCAGAAGGTTGCCTTCGGGCGTGAGGAGGCGGAATTCATAGACCAGCGCCGCACCCAATTCGTGTTCCCGGGGGCTGGGGCGGCGAATCTCGGCCCCGACAAGGCGGCCGGCATAGCGGTCGCTGACGCGCCGGGCCAGACGGTCGAAGGGCAGCGGCTGAAAATCCTGCGCCATCGCGGCGGGCTGGCGGGCGAGGGGAAGGGAAAAACCGGCCCCGAGGGACAGGATGGCGATCAGCAGCAGGGGCAGGACATTGCGGCGCATGGATCATCTATGCCGACTTGCCACCCAATGGAAACCAAATGGCCGGTTGGTCCTTGGTTCGGCATGATTGTCCTAGAACCGATTCGTCCCGGCCATGCAAAGGCCGGAGAGTTGACGAAAGGAAAGACGATGAGAAGAATTCAACTGGGAACCTCTGCCGTGATCCTGGCGCTGATGGGCGCGATCGGCACCGGCGCGTTGGCGCAGGACCAGGCCCCCGCCACGGCGCAATCCAGTCCGCAGACGCAGCTGCCGCAGGTTTTGGGCGCGTTGAACCTGACCGACATCGCGACGCGCGAGGCCCGGCACGGCGGCAACCGCATCGAGGGCAACCTGCCCGGAGGCGGTGAGATCCAAGCCGTCATCGACGAGAGCGGCAATCTCGTCATGGTCGATGTGGACGACGCCGCGATGCCGCAATCGCTGATCGACGCGATGCTGCCGCAGAGCGTGCGCGACAATGCGGTTTTCGGCCAGTTCGCAACGATCGGCAAGCTGGCCACGATGGATTCGCGCGTGATGATCGGCGGCGAGGATGCGGATGGAGAGGATCTCCGCGCGGGTTTCGACGCCGAGGGCCGGCTGTTGCGCTTTGGCCGCGAGGATGGTGACGGCCGGCGTTTCGGGCGCGGTCCGGAACGCGGTGAGCACGGCGGCAAGGACGAATCACGTAAGGGTCGCGGCCCGGGCATGATGGGCGGCCATGACGGCGACAGGGAAGGTCCGCGCGGCGGTGATCGTCGCGGTGAACGCCCCGGCGAGGGGCCGGGCCGGGCGCCGATGATGGATCGCGCGGCGATCGACAAGGTGCTGGGCGATGCGGGCTACACCGATCTGGCCCAACCCCGCCGCGCCGGTCCGCGCTTTGCCCTGGATGCAACCAATCCCGCGGGCGAACAGGTCACGCTGGAAATCGACGCCAAGGGCGACATCCTGCGCGAAACCGCGCGCTAGGACATGAAGCGGCGGTCCCGACGGGGGCCGCCGCGCCATTCGATGATAGAGGCGTCAAACGATATAACGGTCGCGCCGGTGATTGATCGCGATCACCAGGTTCAGGACCACCGCCCCCAGAAAACTCCAGGCGACAGTGATCGGGTCGCGCAGGCTCAGCGCGATCAGGAACAGGGCCGCGTCGAACGCCATCTGCACCCAGCCCGCGCGGAACCCGGTCGCGTCCTGAATGTAGAGCCCGACGATCCCGATCCCGCCCAGCGACGAGCCGTGCCGGAACAGCGCCAGCAAGCCGGCACCGGTCAGGCAGCCGAACAGCACCGCGCCCACGGCCGGATGCACGGGTCCGAATTGCATCAGCGAGGGCAGGACCATGGTCAGCACGGATAACAGCGCCACCGCGGCAAAGGACTTGGCCACGAAGACAGGGCCGAAACGTTTCCAGCCCAGCCAGTAGAAGGGCAGGTTGACGACAAAGAAGACCGGGCCGAATTCCCAACCCGTCGCATAGGAGATCAGGATCGCCAGCCCCGCCGTCTGGCCGGTCACGAAGCCCAGATGGGTCAGCAACAGAACCCCGATGGCGGCCATGAAGCTGCCGAAGGCGATGCCTTGCGCATCTTCGAGGGACGAATGTTTCCGCGTGTCCGGTTTCATGACCGCTGTCTCGCCCGGCTTGCCGGGATCCGCAAGAGGCGGGGCTTGTCTCTCGAAGCGTCGAACGGGACGCGGCCAAGCTGGGCCGGGCCGGGTCACCTTGATCGGGACAGACTGCGCGACGATCCCCCCGGTTCGTCTGAGGCCGTCCAGTTCTCCGCGCGAAATGATCGTCGTCCTTGGCCCCTTGCGGCAGGTCCGGCGCGGAGCTCGACCCGCGCCGGACCTGTCATCATTTCATTGCCTTGTCGGTCACTTCCGCCGACCAGGCCCCTTCGGGTTCCCTGGAGATCACCGGGTCCGAGCCCCCCGACATCAGCGTATCGACCGTGCGCTGATAATCGGCCTCGTCCAGCGATCCGTCGGATCCTTCCAGAAGCTTCGCGATCTCGCCCATCATGCGGGTCTGATGCGCGATGGTCTGGGCGCCGGTCTCGTCGTTTTCCAGCACGATCTCGGCCGCTTCCTGCGGGTTTTCCGCGGCATAGGTCCAGCCCTTCATGCTGGCGCGCACGAACCGGGCCAGCTTGTCCACCATCGCCGGATCCTGAAGATTCTGCTCCAGCGTATACAGGCCGTCCTCCAGCGTGGCGACGCCCTGATCCTCGTATTTGAAGGTCACCAGATCTTCGGGCGTCAGCCCCGCATCCAGAACCTGTCCGTATTCGTTATAGGTCATGGTGCTGATGCAGGCGGCCTGCTTTTGCAGCAGCGGATCGACGTTGAAGCCCTGTTTCAGGACGGTGACCCCGTCGGGTCCGCCATCGGTGGACAGGCCCAGCGTGTTCATCCAGGACAGGAACGGATATTCGTTCCCCGAGAACCAGACGCCCAGCGTCTTGCCCTTGAAATCGGTCTTGGGATCGGTGATGCCGCTTTCCTTGAGACAGGTCAGCATCATGCCGGATTTCTTGAACGGCTGGGCGATGTTGACGATCGGCAGGCCCTTTTCGCGTGCGGCCAGGGCTGCGGGCATCCATTCGACGGTGACATCGGCGCCGCCGCCGGCCAGAACCTGCGTCGGCGCGATGTCCGGTCCGCCCGGCTTGATGTTGACGTTCAGATCCTCTTCGTCGTAGAAGCCCTTGTCCTTGGCCACGTAATAGCCCGCGAACTGCGCCTGCGTGACCCATTTCAATTGCAGGGTCAGGTCTTCCGCCGCCTGGGCGGCGCCGGCGATCAGCGCAAGGGCGCCGGCCGAAAGCATCAGTTTCTTCATCATACACCTCTCTGTTGGAGCGGTCAGCCCCGTTGATTGCGCTGCGACGGGTGCCAGAACGTCACCTTCTTCTCGATCAGCGCGACAATGCCATAGAACAGCGATCCGGCGATGGCCGCCACAAGGATTTCCGCCCAGACCAGCGGCAATTCCAGCCGCCCGACGGCAGTCGCGATGCGAAAGCCCATCCCCCGGGTCGGGCTGCCGAAGAATTCGGCAACGATGGCACCGATCAGCGCCAGCGTCGTGGTGATCTTCAACCCGTTGAACAGGAACGGCATCGCGGCCGGCAGGCGCAGCTTCCACAGGCTTGCGCCATAGGGCGCGGCCCAGGTCGCCATCAGGTCGCGCTGCATCCGGTCGGTGGCGGCCAGTCCCGCGACCATGTTCACCAGGATCGGGAAGAAGACCATGACCACGACCACGGCGGCCTTGGATTGCCAGTCGAAGCCGAACCACATCACCAGAATGGGTGCGATCCCGACGATGGGCAGGGCGGCGACAAAATTTCCGATCGGCAGCAGCCCGCGCTGCAGAAAAGGGCTACGGTCGATGGCAATGGCGGTCAGGATCGCCGACAGGGCGCCGATCAGCCAGCCGCTGAGCGCGCCCTTGACGATGGTCTGCACGAAATCGGTCCACAGGATCGCGGTATTGGCGGCAAAACCGGCAGCGATCTGGCTGGGCGCCGGCAGAATGACCGAGGGTACGGCATAAAGCCGCACGACCATCTCCCACAGGATCAGGATCGTCGCGCCGAAGATCACCGCGACGAGAAGACGTGTCGTTCTGGTGTCGAACCGGGCCAGCCAGATGTTCAGCGCCCAGCCGGCCAGCCAGACCAGAAGGATCTTCAGCAGCGTCATCGGGCCAGCCCCATCCGGCGCAGAGCGATCTTCTCGACCGCGCCGATCGCGATCACCAGCCCGGCAGCCAGTGCTGCCGCGGCAAAAAGCGCCGACCAGATCTGCACCGTCTGCCCGTAATAGCTGCCCGACAGCAGGCGTGCGCCCAGGCCGGAACTGGCGCCCGCCGGCAATTCGCCCACGATGGTGCCGACCAGCGCCGCCGCCACGCCCACCTTCAGGCTGGCGAACAGATAGGGCATCGACGAAGGCAGCCGCAGCCGCCAGAAAATCTGCGAAGGCGAGGCCGACCAGCTTTTCATCAGATCCAGCTGCATCGCGTCGGGTGTCCTCAGCCCCTTTACCATCCCGACCAGGACCGGGAAGAATGACAGCCAGGCCGCGATTACCGCCTTGGGCAGAAGCCCGGTGATCCCCGCGCTGGCAAGGACGACGATCACCATCGGCGCGATGGCCAGGATCGGCACGGTCTGGCTGGCCACCGCCCAAGGCATCACCGACTGGTCCATCGCGCGGTTGTGCACGATGCCGACCGCCAGCAGGATCCCCGCCGCGGTGCCGATGGCAAAGCCCGCCAGCGTCGCCGACAGCGTGACCCAGCCGTGCCAGACAAGACTGCGTTTCGAGGTGATCTTCTGCCCCGCGATCCCGTCCCACAGACCGGCGGCCACCTGATGCGGCGCGGGCAGGACGGGGCGATCCAGGCTCAGCGTCCGGACGACGAATTCTCCAGTGCTCAGCACCGTCTCGCTGCGCGCCGCCTGATCCCGCACCCATTGCGCGTTCAGGCCGACGGCGCCGGCATACCAGATCGCGACGATGGCCAGCAGGACGGCCAGGACGGGCAGGGTGCGGCCCTTGGCGGCCCGGCGCAGCATTCCTCCGCCGCGCATCTCTCCGATGGCGGCGTCAGTCATCGCCGTGCCCGTCCCGCAGCGCCTCGCGGACCTCGTGCGCCAGCGCAATGAAGTCGGGCGTGTCGCGGATGTCCAGCGGGCGATCGCGCGGCAGGGAACTGTCGATGATCCGGGTGATCCGCCCCGGCCGCGGCGACATGACGACGATGCGCGTGGACAGATAGACGGCTTCGGGGATCGAGTGGGTCACGAAAGCGATGGTCTTTCCGGTCTTGGCCCACAGATCCAGCAGTGCCTCGTTCAACCGGTCGCGGACGATCTCGTCAAGCGCGCCGAAGGGTTCGTCCATCAACAGGATATCGGCATCGAAGGCCAGCGCGCGGGCGATGCTGGCCCGCTGCTGCATCCCGCCGGACAATTGCCACGGATATTTCGCCCCGAACCCGGCCAGATCGACCAGTTCCAGGACGCGGGCCGTCCGCTGCCGCCGGTCGGCGCGTGGAAACCCCATGATCTCAAGCGGAAGGGAGATGTTCCCCGAAATCGTTCGCCACGGATAAAGCCCCGGCGCCTGGAACACATAGCCATAGGCCCGGGCCTTGCGCGCGGCATCCGGTTCCATGCCGTTGACCGACAACCGTCCCTCGGTCGGTGTCTCCAGCGCGGCGATGGCGCGCAGAAGCGTGGTCTTCCCGCAGCCCGAGGGGCCGATGAAGCTGACGAAATCGCCCTGGCCGATGGTCAGGTCGACATCCTTCAGCGCGTGGACCGGGCCGTCGGCCGTCTGGAAGGTCAGGCCGATCTCCTGCGCCCGAATGACCTCGTTCATGCCGACCTCTTCAGTCCACCAACCGCGCGGATGTCCTGCCCGCTGACAGCGGCGCTGGCCTCCGGACCCCGAAAGGCGATCGCCGCGGCGAACCGGCCCTCACGAGGTTTCCGAGAGCGAGGGCCATGACCGGAATGGTTGACCATCGCGCCGATCCGTCGCCCTCGGTCCATCGCGCCGTTGACAGGTCGGGCCCTATGTTCGTTTGCCTGGTTCGAGCCGCCGCCCCCGATCTTGCCCGGCAGCGCCTTGTCCTCGCCCGGGTTCCCGACGGCCAAGCCGTTGGCAGTCCCAGGTCTTGCAGCGGTCGCATCCGGCACGGACCGGCCGGTGGCAGGCAGGGCACCCTTCACAATCACACCCCGCTGGCGGGGATCCCCGTCCGTTCCACTGGCCGTGGCGCAGTCAACTCTTTCCACTGCGACAGCGCCCGATTGACCGTTCCGCGCGGCTCGCGGGCGACGAATTCACCATGGCCCTCGCGACTGTCCAGCTTGCCCTCGGTCACCGCCACCACGCCGCGCGTGATCGTGTAGCGCGGCAGGCCCTTCACCTTCTGTCCTTCGAACACATTATAGTCGATCGCCGATTGCTGGCTGCCGGCGCTGATGGTCTTTTCGGCTTCGGGATCCCAGACCACCAGATCGGCATCGCTGCCGACCAGCACTGCGCCTTTCTTCGGATACATGCCCAGGATCTTGGCGCTGTTGGTCGAGGTCGCCGCGACAAATTCGTTCGGCGTCAGGCGCCCGGTACCGACGCCGTGGGTCCACAGCATCGGCATCCGATCCTCAAGACCGCCGGTGCCGTTCGGGATCTTGGTGAAGTCGCCGACGCCATGGCGCTTCTGCTCGGTCGTGAAGGCGCAATGATCGGTCGCCACCACCGACAGGCTGCCCGATTGCAGCCCCGCCCACAGGCTGTCCTGATGGCGCTTGTCGCGGAAGGGGGGCGACATGACACGGCGCGCCGCGTGATCCCAATCCTTGTCGAAATACTCGCTTTCATCCAGCGTCAGATGCTGGATCAGCGGCTCGCCCCAGACCCGTTTGCCCTGCTGACGCGCGCGGCGGATCGCCTCGTGACTATCCTCGCAGGACACATGCACGACATAGAGCGGCACACCCGCCATGTCGGCGACCATGATCGCGCGGTTGGTGGCCTCGCCCTCGACCTGCGGCGGACGCGAATAGGCATGCGCTTCGGGGCCGGTATTGCCCTCGGCCAACAGCCGCGCCGACAGTTCCGCCACCACATCGCCGTTCTCGGCATGGACCATCGCGATCCCGCCCAGATCGCCGACGCGGCGAAAACTGGCGAACAACTCGTCGTCATTCACCATCAGCGCGCCCTTGTAGGCCATGAAATGCTTGAAGCTGGTGATGCCGCGATCAACGATTTCGGCCATCTCGTCAAAGACCTGCTGACCCCACCAGGTGACGGCCATGTGATAACTGTAATCGCAATGCGCGCGCCCGGACTTGTTGTCCCACATCTGCAGTGCGTCCAGCAGTCCCTGACCGGGCGAGGGCAGGGCGAAATCCACGACCATCGTGGTCCCGCCGGCCAGCGCGGCCCGGGTGCCGGATTCGAAATCGTCGGCGGAATAGGTGCCCATGAACGGCATTTCCAGATGCGTGTGCGGGTCGATCCCGCCCGGCATGACATAGCAGCCGGTCGCGTCCAGTTGCGTGTCGCCGGTCAGACCCTGACCGATCGCCGCGATCCTGCCACCCTCGATCAGCACATCCGCCTCATAGGTCAGATCGGCCGTCACGATGGTTCCGTTTCTGATAACCGTGCTCATCACCAGCCTCTTCTTCGTTGTCCAAATACCCCGGGGGTCCGGGGGCGGCGCCCCCGGCCTCCGTCCGCCTCAGCGGACAACCTCTGCCGCATCCAGCACCGCGTGCAGCAGCACGTCGGCGCCGGCCTTGGCCCATTCGGGGCTGATCTCTTCGGCCTCGTTATGCGACAGCCCGTCCACACAGGGGCACATGATCATCACCGTGGGCGCCACGCGATTGATCCAGCAGGCGTCGTGGCCCGCGCCGCTGACGATATCCATATGCGAATAGCCCAGCCGCCGGGCCGCGTCGCGCAGCGATTGCGCCAGCCCTGCGTCGAATGTCACCGGATCGAAATGGCCGACCGGCTCGATCTCGATTCCAAGACCAAGATCCTTTGCGATTTCAGTCGCTTCCGCCTCCAACTTCGTCCGCATCGAGGTCAGCTTGTCCAGATCGGGGCTGCGGAAGTCGATGGTAAAGACCGCGCGGCCGGGGATCACGTTGCGGCTGTTGGGATAGACATTGGCCTGGCCCACCGCACCGACGGCGTCTGGCTGATGTTCCATCGCGATCCGGTGAACGGCCTCCGTGATGCGTGCCATGCCAAGCCCCGCGTTCATCCGCATCTCCATCGGGGTGGACCCGGTATGCGCGTCCTTGCCCAGCAGCGTGACCTGCAGCCACCACAGACCCTGGCCGTGGGTGACGATGCCGACCTGCTTGCCCTCGGCCTCCAGAATCGGACCCTGTTCGATATGGTATTCGAACATCGCATGGATCGGACGCCGGCCCGGCTCCTCGTCGCCGCGCCAGCCGATCCGGTCCAGTTCCGCGCCGAATGTCCTGCCTTCGGCATCCTCGCGGCTGTTGGCATAATCCTCGTCATGGATCCCGGCAAAAACTCCCGAGGCCAGCATCGCCGGTGCGAAGCGAGTCCCTTCCTCGTTGGTCCAGTTCGCCACCACGATGGGCCGGCGCGTCCGGATCCCCATGTCCCGGATCGAGCGGATCACCTCCAGCCCCGAAAGCACGCCCAGAACGCCGTCATATTTGCCGCCGGTCGGCTGGGTATCCAGGTGGCTGCCGATATAGACCGGGTCCAGATCGGGCTCCTCGCCCTCATGGCGCATGAACATGTTGCCCATCCGGTCCAGGGCCATGTTCATCCCCGCCTCCTCGCACCACATGCGGAACAGGGCGCGGCCTTCGGCATCGGCGTCGGTCAGCGTCTGGCGATTGTTGCCGCCGGCGACGCCGGGGCCGATCTTGGCCATCTCCATCAGGCTGTCCCACAGCCTGTCGCCGTCGATCTTCATGTTGTCGGCCACGGCCGTTCCGGTCAGGGTCATGTCTCGTCCTTCCTGTCTGGCCGCCGCGTCTTGCCGCGCGGTCGGCTGAGTGGCGTCTGTTACTTAAGTTCGACCTCGATAAAGCTCATCGGGGCGGCGCCGCCATTGGCGACGTTGTGTTCGGTTCCTCTGGGCCGGGAATAGGCGCTGCCCGCCGGGATCGTGCTGTCCGTCGTCTGCCCGCCGGGCAGGTCAAGGCGCAACCGGCAATCGGTCAGCGTGACAATGACGTATTCCATGTCGTGAACATGCCAGCCGGTTTCGTCGCCCGGCGCAAAGTCATAGCGCGTGACCCGAACCCTGTCGTCATCCATCAGGACCGAGGAGGCGGGCGTGCTCATGCGGTGGCCTTCAGGACATCGGCGAGGGTGTCGATCAATTCATCGATCTGGTCCTTGCTGATGATCAGCGGCGGCGACATCGCGATGATATCGCCGGTCACGCGGATCAGGATCCCGGCCTCGAAGGCTTTCACGAAAGCGTCGAAGCCGCGCTTGCCGGGCTGGCCCTCGATCGGGGCCAGTTCGACGGCGCCGATCAGGCCCATGTTGCGGATGTCGATCACATGAGGCAGGCCGCGAAGGGCGTGCAGCGCCTCTTGCCAATGCGCCTCCAGCTCGGCGGCGCGGGTCAGCAGCCCTTCCTCGGCATAGGTGTCCAGGGTGGCGATCGCCGCCGCACAGGAAACCGGATTGCCGGAATAGGTATAGCCGTGGAACAGCTCGATCACATGGTCGGGGCCCTGCATGAAGGCGTCGTGGATCGCGGCCGTGGTCAGCACCGCGCCCATCGGGACGACGCCGTTGGTCAGGCCCTTGGCGCAGGTGATCATGTCGGGCAGAACGTCGAAATGCTGCGCGGCGAAGGGGCTGCCGAGCCGGCCGAAACCGGTGATGACCTCGTCGAAGATCAGCAGGATTCCGTGTCGGCGGGTGATCTCGCGCAGCCGCTGCAGATAGCCCTTGGGCGGCAGCAGCACGCCGGTGGAACCGGCCATCGGCTCGACGATCACCGCGGCGACGGTCTCGGCGCCATGCAGGGCGATGATGCGTTCCAGTTCATCCGCAAGATCGGCGCCGTGTTCAGGCTGGCCTTTCGTGAAGGCGTTCCGGGGCAGATGCGTATGGGACAGGTGGTCCACGCCGGTCAGCAGATTGCCAAAGAAGCGGCGGTTGTTGACGATGCCACCGACCGAGATGCCGCCGAAGCCGACGCCGTGATAGCCGCGCTCGCGTCCGATCAGGCGCGTGCGCGCGCCGTCGCCGCGTGCACGGTGCCAGGCCAGCGCGATTTTCAGGGCGGTATCGACGGCTTCGCTGCCGGAATTGCAGTAGAACACATGTTCGATGCCGTCAGGCGCGATATCGACCAGGCGGTTGGCCAGCTCGAACGCCAGCGGATGACCCATCTGGAAGGCGGGGGCATAATCCAGTTGGCCGATTTGCGCCTGCACCGCCTCGGTGATGCGGGGCCGGCAATGTCCCGCGTTGCAGCACCACAGACCCGCGGTTCCATCCAGGATCGCGCGGCCATCGGCGGCGGTGTAGTGCATGTCGCTGGCCGCCACCAGCATGCGCGGCTGCGCCTTGAACTGACGGTTGGCGGTGAACGGCATCCAGAAGGCACGCAGGTCGTTCGGGGCGGGCTTGCGGTCGAGCGGCATCGGGGAACCTCTGCAAATTATTGACCAAAAGGTCAGGATCAGGCTAGCACGGGGCCAGAGCCAGTCAAGCACGCAGAGATGCCGCATGACAAATCGGGCCCCGATGCCCAAGTTTGGATCATGCCAGATCGGATTTGCCAATGACAGATCAGCCTGAACCGCAGCGGACCAGGATCCAGCAGAAGAACCGCGATCTTATCCTGGAGGGCGCGCTGACGGTCTTTTCGGAAAGCGGTTTCCGCGGCGCGACCATCGACCAGATCGCCGAGGCGGCGGGCCTGTCGAAGCCGAACGTCCTGTATTACTTTGCCTCGAAGGACGAGATCCACCGCACCCTGCTGACCACGCTTCTGGATCTGTGGCTGGCGCCGATGCTGAACCTGGATCCCGACGGCGATCCGCTGGACGAGGTTCTGGGCTATGTTCACACCAAGCTGCGGATGTCGCGCGATTATCCTCGCGAAAGCCGGCTTTTCGCCTATGAGATTTTGCAAGGTGCGCCGCATCTGGGCGATATTCTTGGCGGCAGGCTGCGCGATCTGGTCAATGACACCGTGGCGATTCTGGCTGGCTGGATCGCGGCCGGGCGACTGAGCCGGGTCGATCCGCACCACCTGATCTTCTCGATCTGGGCGCTGACGCAGCATTATGCGGATTTCGAGGTTCAGGTCCGCGCGGTCCTTGGCCCTGCCCAGGATCCCTATGTCGGAGCCGACGCCTATCTGGACAATCTCTATCGTCGGATGCTGGCAGTCTAGGACGGGCCGGATCAGGTGGGGCCGGGCGCCGGCCCGGTCAGCATCGCGGTTGCGGTAGAGATCAGCGCCAGATTATGGCGGGCCGCCGCGATGAAATCATCGACCTCGCCGGTGATCCAGTCCTTGGTGGCGACATTGGTTGCGGCAACGATGGCCGCGGCCAGAATTTCGACCAGACGGGGATCGGCATCCGGCATCCGCCGCTGAAGCAATTGCCGCATCTGCGCCCGCCGCGCCAGGATCGCGCTGTTGCGCAGGGCCTCCAGCTTGGGATCCGTTTCGGCCAGCGCGAAGATGTGGCCCAGCATCTCGCGTTCGTCCAGAAAGCGGCCGAGATGGGTGGTGATCAGCACGCGCAGATCCTCGATCAGCGGGCCGGTGCCGTTGACGAATTCCTCGCTGGCCTCGGCCGGGTAATCGGGCGGCGGCCCCATGATCGCCGCCTCCTTGTAGGGATAGTAGTTAAAGAAGGTCCGGGTGCTGACGCCGGCAAGCCGGGCGATCGCATCCGTGGTGACATTCGCCAGACCGTCCCTGACCGCCAGTTCGACGGCAGCGGCCTGGATCTTCTTGGCCGCACGATACCGGCGTGTTCTGTAAGGCATGGACGATCCCGTTCGTTTCCAAAGCGTTGTTGAAGCGTCCTGGAATGCGTCTTGCGGGTCAAGCCTCGCGTGCGCAGGCCGGACAATTGCGCCGGCAAGACGCAACTCCGCGCGAGGAAGCCGCGCGGCGCCGAAGACGAAGGCGCCACCCGCGTTTTCCGCGAGCGGCGCCTTCGTCTGCCATCATTGGCAACGATCCCGGATCACGCGCCCCATTGGCGGATCGGGCCGCAATCCATGTGAACGAAGTTCGAGCGGCTGTATTTGCCGACCCCCCCCGCCCTGCATGCAACCGCCGCCTTGAACATCTGCGCGACCGAACGCGACTTGAGCCGCATGTCCGCAGCCTTGCCGGACATGTGCAGAGAGTTCTTGGCGACACCAGAAGACGTCCGGCGCAGCATCGCGTTGGTCTGCGGCGAACGATAGCCCGACAGCATCATGTAGGGTTCGTTCGTCTGCAGCAGCCTGTGGGTCGCTGCGGCGACATCCATCGCGCGCGGGTCGATGCCGATCGCGGTCCCGGTTCGCCAATCGCGCATGAAGATATTGATTTCATTCAGTGCTTCGCGAATATACTTGCCGTTGACCCAGTAAACGGTGTCGATGCTTTCGCCAGTCCGTCCATTGTACATGCGCACGCGACGCATGTCGCCCGCGCCACGGAGAAAGCCGAAGGCATTCGCCATCACGGGTGCCGCCGTGACTGTCGTGGCCGCGAATACGCCCATGAGTCCCCGGCGGGAGATGAGGTCCATTGTCATGTCAGATCGCCTGTCCTGCTTCGTTCTTGCGGCCGCGTTCTTCCGCGACATTCTCGAGATTTAGTCTCGATTGCCTAACAATATGTCAAAATGCTGTGCGTCGGGAAACCGCTTTGGTCGCGAAAGCGGGCGTTTTTTCCACCATAGGCAGAAATTCGCTCATCTTGCGGCGGTGTTGCGAATTGTCATCGCAAGCGTTGCGGCAAGGCAACAGGACCGATGTGATGGCGGTGAAATTTCCCTCTGGCTCGATTGAACGGACCGGACGCGGCGGATTGTCCAGTCATATTAGCCGAAAAGTGCGTTGCTGTGGGCGCGGGCTGCAGCAGCAACCGTGGCAAAGCGTCGCGAAAGCTCGGTTCAACCGCAAGTTGTCCGGGCGCTCAGGGCGCATGACAAGGCCGCGTCTGTGGCCAAAGCGCCACGAACGGAACCTGCAGGCGAGAGGTTGCTTGGCCCGACATCATCAAATCTGCCGCGACGTGGCTCGCATATCCGTGACGCCGTGGCGCCTGGGCCCCTGGAAAGGGCCGTCTGGATTAACGCGCCGTGAAGGATTAAGTCGCTGTCCAGCGAAAGGAGACGACGCATGGCCTTGACCGTCGGAGAGCTTGCCCGGGCGCTGGACGCGCAGGGTTGGGGCGATCTGTCGCTGCCGGTGACCGGCGCCGCCGAGCCCGCGAACACTGTCCCCGTCGGTCCCGAGGGCGGTCTGATCGCGATGGCGATGGCGCCGAAATATGCCGACGGCCTGAAGCCCGGCAGCATGGCGATCCTGGCCCAGGGCATGGATCCCGAGGAGTACGGGCTGCGGGCCGCGATCTTCGCGCCCCGCCCTCGCCTGCTGCTTGCCGGGCTGACCCGCACCTTCGATCCCGGTCCGGACATCGCGCCCGGCATCCACCCCACCGCGGTGATCGACCCGACGGCGCGGATCGGCGCCGGTGCGGCGATCGGCGCCTTCGTGGTGATCGGCGCGGATGTGGTGATCGGGCAGGGCGCGCGGATCGCCTCGCATGTCTCGGTCGGACGCGGGGCGCGGCTGGGGCGCGAGGCGTTGCTGCGCGAAGGGGCGCGGATCGGTCATGGTGTCAGCGCCGGCGACAGGCTGATCATGCAGCCGGGCGCGGTGATCGGCGGCGACGGCTTTTCCTTCGTCACCCCGGAGGAATCGGGGATCGAGGAGATCCGACGCTCTCTGGGCACGCGCGAGGGGTTCGTCCCGCAGCACTGGACGCGCATCCATTCGCTGGGCGGGGTCGAGATCGGCGACGATGTCGAGATCGGCGCGAATGCCACCATCGACCGTGGCACGATCCGGGCCACGCGGATCGGGCGCGGCACCAAGATCGACAATCTGGTCCAGATCGGCCACAATGTCGTTGTCGGTGCGGACTGCCTTCTTTGCGGGCTGGTCGGCATTGCCGGGTCGAGCCGCGTGGGCGACCGGGTGATCCTGGCCGGGCAGGTCGGCGTCAGCGACAATATCGAGATCGGCGACGACGTGATCGCAGGCGGGGCCACGAAGATCTTCAGTCGTGTGCCGGCGGGCCGGGTCATCCTGGGCAATCCGGCCGTGAAGATGGAAACCCAGATGGAAATCCAGAAGGCCGTCCGGCGGCTGCCGCGTTTTGCACAACAACTGGCAAAGCTTCAGGAAACTGTTACACGATTGTTGGACAAGGGCTGAGCAGGAGGCCATATGACCGACCAGATCGAATCGCGCATTCGCGAGATCGTCGCAGAACAGGCGATGCTGGATCCCGAACAGGTGACCAGCGAGGCCACGCCCGAGGAACTGGGGATCGACAGTCTGGGACTGGTCGAATCCATCTTCGCGCTGGAAGAGGAATTCGACATCTCGATCCCGTTCAATGCCAATGAGCCCGAGAAATCGGATTTCGACATCTCGAACATGGGCACGATCATCGCGGCGGTCCGGCGGCTGGTGGCCCAGAAAGCCGCATGAATCCGAAGAAGACGGGAAAGGGGGCGGCCGCGCCGGCCATGCCCGATCGGCTTGCCGCCCCTGCTGCAACGCGCCGGCCCGACGACGGATTGCGCCGCGTCGTCATCACCGGGGCGGGCACCATCAACGCGCTTGGCCACGATGTCGCCTCGACGATGCAGGCCTTCCGCGAAGGGCGTTGCGGCATCACGCAGCTTGATTTCCGCGATGTGGACCGGCTGTCGATCCAGATCGGCGGGCAGGTCCATGACTGGCGGGCCGAGGATTATTTCAACCGCCAGCAGATCGTGCTTTATGACAAGTTCACCCAGTTCACGCTGCTGGCCGCGAAACAGGCCGTCGCCCAGTCCGGGCTGGATTTCGAAGGTGCCCTGGGCCTGCGTTCGGGGGTCGTGCTGGGCACGGCGGGCGGCGGGCTGAACACCTGGGACGAGAATTACCGCCATGTCTATGAGGAGGGGAAGAACCGCGTTCATCCCTTCGTCGTGCCGAAGCTGATGAACAATGCGGCGGCCAGCCATGTCAGCATGGAATTCGGCTTGCGCGGCCCCGCCTTTACCGTGGCCACTGCCTGCGCCAGCTCGAATCACGCGATGGGGCTGGCCTTCCAGATGGTGCGGTCGGGCGCGGCAAAGGTGATGCTGACCGGCGGGTCCGAGGCGATGCTGTGCTTTGGCGGCGTCAAGGCCTGGGAGGGGCTGCGCGTCATGTCCCGCGACGCCTGCCGCCCCTTCAGCGCCAATCGCAACGGCATGGTCCAGGGCGAGGGCGCTGGCGTCTTCGTCTTCGAGGATTACGACAGCGCCCGCGCGCGCGACGCCGAGATTCTGGCCGAGGTGGTGGGATTTGCCATGTCCTCGGACGCGCAGGATATCGTCATGCCCTCGGCCCAGGGCGCCGAGCGCGCGATCACCGGTGCCTTGCAGGATGCGCGCCTGAATCCCGATCAGGTCGGCTATATCAATGCCCATGGCACCGGCACTGCGGCCAATGACAAGACCGAATGCGCCGCCGTCGCCCATGCCTTCGGTCATCACGCCGACCGGTTGATGATCTCGTCCACGAAATCGATGCATGGCCACGTGATCGGCGGCACCGGCGCGGTGGAAATGCTGGCCTGCATCATGGCCCTGCGCGATGGCGTGATCGCGCCGACGATCGGCTATCAGGAACCGGATCCGGAATGTGCGCTGGACGTGGTGCCGAACGAGGCGCGCGAGGCGCGGGTCGAAGCGGTCCTGTCCAACGCCTTCGCTTTCGGCGGGCTGAACGCAGTCGTCGCCCTGCGCCGGGTCTGAACACGGTCGGGCCCATATCGCAACGCCGCGCCCGGCGGGCACGGCGATCTGGCATTCGCAGGTATGCGATCAGTTGCCCGAAGGCGCGCTTTCCGTTTCGGCCGGGGCGGCACCGTTCGAGGTTGCGGGCGTTGATGCATAATCGGTCAGTTCATCGAACGCCGCCGTGAAACCGGTCAGCGAGAGGGTCAGCTGAACCGGCTTTTTCGGATCGGCGCCAAAGGGCAGCAGGCTGACGACGGCCTTGTTTCCGCGCTTCAATGCGGTCAGTTCGGCATCGGTGAAACCCATGCGCGACACGCAGCCGACAGAGGCGCAGAAGCTGAACGGATACCCGCGCGACTTGCCATCATCGACCGCAAAGCCAAGCCCCTCGATCAGGTCGGTTTCCAGCGGTGCCACCAGCGTCGCGCCAGCCGCGACATCGCCGTTTTTCAGCGGGATCACCGTGATTTCCGCCACGGAATTGTCATTCTGATCCTTCATCAGCTGATACAATTCGCACGGATCCTTGCCCTGCTGGGCCTTGACGCAACGAATGGTCCAGTCCTGTTTCGTCGATTTGACATAGTAGCTTCCGGCCTTCGGCGCGCCATCATCAGCGGGCGCGGCCGGGGTGGCGTTGTCCTGGCTCGCTGTTGCGGCGTCTGCGGCGGGCGCGGTCTCGCCTGTCGCGGGCGCCTGCGGCGCGGCGGTTGTTTCCGGGGCCGACGTCGCGGGCTGGGTCGCCTCGGCCGGGGCGGCGGCATCCTGGGCGAAGGCCGGTGCGGCGATCACGCTCAGAGCCAGGATCAGCGCCTGCGAAGATTTGTTGAGCATTCTCGTGTCTTCCCTTTGCTCGATGCTTTGACGCCGCCTAGCACGTCCGACGCGCTTTGTCAGGCCGCAACCGATCCGTCAGCGTCACAGGGCTTCACCTTGGCGTGCGCGTCGCGCCAGTGGCGGCTGACGCAGGGTAAGGTGTTCCCGACTTGTGTCTTGCGCGCCGGGACCGCAGCCTGACGCAACGGGACAATCACGGCTGGCACCCGGGCGCGCGACATGCGAAAGGGCCGCAGTTTTCTGCGGCCCCTGAACGCATTTGCGTTTGCTCCCTGCCGGACTGGCCGGTCATCATTGGCCGCACGCTAGTCGCGCGGCCGTGATCCGTCAACAGTCCAGAAGGACAGTTTCGATCACAATTCCACCGGGCTCTTCGGGCTGGGCTGATGCACGCCTCATCCGGACGAAAAAAGCCGCGCCCGAAGGCGCGGCAGTCCAACAGGGAGGAAGGTCCGACGTCCACGATCGTGACCCCGGACGATTCGCATACTGACACATTTTCCTTAAGATTGTATTGTCGCAACGCACGCAGCCTGAACTGGCGGCGGAAAAACGCAAAAACGGGGGCGGGGCATGACCGGGGTGCTGGACGCAGAGGCAAATACGATCTTCGTCGGCGGCGGCGGCCCATCCTATGCCAACCCGCAATCCCTGCTGATGAAATACGCCAACCGTCACGGCATGATCGCCGGTGCGACCGGGACCGGCAAGACCGTGACCCTGCAGACCCTTGCCGAAAGCCTGTCTTTGGCCGGTGTGCCGGTCTTTCTGTCGGACGTGAAGGGCGACCTGGCCGGATTGTCGCAGTCCGGCAGCGCCGAGGCCCGACTGCACGAGGCGTTCAGCAAACGCGCCGGTCAGATCGGGCTGGACCTCGATTATCAGCCGTTCCCGACCGTTTTCTGGGATGTCTGGGGCGAGAAGGGACATCCCGTCCGTACCACCCCGGCCGAAATGGGGCCTCTGCTGCTGTCGCGTCTGCTGGATCTGACCGAGGCACAGGAAGGGGTGATGAACATCGCCTTCCGCGTCGCCGACGAACAGGGGCTTGCGCTGCTGGACCTGAAGGATCTGCAATCCATGCTGGTCTGGGTCGGCCAGAACGCGACGGAACTGTCGCTGCAATACGGCAATGTCGGCACGGCCAGCATCGGGGCGATCCAGCGCGCGCTTCTGGTGCTTGAAAACCAGGGCGCGGGCAGGCTGTTTGGCGAGCCCGCGATGGAATTGTCCGATCTGATCCGGCAGGACGA
>DBFD01000078.1 GCA_002294185.1 Paracoccus sp. UBA889
TTCATCAGGCCAATATTGCCTTCCTGAATGAGATCAAGGAATTGCAGGCCCCTGTTCGTGTATTTCTTGGCAATGCTGATGACCAGTCGCAGGTTCGCCTCGACCATCTCCTTCTTGGCCTGCCGGGCCTCTTTCTCGCCGCGCTGGACCTGATTCACGATGCGGCGGAATTCCTCGATATCGACGCCGACATACTGGCCGACCTGCGCCATCTCGACGCGCAGATCCTCGACCTTGTCGCGCGATCTTTCGAACAGCGCCTGCCAGCCCCGGCCGGTATTCTGTGACAGCCGGTCGATCCAGGTCGGATCCAGTTCCGAACCGCGATAGGCGTCAATGAATTCGCGGCGGTTGATGCGCGCGGCATCGGCCAGCTTGACCATGCCGGAATCGATGGTGACGATGCGGCGATTGATGCCGTAAAGCTGATCGACCAGCGCCTCGATGCGGCTGTTGTTCAGATGAAGTTCGTTCACCAAGGCAACGATTTCACTGCGCAATTTCTGATAGGCGCCTTCGGCGTTGGCCGAAAAGCTGTTATCCTCGTTCAGCGTGGCCGACATCCGCTGATCCTGCATGTCGGCCAGTTGTTCATAATCGCGGGCGATGACTTCCAGCGTCTCCAGCACCTTCGGCTTGAGGCTGGCTTCCATCGCGGCAAGCGACAGGTTGGCGCCGTCGTCTTCGTCCTCGTCATCATCGCTGCTGATCGGATTGCCGTCGGCATCCAGTTCCTCGCGCTTGTCCGAGGTTGCCGCCGCGCCACCTTCCTCGGACAATTCCTCGTCCTCGGCCTCTTCGTCTTCCATCGCCTGACCGAAGGTGGTCTCAAGATCGATCACGTCGCGCAGCAGGATCTCTTCGTCCAGCAGTTCCTGCCGCCACATGGTGATGGCCTTGAAGGTCAGCGGGCTTTCGCAAAGGCCCGCGATCATCGTGTTGCGTCCGGCCTCGATGCGCTTGGCGATCGCGATCTCGCCCTCGCGAGACAGCAATTCGACGCTGCCCATCTCGCGAAGATACATGCGGACGGGGTCGTCGGTGCGGTCCAGCTTCTCGGTTTCGGTGGCTGCGACCGCCACCTCGCGCGAACCCGAGGCGGTGGTGGCGACTGCGCCGCCCTCGGCCTCGTCGGCTTCGTCCTCGTCCTCGATCACGTTGATGCCCATCTCGGACAGCATCGACATGACATCCTCGATCTGTTCGGAATTGACCTGCTCGGGAGGCAGAACCGTGTTCAGCTGGTCATAGGTGATGTAGCCGCGGTCGCGGGCCTCGGCGATCATCTTCTTGACCGCCGCCTGGCTCATGTCCAGCGAATGGGCATTCTCGTCCTTGTCGGTCTTGTCGGTGTCGTCTTCCTTGGTGGCCATCCAGGGCTCCCTTTCCGAGGCGGTGATTCGCGAATCACCCGAATCGCGCCGAAACTGCCTTGCTTTTACCGTGCCGGCCGACCGAATCAAAGATCGGCGCCAGCAATTGTCCTTTGCCCTCCGACAGATGATTCGCACCTGCCGGACCGCACTCCGCGCACCTTGCGGGCAAGGTCTCTCACCGGCGGGGCGGCTTGCGCCAAATCTGTCTGCTCAGGGCGTCGCTCAACTCGGCCGCAAGCTTGTCCCTGTCTTCGTTCAGGTCGCCGGAATCCTCGAGTTCCGGACGTTCGGCGCGGTGTCGTGCCTTGTTGACCTGCTGAAAGCGCCAGGTCAGGCCTTCGTCCGCATCACCCTCGATTTCGGTCTCGGCCCGCGACAGTTCCGGTCCTGCGGCGCGTTCCGCCTCGATCCGGTCCAGCAGATTTTGCAGCATGGTCAGAATGGCTTCCGGATCCTTGCGGCCGATGACGGGCGGGGTCAGGCCCAATTGGGCGTCGCTGCGAAGGATTTCAAGAGCCCGGCGACCGGCCTCGCTTTCGTTTCCGGTCAGCAGATCATGCAACAATGCGGCGCGATCAGCATCGCGGGGCGACAGCCGTTCAAGCCGCGTCTCGACAAGCGCCACCAGTTCCGGCCGCAGGGCGCAGATCAGCAGGCTGGCGCCCTCCAGCAACGCCGTTCCCGCATCGGGCCCGGCGACCGGCAAGGTGGGAAGCGGCGCGCGCGGGGCCATCGAGGCCCCTCCGCGCCGGGCGGGGCCGCGCCCCGCCGCGCCCTGCCGCACCCCTTCGCCCCGGGGCTGCCGCCGGCCCCCGAAAAGCTGCCATCGTTTTCCGCGGATTTCGTCGGCATAATGGCGGCGGGTCAACTCGTCGGGGATTCTGGCAATGGCCTGTTGCAGGCGGCGGTCCAGCGCGGCCTTGCGTTCGGGGCTGTCGAAACGCTGCCCCTCGGTTTCGCGGCTCCACAGCAGATCGACCAGCGGCCGGGCCTGATCCAGCAATGCCTTCATCGCACCCTGCCCCGCCACCCTGATCAGATCGTCCGGATCCTGACCCGCAGGCAGCAGGACGAAACGCAGGGCCTGCCCCGGGCCGGTCAGAGGCAGCGCGAGATCGATCAGCCTCTGCGCCGCCCGCTGGCCCGCCGCGTCCCCGTCCAGCGCGATGACCGGTTCCGGCGACAGGCGCCACATCGCGGCCAGTTGTTCGCTGGTAATGGCGGTGCCCAGCGGCGCCACCGCACCCTGAAAACCCGCGCGCGACAACGCGATCACGTCCATGTAGCCCTCGGCCACGATCAGCGGCTGCCCCTTGCCGACCGCCGCCCGGGCAGGGCCGAGATTGTAGAGGTTCCGCCCCTTGTCGAACAGCGGCGTTTCCGGGCTGTTGAGATATTTGGCGCGGGCATTCGGATCCATCGCGCGCCCGCCGAATCCGATGCAGCGGCCCTGTCCGTCGCGGATCGGAAAGACGATCCGGCCGCGAAAGCGATCATAGGCCGGTCCGCCATCAACGGGTTTCGCAGCCATGCCGGCCTCGACGATCAGCGCCTCTTCGAAGCCCTTGTCGCGCAGCGCCGAGGTCAGCGCGGTGCGGTGGCCGGGCGCGAAGCCGATCTCGAATTGCGCCTCGCTTTCGCGGTCCAGGCCGCGCCGCGCAAGGTAGTCGCGCGCCTCGGCCGCAGCGCCGGTCTGCAATTGCAGCCGGAACCAGCGGCAGGCGGCCTCGGTCACCTCGATGAGGCGGGATCGGCGGTCGGATTTTTCACGCGCGCGCGGATCGGGTTCGGGCATGGAAAGCCCGGCCTCGGAGGCAAGGGATTTTACCGCCTCGATGAATTCCATTCCATCGCATTCGCGCAGGAAGCTGATCACGTCGCCCTTGGCCTGACAGCCAAAGCAATAATAGAAACCCTTCTGGTCGTCACAATGAAAGCTGGCCGATTTTTCCTGATGGAAGGGGCACGGCGCCCACCAGTCTCCCCGTGCCTGGTTGGATTTGCGCTGGTCCCACACGACGCGGCGCCCGATCACGCGACTGATCGGAACGCGGTTGCGGATCTCGTCAAGGAAACCGGGAGGCAGACTCATGGCGCGATTATCGGGGGGGCGGGGCGCGGCGGCAAGATGGGTATTTGGGCAACGAAGAACCCCTCAGTCCGCTCCGACCGCGCCGCGTGCCAGACCCCAGTAGATATCGGCGATCCGGGTCCGGTCCAGGCGGCCGCCCTCGCGATACCAGTTGGTCACGCCGGTCAGCATCGCGATCAGCGCCATCCGTGCCAGTCGCGGATCGTCCAGCTGCATCGCCCCTGAGGCCGTGCCCGCGTGCAGGATCCGGTCCAGACCATCCTCGTATCGGGTGCGCAGGGCCGCGATGCGGCCATGGTTTTCAGGCGTCAGGTTGCGCAATTCCATATAGGACAGGAAGACGGCGTCCGGATGATCGAGGCTGAAATTGATGTGGAAGCGAACGAATCCTTCCAGTCGCGCCAGCGGCGGCTGCGCCGGATCGTCCTGCCATGCCGCCAGCAGATCGCGCATGTGGGTTTCCAGAAGATCGGCCAGCAGCGCCTGCTTGTCGGGCGTATAGGCATAGAGAGCGCCGGCCTGCACGCCGACGCCGGCAGCAATCTGGCGCATCGACACGGCCGCATAGCCGTGGCGCGCGAAAAGGCGCAGGGCCTGGGCGCGGACCAGCGGTCCGGTGATCTCGGCGCGGGAACCTTGGGTACGGGCCATGTCCCTGTCTAGGCCAGCGACCGGGGCGGGAAAAGGGCGATTGCGGGACAGGCGCCCTCGCCCTAACCTGGGCGTCATGACGAAGCCGGTTCCTCTGATGGTCTGCGCCCTGCTGATTCTTGCCGCCTGCGGGCGCGGCGATACCGCCTATCCAAGGCTGCTGCCGACGGCGCAGGCCCTGGCCGAGCCGACCCTGCCCGATCATGCGGCCGGCGGATCAGCCGCGATCGAGACCGCCACCGAGGCCGAGGGCGATGCCCTGACCCGCCGTGCCGAAGCCCTGAGAAGGCCGGTCATCGAGCCCGATCTGCGCGCCCGGATGGGGTTGTGACAGGGGCGATTGAGCAGGTTCGCGACCGGTGGTAAGAAATTCTGACCACACTGAGGAGGCCCGGCCATGCCCGTCATCACCTGCATCGAGGATCTGAAACGGCTGCACCGGGCGCGCACGCCGCGGATGTTCTACGATTATGCGGAATCGGGCAGCTATACCGAACAGACCTTTCGCGAGAACACCACCGATTTCGCACGGCTGAAACTGCGCCAGAAGGTGGCGGTGGACATGTCCGACCGATCGACCGCGTCGGATATGGCGGGCCTGCCTGTCTCGATGCCGGTGGGGCTGGCGCCGGTCGGGCTGGCCGGGATGCAACATGCCGATGGCGAGATTCACGCGGCCCGCGCCGCCGAAAGATTCGGCGTTCCCTTCTGCCTGTCCACGATGTCGATCTGTTCGATCGAGGATGTGGCGGCCCATGCCACCAAGCCCTTCATGTTCCAGCTTTACGTCATGCGTGATCAGAATTTCGTGGCCGCCATCATTGATCGCGCCAAGGCGGCGGGTTGCAGCGCGCTGGTTCTGACGCTGGATCTGCAAATCCTGGGGCAACGGCACAAGGATCTGAAGAACGGGCTGTCGGCGCCGCCGAAGCTGACGCTGCCGGTGATGCTGGATCTGGCGTTGAAATGGCGGTGGGGCATGGGGATGCTGCGGACCAGGCGACGCCAGTTCGGCAATATCGTCGGCCATGCGAAGGGCGTGGGCGACACCTCGTCGCTGATGAGCTGGACCGCCGAGCAGTTCGACGAGCGGCTGGACTGGGACAAGATCGCCCGCATCCGCGACATGTGGGGCGGCAAGCTGATCCTGAAGGGCATCATGGACCCCGAGGACGCCCGGATCGCGGCCGATTTCGGGGCCGATGCGATCGTGGTCAGCAATCACGGCGGGCGGCAACTGGACGGGGCCTTGTCCGCGATCCGGATGTTGCCGCATATCGTCGCGGCGGTGGGCGACCGGGTCGAGATCCACATGGACAGCGGCATCCGATCGGGTCAGGACGTGCTGAAGGCGCTGGCGCTTGGCGCCCATGCGACCTGGATCGGGCGGGCCTGGCTGCACGGCCTTGGGGCGATGGGAGCGACCGGCGTAACCCACGCGCTGGAGATCATCCGGAAGGAGCTGGATATCAGCATGGCACTGTGCGGAGAACGCGACGTGAAGGCCCTGAGCCGAAAGAACCTTCTGATACCAAGGGACTTTCTGACCGAATACGAGGTCTGAACCCGATCCGCGCCGCGCCGCCCGCGGATCCGGCGCGGCGCGCTCAGCCGCCGCCCTGCACCGGCGTGTCGGTCGCCTGCCCCCGCTGCGCCTCGATCTGGCGCCAGCGGGCGACATTGGCGTTATGTTCCTGCAGCGTGCGGGCAAAGGCGTGCCCGCCCGAGCCATCGGCGACAAAGAAGATATAGTCGGTCTGGGCCGGGTTCAGCGCCGCATTGATCGCCGCGCGTCCCGGATTGGCGATGGGCGTCGGCGGCAGGCCGTCGATCCGGTAGGTGTTGTAGGGCGTCTGCGCCGCAAGTTCAGAGCGCCTGAGGCCGCGATCCAGAATTCCCTCGCCCCGGGTGATGCCGTAGATCACCGTGGGATCGGTTTCCAGCCGCATCCCCTGTTCCAGCCGATTCACGAAGACGCTGGCCACCTGCGGCCGTTCCTCGGGCAGGCCGGTCTCCTTCTCGACGATCGATGCCATGATCAGCGCCTGTTCCGGGCTGTCATAGGGCAGGCCGAAAGGCCGCGCCTCCCATTCCTGCGCCAGGATCCTTGATTGCCGCGCCGCCATCTCGGCCAGCAGCGCGCCGCGATCGGCGCCCGCCTCGACATCATAGGTATCCGGCGCCAGCGATCCTTCGGCGGGAACCTTGTCCACTTCGCCGGTCAGGAAATCGACGGCGTTCAGCCCCTGAACCACCTGCCAGCTGGTCACGCCCTCGGCCAGGGCGACGCGCAGGCGGGCATCGGGCTTTTTCTCGGCAGCCACGATCGCTTCGGGAAGATCGCCGCTTTCGGGGCTCCAGCGCGCCATCTCTTCGAAGGCGCCGGTATCGGGGTTCATGTCGCGCAGCAGCACGTTCGTCTCGCGCACGCCGACGCGAAGGATCACCTCGGTCCCGCAGGTCGAGGGGCCGCCCGCGGTGATCACGCCGACGATATCTTCCATGCTCGCGCGTGGTGCCACCAGATAGCTGCCGAATTTCAGGTCGCGCGCCTTGTCCATGTAATCAGTGCCGGCGCGGAAGATATAGGCGCTGCTGACTGCGCCCTGCGAGGCAAGTTGCTGGCTGACTGCATTCAGGCTGGCCCCGGGCGCGATCTGGACGCATTGCGCGATTTCGCTTGGCCCCGGACCGGAAAACTCGCGCTTTGCCCAGGCCACAGCCGCGGCGGCGGCGATCAGCAGGACAATCAGCAAGGTCAGGAAGTTCGAGGCGATGTTGCGCCAGATCATTCCTTGACCTTCCCGAGAACCAGACTGGCATTGGTGCCGCCGAAGCCGAAGCTGTTGGACAAGGCGATGTCGACCTTGCGTCGGACCGCCGCATTGGCGGCCAGATCCAGCTTCGGCTGGACGGCCGGATTGTCCAGATTGATGGTCGGCGGGCAGATCTGGTCGCGAATCGCCAGCACGCAGAAGATCGCCTCGACCGCACCCGCCGCGCCCAGCAGATGCCCGATGCTGGACTTGGTGGACGACATGACGGCGTTCCTGGAATGATCTCCCATCAGCCGCTCGACCGCGCCCAGTTCGATGGTGTCGGCCATCGTGCTGGTGCCATGCGCATTGATATAGTCGATCTTCTCGGGGCCGATCCCGGCATTGCGCAGGGCGTTCTGCATCGCCCGGTATCCGCCATCTCCATCCTCGGCGGGCGCGGTGATGTGATAGGCGTCGCCCGACAGCCCATAGCCCAGAACCTCGGCATGGATCGTCGCGCCGCGCGCCCTGGCGTGTTCATATTCCTCAAGGACGACGACACCGGCGCCTTCGCCCATCACGAAACCGTCGCGGTCCTTGTCATAGGGGCGGCTCGCGGCAGTCGGATCGTCATCGCGCCGCGTGGACAGCGCCTTGCAGGCGTTGAAGCCGGCGATCCCGATTTCGCTGATCGGCGCCTCGGCACCGCCCGCGATCATCACGTCCGCATCGCCCAGCATGATCAGCCGCGCCGCATCGCCGATGGCATGGGCCCCCGTCGAACAGGCCGTCACCACGGCGTGGTTCGGCCCCTTGAAGCCGTAACGGATGCTGACCTGTCCCGAGATCAGGTTGATCAGCGCACCCGGAATGAAGAAGGGAGAGACACGCTTTGGCCCGCGTTCCTTGATCAGCACCGCCGTTTCCGCGATCGATGTCAGCCCGCCGATCCCCGAACCGATCATGACGCCGGTGCGGAGACGGTCTTCCTCGTCCTCGGGCTCCCATCCGGCATCCTTCACCGCCTGATCGGCGGCGGCCATGCCGTAGAGGATGAAATCATCGACCTTGCGCCGGTCCTTGGGCGCCATCCAGTCGTCGGGATTGAAGGTGCCGTCGCTGCCATCGCCGAACGGGATCTCGCAGGCATATTTCGTGACCACATCGCTGGGATCGAATCGCGTGATCCGGCCTGCCCCGGACGTCCCGGCCAGCAACCGCTGCCACGTCGCCTCGACGCCCGAAGCCAGCGGCGTGACCATCCCAAGTCCGGTGACAACAACCCTGCGCATCCGCGTCATCCTTCAAACTGCCGTTCCTGGGCAACCTGATACACGCGGGGGTTTTGCCGCGCAACGCCGCGTCGGCGGAAGGACGCGCAGGCAACCGCCGTCATCGCGGGGAAATGTTCCGATGTGATCGCAGCCCTGCATCGTCCGGCCGCCGGCCAGCGCAGGGGCTTGAGCGCGAGCACCCCGGACCCTATCTTCTGTGACAGATGCAACGAAAGGCCCGCCCATGTTCGGCATTCCCGGCAAAAGCCCCGTCACCATCACGCCCTCCGCCGAGCGTCAGATCGTGCGGCTGATGGCGGGCAAACAGGCCTACGGCCTGCGGATCGGCCTGAAGAAGGGTGGTTGCGCGGGAATGGAATACACGATGGATCTGGCCCAGTCCCCCGACAAGGCAGACGAGGTCGTCGAACAGGGCGAGGCCCGCGTGCTGATCGCGCCCATGGCGCAGATGTTCCTGTTCGGGACCGAGATCGACTATGAATCCGGCCTGATCGAATCCGGATTCCGCTTTCGCAATCCGAATGTGACCGATGCCTGCGGCTGCGGCGAATCCGTCCGCTTCGAGCCGTTGGAAGGTAGTCGCACGGCCGAGTGAACCGCCTCGTCGGCGACAATCATCATTGCAGCCAGGGCCGCGTTTCCCTAAGCCTTTGATTGTGCGAAGCGGAGGACAGGGCATGGCACCACGCAAGCTGGCTGCGGGCAATTGGAAGATGAACGGCGATCTGGCGGCGCTGTCGCAGATCGACGCGCTGATCGCGGCCCGACCCGACCCCGGCTGCGACGTGCTGATCTGCCCGCCGGCATTGCTGATCCAACCGATGAAGGCGCGAATCGGCGCCCATCCGATCGCGCTTGGCGGGCAGGATTGCCACGCGCGCGCCTTCGGCGCCCATACCGGCGACATCGCCGCCGTGCAGTTGAAGGATGCCGGCGCCGATTACGTCATTCTCGGCCATTCCGAACGCCGCGCCGATCATGGCGAGACCGACGCCGATGTCTCGGCCAAGGCTGCGGCGGCCCATGACGCCGGCCTGATCGCGATCATCTGCGTCGGCGAGACCGAGGCGCAGCGCGACAATGACGAGGCACTGGAGGTGATCGCCGCGCAACTCGAGGGCTCGATCCCGCCCGGCGCCAATGCCGGCAACACGGTGATCGCCTATGAACCGGTCTGGGCCATCGGCACCGGCCGAACTCCCAGCGGCGACCAGATCGCCGAAGTCCATGCGCTGATGCGCGAACGGCTGGTCGGCAAGGTGACAGACGCGGCGAATGTCAGTCTTCTGTATGGCGGCAGCGTGAAGGCGGCGAATGCCGCCGAGATTTTCGCCATCGCGCATGTGAACGGGGCGCTGGTCGGCGGAGCCAGCCTCAAGGCCGCGGATTTCGGCCCCATCATCGCAGCCTTGCAAGGCGACTGACGCGGCTCAGGCCGCCCCGCCTCGACAACATTGAGCGCCTCTGGCGGTATCTGAAGTATGAATGCGTCTATCTGCCCGCCTGGGAGACCGGCTCGCAGGCGAAGACTGGCATCGGCCGATGGACCGCCTTCTACAATCAGCAGCGGGCCTCACACCGCCCATTGCTGACGAGCGCCTGCCGTGGTCTACTTCAACCAGTTCGAAACCGGCCAGCAGGTCAAGCAGCTTAAATCACGCCGGAATTCTGGCCAAAGGATGGTGAGTAGCTCAGGCAGCAAGTGGGACGTTCGTGTCCGAGGTGCTAGTGTAATTTCGACGCCGCCAACGGTGTGATCCCGGGTGGCTATCGAGGTGCAGGATTGAGGCGGAGTTTCGACGCTTCAACCCCAAGCCATACGGAGACCTCGACGACCAAGACAGCGATGGACCTGTCCGAGCTGCTGGCCAAGCACCATCAGGGAGACTTTCTTCCAACCATCGCCGATCCGATGCTGCAACTGATCATGGAAGCCGATGTCGAAGGACTGATCGGCGCCGGGCGGCATGAGCGCAACGTCGAACGAACGACACGGCGGAACGGGTATCGAGAGCGCGCTCTCGATACCCGTTTGGGCACGCTGAACCTGCGGGTGCCGAAGCTGCGGAAGGGCAGCTACTTCCCTGGCTTTCTCGAAGCCCCGAAAGCCTCAGAGCAGGCGCTGGTGGCTGTCATTCAGGAGGCCTGGATCCGCGGCGTCTCGACCCGGCACGTCGACGAAATGGTGCAGGCCATGGGTCTGTCGGGCATCTCGAAAAGCCCCGTATCGAAGCTCTGCAAGGACATCGACGAACGCGTGGGCGAGTTCCTGAACCGCCCGCTGACGGGAGAATGGCCCTACGTCTGGTTGGATGCGACCTCTACCTCAAAGTCCACCAGGGCGGGCGCATCGTGCCCGTCGCGGCCATAATCGCTGTCGCCGCCAACTCCGGGGGCCGGAGGGGGATCATCAGCCTGGGCATCGGCCCGACCGAAGCCGAGACGTTCTGGACCGAGGTCCTGCGGTCCCTGAAGGTCCGGGTCTCGGCGGCGTGCGATCGGTCATCAGCGATGCGCACACGGGCCTCAGGGCGGCCATCGCCCCGGTGTTCGAAGGTGAGGCCCAAAAGCCGATCCGGGGGATCGGCGACGGCCGAGCGGGCAGCGCTGCCGCGTTCACTTGATGCGCAACGTCCTGGCGCACGTGTCCCGCGGCCAGCACACCGTCGTCGCCGCCGCGATCCGGGAGTCTTTCGATCAACCCGACCCAACCCAAGCCGGCAAGATCTGGCACAAGGTCGCGGAACAGCTGCGCCCGCGCTGGCCCAAGCTCGCCGATCTCATGGACGCCAGCGAGCACGACGTGCTGGCCTACATGTCGTTCCCGCGACAGCAGCGGACGAAGCTGCACTCGACCAATCCCATTGAACGTTTGAACAAGGAGGTGAAGCGCCGCGCCGATGTCGTAGGCATCATCCCCAACGAGGCCTCGATCATGCGCCTGATCGGCGCTGTTCTCTTCGAGCAGAACGACGAGTGGCAGACCGCCAGTCGCTACATGATGGTCGAAGCATTCGCTCAGATCGACACGGAGGAGGTCGACCCCATTCTCCGCATCACAACAAAAGCCGCCTCATCATGCCCTCAGGCCATCTGGGCAATTACACCGCTTGACGGACGCGACCAGTGGGACGATGAAGGGCTGGCCATCCGTCCGCTGATCCCGTGGTTTCAAACGATCCACCACCAAATCCCCCTTGTCACTATGGACGCCGGTCCATATACGGATCGGCGGAGACGTGGCCGAGTGGTCGAAGGCGCTCCCCTGCTAAGGGAGTAGGCCCGGAAGGGTCTCGAGGGTTCGAATCCCTTCGTC
>DBFD01000049.1:0-23768 GCA_002294185.1 Paracoccus sp. UBA889
TCCACCAGATGCCGGGACTGAACAGCTGGTCATTTACGACCGCGAGCCTTAGCGTTTGGCCAACCACGACCAGGAGCGGATGTGAACGGCGGCCCCTCGATCATCGGATTTCGCAAGGACAGGATCGGAGCGCGGCTGATCGGTTTGCTGAACATCCTGCGGCTGGGGCGGAAATTCGACACCCAGGCCCGGTTTCTGTGGCTGGCCGAACCGGATGGACCCTATCCCGAACTGGTCGATCCGAACGATTTCCTGCAGGCCGATTTCGTCGCCCGCCATATCGGAATCGTCAGCCGCAAGCCGAATCTGGATGCGAGAACGAATCTGACGGCGATCTCGCCGATCGTGGACGCGGCGCAATTCTCCCGCAATCTGGCCGAGGGGCAGCGATTTCACAGCGACGCGGCCTTCGAGGCCGTCACCTTCATGGGCGAGGATGTCGCCGCGGCAAGGGCGGAAATCGCGGCCATTGCAAAGACCTTGCCCCTGGCCCGGCGGCTGAAGGCGGAATTGCGGTCGGCGCGCGCGAAGCTGGAGGCCTGGGGCGGGTCGCTGGAGGAGGCCAGCGCGATCCATCTTAGACGCGGTGATCTGCTTGACGGAGAGCCGTGGTCGCTCAGTTCTTGGCCTGAAAAATATGTGCCTGACGAATTCTGCCTGGCCTGGACCGATGCCACAGAGGGGCCGGTGATCGTCTTCAGCGACACGCCGGGGGCGGCGGCGCATCTGGCGGCCGCGCATGAGCGGATCGTGCCGGTGGACCGGCTGCTGGATCTGGGGGCGCTGAAACCGGCTGAACGTGACGTGCTGGAGGTGATGCTGATGGCCGGTTGCGCGCATATCGGCGCGCCGGGCGGCAGCGCGTTCTCGCGCGCGGCCGCCGCGATGGGCAGCGCGCGCCTGATCGCCCTGCCCAGGGAATTGCCCGACGCGGTTCGTCTGCAAGCCTCCCAGCACCTGCTGGAACGGGTGATCGGCCGGCCCGGCAGCTTCTATGCCAGCGGCGATCTGGCGCAATCGGCGCAATTCGCCGCCAGCCACGCCGATGCGACGGGACAGGGGATGGTGCTGGCGACGGCGCTGTCTTCGCGGCCCGACGACATTCGCCGCCATCCCTTCCTGCGCCGTATCGTGGCGCTGAGTGCACTGCACGCGGGCGATGACGCGCTGGCCGCACGGGCGGCGCGCGCGGCCATGGCCGATCCCCGCATCCTGCCGCGGGACAGAAAGCTGTGCCAACAGGCGCTGGATCTGATCGCCGCGCGCAAGGCCCCCGACGATCCGGCCAGTGCCGATGCCTTCCTGGGTTGGCTGTTTTCGCTGAAAACCAGTGAAGCCGGGCTGCGCGATGCTTTCGCCCGGCTTTATATCGGGCGTGATTGTCCGGTCTCGCGGATGCTGATGATCGCCCCGAAACTTGCGAAATCGCTGGCTGCGCGGGATCCGGCGGCCGGATCCGCCGTCGCGCCCGGTTGGTCCTATCTCTGCGATTGGGAGGAATTGCTGAAGGACGAGGCGGCCCGGCAGGGGATGCGCCGCTGGCCGGAACTGCCGCAAAAAATGGCCTTTCTTGATCTGCGGCCGGAACCGCCGGAAGCGGCGCTGAAAGCCGGCAAGGCCCCGCCTGATCCGGGGCCGGATCGGGCCGCATGGCTGGGCCTGGCGGCGGCGATCCTGTCGCTGCACGGCCGCTATGCCCGTGCTTTGCGGCTGCTGCACTGGCTGGACCGGGTGCGGCCCGGCGAAGTCCTGACCCGCAAGCGGCTGGCCGATACCTGCTGGCGGCTGGGAAATGTCGGGGCGGCCGAGGAATTCCTGGCCGACGCCATCGCGCTTTGCCCTGACAACCCGCTTTTGCATCTGTCGATGGCGCGGCGCGCGGCAGCCCTGGGCCGTGCGGGGCAGGCACTGGACGCGCTGGAACGAGCCGAGGCAATCTGGCCGGACCGGGCCAGCCTGCGCTGGCAAGGCAGAGTGCTGCGCCGCAAACTGGCCGATCCGTGACCGCACCTTCCGCGTCGTGATCGCCCGCCCCTTTTCATCGCCCGCCCAATGGCCTATCTGGCCTCGCAAAGACAGGGGATCCCGCAGATGGCCAAGATTACCTATATCGAGCATAACGGCACCCGGCACGAAGTCGATGTGAAGACCGGAATGACCGTGATGGAGGGCGCGCGCGACAACGGCATCCCCGGAATCGACGCCGATTGCGGCGGCGCCTGCGCCTGTTCGACCTGTCATGTCTATGTCGATCCGGGATGGGTGGATCGACTGCCGGCCAAGGATCCGATGGAAGAGGACATGCTGGATTTCGCCTATGAGCCCGATCCCGACCGGTCGCGCCTGACCTGCCAGCTCAAGGTGACCGACGACCTGGACGGGCTTGTGGTGCAGATGCCCGAAAAGCAGATCTGATCCCTCAGCCGGTGTGATCGCGCACCCGCGCGGCGACGCCCTGGGCCCAGCGATCGGCGGCCGCGCCGAAGCAATCGTGGATCGAATCCGCTGCGATCACGCTGCCCATCGCCAGCCGACCCAGCAGGCAGAGGCCGGGCTGAACGCTGCCATCTCGGCCGATCAGCCGCCCGTCCGGCCTGATCCGCGCGCCAAGCCCCTTCTCGATCGCTGTCACGCGGCCTGAATCGATCAGCCCCCGCATCAGCGGATCGTCCAGCCGTCCCAGATCGGGCGGCGGCAGGACCGCATCGACCATCGCCGCGACCTCGGCGGTGGTATCATGTTCGACCAGCCGCCAGCCGGTGCCGGTCATCACGATATCGGGGTCGTGGGCCGCGCGGGGATCGACCAGACCGTCCTGGATCAGGATCAGCAATTCCTGGGCCGAGGCGACGGGCGGCCCGTAGGAGAAGCGTTTCAGCCCGTCATCGAAGCCCACGATGGCCGCCGCCGTCGCCGGTGCCGCCGGGTTGGGATTGAAGCCCTGCCGCAGGGCGTTCTGCCATTTCCGCATGAGCTGGCCGGTGACATAACCGGCCGAGGGCGGCGCGCGCCCATGCGCCTCGTCGATCGCCGCGCGCAGCGCCGTGGCCGCCGGGCGATCCTCCTGCGAGCCGGGTTTTTCGCGTTCGGCAGACAGCCATGCATTCAGCGCCCCGGCATCGGCGGCACCGCCGGTGTCGGACAGGATCCGCAGGACGGGGCCGTGAATGGCATCGCAGATGATGGCCAGAGCCTGGTCCGGACCTTCCGCCATCGCCTGCGCGACGGCCGCGCGAAAGGCGCGGGTTTCGGTCTCGGTCGGCTCGAAATGTGCATCCTGCGTGGCATCGGCGGGCTTGGGCGCCGGCGCGTGGCCGTCCAGCGAAAAGGGCAGGATGCGCGCGGGTTCGCGGCCTGACCGGTGGTATCGGCCGTCGGCGAAGCGTCCGCCCAGGCCCAGCGTCAGCAGCCGCACCACGTCCAGCGTCGACAGGCCGAGACCACGCACGCCGACGGGCTTGCCGGCCCAGTTCTGCGCCTGACGCAGCAGCCGGTGATCGGGATAGGCCGCGACCAGGTCAAGGCCGTGCCGTTCGGCATGATCGCGCCATGTCTCCAACTGTTTGTCGGGCATCGTGGCGGGCTGGCCCTGCGCCAGCAGCACCTCGTCATAGGGGCCGTGACGCGACGCGCCATCCTCCAGAAACCAGGCCTCGTTGCGGCGCCGGATGCCGGTGATCCGGCGCGGCGTGACAGCGATCCCGGTCCGCGCCATCAGCCGTGCCAGCCGCGCGGCCAGATAACCGCCCAGTTCGGCCCGCGCCGGAAAGCGTTCGGCCGCTGCCGGGCCGCCCGTTCCTTCCGCGAAATCAGCTCCGTCCCAGGGCGCGCGGCCCAGATCAATCGATCGCAGAGGCAGGTTCAGCTTGCAAAGACCGCTTTGATCCGGGCTGAAATTCGGCCCGGCGCCGGGCCAGGGACGGGGGTCGAAAATCTCGATTCGAAAGGCCGCGTCCCGGTCGCGGCGGATCAGCGCCTCAAGCGCGCCAAGGGCGCGCGGACCCGCGCCGATCACCGCGATCCGGCATGTTTCGGTTCCGGTCGTCATGTCCTGCCGTTCCATTTCCTGCCTCGCGGCACAACGCGCGGCGGGCAGGCCGGGTTGCCGGCGCCATGTGGCGTCAGCGCAGGGCCGCCAGCGCCGCGCCCAGATCCAGCGCCCCGTCATAAAGCGCGCGTCCCGAGATCGCGCCCGCGATCACCCGCGTTCCGGCCAGAGCCTGCAAATCCGCCAGCGAAGCAACCCCGCCCGAGGCAATGACAGGAATGTTGACCGCCCGCGCCAATGCCTCGGTCGCGGCCAGGTTGGGCCCACCCATCGCGCCGTCGCGGTCAATGTCGGTATAGATGATCGCAGCCACGCCCGCGTCCTCGAAGCGATTGGCCAGATCGGTCGCGCTGACGGCGGTTTCGGTGGCCCAGCCGCGCGTCGCGACACGGCCGGCGCGGGCGTCGATGCCGACGGCGATCCGGCCCGGAAAGGCATCCGCCGCCTCGCGCACGAGATCGGGATTCTCGACCGCGACGGTGCCCAGAATCACCCGCCTCAGACCGCGATTCAGCCAGGTTTCGATGGTGGCCATGTCGCGGATGCCGCCGCCCAGCTGGGCCGGGATGTCGATCGCTGCCAGTATCGCCTCGACCGCGGCGCCATTGACCGGCTTGCCGGCAAAGGCGCCGTTCAGGTCGACCAGATGCAGCCACTCGGCGCCGGCATCCTGAAAGGCGCGGGCCTGCGCTGCCGGATCGCTGCCGAAGACGGTCGCGGCCTGCATGTCTCCGCGCAGCAGGCGCACGCATTGGCCGTCCTTCAGGTCGATGGCGGGATAGAGGATCATGGCTGGCCCTTCGGTCTGTCCTTCGCCCGCCCTTTGCCATGACCCGAGGGCAAGGGAAAGCCCCGGTCCCAACGTCACGCTTGCCCGGAACCTGACCGGGCGGCACTGTAGCCCCGACAGCATCCCTTGGGAGGAGAAACGATGCGCCCTGTGATCATTGCCGCCACGCTGGCCTTCGCCATGGCCGGCACCACCGCCAATGCCGACCCGATCGAGGGCGTCTGGCAGACCCAGCCCGACGAGGGCGCCTTTGCCTATGTGACGATCAAGCCCTGCGGCGGCGCCTTCTGCGGCGATATCAGCCGCACCTTCAAGGACAAGGCCGAATACAGATCGCCCAATCTCGGCCGCCGGATCGTCATCGACATGGCCCCGCAGGGCGGCAACACCTACACCGGCAAGGTATGGCGGCCGGCCAATGACAAGATCTACCGCGGCAAGGCCAGCGTCTCGGGCGACAGGATGAGCCTGTCGGGCTGCGTCGCGGGCGGCCTGATCTGCAAATCGCAGACCTGGGTGCGGATCCGCTGATCGCACCGTTTCGGTCGCTTGGCAAAGAGAAACGCGGGCGGGGGGCAACCCTGTCCGCGCATCTGCGTTCGGTGAGGGAAGGGGATCTTGGAATCCTGGAACCGAAAGGAACGCGAAATGCCGATGGTCAATGCCAAGGACGGAACAGAGATCCATGTCAAGGACTGGGGTCAGGGCCGGCCGGTCGTGCTGATCCATGGCTGGCCGCTGAACGCGGATAGCTGGGAATACCAGGCCGTGAAACTGGCCGAGGCAGGTTTCCGCGTGATCAGCTATGACCGGCGCGGCTTTGGCCGCTCGGGCCAGCCCTGGGAGGGCTATGACTACGACGTGCTGTCGGACGATCTGGCGGCCGTGATCGAGACGCTTGGCCTGACTGACGCCGCCATCGTCGGCTTCTCGATGGGTGGGGGCGAAGTGGCGCGCTATTTCGGCCGCCATGGTGGAAAGGGCGTGTCGAAGGCGGTCTTCATCTCGTCCGTGGCGCCGGGAATGCTGAAATCCGACGACAATCCCGAGGGTGTCACCCGCGATGTCTTCGAGGGTATCCGCGAGGGGCTGCGTCAGGATCGTCCGGCATTTCTTGCCGAATTCTTCAAGGATTTCTATGGGCAGGACACCGAGACGGGAGGCGTCAGCGACGCGATCCTGGAATGGTCGCGCGACATGGCGATGATCGCCAGCCCGCGTGCCACGCTGGAATGCGTCAACGCTTTCGGGTTGACCGACTTTACCGCCGACGCCGCGCAGATCACGGTGCCGACGCTGGTGATCCACGGCACCGGCGACAAGACCGTTCCCATCGCGGCGACGGCGCGACGGATGGCGAAACTGGTTCCTCATGCGACGCTGATCGAATACGAAGGCGCCCCCCACGGGCTGACGGCGACCGAGCCCGACCGCGTGGTGCGCGATCTTCTGGATTTTCTCGGCTGACCGGACCGGTTCAGACCCTGTTGCGGTATCCCCTCGGCGACAGGACGGCGCGATCGGCAGGATCGCGGGTGCGCGACCGTTTCCGGGGTCTGCGGGCCTTCAGCCGGTCCGCCATTGTGACAGGCAGGGAATCTTGTCGCGGTCGCAGCGGTCGGCATATTTGCGCGCGATCTCCTGCACCTCGGTCAGCAGGCCGTCCTGCAGCCGGATCGGCTGCAGGCCCAGGCCCAGAAAGCGGTCGTTGGCGACGTGCAGATCGTTCTCGTCGGCCTCGTTGCGGGGGTTTTTCAGGAACGCCGTCTCGACCCCGGTCTGATCGGCGATCATGCGCGCCAGATCGCGAACGCGATGCGTCTCGGTCATCTGGTTGAGGATGCTGACCCGGTCGCCCGGTGCGGGCGGATTCAGCAGCGCCAGTTCAATGCAGCGGCAGGTGTCCTGAATATGGATGAAGGCGCGGGTCTGGCCGCCGGTGCCGTGGACCGTCAGCGGATATCCGATTGCCGCCTGCATCAGGAACCGGTTCAGCACCGTGCCGTAATCGCCGTCGTAGTCGAACCTGTTGATCAGCCGATCGTCGATGCGGGTTTCCTCGGTCTGGGTGCCCCAGACGATCCCCTGATGCAGATCGGTGATCCTGACGCCATCGTTCTTGTTGTAATAGAAGAAGAAAAGCTGATCCTGGGTCTTGGTCATGTGGTAGATGCTGCCCGGATTGGCGGGATAGAGGATTTCCTGGCGGTGCGGGCCGTTTTCGGTCTCGACCACCACGTCCAGATAGCCCTCGGGGATCTTCATGCCGGCGGTGCCGTAGCCGTAGACGCCCATCGTGCCCAGATGGACCAGATGGATGTCCTGGCCGCTTTCCACGATCGCGGCCAGCACGTCATTGGTCGCGTTCAGGTTGTTGTTGACCGTATAGCGCTTGTGCCAGCTGGATTTCATCGAATAGGGCGCGGCGCGCTGTTCGGCGAAATGGATCACCGCGTCGGGACGTTCGTCGCGCAGCAGCGTCAGCAGGCGATGATAGTGCTTGCCTACTGTAAAGTTCTCGACCCGGATCGCGCGGCCGGTCAGATCCCGCCAGGCGCGCACACGTTCGCCCAGCGGGCGGATCGGGGTCAGGCTTGCGACCTCGAGTTCGACATCGATCTTCCGGCGCGACAGGTTGTCGACGATGATGATGTCATGGCCGCGCGCGGACAGGTGCAGCGCTGTCGGCCAGCCGCAGAAACCGTCTCCGCCCAGAACGATGATCTTCATGGAAAACCCCTGTGCGATCGCCTCGCCCGCTTCTTAGACCGGGCAACCGGGCGATGCCATATGCCGCGGCCGCCCTGTCATCCCGCCGTCGCAAAACCGCCTATTTTCGTGCGCGGTGCGGCCTTGTGCTGTCCATGTTCTCGAGATGGGCGGCAATGGCGTCCTCGATGTCGTGGAAATAGGACAGCCTGCCATTTTCCAGAACCGCGCCGGCCTCGCACATGTTGCGCATCTGGCCCATGGAATGCGACACGACCAAAGCCCCCGCGCTGGCCATCCGGGCCGCGAAGACCCGCATCGACTTGGCCTTGAAGGCGGCGTCGCCCGGGGCCGAGACCTCGTCGACAAGATAGGTGTCGAAGGGCACCGCCATTGACATGCCAAAGGCCAGCCGCGCCCTCATGCCCGAGGAATAGGTCCGGATCGGCAGATGGAAATGTTCGCCCAGTTCGGCGAAATCCTCGACGAAGGCGCTCATTTCCTCGGTATCGACGCCATAGACGCGGGCCACGAAGCGGGTGTTCTGCTCGCCCGTCAGTTCCTTGTTGAAGGACCCGGTAAAGCCGACCGGCCAGCTGATCCTGCCATTGGAAAGGATCCGCCCCGAGGTGGGCAGCATCGCCCCCGAGATCATCCGCAGCAACGAGGATTTGCCGGCTCCGTTCCGCCCCAGCAACCCGACCGAGACGCCGGTTGGAAAGGTTGCGTTGATCCGGTCCGCGACAGTCTTGTTGCGGCCGTCCAGAGAATAGATCTTGGTCAGGTTCTCCAGCCGGATCATCGCCGGTCGCGCAGGCTGTAATAGATCAGCACGCCGATGACCCAGAGCAGCATCAGGAACCCGCCCAGGATCAGCAGCAGCTTGGCGCGTTCGGGATATTCCGCCTCTTGCGCCAGCGTCGGTTTCACATAGGCTGCCAGGTATCGCGATTGCCGGTTCGCCTCGGCGCGGGCGGTGTCATAGGCGGCCAGCGCGGCGGTATAGGTCTGTTCGGCGAATTGCCGGTCTATCGACAGCGATTCATATTGCCCCACGATATCGGACAGAACCTCGCCCGATTCGCTGTCCGAGCCGAATTTCCGGCGCTCGGCGTCGATCTGGTCGCGGATGACGTTGATGCGAAGCTGGGTCTGCTCGATCCGGGGATCGTTCGCCTGCGCATTGGCTTGCAGCATCCCCAGCGAGACCAGTTCTTCGGCCAGTTGCTGGTTCAGCGAGGTCACGACACCGACCTGGCCCTGCACATCGGCCGAAGGATCGACCAGCTGGTGGCGGTTCCGGAATTCGCTGACCGCCTGCCGCGCCTGTTTCAGCCGCGCCAGCGCGTCATCCAGTTCGGTGCGGGCATAGCGCAGCGAATCCTCGCGGGCGACATCGTTCAACTGGTTGATCAGCAGCGTTCCCTCATCAAGGATGGCCTGCGCGATCTGGCGGGAATCGGTGGGATCGAAAGACAGCACCCGCAGGTCGATCATGCCATTGTCGTAATAGACGCGGACCTTGCGTTCCCATTCGGCCAGCAGCGATTCCAGCGAATCGTTGCCACGAAAGCTGAAGACCGGATCGCCCTCGGGCTTGGACCAGATCGCGCGCAAATCCATGCGCTTGTTGACCCGCTCGACCAGGTCGCGGCTCTGGATGAACTTGTAGAGGATGTCGGTATCGCTGCCCGAAGAACTGGTCGCGCCGATCAGCGATCCCAGACCGCCCAGCAATTCGGACCCGGTCGGCCCGCTTTCGCTGCGCACCGAGAAACCCACGAACGAGGCGAATTGATCCGCCGCGCGGGCATAGAGATACCAGCCGCTGACCGCGACCGGAGCCACCACCAGCAGGACAAAGCTCAGCGCGATGGCCAGATGACGGGCCTTGGGCCGGGCAAGCCCGGCAACCGGGCGCACCGGTTGCTGCGGCCGCGCCTTCTGTTCGGCTGCGCGGCGCTGCTGCATGATCTGCTGGCGCCGGGCACGCTGGGCAGCGGTCAGGGGCTGCGCCGGTTTGCCGGTCGCGGCGCCCGCTTGCGCGCCGCCGCCACCCTGGCGCCTGGCCGATGCCGGGTCCTGACCTGCCGCGGCGCGGCCCCCCTGCGCGGCAGCGGGCGCCGCTGCCTTCGGATCACCATCGGCGGCGGCAGCCGTGCCGGACGTATCGGCGGGCCGCTGATGGTCGGCTCCGCGCTGCAGGAAGGCGGGCCTGTCGCCGTCCTCTGCCTGCGCCGAGGGGGGCTCGACCGGCTGGCCGGATCGCGGGGTCTTTTCTGGGGCGGACATGGCTGCTCACTCCCGCCTGTCGGTTGAACTGTCGCCGGGTGTCATACATAAAGAGACCGCGCTATGCCAGCGCCGATCCTGTTGCGGGATCGTCTTCTCCAACGGCAGCGAGCCGCAGGCCATGGCCAAGATTTTCTTTCCGCGAAGCAAGGACGCAGCGGGGCGTGGCCCCGGCGGCCTGCGCGAGGTGCACAGACAGCGCCGCTTCGCCAGCCTGCGCGCCATCATGGCGCTGGTGCTGCGCGAGATGGCCAATTCCTATGGCAGTTCGCCCGGCGGCTATCTGTGGGCCATCGCCGAGCCTGTCGGCGGCATCATGCTGCTGACGCTGATCTTCTCGCTGGGGTTCCGGACGCCGCCGATGGGAACCAATTTCGCGATCTTCTACGCCACCGGCGTGATCCCCTTCATCGGCTTCCTCTCGGTCTCGGGCCGGATCGCGCAGTCGATCAAGTCCTCGCGTGCGCTTCTGGATTATCCGGCCGTGACCTTCATGGACGCGCTGCTGGCCAAGGTGTTCTTCAATGTCATCACGCAGTTGCTGGTCGCCTATATCGTCTTCAGCTTCATCGTGACGACGCAAGAGACCCGCACCGATCCACAGGTCATCGGGATCGCGCTGGCCTTCCTTATGGTCTTCACGATCGCCATCGGAGTGGGCACGGTGAACTGCTTCCTGTTCACGGCCTTTCCGTGGTGGCAACAGATCTGGTCCATCGTCACCCGGCCGCTGTTCCTGCTGTCGGCCATCTTCTTCATCTATGACGATGTGCCGGACGCGATGCAGAAATGGATCTGGTACAATCCGCTGGTCCATGTCGTCGGCCAGATGCGGCGTTCTTTCTACCCGTCCTATCCGGGCGACTACATCAGTTATCTCTATGTGTTCGGAGTCGGCCTGGTCCTGATTCTGGTCGGTCTGGCATTTCTGCAACGCTATCACCGCGATCTGATCAACAGTTGACGGCACAGGCCTGACCAGGGCCGACTGCCAGCCGCGGAGGGTCCGCGGCGGAAAGGCCGCCTGCGCCGCGCGCCTCAGCCGCGCGGGTCGATCAGCCGGGCCAGCACGCCGTCTCGGGTGACGCAGCCGCCACCCTCGACCGGCAGCGCGGTCGTCTGCGCCAGCAGATTCATCACGTCGCGCACCGGCATGTCGCGCGGCACCGGCGTGCCCTGGGCCTCGCCCGGCTGCGCCACGTCCGATGCGGTCAGCACGCCCAGCGGGTTCATGTGCGCCACGAAATCGGCCACATAATCGTTGACCGGGTTGGCGATGATCTCGCGCGCGGTGCCGATCTGGACGATGCGGCCGCCCTCCATCAGCGCGATCCGGTTGCCCAGCTTGAAGGCCTCGTCCAGATCATGGCTGACGAAGATGATGGTGCGCTGCGTCTTGGCCTGCAATTCCAGCAATTCATCCTGCAACCGCGCCCGGATCAGCGGATCCAGCGCGCTGAAAGGCTCGTCCATCAGCAGGATCGGCGCATCGGTGGCGAAGGCGCGGGCCAGACCCACGCGCTGCTGCATTCCACCCGACAATTCGCCCACCTTGCGGTCGGCCCAGTCCGAAAGACCCACGGTTTCAAGCTGTCGGTCCACCTTGTCCCGGCGCTGCTTGACGGACATGCCGGCCAGTTCCAGCCCCAGCCCGACATTCTCGCGCACGGTGCGCCAGGGCAGCAGGCCGAATTGCTGAAACACCATCGCGACATGGCGCAGCCGGATATCGCGCAAGGACCGTCGCCCCGCGCCGGTGACCGAGATCATGCCCGACCCGTCCCAGACCCGGACCTCGCCGCGGCAGACATGGTTCAAGGCATTGACCGCGCGCAGCAGGGTGGATTTGCCCGAACCCGACAGCCCCATCAGCACCAGAATCTCGCCCTGGCGGACATTCACGCTGCAATCGTGCACGCCCAGAACCTGCCCGGTCTTTTCCTTGATCGGGCCACGGTCCTGCCCCTCATCCATCAGCGGCAGGGCGGCTTCCGGCCTGTCGCCGAAGACGATGCTGACCTTGTCGAATTCGACGGCATTCGGTGTCTCGTCGGTCATTTCCGCCCCTCCATGCGCAGCATCCGGTCCAGCAGGATCGCGACGACCACGATCACGAAGCCCGATTCGAAACCCAGCGACGTATTGACGCTGTTCAGCGCCCTGACCACCGGCACGCCCAGCCCCGATGCGCCCACCAGAGCCGCGATCACCACCATCGACAGCGACAGCATGATGGTCTGGTTCAGTCCCGCCATGATCTGGGGCAGGGCGCTTGGCAGTTCCACCTTCCACAGAAGCTGCCGGTTGGTGGCCCCGAAGGCCCGCGCGGCCTCGATCAGCGAATCCGGGGTCGAACTGATGCCAAGCTGGGTCAACCGGATCGGCGCGGGCAGCACGAAGATGACGGTGGCCAGAAGGCCCGGCACCATGCCGATGCCGAAAAAGACGATGGCCGGGATCAGGTAGACGAAGGTCGGCAGCGTCTGCATCAGATCGAGAACCGGGCGCATCCATGAATACAGCCGCGGCCGGTGCGCGGCGGCGATGCCGATTGGCACGCCGATCGCCATGCAGACGATGCAGGCCGCCAGAACCAGCGTCAGCGATTGCTGCATCTCGTTCCAGTAACCCTGGTTGAGGATGAACAGCAGCCCAAGCGCGACCAGAAGGCAGGTCTTCCAGTTGCGTTGCAACGCAAAGGTCAACGCGACGGCGATGGCGATGAAGGCGAAGGGAGAGGGAAATTCCAGCCCGGCCAGGATGCGCCCGATCAGCCAGTCCATCGCGGCGGACAGCGCGTTGAACAGCCAGGCGGCATTGGCGTTCAGCCAGTCGAAGACGGCCTTGGCCGTGGCCCCGACCGGGATCTTGTTGTCTGTCACCAGTCCTGTCAGCCAATCCATCAATGGTTCCCTCGTTTCGGCGCGCCTGTCTGGCGGCATGGCCCCGCGCCGGTTCCGGCATGGCGCCCCGCCGCCTCGGGCAAGGCGGCGGGGCCGTTCACTGTTGTTGCGCGGCTCAGCCCTGAAGCGCCGCGTCCAGCGCCGCCTGCGCGTCGTTGCCGTCCACCGTGGTCACGCCGTCCAGCCAGGGCTTTGCGGCATCGGGATTGGCTTGCAGCCATTCCTTCGCGGCAGCCATCGGGTCCTGTCCGTCGTTCAGGATCTTGCCCATGACCTCGTTTTCCATCGGCAGGGTGAATTCCAGGTTCTCCAGGAACTTGCCGACATTGGGACATTCGCTGACATAGCCTGCGCGCGTGTTCGTGCGCACCTCGGCGCCGCCGAAATCGGGGCCGAACACGTCGTCGCCGCCCGACAGATAGGTCATCTTGAACTGGGCGTTCATCGGATGCGGCTCCCATCCCAGAAAGACAATCGGCTTGCCGGCATTCACCGCGCGCCCGACCTGGGCCAGCATTCCCTGTTCGCTGGATTCGACCACCTCGAACGTGCCCAGGCCGAACTTGTCATTGGCCACCATTTCCAGAAGCAGCCGATTGCCGTCATTGCCGGGCTCGATGCCATAGATCTTGCCGTCCAGCGCGTCCTTCTGCCCGGCGATCTTGCTGAAATCGTCGATGCCCAGATCGGCACCGGCCTGGTTCGTGGCCAGGGTGTATTTGGCGCCGGTCAGGTTGGTGCGCACCGTATCCACCGTGCCCGCATCGCGATAGGGGGCGATGTCGGCCTCCATCGTTGGCATCCAGTTGCCCAGGAAAATATCCACATCATCGGTCGACAGCGCGGTATAGGTCACCGGCACCGACAGGATCTTGGTCTCGGTATCATAGCCGATCGCCTGCAGCACGGTCGAGGCCAGCGCCGTCGTCGCGGTGATGTCGGTCCAGCCCACATCCGAGAAGGTCACCTTCCGGCACTGGCCGGATTCCTGCGCATAGGCGGTCCCGCTGCTCAGCGCGGTGCCAAGCGCCAGCGCGGCTGCGATGAATGTCTGATTCATGTCTGACTCCCTGTTCTTGATTGACCAGTCAATTAAAGGTGGGTTAGACACGAAAAGCAACCGGAATTCCAGCCCGTCAGGTCCGTTCATGCCCAAACTCGGCGCCGAGCCTATCCGAAAAGCCGCGTTAATCAACGCCACGATCTTCGAGGTCGGGCGCGCGGGCTCGCTGGACGTGACCGTGGCCCAGATCGCGCGCCGGGCCGGCATGTCGCCGGCCCTGGCACATCACTATTTCGGCTCGAAGGACCAACTGTTCCTGCAAGCGATGCGCTATATCTTGCGGGTTTATGGCAATTCGGTGCTTGAATCGCTGCCCGGACGCGGGCGGCGCGGGCGGCTGGACGCGATCGTCGAGGCCAGTTTCGCGCCGCAGAATTTCCAGCGCGAGACGATCAGCGCATGGCTGAATTTCTATGTCCTGTCGTTGACGGACGCTCAGGCCGCGCGGCTCTTGCGGGTCTATCACAGACGGTTGCAGTCGAACCTGGTCGTGGCCTTGCGCGGGCTCAGCGACCAGCCGCACCAGACCGCCCGCACCGTCGGCGCGCTGATCGACGGAGTCTATCTGCGCGCGGTGCTGACGCCGGGCCCAACCGATCCCGTCGCGGCGCTGAAAACCATCAAGGATTATCTGGAAGAGGCCCTGTCATGAGCCACATTGCCCAACCCGAAGCCAGCCTTTTCATCGCCGGACGCCCGGTCGAGGGCGAGGGCGCGGTTCTGCCCGTCCTCTATCCCTATACCGGCGAGGAAATCGCCTCGCTGCGCGAAGCCAGCCCGGCACAAGTCGCCGATGCCTGTCGCGCGGCGGCGGGGGCGCAGCCCGCATGGGCCGCCCTGGCGCCGGTCGAACGCGGCCGCGTCCTGATCCGTGCGGCCGCCATCATCCGAGACCGCAACGCGGATCTGTCGCGGCTGGAGACGCTGGATACCGGAAAGCCGATTCAGGAAACGCTGGTCGCCGATTGGGAATCGGGGGCGGCGGCGCTGGAATTCTTCGGTGGGCTGGCGGCCGGCCTGACCGGCCAGATGATCCCGCTGGGCCGCGACTGGGCCTATACGCGACGCGAGGCGCTTGGCGTCTGCGCCGGCATCGGTGCCTGGAACTATCCCAGCCAGATCGCCTGCTGGAAGGCGGCGCCGGCGCTGGTCATGGGCAATGCCATGGTCTTCAAACCGTCCGAAGAAACTCCGCTAGGCGCCTTGAAACTGGCCGAGATTCTGGCCGAGGCCGGTTTGCCCGCAGGGATCTTCAGCGTGGTTCAGGGCGGCGGTCAGGTTGGCGCGGCGCTGGTGGGCGACCCGCATGTCGCCAAGGTCTCGCTGACCGGATCGGTCCCCACCGGGCGGCGCGTCTATGCAGCGGCGGCCGAGGGAATGCGCCATGTCACGATGGAGCTGGGCGGCAAGTCGCCGCTGATCGTCTTTGACGATGCCGATCTGGAAGACGCGGTCGGCGCCGCCGTGCTGGCAAACTTCTATTCGTCGGGCCAGATCTGCTCCAACGGCACCCGCGTGTTCCTGCAGGAAGGCATCCGCGAGGCGTTTCTGGATCGCCTGTCCCAGCGTTTGGGCGAGGTGAAGATGGGCGATCCGCTTGATCCCGAAACCCAGCATGGGCCCATCGTCAGTCCCGCCCAGGCCGGAAAGATCCGCGCCATGATCGCGCAGGGGCAGGCCGCCGGGGCGCGGATCCTGTGCGGCGGGCCGGGCGAGGGCGCCTTTGTTCCGCCCACCGTCTTCACCGATGCCTCCGACGACATGGTGATCGCGCGCGACGAAATCTTCGGCCCGGTCATGACCACGCTGTCCTTCCGCGACGAGGACGAGGTGATCGGCCGCGCCAATGATACCGGGTTCGGGCTTGCCGCAGGCGTCTTCACACGGGATCTGGCGCGCGGCCACCGGGTCGCTGCGGCGCTGGAAGCCGGCACCTGCTGGATCAACGCCTATAATCTGACGCCGGTCGAAATGCCTTTCGGTGGCGTGAAACTGTCCGGTCTGGGGCGCGAGAATTCCGCCGCCGCGATCGAACACTACTCGCAACTGAAGTCCGTCTATGTGGGTATGGGCGGGGTCGAGGCGCCCTATTGAAATGAAATCCTGACAAGGGGTTATAAACGATGTCTCAACCGGATTATGTCATTGTCGGAGCGGGAAGCGCAGGCTGCGCGCTGGCCTACCGTCTGACCGAGGCCGGCCGGACCGTCGCTCTGATCGAATTCGGCGGCAGCGATTTCGGGATCTTCATCCAGATGCCGGGCGCGCTGTCCTATCCGATGAACATGCCCCGCTATGACTGGGGCTTCTCCAGCGCCCCCGAGGACCATCTGGGCGGCCGCCGCCTTGCCACCCCGCGCGGCAAGGTGCTGGGCGGATCGTCCTCGATCAACGGCATGGTCTTCGTGCGCGGCAACCGCAAGGATTTCGACCATTGGGCCGATCAGGGCGCGACCGGATGGGGCTATGCCGATGTGCTGCCCTACTTCAAGCGCATGGAAAACTGGCACGGCGGCGACAGCCCGCTGCGCGGCACGGACGGGCCCCTGCACGTGACGCGCGGCAAGCGCCGCAATCCGCTGTTCAATGCCTTCATCGAGGCCGGCCAGCAGGCCGGATGGCCCTATACGCCCGACTACAACGGCGAAAATCAGGAGGGTTTCGGCCCCATGGAGGCGACGATCTGGCGGGGACGTCGCTGGTCCGCCGCCAACGCCTATCTGCGCCCGGCGCTGAAGTCGGGCAAACTGAGGGTCATCCGGGCGCTTGCGCGGCGCGTCATCTTTGTCGGCAACCGCGCCACCGGGGTCGAAATCCAGCGCAAGGGCAGGATCGAGACGGTCGGTGCGGGCCGCGAGGTGATCCTGTCGGCCAGTTCGATCAACACGCCGAAACTGCTGATGCTGTCGGGGATCGGCCCGGCCGATCACCTGCGCGAACACGAAATCAGGGTCCGCGCGGATCGTCCCGGCGTCGGCGCAAATCTGCAGGATCACCTTGAAATATATATGCAATACAAGGCATTGAAGCCGGTCAGCCTGTATACCTACTACAACCTTCTGGGCAAAAGCCGGGTCGGGATCGAATGGCTCCTGCAAAAGACGGGTCTGGGCGCGTCGAACCAGTTCGAAAGCTGCGGCTTCATCTGCTCGGGCGAGGGTGTCGATTATCCCGACATCCAGTATCACTTTCTGCCGCTGGCCGTGCGCTATGACGGCAAGGCGGCGGCCAGCGGTCATGGCTTTCAGGCCCATGTCGGGCCGATGCGGTCGAAATCGCGCGGCTCTGTCAGGCTGGACTCGTCCGATCCCGAAAAGCCCCCTGTAATTCACTTCAATTACATGTCGCATCCAGATGACTGGAAAGAGTTTCGCGCCTGCGTGCGCCTGACTCGCAGGATCTTCGATCAACCCGCTTTCAAGGAATATCGCGGTGATGAAATCCAGCCCGGCGGCGAGGTCGTGACCGATGCCCAGATCGACGCCTTCATTCGTGAGCACGCGGAATCGGCCTATCACCCCTGCGGGACTGCAAGGATCGGCCAGCCGGGCGACCCCGAGGCCGTGGTCGATCCGGAACTGCGCGTGATCGGGGTCGAAGGGCTGCGCGTGGCCGATTCCTCGGTCTTTCCGCGTATCACCAACGGAAACCTGAACGCCCCCTCGATCATGACGGGCGAGAAGGCGGCCGATCACATCCTGGGCCGGACGATGCTCCGGGCCTGAAGCGCGGGGGCGCTGCCCCCGTCGCCTGCGGCGACTCCCCCGAGGTATTTGGAAAGAGCGCGAGGGCGTGGAGATTTCCTTGCGGGATAGCATCCCGGCATCCAGTTTCAGGCGGACCAGAGCGGCGAACGGGCATGATGCCGGCATTTCTGCGATTTGCGGCAATCGTGAAGAATCCGGCCAGAAATGCGGGTAGAAGGCTGCATGAGCCCGCCAAAAGGCTAGAGCCGGGACGTGGCTCGCGGTAGAAGGTGCAAAACGAAAGATCGAGGCAGGCAGCAAATGCGACATTCCGTTCGCGGGCAGGTGGACCCGTTCATCGTCATGGACGTGATGGAGGCCGCCTCTCGCGCCGAGGCCGAGGGCCGCCACATCATTCATATGGAGGTCGGCCAGCCCGGCACCCCCGCCCCGCAAGGTGCCCGCAAGGCGCTGGCGCGCGCGCTGGACCAGCCGCTGGGCTATACCGGGGCATTGGGTCTGCCGCAATTGCGGCAGGGGATCGCGGGGCTTTACCGGCGCTGGTATGGTGTCGAACTGGATCCCGCGCGCGTGGTCGTCACCCCCGGCAGCAGCGGCGCCTTCATTCTGGCTTTTTCCGCGCTGTTCGATGCGGGCGACCGGGTGGCGATGGGGTATCCCGGCTATCCCTCGTATCGCCAGATCCTTCGAGCCATGTCGCTGGAACCCGTGGGCATCCCGACGCGGTCTGTCGACCGCTACCAGCCGCGGCCGCAGGAATTGCCACGGGCCGAGGGGCTGATCCTCGCCTCGCCGGGCAATCCGTCCGGAACGGTGCTGCGGCTGGACGAATTGCAGGCGCTGACCGACGCCGCCCGGGGGCGCGGCATGGCGGTCATCTCGGACGAGATCTATCACGGGTTGTCCTATGGTGACCGCTGCCATTCCGCGCTTGAAGTGACGGACGAGGTTTTCGTCGTAAATTCCTTCAGCAAATACTTTTCCATGACTGGATGGAGAATAGGCTGGATGGTCGTTCCCGACAGCCATCTGCGAATCGTCGAACGTTTGGCGCAGAACCTGTTCATCTGCCCGCCCCATGCGAGCCAGGTCGCGGCGCTTGCGGCGCTGGATTGCATCGACGAGGCCGAGGCCAATCTGGCCGTCTATTCCGAAAATCGCCGCTTGATGCTGGAGGCGCTGCCGAAGGCAGGCTTTGCCAGGATCGCACCGCCGGAGGGCGCCTTTTATGTCTATGCCGATGTCTCGGAACTGACCCCGGATTCGCGGGCCTTTGCGGCCGAGATTCTTGACAGGGCCGGTGTCGCGGCTACGCCGGGGCTGGATTTCGATCCCCAGCGGGGCGCGCGCACATTGCGCTTTTCCTATGCCCGCTCGACCGCGGACATTGCCGAGGGATTGCGGCGGCTGGAACGGTTCATGGCCCAAAGATGAGGGTTGCGGCGCTGATCCTTGCGCTGCTGCTGGGGTTGCTGGCCGAGGGTGCGGCGGCACAGGAACAACCGGCGCGGCCCGATCTGGGTGCATCGGCGCTGGTGCGGACGGGGCGCGGCTGGTGGGGCCGGCCACCGCCGCTGGAACTGCGCCTGACGCTGGACCGGGCGGTGCCCTATCGCGCCTATCTGGTTGCCGATCCGGCGCGGCTGATCGTCGATCTTGAGGGCGTCGATTTCAGCGGGCTTGACGCGGCGGATCTGTTCGGTGCCGACAATGTGCCCGCGATCCGCTGGGGCCGGTTCCGGCGCGGCTGGGGGCGGATCGTGGTGGAACTGCCCGGACCCTACCGGATCGAGAAGGCCGGTCAGGATACCCGCCGCCCCGCGCCCGAGATCCGCGTCTCGCTGTCACCGGTGAAGGAGGCCGATTTCGCGCCGCGCCCCTCGGCGACGACGGCGATGCAGAACCTGCCGCCCCCGGTCAAGCAGGACGCCATGCCGCCGAAACCCGCGCTGAAGGTGGTGCTGGATCCCGGCCATGGCGGTTTCGACCCGGGCGCCGAGGCTGGTGGAGAGACCGAGGCCGATCTTGTTCTCACCTTCGGACAGGAATTGCGCGACGCGCTGGAGGAACGCGGCATCGAGGTGGTGATGACGCGCGAAGATGACATATTCGTCCGGCTGGACAACCGTCCGACCATCGCGCGAACCGAGGCTGCGGATCTGTTCATCTCGCTTCATGCCGATGCCTTGCCCGAGGGGCAGGCGGCGGGGGCGACGATCTATGTCTGGAACCCGGCCTCGAATGCGCGCGCGGCCTCGCAACTGACGCTGCGCCATGACCGCGACGATCTGCTGACCGGGGTCGATCTGTCGGGACAGGATGATGCCCTGGCCGCCGCGATGATGGATTTCGCCCGCACCGATATTCAGCCCCGGTCGCAGGATTTCGCGCGCTGGCTGGCTTCGCGCATGGCGCTGATGGCGATCGGGCTGCACGCCGACCCGGTGCAGGGCGCGGCCTTTTCGGTGCTGAAATCGCCCGACATCCCGTCGGTCCTGCTGGAGCTTGGATTCATCTCGGATTCGACCGATCGGGCCAATCTGACCGATCCCGCCTGGCGGGCGGGCATGGTGCGGGCGCTGGCCCAGGCGGTCCAGGGCTGGGCGCGCGACCAGGCGACGCGCGCCCCGATGCTGCGACAATAGACCCACACAGCCCTGTGAGGCGGCGTTGTTGTTTTGACCCGTCCCCGCCGCACCGCTATAGACATCTCACCAAGTCGAGAGGCCTCGCTACCGTGCTGCGCGCCATCCTGTCCTTCTTCGGGGCGATCTTTTCCTGGATCACGACCGCGAGCTTCTTTGCGGCGCTGACCGTCGGTGGCATTTTCTGGGTCTATTCGCGCGATCTGCCCAGCTACGAGACGCTGGCCCAGTACAGCCCCAAGACCATCAGCCGGATCTATTCCGGCGAGGGACGTCTGATCGACGAATTCGCCGAGGAACGGCGCATCTTCGTGCCGGTCGAGGAAATCCCGGTTCTGGTGAAGGAGGCGTTCATCAGCGCCGAGGACAAGAATTTCTACGTCCATCCCGGCTACGACATTCGCGGCATCGTGGGAGCGGCATTCGAGGCCGCGCGCACCGGTGGACGCGAGTTGCGCGGTGCCTCGACCATCACCCAGCAGGTGATGAAGAATTTTCTGCTGTCCAGTGACCGCAGCGTCGAGAGGAAGGTGAAGGAGCTGATCCTCGCCTCGCGGCTGGAACGATCGTTGTCCAAGGACAAGATCCTGGAACTTTATCTGAACGAGATCTATCTGGGCCAGAACAGCTATGGCGTCGCCGCGGCCGCGCAGGTCTATTTCAACAAGTCGCTGACCGAACTGGCCCCGCATGAGGCGGCGATGCTGGCCGCGCTGCCGCAGGCACCCGGCCGCTATCATCCCGTGCGCCAGAAGGACCGGGTCACCGAACGCCGGAATTATGTCCTGCGCGAGATGTGGCAGAACGGCTATCTCGACGAGGCGACCTACCAGGCCGAGGCCAGGCTGCCGCTGAAATCGGTGCAGAACGGCGATTATCCCGATTTCCGCGAGCAAATGCCGACGCGCGACTATTTCACCGACGAGATTCGCCGCCAGTTGAGCCGCGAATTCGGCTATGACGAGTTTTTCGGCGGAGGTCTGACCATCCGCGCCACCGTCGATCCCAACCTGCAGGCCGCCGCCGCCGAGGCACTGCGCGAGGCGCTGGAGCAATATGATCGCGGACGTGGCCTGTGGCGTGGCACCGGCAAGACCATCCCCGAGGATCAGTTGCAGGACGAGGCGACCTGGCGCGGCGCGCTGTTCGCCACTCGTGTGCCGCGCGACATTCCCGGCTGGCGGCCCGCCGTCGTGCTGGAGGTGGGCGCCTCGGACGCGCGGATCGGCATCGAGGGCATCGAGGAGAATCAGGACGGCCACTGGATCGTTGCCAGGGACGTGCAATGGGCGCGCAAGCTGGATGGCGACAGCGGCAGGCCGGGACCGCGCGCGCAGGTCGCGGGCGATCTGGTTTCGGTGGGCGATGTGGTGCTGGTCAGGCCGATGGTCTCGGACAGTGACGGCAGCTTCCTCCGCTGGACCCTGCGACAGGTGCCCGAGATCGAGGGCGGGTTCATGGCGATGGATGTCAATACCGGTCGGGTCATGGCGATGCAGGGCGGATTTTCCTATCAATCTTCGGTATTCAACCGGGCGACCCAGGCGATGCGGCAGCCGGGATCCAGTTTCAAGCCATTCGTCTATGCCGCCGCGCTGGACAACAACTACACCCCCGCGACCATCGTTCTGGACGAACCGATCACGCTGAACACGCCCGAGGGCCTGTGGGAGCCCAAGAACGCGGGCGGGCGAAACTTCGGGCCGTCGCCGATGCGGACCGGGATCGAGCAATCGCGCAACCTGATGACGATCCGCATCGCCCAGGATATCGGCATGGACCGCGTCGCCGAATATGCCGAACGGTTCGGCGCCTATGACCGGCTGAAGCCCTTTCTCGCCAATGCCCTTGGCGCGCAGGAGACGACGCTGTTCCGCATGGTCGCGGCCTATGCGATGTTCGCCAATGGCGGCGAGCGGGTCGAACCGACGCTGGTGGACCGGGTTCAGGACCGGCGCGGACGCACGATCTATCGCCATGACCGGCGCGTCTGCGAGACCTGCAGCCGGGAAGTCTGGCCCGCCGGAGAGGGGCCGGTCATCTTATCGAACCGCGAAAGGGTGATGGACGCGGTTACCGCCTATCAGCTGACCTCGATGATGCAGGGCGTGGTCAAGCGTGGCTCGGGCAAGGGGGTGAACCTGCCGGTGCCGATCGCGGGCAAGACCGGCACGACCAACGACGCCAAGGACGTCTGGTTCATCGGCTTTTCCTCGAACATCGTCGCCGGCTGCTATCTGGGTTACGACCAGCCCCGCACGCTGGGCGCGAACGCTTTTGGCGGAACCCTGTGCGTGCCGGTCTTCAATGCCTTCATGCGGCAGGCCATCAAGGAATTCGGCGGCACCGATTTCAAGGTTCCCCCCGGCGGATACTGGGTAAAGATCGACCGCTTCACCGGGCAGCGCCTGCCCGATTCTGCCTCGGGCGACAACGTCATCGCCGAATATTTCCGCGACGGCACCGATCCCGACTGGCTGTCGCCGGTGGTGATTTCGGGATTTGGTGATGCGACGCCGGTTCTGCCGTGGGAGGCCGGATCAGGCTCGCGCGGCGCGACCTCCATCACCACCTCGACGGGCAAGCGCAAGGTCATTCCGCGAAGCACCGATTTCGGAACCATGTCCTCGGGCGGACTTTACTGAGACCGTCGCGCGCGTTGCGCAGACCCTGGGCCCGGCCGTCGCGCCGCGCCCGGACGCAGAGGCTGGGGCAGGGCAGGTTCATCCCAGGCATCCGGGATCGGCAACGAAAAAACCGCCGGGCGATGGCCCGGCGGTCTGGTCGGCTGTCAGAACAAGGGTTGGCGTCAGTCCGCCGTCAAAAGCGGAGTCCTCGATTTGCCGATTCGCGGCGCGTCGGGACCGGTGATGTCGAAGGCGGGCTTGTCGTCTTCGATCTTCACCCGCACCACGCCACCTTTCATCAGGCGTCCGAACAGCAATTCCTCGGCCAGAGGCTTCTTGATGTTCTCCTGAATCACCCGGCCCAGCGGACGCGCGCCCATCTGATCGTCATAGCCCTTTTCCGCCAGCCAGTCGGCGGCCTCAGGGGTCAGTTCGATATGGACGTTGCGGTCCATCAGTTGCGCTTCCAGTTGCAGCACGAACTTCTCGACCACATGGACCACGACCTCGCGCGACAGCGGCGCGAAGCTGATCACGGCGTCCAGACGGTTGCGGAATTCCGGCGTGAAGGTGCGCTCGATCGCCGCCGTATCCTCGCCTTCGCGCTTGTCGCGGCCAAAACCGATGGCGGCCTTCTGCATGTCCGCCGCACCGGCATTCGAGGTCATGATCAGGATCACGTTGCGGAAATCCACCTGCCGACCGTTATGGTCGGTCAGCTTGCCATGATCCATCACCTGCAACAGGATGTTGAAGACATCCGGATGCGCCTTCTCGATTTCGTCCAGCAGCAGCACCGAATGCGGATGCTGGTCGACCCCGTCGGTCAGCAGCCCGCCCTGGTCGAAACCGACATAACCCGGCGGCGCGCCAATCAGGCGGCTGACGGCGTGTTTCTCCATGTATTCAGACATGTCGAAACGCAGCAATTCGACGCCCAGGATCGATGCAAGCTGTTTGGCGACCTCGGTCTTGCCGACGCCG
>DBFD01000049.1:24063-29405 GCA_002294185.1 Paracoccus sp. UBA889
ACCTCGGTCTTGCCGACGCCGGTCGGCCCGGCAAACAAGTAGTTGCCGATCGGTTTTTCAGGTTCGCGCAGGCCGGCCCGCGCCAGCTTGATGGCCGAGGACAGCGCGCCGATGGCATCGTCCTGGCCAAAGACGACCCGCTTCAGCGTGGTTTCCAGATCGCGCAGAACCTCGGCATCGTCCTTGCTGACATTCTTCGGCGGGATGCGGGCTATCTTGGCCACGACGGCCTCGATCTCCTTGGGACTGATGGTCTTGCGCCGCCGGCTTTCGGCCACCAGATGCTGCGCCGCGCCGGCCTCGTCGATCACGTCGATGGCGCTGTCGGGCAACTTGCGGTCATTGATATAGCGGCTGGCCAGTTCGACCGCAGACCTGATCGCGTCGTTGGTATAGCGCAACTCGTGATGCTTTTCGAAATGCGGCTTCAGCCCCATCAGGATCTTGACGGCGTCCGACACCGAGGGCTCGTTCACGTCGATCTTCTGGAACCGGCGCGACAGCGCGCGGTCCTTCTCGAAATGCTGGCGGTATTCCTTGTAGGTGGTCGAACCCATGCAGCGCAGCTTGCCGCCCGCCAAAGCAGGTTTCAGCAAATTCGAGGCATCCATCGCCCCGCCCGAGGTTGCGCCGGCGCCGATCACCGTATGAATCTCGTCGATGAACAGGATGGCGTCGTCGTGGTCTTCCAGTTCCTTGACCACGGCCTTCAGCCTTTCCTCGAAATCGCCGCGATAGCGGGTGCCGGCCAGCAACGCGCCCATATCGAGCGAGAAGATCGTGGCGCCGGACAGAACCTCGGGCGTCTGGCCCTCGATGATCTTCTTGGCCAGGCCCTCGGCGATGGCGGTCTTGCCGACGCCCGGATCGCCCACCAGAAGCGGGTTGTTCTTGCGCCGCCGGCACAGGACCTGAATGCAACGTTCGACCTCGGGTTCGCGGCCGATCAGCGGATCGACGTCGCCCTTCTTCGATTTCGCGTTCAGATCGACGCAATATTTCGCCAGAGCCGTTTCGTCCCTGGCCTCCTGTGCCTTTTCGGCCTGCTTCTGCTCGACCGGCTCGTCCGAGCCTGCGACCTTGCGCGGTTCGCTGAACGAGGGGTTCTTGGCGACCCCATGGGCGATGAAGTTGACCGCGTCGTAACGGGTCATGTCCATTTCCTGCAAGAAGAAGGCCGCGTTGGATTCGCGTTCGGCGAAGATCGCCACCAGCACATTCGCACCCGTGACCTCTTGCCGGCCCGAGCTCTGGACATGAATCGCGGCGCGCTGGATCACGCGCTGGAAGGCAGCGGTCGGCACCGCCTCGGAACCTTCGATATCGGTGATCAGCGTCGAGAGATCATCCTCGATGAAGTCGATCAGCAACTTGCGCAGTTCTTCCAGATCGACGTTGCAGGCCCGCATGACCTTGACCGCCTCGGGTTCCTCGGTCAGCGCCAGCAACAGATGTTCCAGCGTTGCAAGTTCGTGGCGATGTTCATTGGCCAGCGCGAGGGCTTGATGAATGGCCTGTTCCAGGGAGGTCGAGAAACTTGGCACGGTCGTCTCCTGTCAGTCGGCTGGCGGTATGGGCGCATCGAAAGACCCACCTGCCCAGACTGTCACGATGCAGTTAATTTTTGGTGGATTTTGCGCGGCATCAAGAGGTTTTTCTCCAATATGCCGCGATTTTGCCTTGGGTGAGGCAGATGTGATGCCGCGGCGTGCGTTTTTCAAGACAAGACGCCCGCCGCCACGCCTCGGTTCCGGCCCGCTCAAAACGCGTCCTTCATCTTGCGCAGCCGCGCGAAGACCTCGCAATCCGAAGCGCCCTGCATGCCCAGCCCCCCGCGCAGCGCATCGACGCGCAGGAACGGATTGGTCGCGCGCTCTTCCTGAAGGGTGGCGGGCGAACAGGGCTGGCGGGCCTCGTCCACGGCGGTCAGGCGATCCTTCAACGCCTGGTTTTCAGGATCGACCGACAATGCGAAGGCGCCGTTCGCGGCGCAATAATCATGGCCCGAACAGATCAGCGTGTCGCCCGGCAGGGCGTTCAGCCGGGACAGACTGTCCCACATCGTCGGCGCATCGCCCTCGAACAGGCGTCCACAGCCAAGTGCCATCAGGCTGTCGGCGGTGAAGGCCAGTTTCGATTGCGGAAGGTGGAAGGCGACATGGCCGATCGTGTGACCCGAAACGTCGATGACCTCGACCGGTTCGCCCAGAATCTCCAGCGGCACGCCCGGCGTGGCACGGACATCCAGCGGCGGCAGGCGGCCGGCATCCGCAGCATGGCCGATGACCCTGGCGCCGGTCCGGGCCACGATCTCGGTCACGGCCTGAACGTGATCGTCGTGATGATGAGTCAGCAGGATGGCATCCAGTCCCCAGCCGCGCGCCTCAAGCTCGGTCAGCACCGGCATCGCCTCGGGCGCGTCGATCAGGGCGGTGCCGGCGGCGCCATGGACGAGATAGGCGTAGTTGTCGCGCAGGCAGCGCAAGGTGATCAGTTCCAGCGGCATTGGCAAATCCCTTCCTCTGTGCTGTGCTCAGCGTGACCGAAGCCGGGCCGGGGCGCAATGCATCACGACATCAACGATCTACGCCGGTTCTATTATCAACGGTCGCTGGGCCGGGTGGTGCAGCGGATCCTGCGCGACCGGCTGACGGACCGCTGGCCGCCGGAACGCTGCGCGGCGATGACCGTGGCTGGCTTTGGCTTCGCCGCGCCGATGCTTCGGCCCTATCTGGCCGGGGCGCGCCGGGTGATGGCGCTGATGCCGGGGCCGCAGGGTGTGATGGGTTGGCCCGCGGGGATGCCCAACCACAGCGTGCTGTGCGATGAGACCGCCTGGCCGGTCGAGACCGGCAGCATCGACCGGCTGGTGATGCTGCACGGACTGGAGACCAGCGACCATCCCGCCGCGCTGCTGGACGAAGCCTGGCGCGCGCTTGGGCCGGGTGGGCGGATGATGGTGATGGTGCCGAACCGGGCCGGGCTTTGGGCGGCGTCGGACGGCACACCCTTCGGGCTGGGCCGCAGCTATACGGCCGGGCAGATCGAATCGCAGACGCGCAAGTCCGGGTTCGTGGCGCATTGGCATGGATCGGCGGTCTATATTCCGCCCTCGGACCGGCGTTTCTGGCTGGGCAGCGCTCAGATGTGGGAACGCACCGGGGCCAGGATCAGCCGGGTTCTGATCGCCGGTGTGGTGCTGATCGAACTGGCCAAGCAGACCCGCGCGCCCGTCGGGCCGGGGCGGGCGATCCAGGTTCCCGGCCCGCGCGAGATCCTGGACGGCGTCGGGCTGCCACGGCCGGGACGGGCGGGCACGGCGCGACGGGGCGGCGTCCAGCGGGCCGGAATCGCAAGACGGCGATGAGGGCGGCCCCGGCAAGGACGCGCCGCAGGCGATCTCGATGGCCCATGGTTCTCGTGTGCATGGCGGTCGCTGCGGCGAGCCGGCCCATGCGACAGCCCGCCGCAGTCGGGGGCATGAGATTTCGCGCAGCGATGACCGATCCCGCGTGAACCGCATGACGGCGTGCCTGGCGTCGGGGTGACCGGCACCGCAATCAGGGCCGCGACACTCTCATTACCGTGTGCTTGGCGGTTGCCGCCCACGGAATCACCTGCTAGAGACACCGCAGATTCATGGGCGGCCCCAAGAGCCGCACCACCGCGACCCGCGCGCCCCGCGACTGACCGGAACCTTCCCGGCCCGCCAGCGGGGTTTGCGCAAACCTGAAGGATGACCGTGGCCAACTCTGTATCCATGTCCCAGAGCATCGCCGGACGCTATGCGCAGGCCGTCTTCGACATCGTGAAGGACGATGGAGGGCTGGACGATCTGGCCCGCCAGACGGATGACCTGATCGCCGCGCTGGACGACAGCGACGATCTGCGCAACCTGATCGCCTCTCCGATCTATACCCGCGATCAGCAATCGCGTGCGATCGCCGCGCTGGCCGACAAGATGGGGTTGTCTAAGACCCTGTCGAACACGCTGAAACTGATGGCGCAGAACCGCCGCCTGTTCGTGCTGCCGCAGCTTCTGGGCCAGTTGCAGCGGCTTATTGCCGTCGAACGCGGCGAGGTTACAGCCGATGTCACCAGCGCCGTCGCGCTGAGCGACGATCAGCAGAAACGGCTGCGCGACACGCTGGCCGAAAAATCCGGCAAGACCGTGAAACTGAACACTCGCGTCGATGAAAGCCTCATCGGCGGCATGATTGTCAAGCTGGGCTCGCAGATGGTCGATTCGTCGGTCCGCTCGAAGCTCGCCTCCCTCCAGAACGCTATGAAAGAGGTCGGATAATGGGAATCCAGGCTGCCGAGATTTCGGCCATCCTCAAGGATCAGATCAAGAATTTCGGTCAGGATGCCGAGGTGGCCGAGGTCGGCCAGGTGCTGTCGGTCGGTGACGGCATCGCCCGCGTTTACGGCCTCGACAAGGTGCAGGCCGGCGAGATGGTCGAGTTTCCCGGCGGTGTCCGGGGCATGGTGCTGAACCTTGAGACCGACAACGTGGGTGTCGTGATCTTCGGCGACGACCGCGACATCAAGGAAGGCGACACCGTCAAGCGCACGCGCTCGATCGTGGACGTTCCCGTCGGCAAGGCGCTGCTGGGCCGCGTGGTGGACGGCCTTGGCAACCCGATCGACGGCAAGGGCCCGATCGAGACCGATGCCCGCGCGGTTGCGGATGTGAAGGCGCCGGGGATCATGCCGCGCAAATCGGTGCACGAACCCATGGCCACGGGCCTGAAGGCCGTCGATGCGATGATTCCCATCGGCCGTGGCCAGCGCGAGCTGATCATCGGCGACCGGCAGACCGGCAAGACCGCCGTGGCGCTGGACGCGATCCTGAACCAGAAGAACTATAACGGCCGCGAAGGCGACGGCATGAAGACGCTGTATTGCGTCTATGTTGCCATCGGCCAGAAGCGTTCGACCGTCGCCCAGCTGGTGAAGAAGCTGGAAGAAACCGGCGCGATGGAATATTCGATCGTTGTCGCGGCGACCGCCTCGGATCCGGCGCCGATGCAGTTCCTGGCGCCCTATTCGGCAACCGCGATGGGCGAATATTTCCGCGACAACGGCATGGATGCGCTGATCATCTATGACGACCTGTCCAAACAGGCTGTGGCCTATCGCCAGATGTCGCTGCTGCTGCGCCGGCCGCCCGGCCGCGAAGCCTATCCGGGCGACGTCTTCTATCTGCATTCGCGCCTTCTGGAACGCTCGGCCAAGCTGAACGAGCAATATGGCGGCGGTTCGCTGACGGCGCTGCCGATCATCGAGACCCAGGGCGGCGACGTTTCGGCCTTCATCCCGACCAACGTGATCTCGATCAC
>DBFD01000049.1:29729-52137 GCA_002294185.1 Paracoccus sp. UBA889
ATCACCGATGGCCAGATCTTCCTGGAAACCGATCTGTTCTTCCAGGGCATCCGCCCGGCGGTGAATACCGGCCTGTCGGTCAGCCGGGTGGGGTCGTCCGCGCAGACCAAGGCGATGAAATCGGTCGCCGGTCCGGTCAAGCTGGAACTGGCGCAGTATCGCGAGATGGCCGCCTTCGCGCAGTTCGGATCGGATCTGGATGCGGCGACGCAGCGTCTGCTGAATCGCGGCTCGCGGCTGACCGAGCTGATGAAGCAGCCGCAATACCGGCCGCTGACCAACGCCGAAATCGTCATCGTCATCTATGCCGGCACCAAAGGCTATATCGACAAGGTGCCGGTGCGCGAGGTCGTGGCTTGGGAAGAGGGGCTGATCCAGTTCCTGCGCAACCAGAAATCGGATCTGCTGGATGATATCACCAAGAACGACCGCAAGGTGGCGGGTGATCTGGAAGATGCGATCAAGGCGGCGCTGGACGAATACAACACGTCGCGCGCCTGAGAGGGGGAATAGATGCCCAGTCTCAAGGATCTGAAGAACCGGATCGGAAGCGTCAAGAACACGCGGAAGATCACCAAGGCGATGCAGATGGTCGCCGCCGCGAAACTGCGCCGCGCGCAGGAAGCGGCCGAGGCCGCGCGCCCCTATGCCGACCGGATGGCGGCGGTGATGGCGGGGCTGACCGAGAATGCCAAGGGTTCGGACACCGCGCCCCGGCTGCTGTCGGGCACCGGTTCGGACCGCAAGCACCTGCTTGTGGTGATGACCGCCGAACGCGGTCTGGCCGGCGGCTTCAACAGCTCGATCGTCAAGCTGGCGCGGCAACATGCCGACCGCCTGCGGGGCGAGGGCAAGGAAGTCACCATCCTGACCGTCGGCAAGAAGGGCCGCGAGCAGTTGCGCCGCGACTACGGCAAGCAGATCGTCAGCCATGTCGATCTGTCAGACGTCAAGCGCGTCGGCTATGCGAATGCCCGCCAGATCGCCGATGAGGTGCTGGAGCGGTTCGAATCCGGCGAATACGATGTCGCCACGATCTTCTACAACCGCTTCGAATCGGTGATCCGACAGGTTCCGACCGCGCGGCAGGTGATCCCGGCCGAAATGCCCGAAGGAGTCGAGGAGGGCGGCGCCTCCTCGCTTTACGATTACGAACCCGGCGAGAACGCCATCCTGGCCGAATTGCTGCCGCGGTCCGTCGCGACGCAGATCTTCGCGGCCTTGCTGGAAAATTCGGCCTCCGAACAGGGGGCCCGGATGAGCGCCATGGACAACGCCACGCGCAATGCGGGCGACATGATCGACCGCCTGACGACCGAGTATAACCGCTCGCGTCAGGCCGCGATCACCAAGGAGCTGATCGAAATCATTTCGGGCGCCGAGGCGCTCTGATACGTAGGGGTAGAGACATGGCAGAGGCCAAAGGTAAAATTACTCAGGTGATCGGCGCCGTCGTCGACGTGCAGTTCGAGGACCACCTGCCGGCGATCCTGAACGCGCTGGAAACCGACAACAACGGCAAGAGGCTGGTGCTGGAAGTCGCGCAGCATCTGGGCGAGAACACCGTCCGCACCATCGCCATGGACGCCTCGGAAGGACTGGTCCGCGGCCAGGACGTCAGCGATACCGGCGGCCCGATCACGGTTCCGGTCGGCGACGCGACGCTGGGTCGGATCATCAACGTCATCGGCGAACCCGTCGATGAAGGCGAGGCCATCCAGGCCACCGAAACCCGCGCCATCCACCAGCCCGCCCCCGATTTCGCCAGCCAGGCAACCTCGTCCGAGATTCTGGTCACCGGCATCAAGGTCATCGACCTGCTGGCGCCCTATTCCAAGGGCGGCAAGATCGGCCTGTTCGGCGGCGCGGGTGTCGGCAAGACGGTTCTGATCATGGAACTGATCAACAACATCGCCAAGGTGCATTCGGGCTATTCGGTGTTCGCGGGCGTCGGCGAACGGACCCGCGAGGGCAACGATCTGTATCACGAGATGGTCGAATCCGGCGTCATCAAGCCGGACAACCTGTCTGAATCGCAGGTTGCGCTGGTCTATGGCCAGATGAACGAGCCTCCGGGCGCGCGGATGCGTGTTGCGCTGACCGGCCTGACGCTGGCCGAACAGTTCCGCGACGCTTCGGGCACGGACGTGCTGTTCTTCGTGGACAACATCTTCCGCTTCACGCAGGCGGGTTCCGAGGTGTCGGCACTGCTGGGTCGTATCCCTTCGGCCGTGGGCTACCAGCCGACGCTGGCGACCGACATGGGCGCGATGCAGGAACGCATCACCTCGACGAAGAACGGCTCGATCACCTCGATCCAGGCGGTCTATGTTCCGGCCGACGACCTGACCGACCCGGCGCCGGCAACGACCTTCGCCCACCTTGACGCGACGACCAACCTGTCGCGCGCGATTTCCGAACTGGGCATCTACCCCGCCGTGGATCCGCTGGACAGCTCGTCGCGCCTGATGGATCCGCAGATCCTGGGCGAGGAACACTATACCGTCGCCCGCGACGTGCAGGGCATCTTGCAGAAATACAAGTCGCTGCAGGACATCATCGCGATCCTGGGCATGGACGAACTGTCCGAAGAGGACAAGCTGACCGTGGCCCGGGCCCGCAAGATCCAGCGTTTCCTGTCCCAGCCCTTCGACGTGGCCAAGGTCTTTACCGGCTCGGACGGCGTCCAGGTGCCGCTGGAAAAGACCATCGCATCCTTCAAGGCCGTGGTCGCCGGCGAATACGATCATCTGCCCGAAGCCGCCTTCTACATGGTCGGCGATATCGATCAGGTCAAAGCCAAGGCCGAGCGTCTGGCCTCGGAAGCCGCGTAAGGGGACAGGATGGCCGATAACATGCAGTTCGATCTCGTTTCGCCCGAGCGGAGGCTCGTCTCCGTTCCGGTGCGCGAGGTCCGCCTGCCGGGGACCGAAGGCGATCTGACCGCGATGCCCGGCCACGCACCCACCATCGTCACGCTGCGTCCGGGCATCGTCTCGGTCGTGGCCGAGGATGGCGCGCAGACCGATTTCGCCGTGACCGGCGGCTTTGCCGAGATCAATGGCGAATCCGTCAGTCTGCTGGCCGAACGCGGCCACCCGCGCGAGGAGATGACGCAGGATGTCTTCAACGAGATGATGTCCGAGGCGCATCGCAAGAAGAAGGCGGTCGAGGAAAAGCGCGACAGCGTCGGCGAGGAAGTGGTGGCTGCCGCGGTCAAGCTGCTGGCCGACATGGAGGCGATGGGCAGCCATATCGGGCTGGACCCGAACCAGTCGACAATCCCCGACTAGGCGGCCTCCGCGCTGTCAGTCCGAACCAGACAGACGGGCCCCGGTCGCAGACCGGGGCTTTTCCTTCTCCGCTTGCTTGGCTAGGCTGATCGGGCGGGCGTGGTGAAGAGGGTTGATGTTGATGCAGCGTATCAGCCATGCGGCTGTCGGCGTGGCACAGGGCACACGTCTGCTGTTTTCGGCGTTCGAGGAGGGCGGCGAAATGTGGTCGGGCGCGGGCCCGCGCGTCGTCCGCCACCGGATCGGCTTTGAAGCGTCATTCCTGTCGCTGCCCGTCGTGCAGGTGACGATCTCGATGTGGGACATCGCCGAGGGCAGCAACCAGCGCGCGGACATCTCGGCCGAGAAGATCAGCCGTGACGGTTTCGACATCGTGTTCCGCACCTGGGGCGATACCCGCGTGGCCCGGATCCGCGCCGACTGGCTGGCCATCGGACCCTTGCGTCACGTGGACGATTTCGACCTGTAGCGGACCGTCAGAAGACAGCGGAAGCGCGGTCCGGCCGCCCTGGACACGTGCGGATCGGCATGTCAGGCCCGATCCAGATTGACGCCGATCAGGCCGGCCACCTCGTCGGGATGGGTGATCGGCAGCATGTGGCCGGCACCCGGCACGTTGGCACGGCCGACATCGGGCAGGCGCCCGGCCAGCGCATCGGCAATGGCGTGAATTACCGGTGGCGATTCCGCGCCCGAGATCAGCAGCACCGGCGCGTCGATCGCCTCCAGCGCGCCATCGCGCAGGATGCCGGCGCTGTCATGCCACTGCGCCGCCTCCAGTCCCGCGATCAGCCTGATCCGCTTGCGCATCTGGACCCGTGCCGCTTCGGGCATGGCGTCATAGGATTGCGCGCCCCAGGCCCGCAGGAAAGCGCGGGTTGCATCCGCGTCGCGGCCTTCCCGGATCGCCGTGGCGAAATCCTCGTCGCGGGCCCGTTGCGCGGGATCATCCGGGCTGGCAGCGAACAGCACCGGCTCGATCAGGGTCAGGCTGCGGACCGCATCGGGGGCCGCGACCGCGATGCGCAGGGCCGCGACCGCGCCCATGCTGTGGCCGATCAGATCCACTGGCCGGGTGATGAAGCTGGCGGCGATGCGGGTGACGGCGGTATGGTAGTCCGGATCGCCCGGGCCGGGCCGCCAATCGCCGCTGCGCCCGTGGCCGGGCATGTCGAAGCCCTGCAGATCGACATGGCCGGCCAGCCTTTCTGCGATCGGACCCCAATAGCTGCCGCTGGCCAACATGCAATGCAGCGCCAGGGCGGGGCGTTCGGGGTCGCCCGGCCAATGCCTGCGATGGATGCGGCTCATCCGGCCGTGGCCAGATGCCGGTCCAGGAAATCCAGTCGGTCCTGTCCCCAGAACCGTTGCCCGGTCTCGGGCACGACATAGAAGGGCGCGCCAAAGGCCCCGGCCTCGACCGCCTGTTCCAGATTGCGGCCATAGGTCTCGGCGCCGACGAACAGACCGCTATCGGCCAGCCCGGCATCGAACCCGTGCGCGACAAGGATGTCGCGGATCACGGCATCCTCGCTGATGTCGCGTTCCTCGGCCCAGACGGCGCGGGTAAAGCCGTGGACCAGCCCACCCAGATCGCCGCCACCGCCCGAGGCCGACGCCTGCTGCGCGGCGATGATCGCGTAGGAGGATGGCGCCATGTTCACCGGCCAATGCGCGGGTTTGAAGTGGAACGGCATGTTCAGATGCTCAGCCCAGCGGGGCAGTTCCTGGGCGCGGTATTGCAGCCGGCTGGGATGACGCTCGGCCGGCCGGACCCCGCCCGTGCGGTCGAACAATTGCAACAGGTCCAGGGGCTTGTAGGTGACGGTCGCGCCGTGTTTTTCGGCGATCCGCTCCAGCCGCGTCCCCGCCAGATAGCAGAACGGACTGATGGTCCCCAGATAATAATCGATGTTAGCCATAACGGCCTCCCTTCGCGGTTTGCCCGCAGGCTAGCCCGGTGCTAATGGCAGTGCAATCGGACGCAAATGCCAAAGGCCCCCTCCATGCCCGTGATGACCGAACCGAAGCTGATTTCCGGCAATGCCAACATGCCGCTCGCCGCCGCCATCGCCCGGCGCATGTCGATGCATCGCGGCATGAATGTCAGCCTCTGCGATGCCCGGATCGAACGGTTCAACGATCAGGAAATCTTCGTCGAGGTGTTCGAGAATGTGCGCGGCGAGGACATGTATATCATCCAGCCGACCTCGAATCCGGCCAATGACAACCTGATGGAACTGCTGATCATGACCGACGCGCTGCGCCGGTCTTCGGCCTCGCGGATCACGGCGGTGATTCCCTATTTCGGCTATGCGCGGCAGGACCGCCGCGCCAAGGCCCGCACCCCCATCAGTGCCAAGCTGGTCGCCAACCTGCTGACCGAGGCGGGTGTGGATCGCGTTCTGACGATGGATCTGCACGCCGCCCAGATTCAGGGCTTTTTCGACATTCCGGTGGACAACCTCTATGCGGCGCCGGTCTTTGCGCTGGACGTGCAGCATCATTTCAAGGACCGGATGGACGACCTGATGGTGGTCTCGCCCGATGTCGGCGGGGTGGCGCGGGCGCGCGAACTGGCCCAGCGGATCGGCGCGCCCCTGTCGATCGTGGACAAGCGCCGCGAGAAGGCCGGCGAGATTGCCGAAATGACGGTGATCGGCGATGTGGCGGGAAAGGCCTGCATCATCGTCGACGATATCTGCGACACGGCCGGGACGCTGGTCAAGGCGGCGCAATTGCTGACCGACAACGGCGCGACCGAGGTTCACGCCTATATCAGTCACGGCGTCCTGTCCGGCCCTGCGGTCGAGCGGGTCAGCAAGTCGGTGATGAAATCACTGGTCATCACCGATTCGATCCAGCCAGCCAAGGCGGTGAAGGAAGCACCCAATATCCGCATCGTGCCGACCGCGCCGATGTTCACCCAGGCGATCCTGAACATCTGGAACGGCACCTCGGTCAGCTCGCTGTTCGAGACGGACACGCTGTTGCCGATCTATGAGGGATTGTACACGACCGGCTGAGCCGCGGGCCGGGCAGGGGGCGCTGCCCCCTCTTGCCTTGCGGCAATTCACCCCCGGGATATTTCAACCAAGGCAAATCAAAGGGCGCGCCAGCCGATGTCGCGGCGGCAGAAGCCGTCGGGCCAGTCGATCGCATCAACCAATGCGTAGGCGCGGTCATGAGCCTCTGCCAGGGTCGCGCCGCGACCGGTGCAGGCCAGAACGCGGCCGCCCGTGGCGATGATCCGGCCGTCGCGTTCGGCGGTTCCGGCATGGAACACCATCTCGAAACTGCTTTCGGGCAACCGATCCAGGCCCCTGATCGGAGTTCCCTTTTCGTAGCTGCCGGGATAACCCTTCGTGGCCATCACCACCGTCATGGCGTGATCGTGGCCCCAGGTGATCTGGGTTTCGGCCAGCCGGCCCTCGGCACAGGCGAGCAGCAGGTCCAGTGCCTGCGCGCCCAGCCGCAGCATCAGGGCCTGACATTCCGGATCGCCGAAACGGACATTGTATTCGACCAGCCGCGCCTCGCCGCCGGCGATCATCAGCCCGGCGTAGAGCATGCCCTGGAACGGCGTTCCGCGGGCGGCCATCTCCGCGATGGTCGGGCGCACGATCCGCGTCATGACCTGATCCTGCAATGACTCGGTCAGGACGGGCGCCGGGCTGTAGGCGCCCATGCCGCCGGTATTCGGGCCGGTATCGCCCTCGCCCACGCGCTTGTGATCCTGTGCGGTGCCCATGGCCAGGCAATCCCGGCCGTCGCAGAGAACGAAGAAGCTGGCTTCCTCGCCCTCCATGAAATCCTCGATCACCACCGAGGTGTCGCCGAATTCGCCATCGAAGATCGCATCGATGGCGGAATGCGCCTGATCGACGGTCTCGGCCACGGTGACGCCCTTGCCCGCCGCCAGCCCGTCGGCCTTGACCACGATCGGCGCGCCGCGGCGGGTCACGTCGTTGCGGGCGGCAGCCGCATTGCCGAAGCGGGCCCAGGCGGCGGTGGGTGCGCCGCTGGCATCGCAGATTTCCTTGGTGAAGGCTTTCGAGGATTCCAGCCGCGCCGCCGCCTGCGAGGGGCCGAAAACCAGAAACCCGGCCTCGCGCAACGCATCGGCGATGCCGGCGGCCAGGGGCGCCTCGGGTCCTATGACGACGAAATCGATGGCGTGTTCCTCGGCGAAGGCCAGCACGTCGCCGCGGGAAACGATGTCCAGATCAGCGCAGCGCGCGATTGCCGCGATGCCTGCATTGCCCGGCGCGACGATCAGCCGGTCGCATTTAGGGTTCTGCCGGATGGCCCAGGCCAGCGCATGTTCACGCCCGCCACTGCCCAGGATCAGGATGTTCATCTGCCGCCCTTTCGCCCGTCTCGCGCGCGTTCTAGTGTGGCCGGCGAAGGGGGACAAGCCGAATGGACCTGCTGGAAGACGCGCCGGGCAGCAACGCCCATGAATTCACCGTCTCGGAACTGTCGGGCGCGGTCAAGCGCAGCATCGAGGACCAGTTCGGGCGGGTCCGCGTGCGCGGCGAGATCGGGCGCGTGTCGCGTCCCGGATCGGGGCATCTTTATTTCGACCTCAAGGATGACCGCTCGGTTCTGGCGGCGGTGACGTGGAAGGGGCAGGCGGCCCGCCTGGCGCAGCGCCCCGAAGAGGGGATGGAGGTCGTGGCCACGGGTCGCATGACCACCTTTCCGGGCCAGTCGAAATACCAGCTGATCGTTGACCAGATCGAGCCGGCCGGCGCGGGCGCGCTGATGGCGATGCTGGAGAAACGCCGCAAGGCGCTGGCGGCCGAAGGGCTGTTCGATCAGGACCGCAAGCGCGCGCTGCCTTTCCTGCCGCGGGTGATCGGGGTCGTCACCTCGCCCTCGGGCGCGGTGATCCGAGACATCCTGCACCGGCTGCGCGACCGTTTTCCGACCCGGGTGATCATCTGGCCCGTGGCCGTGCAGGGCGAGGGTTGCGCCCCGCAGGTCACCGCCGCGATCAGGGGTTTCAACGCGCTGGACGAGTCCGGACCGGTGCCGCGTCCCGACCTGCTGATCGTCGCCCGGGGCGGCGGCAGCATCGAGGATCTTTGGGGCTTCAACGACGAGGCCGTTGTCCGCGCCGCCGCCGATAGCCGCATCCCGCTGATTTCCGCGGTGGGCCACGAAACCGATACCACATTGATCGATTTCGTCTCGGATCGGCGCGCGCCGACACCCACCGCCGCGGCTGAAATCGCAGTGCCGGTGCTGGCGGAACTTGCCGCGCGGCTGGCCGAGGCACAGGCCCGGCTGACGCGCTGTGCGCAGGGTCATATCGAGCGTCCCCGCCAGCGTCTGCGTGATCTGGGCCGCGCGATGGGCCGGCCGGCCGCATTGACCGAACCGGCCCGACAGCGGCTGGACCTGTGGGCCGCGCGGCTGGACCCGGCCTTGCGCGGGCTGGTCCGGGCCCGGCGGCACCAGTTGCAGTCGCGCCCGATTCCCGCCGCGACCCTGCGCCAGTTCACGGCGGCCAAGCGCCACGGGCTCGACCGGTTGGGGGTGCGTCTGGACGTTGCGCGCGAGCGCAGGCTGGAACGCCGCCGCGACCGGATCGCGGCCCTGGCCGAACGTCTGACCGCTTCACTGGGCCGGACGATCGCCACGACGCGTCGCTCGGTGGCCGATCAGACCGAGCGGCTGGCCAAACTGTCGGCGCGGCTTGACACCACGATGGCGCGCATGACTGCGACGCGGTGGGCGGCGCTGGAAACGCTGGACCGGACGCGGCAGACGCTGGGCTATACCCAGACGCTGAAGCGCGGCTTTGCCGTGGTGCATGGACCCGAGGGGCTGATCACCTCGGCCGAGAACGCGCGGCAGAGCGGCCGTTTCGAGGTGGAGTTCACCGATGGCCGCGTTCCGGTCCGCCCGGATGCCACGCCGCAGAAAGCGTCGAGAAAACGTCAGCCGCCCCAGCAGAAGACCCTGTTCTAGCGCCCTCAGCGATAGCCCTGCGCCTGAAGGTCGAACAATTCGCGATAGCGGCCTTCGCGGGCGACCAGTTCGTCATGGGTACCCTCGTCGAGGACATGACCATCTTCGACGACGACGATCCGGTCGGCCATCCGAACCGACGAGAACCGGTGCGAGATCAGCAGCGCCGTCCGCCCCTGCGACAGGTCCTTGAAACGCTGGAACACCTCGAATTCGGCGCGGGCGTCCAGGGCTGCGGTGGGTTCGTCCAGGACCAGCACCTGCGCGTCGCGCATATAGGCCCGCGCGATGGCCAGTTTCTGCCATTCGCCACCCGACAGATCCAGCCCGCGCGCGAAACGCTTGCCGACCATCTGGTCGTATCCTTCGGGCAGTTTCGCGATCACCTGATCGGCCAGGGCGCGGGCGGCGGCGGCCCGGATGCGGTCGCGGTCGGCGCGCGCCTCGATCCGGCCGGTGGCGATATTGTCGGCGGCGGACATCGCGTAGCGCACGAAATCCTGGAAGATCACGCCAATGGCGGCGCGCAGCGCGTCCAGATCGTAATCGCGCAGATCGCGACCGTCCAGCAGGATGCGGCCCTCGGCCGGATCGTAAAGGCGGGACAGCAGCTTGACGATCGTGGTCTTGCCGGCGCCGTTCTCGCCCACCAGCGCCACGGTTTCGCCCGCGCGCAGGTGAAAGGACAGATGCCGCACGGCCCAGCGTTCCGCGCCCGGATAGCGGAAGCCGACATCCTCGAAGGTGATGCCGTGCCGGATGGGCAGGGGAACCGGCAGGGCATCCGCGGGGGATGCGATGGCGGGCACCTCGTCGAAGAAACGGTAGAGGTCGTCCAGATACAGCGCCTGTCCCGCCATGTCGGAAAACGAGGTCAGCAAGCCCTCGATCAGGCCGCGCAGGCGCAGGAAGCTGCCCGACAGGAAGGTCAGGTCGCCCAGCGACAGGGCGCCGGTCAGGGTGCGGGCGATGATCCACAGATAGGCGCCGTAATAGAACAGCGTGCCGATGCCCGTCAGCGCCGCCATGACCGCAAGCTGGCGGCGATTGATGGCGCGGTTCTCGGCATAGAAGCGTTCGGCCAGTTCCCGATAGCGGTCGCGCAGGAACCGGTTGAGACCGAAGATCTTGACTTCCTTGGCCGATTCCGAGGTCGCGCCGATCATCCGCAGATAATCGCGTTCCCGCCGTTCGGGTGCGCGGCGCCAGTTCATCTGGTAAAGCATAGCGTTGAAATGCAACTGTCCGATCAGCGTCGGGATCAGCGCCACCGCCAACAGGATCACCAGCCAGGGATTATAGGCGATCAGGCCCGCCCCGAAACTGGCCACCGTCACGCCGTCCTGCAATTGCTGCATCATCTGGCCCACCAGAGGGATACGGCCCATGGTCTGGCGGCGGGCGCGGTCCAGCCGGTCCTGAAAACCGGCATCCTCGAAACTGGCCAGGTCCAGATCGGCGGCGTGGTCCATCAGCCGCACCGACAGAGAGATGACCAGCCTTTCCTGCAACAGGCTGTCGGCGTAGCCGACCAGACGCCCGATCAGGTCCGAGGCCAGCGCAAGGCCCAGTTCCGCCGCGATCAGCAGGCCCAGATAATCCGCAAGGCCCGATTGCCACCAATCCGAGACCCCCTCGGGGCGGGTTTGCAGCGCGCCCAGGCGCACCACCTCGTCGATGATCAGCTTGCCGATCCACAGCATCGAGACCGGCAGCACCGCCCGCACCAGCCGCAGCAGGATCATCGCCAGCGTCAGGCCTGGGCTGGCGCGCCAGACCATCGCCATGAAGGGCGGCAGGTTCTTCAGCGCCGCCCAACGCGCGGCAAAACCGGGCGCCTCGGCGGGCGCGGCCACGTCAGGCCGCCCGGACCGCACGAGCGCGGGCGATTTCCTCGTCGCTCAGCGGACCGGGGAAATGGCAGGCGGTCTGGTGGGCGTCGCCCAAAAGCGCGGGAACCTGCCGGGCACAGACCGGCTGCGCGCGCGGGCATCGGGTCCGGAACACGCAGCCGGAAGGCGGGCTCATCGGTGACGGCAAATCGCCTGCCAGCGGCACGACGGTCGCGGCGGGGTCGTAATCCGGGTCCGGAACCGGCACCGCCGACAGCAGCGCCTGCGTGTAGGGGTGCTGCGGGTCGGCGAACAGATCGTCGGTCGTGCCGATCTCCATCACCTTGCCCAGATACAGCACCATCACCCGGTCGCTGATATGCTTCACCACCGACAGGTCATGGGCAATGAAGATCAGCGCCAGGCCCAGTTCGCGCTGCAACCGGATCAGCAGGTTGATCACCTGCGCCTGGATCGAGACGTCCAGCGCCGAGACCGGTTCGTCGCAGATGATCAGCTTCGGCTCGACGATCAGGGCGCGGGCGATGCCGATCCGCTGGCATTGCCCGCCGCTGAATTCATGCGGATAGCGGTTGATCTGATTGGGCAGCAGCCCGACCTTTTCCATCATCGCCTTGACCCGTTCCTTCACCTCGGCCGATTTCAGGCCGGGGCGATGGGTTTTCAGCGGCTCGGCGATGATCTGGCCCACGGTCATGCGCGGGTTCAGGCTGGCCAGCGGATCCTGGAACACCATCTGGATATCGCTGCGATAGGTCATCATCTGGCGCGGCGACAGGCCGATCAGGTCGCGCCCGTCGATCCATTCGGCCCGACCCGCGGCCGGGACCAGACCGATCAGCGCGCGGGCCAGGGTGGATTTGCCACAACCCGATTCACCCACGACGCCCAGGGTCTCGCCGGGATCCAGCGTGAAATCGACGCCGCTGACGGCATGAAGCGGCAGGGGCGCGGCCCAGGGCATCGCACCCTCGCGCCGGATCCGGAAGGTCACGCGCAGGTCGTGCACATCGAGCAGGGGTCGGGTCATCATTCATCCACCTTGCTGGGGGTTCCGGCCATGCCCGCGCCCGCCAGCGCGGCCCTCGGCACCGGTTCGTCGCGAGAGGGCGCGCGCGTGCCGGTTTCCAGATCGTCCAGCCGGGCGTTGTGGCGATGCGCCCGAACATCGGCCAGCGGCGCGAAACAGGCCCTTGCGCGGGCCGGCGCGAAATCTTCCAGCGGTGGGCGCAGGCTGGCGCAGTCCGCGCGCCGATAGGGGCAGCGCGGCTCGAAGGCGCAACCGGCGGGCGGATGCGTCATGTTGGGCGGCGCGCCGGGAATGACCGACAGCGTGTCGCCCTGCTGGTCGATCCTCGGGATCGCCGCCAGCAGCCCCTGCGTATAGGGATGGGCGGGGTCGTGAAACAGCGGCCCCACCGGTCCGGTTTCGCGGATCCGGCCACCATACATGACCGCGACACGTTCGCATGAACCGGCGACGACGCCCAGATCATGGGTGATCAGGACCATCGCCATGCCGAATTCGCGTTGCAGATCGGCCAGCAGGGTCATGATCTGCGCCTGCACGGTCACGTCCAGCGCCGTCGTCGGTTCGTCCGCGATCAGCAGTTGCGGCCGGCACAGCAGCGCCATCGCGATCATCACGCGCTGCCGCATTCCGCCGCTGAATTCATGCGGATACAGCCGGACGCGGCCCTTGGCGTCGGGGATCCGCACGGCGTCCAGCATCTGCACGGCTTCAGCCACCGCTTGCCGCTTGCCCATGCCCTTGTGCAGCATCAGCACCTCGGCCATCTGGTCGGCCACCCGCATATAGGGGTTCAGCGAGGTCATCGGATCCTGAAAGATCATCGCGATCTTTTCCGCCCGGATGTGGTTCAGCACCTTCGCCCGCGCGTTCAGGATGTCCTGCCCGTCGAAGACGACGCGGCCCGACGCCCGTCCGTTGCGCGCCAGCAATCCCATGACTGCAAAGGACAATTGCGACTTTCCCGAGCCGGATTCCCCGACGATGCCCAGCGTTTCGCCCGCATCGATGGACAGGCTGACCTCGTTGACCGCCTGGACCTCGCCATCATTGGTGGCGAAGCGGACGGACAGGTCATGCAGTTCCAGCAGGGCCATCTCAGCGATCCTTCGGGTCAAGGGCGTCGCGCAGGCCGTCGCCCACGAAGAAGAAGCCGAACAGCGTGATGACAAAGAAGAAAAGCGGAAAGGCCAACTGCCACAATGTGCCGTAATTCATCGTGCCCGCACCTTCGGAGATCAGCGCCCCCCACGAGGTCAGCGGTTCCTGCACGCCAAGCCCCAGGAAGCTGATGAAGCTTTCGGTCAGGATCATCAGCGGCACCAGCAGCGTGGCATAGACCGCGACCACGCCCAGCAGGTTCGGCACGACATGGCGCAGGACGATCTTCCATGCGGGAACGCCGATGGCGCGGGCGGCCTCGATGAATTCGCGGTTCTTCAGGCTCAGCGTCTGGCCGCGCACGATGCGCGACATGTCCAGCCACGAGATCAGCCCGATGCCCAGAAACAGCATCGACATCGACCGGCCGAACATCACCAGCAGCAGGATCAGCACGAACATGTAGGGGATCGACATCAGGATATCGACGGCGCGCATCATGAACTGGTCGGTGCGCCCGCCCACATAGCCCGCCGTCGCGCCGTAAAGCGTGCCGACGACAACCGCGATCGCGGCGCCGACGATGCCGACCATCAGCGAAATCTGCGTGCCCTGAACGGTGCGCGCGAACAGGTCGCGGCCCAGATCGTCGGTGCCGAAATAATGTCCGTTCTGCAACGAGGGCATGCCCATCTGCGCCACCTGGCCCATGACGGTAAAGTCCAGCTCGTCATTCGACCAGGCGGCGACATATTCGCCCAGCAGCGCGAAAAGCCCGACCAGGATCAGGATGATCAACCCGGCCATCGCCGCCTTGTTGCGAACGAACCGCTTGCGCGCGTCGGCCCAGGGGCTGCGGCCGCGAACCTCGTCCTGCGACAGGCGGGCGGCCAGCGATTGCATCTTGCGTTCTTCGATGACCATGGCTCAGTACCGGATCTTCGGGTCGATCCACGCATAGAGGATATCGACGACAAGGTTGAAAAGAATGGTCAGCGCCCCGACCAGGATCGTGACCCCCATCATCACCGCGTAGTCGCGGTTCAGCGCCGAATCGACGAAGGCCTTGCCGATGCCGCCGGTCGAGAAATAGACATCGATCACCACCGATCCGGTGATCATCGACACGAAGACCGGTCCCAGATAGCTGATGACGGGCAGCAGCGCGGGCTTCAGCGCGTGGCGCAGGATGACGCGATGTTCGGGCATTCCCTTGGCGCGGGCGGTGCGGATATGATTCGAGCCCAGCACCTCGAGCATCGAGGACCGGGTGATCCGCGCGATCGAGGCCATGTAGCTGGTGCCAAGCGCGATCACCGGCATGATCCAGTAGCTGGGATCCTCGAAGCTCCATCCGCCGCCGGGCAGCATCCTGTACCACAGCGTGAAGACCAGAACCAGGATCGGTGCCATCACGAAATTCGGCAGAACCTGGGCCCCGATCGAGATGCCGACGGCCAGATAATCCAGAAAACCGTTGTGCCAGATCGCGGCGACCACGCCCAGACCGACGCCGACCACCACCGCGGCGATGAAGGACAGTGTGCCATAGGTCAGCGTGACCGGAAAACCGGCCGCGATCAGCTGGTTCACCGTGCGATCGGGATAGACGAAGCTGGGCCCGAAATCGAAATTCGCGACGATGCCCCAGAGATAGCTGGCGATCTGCCGCCACAGAGGCTGATCCAGCCCGTATTTGGCATTCAGATTGGCGATGACCTGCGGCGGCAGCGCGCGTTCCTGGGTGAAGGGACCACCCGGCGCCATGTGCATCAGGACGAAGGAAAAGACGATCAGCAAAAGCAGCGTCGGTATCGCCACCGCCAGTCGCCGCATGATGTAGGCGAACATCGGCTCGGCCTCCCTGCGGAAGATGGGTCAGGTTCTATGACTGAATACCGGAAGGGGGCAACCCCTTCCGGCAAGAGGGCGGATCGGCCGGCCTCAATCGGCCAGACGATACAGATCCTTGGCGTACCAGGTGTTCAGCACGTTTTCGGTGGGCAGTCCTTTGATCCTTGGGCTGATCATGTCCACCTTGGCATAGTGATAGACAAAGGCCGCCGGCACCTCTTCGGCCAGGATTTCCTCGGCCCGCTTGTAAAGCGGCGTGGTATCCTCGGCGGTCTTCGAATCGGCCATCAGCTTGTCGTATTCGGCGTTCGACCATTTGCCGCTGTTGTAGCCGTCGGTGCGGAACCAGTCGAGAAAGGTCGAGGCTTCGTTGTAATCGCCGCACCAGGCATAGCGGGCCACGTCGAAATCCTGATTCTGCAGGCGGTCGGTGTGAACCTTCCATTCGACATTGTTCAGGGTGACGTTGACGCCCAGCGGCTTCCAGAACTGCTGCACGGCGATGGCCAGCTTCTTGTGGCTCTCGTCGGTGTTGTATTGCAGTGTCAGGTTCAGCGGATTGTCGGGACCGTAGCCGGCCTCGGCCAGCAATTCCTTGGCCTTGGCGGTCTTTTCCTGCTGACTCAGCGTGGCCAGTTCGGTCTCAGGCTGCTCGAAGCCCTCGATCGCCCAATGCGTCCAGGTCGTCGCCGGCCTCTGACCGCCTTGCAGCACGTTGTCGACGATGATGTCGCGGTTGATGGCCAGCGACAGGGCCCTGCGCACCCGCACATCCTTCAACGCCTCGGGCCCCTTCTCCGAGACATTGTAGATATAGGCATAGGAACAGGCATAGGGGATCGAGGTGGCCTGATCGGGATATTCCTGCTTCAGACGCGGGTATTGCCCGGCCGGGATCTGCACGCGGTCCAGTTCGCCGGCCTGATAGCGGGTCAGGGCAACGTTGTTGTCGTTGACGGTGACGCCCTTGACGGTTTCCATCAGGACATTCTCGGCATCCCAGTAATCCGGGTTCTTCTTCAGCGTGATATCGACGCCCAGATTGTGGCTTTCCAGCACGAAGGCGCCGTTGCCGACCAGCTTGCCGGGCTGGGTCCAGTTGTCGCCCTCGGCCTCGATCACCTTCTGCGGCACCGGATAGGTGGTGGCGTGGGACAGGGTCTTGATGAAATAGGGTGTCGGCGTGGTCAGCGTCACCTCCAGCGTCTTGTCGTCGATGGCCTTGACCCCCAGTTCTTCGGGGCTCTTTTCGCCCTTCACGATCTCGGTCGCGTTGACGATGTTCATCAGTTCCATGAACCACGCATATTCCGAGGCCGTCTCGGGGTCGACCACACGCCGCCAGGCATAGACGAAATCGCCCGCCGTGACCGGATCGCCGTTCGACCATTTGGCGTCGCGCAGACGGAAGGTATAGGTCAGCTTGTCGTCGCTTTCCTCGAAGCTTTCGGCGACGCCGGGGATCATCGCGCCCTTCGCGTCCTCGTTCATCAATCCCTCGAACAGGGACCGCAACACGTCCGAACCCTCGACGTCCGTGTTCTTCGCCGGGTCCAGCGACTTGATCGCGTCCAGCAGCCAGTAGGTATAGGTCTGGTTCTGGGCCAGCTTCTCGCCCTCGGCGGGCTGGACGGCGAGGGCTGGCATCGCCAGGGCCGCCAGCAGCGCGGTGGTGGTGAAGAGTTTCATCATGGATATGCCTCCAAGTTGAGTCGGTGTCTGATCTGCACCTGAATGGCGAGAAACTAGTCGAAACCAAAGGCGGGTAAAGCCGGTTCTGCGCCTTTCATTGCGCCCGATGCTGTGAAACAGATAGCGACGATGAGCGAACGGGGACATATCACGCTGGTGACGGGGGGCGCGCGTTCGGGCAAGTCGGCGCTGGCCGAACGGCTGGCCGCGCGGCATGGCGGCAGCCGCATCTATATCGCCACGGCCGAGGTCGGTGACGATGAAATGTCCCACAGAATCGCGGAACATCAACGCCGTCGCGGGACCGGATGGATCACCCTGGAAGAGCCGCTGGATCTGACGGGCGCGCTGGATCGCAGCGACGGGCAGGGGGTGCGACTGGTCGATTGCCTGACCCTGTGGCTGGCCAATTGCAGGGGCTCGGCGGATATCGGCGCATTATGCATGACGCTGCGTCAGCAAACCTGTCCTGTCGTGCTGGTCACGAACGAACTGGGCCAGGGAATCGTGCCCGGCAACGCGCTGGCGCGGCAATTCCGGGACCGGCATGGCTGGATGAATCAGGCGGTGGCGCAGATCGCCGACCAGGTCTGGCTGTCGGTGTCTGGCCAGCCGATGCGGCTGAAACCCCCGCGGGAGAATCCGGATGACATCCTTTGACGAAACCGCCGCCAAGGCGGCGCGCGACAGGCAGAACAGCCTGACCAAACCGCCGGGCTCGCTGGGCCGGCTTGAGGATCTGGCCGTGTTCATGGCCGGCTGGCAGGGGCGGGCCAGGCCTCGCCTCGAACGCGCGCAGGCGCTGGTCTTTGCGGGCAATCACGGGGTGGTCGCGCAGAACGTGAACCCGTTTCCGGCCGAGGTGACGGCGCTGATGGTGGCCAATTTCAGCGCCGGCGGGGCGGCGATCAACCAGTTGTGTCGCGTGGCCGGGGCCGATCTGTCCGTCGTCGCCCTGGAACTGGACCGCCCGACCGCTGATTTCACCCAGAACGTGGCCATGACGCCGGACGAGGTTCGCGCGGCGATGCAGGCGGGGGCCGATGCGGTGGATTCGCAGGCCGACGTCCTGCTGCTGGGCGAGATGGGCATCGGCAATTCCACCGTCGCCGCGGTGCTGGCCGCGTGGACCTTTGGCGGCCGGGCCGAGGATTGGGTCGGTCCCGGCACCGGCGCCGAGGGCGAGATCCTCGCCAACAAGCTGCGTGCCGTGACCGCGGGGCTGGCCCGCCACGATCCGATGACGGCGGCCGACGCATTGGCGGCGTTCGGAGGACGCGAACAGGCGGCGCTTTGCGGCGCCATCCTGCGCGCGCGTGAACTGGGCCTGCCGGTGATTCTGGACGGGTTCATCTGCACGGCCGCCGCAGCGGTGCTGACCCGTGACGATCCGGACGCGCTGAGCCATTGCCTGAGTGGACATGAAAGCGCCGAACCGGGCCACCGCCGCCTGATCGCCGCGCTTGGCCTGCGTCCGATCCTGTCGCTGGACATGCGCCTGGGCGAGGGATCGGGCGCGGCGGTGGCGCTGATGGTGCTGCGCGGTGCCCTGGCCTGCCATGACGGCATGGCAACCTTCTCCGAGGCCGGGATTGGCTAGGCTGCATCAGCTGGTACTGGCGCTGGTCTTCCTGACGCGCCTGCCGCTGGCACGCCTGCTGCCGGGCCATCCCATGACCCTGGGGGCCGGCGCATGGGCCTTTCCGCTGGCCGGCGCGCTGGTCGGGGCGCTGGCCTCGGTGCCGCTGCTTCTGGTCCAGCCGCCGCTGCTGGCGGCCGGCCTGTCGCTGGCGCTGTCGGTCTGCCTGACCGGGGCGCTGCACGAGGATGCACTGGCCGATTTCGCCGATGCCCATGGCGGTGGGGATCGCGAGGCCCGTCTGCGGATCATGCGCGATTCGCGGATCGGCAGCTATGGCGTGATGGCGCTGATCGTGACATCGCTTTTGCGGGTTGCGGCGCTGGCCGTGCTTGGCCCGGCGGCGCTGATTGCCTCGGCCGCGGGCGGGCGGGCCGCGATCGTCGTCGCGATGCGGGTGTTGCCGCCCGCGCGTCCCGATGGGCTGGGCCGCGCAGCCGGGCGGCCGGGGCACGGAGCGCTGGCCGCCGCATTGCTGATCGCCCTGGCCGCCCTGCTGCCGGCCGGCCGCGATGCGGTCCCGGCGCTGGCCCTGGGCGCCGCGGCGGCGGGCCTGACCATGCGGCGGGCCCAAAACCTGATCAATGGGCAAAGCGGCGACGTGCTGGGAACGGTTTCCGTCCTGACCGAGACCGCGATGATGACCGGCTTTGCCATGACTGCCCCCGCGGCCCTGTTCTGAAATCCTTGACCCCTTTGGGCCCTTCGCGCATATGGAACCCGATCTGCAGACCGGTCGGAGAAACCGGCCTCGTCGCCCCTGCGGCGGCGATGTGAGGGAGGATAGTTCAATGGGCGGCCTACTGGCCCTGTCGCGCGGCATCGACCGCGTCAACACGCTGATCGGGCGCAGTGCATCGTGGCTGATCCTGCTGGCGATCTTCGTCAGCGCGACCAACGCGGTCGTGCGCAAGATGTTCAGCATTTCGTCGAATGCCTGGCTGGAATTGCAATGGTATCTCTATGGCGGCGCATTCCTGCTGGCGGCGGCCTATACGCTGCTGGAAAACGAACATATCCGCATCGACATCATCTATGGCGCCTGGTCGCGGCGGGTTCAGCACTGGATCGACCTTCTGGGCACGATCTTCTTTCTGATGCCGGTCGTTCTGGTCGCGCTTTACTACATGTATCCCTGGCTCCTGCGCAGCATCAACTCGGGCGAGGTGTCGATGAACGCGGGCGGGCTGATCCTGTGGCCGGCCAAGTCGCTGTTGTTCGCGGGTTTCGTGCTGTTGCTGTTTCAGGGTCTGTCCGAGATCATCAAGAAGATCGCCGTCATGCGCGGCGTGATCCCCGATCCCTTCCCCGATGCCGGCCATCACGTGCCGCTGGAGATGGACCCCGGCCTGATCGACCAGGCCGGATTTGCGGATCCGGACCATCCGCTGACGGACCTGCCGAAGGACGGCTCGGGCCGCAAGGATGACCGCGGATGATGGAACTCATTGCGCAGAACATGGCGCCGATCATGTTCGTCTCGCTGATCGTCTTCTTGCTGATCGGCTATCCCGTGGCCTTCGCGCTTGGCGCGAACGGGCTGTTGTTCTTTGTCATCGGGGTCGAGCTTGCACCGCTGTCGAACGGCAGCATCAACCTGTCATGGCCACTGCTTCGGGCGATCCCCGACCGATTCTTCGGAGGCGTCGTCGCCAACGAGACATTGCTGGCCGTGCCCTTCTTCACCTTCATGGGGATCGTGCTGGAAAAATCCGGCATGGCCGAGGATCTGCTGGACACGATCGGCCAGCTGTTCGGCCCCGTGCGCGGCGGTCTGGCCTATGCGGTGATCATCGTCGGCGCGCTGCTGGCGGCCACGACCGGCGTCGTCGCGGCCTCGGTCATCGCGATGGGGCTGATCTCGCTGCCGATCATGTTGCGCTATGGCTATGATCGCCGGGTGGCGACCGGGGCGATCGCGGCCTCGGGGACGTTGGCGCAGATCATCCCGCCCTCGCTGGTCCTGATCATCCTGGCCGACCAGCTGGGCCGTTCGGTGGGCGACATGTACAAGGGCGCGCTGATCCCCGGCCTGGTGCTGACCGGCATCTACCTGGGCTATGTCTTCGTGATGTCGATCATCCGCCCGCATTCGGTTCCCGCGCTGCCGAAAGAGGCGCGGACGCTGGGCTCGGGCGTCATGTCGCTGCTGGTTGCGCTGGCGGGAACGGTCGCGGTCTTCTGGCTGTCCTGGAAATGGCTGTATCCGACGCAGGGCAACGACGCCGACATCCTGGCGGCGGCGCTGGCGGTGATCGTCGTCTATGTCGTCGCGGTGATCGACAAGACGCTGAAGATCGGGCTGATGTCGCGGCTGGCCCAGCAGGTCATCATCGTGCTGATCCCGCCGCTGGCGCTGATCTTCCTGGTTCTCGGCACCATCTTCTTGGGCGTCGCCACCCCGACCGAGGGCGGGGCCATGGGGGCGGTGGGCGCGCTGATCCTGGCCGGGGCCAAGCGCCGGCTGAGCCTGGGCGTGATCAGCGCCGCGCTGGCCTCGACCACGCGGCTGTCGGCCTTCGTCATGTTCATCCTGATCGGCGCCCGGGTCTTTTCGCTGACCTTCTACGGTGTCAACGGCCATCTGTGGGTCGAGGAACTGCTGACCTCGTTGCCGGGCGGCGAATACGGCTTTCTGATCGCCGTCTCGTTCCTGGTCTTCATCCTGGCGTTCTTTCTGGATTTCTTCGAACTGGCCTTCATCATCGTGCCGCTGCTGGCCCCCGCGGCCGAAAGTCTTGGCATCGACCTGATCTGGTTCGGCGTGATCCTGGGCGTCAACATGCAGACCAGCTTCATGCACCCGCCCTTCGGTTTCGCGCTGTTCTACCTGCGATCGGTCGCCCCCAAGGCGCCCTATCTGGACCGGGTGACGGGACTGCGGATGGAACCGGTCAAGACCAGCCAGATCTATTGGGGCGCGGTGCCTTTCGTCTTCATCCAGATCGTGATGATCGCGGTGGTGATCACCTTTCCGCAGCTTGTCATGCATTACAAGGGCGCCCCGGTGGACACCTCGAACATCAAGATCGAGATCCCCTCGGGCGGTTTCGGCGGGGTCGATTCCGGCGGTGGTTTCGGCAGTCTCGGCGGGCTGGGCGGATCACCGTTCGGCGGCGGATCGCCCGGCGCGGGCAGCGGATCCGGTCAACCGGGCGGCGGCCTGGGCGGGGGCCTCGGCGGCCCGCCGAATTTCGGCGCGTCCCCGGGCGGCACCGGAACGCCGACGCCCGACCCGGTCCCGGACGCGAATACCGGACAGACCGGGGCCGGCCAGGACAGCCCTGGCGGCGGTCTGGGTGGTGGTTTCGGCAGCCCGCCGCCGGGATTGTCTGGGGGCAACTAGGCGTCGCTTGCGCAAGACGCATCGGGACGGCCGCCTCACGGGCGGCCGTTGATGATTGTCCCGATCGGACAGGAAAGGTCTGGGTGCGCGGTTTCAATGCCTGCGATGGATGACGATCCCGCCGCGCGTCCGGCGTTTCCCGGCAGGGATAGCGGCTTCGGAACCGCATGAGCCGGAGGCCATGCCGCTGCCGATGGCGAAAGGGGTCAGCGGCGGGGCTTGCCGCCCTTGCGGCTCATGCTGCGCGCGGCTTCGGCGGCCGCAAGCAGTTCCTCGGCAATCTCGGTTGCCTCGTCGGGATCGAAATCCAGCGGCAGATCCAGGCCCTCGGCTTCAAGATAGATCCGGACCATGCCCTGATCGGTTGGACCGACCTGAAGATTGGCGGCGATGGTGCTTTGGCTGTTGATGCTCACGGAAACGGTTCCTCGCGCTTGGCTGACATTCTGTAGCGCGCCGCGCAATTCGCGGCAAGTCGGGCTTGCAACCCGCAGCGGCCGGGTTTACAGACCAGTCCCGTGCCGCCTTAGCTCAGTTGGTCAGAGCGCTGGATTGTGGATCCAGAGGTCCCCCGTTCAAGCCGGGGAGGCGGTACCATCCTTCCTTCCGTGCAATTTCCGC
>DBFD01000049.1:52544-86213 GCA_002294185.1 Paracoccus sp. UBA889
CAGCGGCACAATTTACCGGAAAACTGCGGAACAATGCTGGCCAAGTTGTGTTGTGGCTTCGAAGGTCAACCAAGGCCAACGAAAGGACGAAAATCATGACCCATTCCGACGATGCAGCCAACAAGATGAAGCGCGACGCTCAGGCTGCGGCCAGCGAGGCGAAGAATGATCTCCGCGAGGGGGCCGGCCGCGTGGGCGACGATGTTCGCAGGACGGCACGCGACCTTGGTGACAATGCCGGGATCGACCGGCTCAAGGAACGGGGTGCCGATCTGGCCGAGACGGGGCGCGAATATGCCAACCGCGCCCGTGAGGCCGGAGAGGAATATGCCGAACGCGCCCGCGAAGAGGCGAACCGCCTTTATGAGACCGGTCAGCGCAAGGCGAACGAGGTCGCCCACTACGCCGAGGAACGCTATGACGAGGTATCCGAGATGGTGCGGCGCCATCCGGCTCAGGCATTGGGGATCGCAGCGGGCGTCGGTTTCCTCGTCGGATTGATCCTGGCACGTCGCTGAGGTCGGCCGCATGTTCGATTATGTCAACCGGCTTCAACTGGCCGCCAAGGATTCCGCAAGACGGACGGTGATGAAGGTTGTGGCCGGGCTGATCCTGGCGATCGGCGCCGGCTTTCTGATCGCGGCATTATGGTCGTATCTCGCGATCAATCTTGGCTGGGGTCCGATGTTGGCATCCCTCGCCATCGGCGGCGGATTCGTGGCGATCGCATTGATTCTGCTGATGGTTTCCAACCGTCAGCGTCACGCGATGCCGACCACGGACGACCTGAAGCGCGAGGTCGAGGCGCGCGTGACGCTGGCCACCGACGCCGCTGTCGAGCGCGCCCGCACCGAAGCTTCGCGTCTGGTCGATTTGGCGGGCAGCCGCGCGCAATCCCTGCTGGACGATGCGGGCGATCGGGTCGGCAGGATTGCCGATGATACCGGGCAGCGATTCTACGGCTTGGCACGGTCGGTCGGGATCACGCCCCAGAACATGGCTCGTGCCAAGGCGGATGCGGGGCAGGTCAGGGACGGCGCGAAACGGGCTGCAGACAGCAATGCCGGCAGCATGGCCAAGTTGATCGGGGCTTTCGCGATCGGGGTCACGCTGGCAGCCAAGTTGCAGGAACGGCGGCAAGGACCCAAGACCGTCTTCGACGACGACGATCTGATGTAGATAAAGACTTCGCCGCTCAGCCTGCGCGGCGAAGGCCAGTCAGGGAATTGACCAGATGGCTCAGATCCTCGCGCGTGAATGGCGAGGTCAGGCTGCGCCAGCCTTTCCGTATCACCTCGGTCACGGGGTCGTCGCCGGCTCGGATGACGATTTCTGCGCCGTTCGCGATTGCCCAATCGGCAAGGCCGCTATCCTCGACCTCCTGCACGTTCATCTTCGTGACGATCACGGGAACCTCATCGGCACTCGGTGATACCTGCGAAACAAGCTCGGACGGAAAGCGCAGATGAATCACGTCACAGCCGGGACAGGCGGCGAGAAGGCCGGCGCACATGTCGCGGGCCACGAAGGTATCGCGTTCGATCACGATGAAACTGTAGCCGGATTGAGTCATCATGCGTCCACCTTTCCATCTCGGCGTCTTTTGATCAACTCAATTTAGATCAAGCCCGCGAATCTCTGTCTGGTATGGATCAGGGGCAGGGCCGCAAGATGATGGGGTCGGAACGGGCCATGCCGATTTCGCGGCAGGTCGCGTCGTCGCAGATCCGCCAACCGCCCCCGGTTGCCCCACTTGCCGCCAGGATCAGCTTGTCCCGGGGTGGAAGATCCGGCGTCCAGACCCACCATCCATCGACCAGGCGCGCATCAGGCCCAGGCTCCATCCCCGCGCCCGAACCCTTGATCGCGGCGCCGGCAAGCACCAGCTTGTCGCCCTCGATCCGCCACTCCTCGCGCCAGATCTGCCGCTCGACCGAATGGGTCCATTCCAGACGGAAATCGGCCCCGGAAAGCGCCAGCGTCACCATTCCCGCCAGCAGACAGCCGCTCATGCCGCACGCGTCCGCAGCCACCAGACCCCTGCAAACAAGGCGGCCAGCGCAAAGCCGATCTCGTCGGTCAGGGGCAGGGCGGCGATCATGGTAAAGGCGGCAGCCGCGGCCAGCAGCCGCTGCCAGACGGGCAGCCTGTGTCCCAGCCAGCCGATCACCGCCACGCCCCACAGCCCGATGGCCAGCACGGATTTGCCGACGATATAGGCCACGGCAGGGGCAAATCCGACAGATGCGACCAGCGGCCCCCCGTCTTGCAGCATCAGGGCGGGCGTATAGACGGCCATGAAGGGAATGACGAAGCCTGCCGCTGCGACCTTCAGCGCCTCCATGCTGATCTTCAGGCCGTTTTCCCTGGCGATGGGCGCGGCCGCGAAACAGGCCAGCGCGACCGGCGGCGTCAGGTCGGCGAGGATGCCGAAATAGAAGACGAACATGTGGCTGACGATCAGCGGCACGCCCAATTGCAATAACGCGGGCGCGGCGATGGTCGAGGTGATGATATAGTTCGGGATCGTCGGAATCCCCATGCCAAGAACGATACAGGTCAGCATGGTCAGGATCAGCGACAGGATCAGGCTGTTCTGCCCGACCGAGACGATGTAGATTCCGAATGTGTTGGCCGCCCCCGTCAGGGTCATGGTGCCGATGATGACGCCGACCAGCGCGGTGGCGACGCCCACCGGCAGGGCGGTCTTGGCGCCTTCGGCAAGGCTGTCGATGACCTGACGGATGGTCTCGCGTCCGCCTCTGGACAACAGGTTCCAGGCCAGCAGCGCGCCGATGCCGCCCCACAGGGCCGTGTTTCCGAAACGCAGGAAACTGCCCGCGACCAGGCCGAGGCCGATCCAGAAGATCACCTTCAGCACCATCGAAGGCAGGCCAAGCGCGGCGGATGTGCCAAGGATCAGCATGATCGTCAGGCCCAGACCCACCGTGCCCGCGAAAAGCGGCGTATAGCCCGAGAACAGCAGATAGACCAGCATTGCCAGCGGCAGCAGCAGATACCAGTTCTCGCGCAGGGCCGCGACGGCCGAGGGCAGATCCTCCTTTGCCATGCCGCGCAGGTTACGGCGTCCGGCCTCGAGATGGACGATCCAGAAGGCGCTGGCGAAATAGAGGATGGCGGGAATGATCGCGGCGCGGACAATCTCGACATAGGCGACGCCCAATGTCTCGGCCATGATGAAGGCGACCGCCCCCATCACCGGCGGCATGATCTGCCCGCCCATAGAGGCGGTGGATTCGACCCCGCCGGCGAAGGCCGCGCGATAGCCGAAGCGTTTCATCAGCGGAATCGTGAACTGCCCGGTGGTGACGACATTGGCCACGCCGGACCCCGAAATCGTACCCATCAGCCCCGACGAGATCACCGAAACCTTCGCCGCACCACCCATCCTGTGCCCGACCATGCCCAGCGACACGTCGGTGAACAGCTTGATCATCCCGGCCTTTTCCAGAAAGGATCCGAACAGGATGAACAGGAAGATATAGGTCGTGCTGACATAGAGCGGCGTGCCGTAGATACCTTCGGTGCCATAGGCCATCTGTTCGACAACCTGGCCCAGATCATAGCCGCGCGTGACCATGGGTCCGGGAAAATACTGCCCGAACAGGGCATAGATCAGGAACAATCCGGCCACGATCGGAAGCGCCGGCCCCATTACCGCGTAGGCGGCAGCAAAGGTGGCGATCAGGGCGATGATGCCGATCACGATATCGGTCCGGTTCAGCATCCCCGACCGCATCATCAGCGGAACGTATTCCACCCATTGATAGCCGGCGACCAGAACGCCGGCGCCGGCCATCACCCAGGCCAGCGTCTTCGGCAGCAGGCCGGTTCGCCCGCGCAGGGCCGCCAGCAGCGGAAACCCGAGCAGCATCAGAAAGCCCAGATGCAACGCGCGCTGGATCTGGCTGGACAGGGTGATCAGATGGGCCGCGATCGCGATCTGGTAAAGCGAGAAGGCGACAGCGATCCAGAACAGAAGCCGCCCCTCGAAGCCGGGCGGAAAGCTTTCGGCCAGCGGGTCGTGAAGCCCCAGATCGGGATCGCCCGCCGGTGCGGCGTGCTGTTGCGCTGTGGTCATTCGGGGATCCCGCTTCAGGGACCGGGCCGGGACGATCCCGGCCCGGTCAGACCATCATTCGGCCTTCACGCCGACTTCGTCGTAGTATTTCTGCGCCCCGGGATGGACCGGAATCGGCATCCCCTTCAGCGCGTTCTGCACGTCGATGCTGGCGGTCGCAGCATGGGCGGCCTTCAACTCGTCCAGGTTTTCATACAACAGCTTGGTCATCTGATAGGCCAGATCGTCGCTGACATTGCTGCTGCTGACCAGGAAATTGATGACGGCGACGGTAGGCACGGCCTCGTTCTGGCCGTCATAGGTGTTGGCGGGGATGTTCTCGGCCACATAGGGCGCGCCCAGCTTTTCGGCAACATCGGCGGGCACCGAGACCACGGTGATCGGGATCGAGGTGGACAGATCCTTCAGCGAGGCCACGCCGAGCCCGGCAGATTGCAGCGTCGCGTCAAGCTGACGGTTCTTCATCAGATCGACCGATTCCGCAAAGGGCAGATATTCGACCTGGCCCAGATCGTCATAGCTCATCCCGGCGGCGGCCAGGATCGCGCGCGCATTCAGTTCGGTTCCCGATTTCGGCGCGCCCACCGACAGCGCCTTGCCCTTCAGATCCGCCAGCGTCTTGATGCCGGATTCCTTGCTGGCGACGATCTGGATGAAGTTCGGATACATGGCCGAAATTCCGCGCAGCTTGTCCAGCGGCTGCGGAAAACCGGCATCGGCGCTGCCCTCGGCCGCCAGCTTGACGGAGTCGCCAAGCGCCAGACCGATCTCGCCCTTGCCCTGCTGCAGCAGGTTCAGGTTCTCGACGCTGGCCTTGGTGGACTGGACCTGAACCTTGGCACCCTCGATGCCGTCGCTGTAAATCTTCGACAGCGCGCCACCGACCGGGTAATAGACGCCCGAGGTGCCGCCGGTCAGGATATTGATGAATTCCTGCGCCGAAGCCGTCAGCGGCGCGGCCGTCAGCGCCACGCCCGCCGCGAGGCAGGCGATCTTGTTGCGGATTGTCATGTTTCCCCTCCCTGGGACATTTTCTTGGTGGGCGCAGGTTAGGCAGCTTTCCGGACAAGGTCAAAAGGGAAAAGCTTCGGCCCATCGCAAAGGGCGCCGCGCGAGAAGATCGCGCGGCGCCCGGAAATATCATGCGCTTCAGGCCCTTCAGGCATTTGCCTCGCGAATTTTCGCGGCCGCGTCCTTGTCATAGCCGACGCCCTGCTTGTCGAAAAGCTGATCCAGTTCGCCCGTCAACGTCATTTCGGTCACGATGTCGCAGCCGCCCACGAATTCGCCCTTCACATAAAGCTGCGGAATCGTCGGCCATTCCGAGAAATCCTTGACGCCCTGACGGATGCCGTCATCGGCCAGCACGTTCACGTCGCGGTAATCCACGCCCATGTAGTTCAGCACGCCGGCGACGCGGCTGGAAAACCCGCATTGCGGCATTTCCTTCGTGCCTTTCATGAACAGCACCACATCGCTGGTATCGATCAGGTCCTGGATCTTGTCCTTGACGTCGCTCATCTGATTTGTCCTTTCTGTCGCGCGGCCGAAGCCCCGGGTGGGGCAGGGGCGTCAATCGGGGGCCTTGGTTGTCAGCGCCAGGGCGTGCAGTTCGCCCGCATTGCCGTCCATCCTGCCCTTCAGCGCGGCATAGACGGCGCGCTGCTGCTGGACGCGGTTCTGACCCCGGAAGCTTTCGTCGATGACCTCGGCCGCGAAATGGTTCCCGTCGCCGGCCAGATCGGTGATCGTGATACGCGCATCGGGGAAGGCGGCCCGGATGAGGGCTTCGATTTCGTGGGCTTCCATCGCCATGGCGCTGTCCTCTGTCGCTTGCTGCAAGATGTAGGGGATGCACGATAGCCCCGCAAGTGCGGCGGAGCTCGGCCCGGGCCGCGAGGCGGGCTTGACGATTGTGTTCGCCGGCATGGCCCGACCAAAAACGGTTTACGGCGGCACGGTTTTCGGTTCAGGCTGAAGCAACGCGACTGCGGCAATGGAAGCCCCGATGACGACACAACGCCCGATCCTTGTCTTCGACGTGAACGAGACGCTTCTGGACCTCGACCACCTGGGGCCGGTGTTCCAGGAGATTTTCGGCGATCGCGCCGTGATGCGCGATTGGTTCGCCCAACTGATCCTGTATTCGCAGACGCTGACCCTGATCGGCGCGCGCGAGAATTTCGCCGCGCTGGCGGTTTCGGTGCTGGAGATGATGGGAACCATCCGTGGCATCGCGATCACCGACCGCGACAGGGCTGCCCTGGCGCGCGCCCTGGGATCGCTGCCGGCGCATCCGGATGCGGCCGAGGCGCTGGATTACCTGCGCGACCTCGGGTTCCGCATGGTGACGCTGACGAATTCGCCGCCCTCGGATGGCCCCTCGGCGCTGGATCGCGCAGGCCTGGGCGGCTATTTCGAAAGATCCTTCAGCGTCGCGCCGACCGGACGTTTCAAGCCCGCGCCGCAGACCTACCGGCTTGTCGCCGACGCATTGGCCGTCACGCCGCGCGATCTGTGTCTGGTGGCGTGCCATGTCTGGGACACGATGGGCTTGCAGGCCATGGGCGGCAAGGGCGCGCTTGTCACCCATGGCGTGAATGCACCGCTGCCGGGCCGCTCCGTGCCGCAGCCCGATCTGGTCGCGGCCGATCTGTCCAGCCTGGCGCGAAGGATCGCCGAGGCCTGGCCGGGTTGATCATGGCAGGTTCTTGGTCGTGACCGGTTCCCCTTGTCGGGACTCGAGGTGCTGCAATCTGCCTCTGCTTCCGGTCGGAACGATCATTCCGAAGGCGGCGTGATCCGTGACGGCCGAAAGGCTGCCGGTCGCAGCCTTTGCTTGCCTTTACGCGCAGACAAGGCCCGCGACCGCCGCGCGGTTTCGCTGTTCCTGTAACGAAATCGGAAGACAGGACGAACTGCCCGCCACGGCCAACGAAGGAGCAGTCGTGAAAAAAACCGCCTTTCTCGTCATCCTTGCGGTCCTTGTCGGGGCGGCGTTGTGGCTGTTGCGCGATCAGGATCTTGGCGTCGATGCCCTGCGCGGCCATCTGGCCGGGTTCACCGAATTGCGGCAATCTCGTCCGCTGGCGCTGGCGGTGGCCTTTCTTGTGGCCTATGTCGCCGTGACCGCGCTGTCCCTGCCGCTGGCGGTCTGGATGACATTGGCCGCCGGGGCGCTGTTCGGCTTCTGGCAGGGGCTGCTGCTGGTCTCTTTCGCCTCGGCCATGGGGGCGACGCTGGCCTTTCTGGTGGCGCGCTATCTGGCGCGGGACTGGGTGCGGGCGCGGCTTGGCGCGCGGGCGGACAGGATCGACAAGGGCCTGGCGCGCGACGGCGCCTTCTACCTGTTCTCGCTGCGATTGATCCCGGTGGTTCCGTTCTTCGCGGTCAATCTGCTCATGGGGCTGACCCTGATCCCGATCTGGAGCTTTTACTGGATCAGCCAGCTGGGGATGCTGGCGGGCACGGCCGTCTACGTGAATGCGGGCACCCGGCTGGCCGGGCTTGAAAGCCTGTCAGGCATCGTTTCGGCGCCGGTCCTGTTCTCTTTCGCGGCGCTGGCCGTCTTTCCCTGGTCGGCGCGGGCGGTGCTGGGGCTGGTCCGGTGGCGCCGCGTCCATGCCGGCTGGCGTCGGCCGCGGCGGTTCGATCGCAACCTGATCGTGATCGGGGCCGGATCGGCCGGGCTGGTCTCGGCCTATATCGCGGCGGCGACCAAGGCGCGTGTGACCCTGATCGAGGCGGGCAGCATGGGGGGCGATTGCCTGAACTATGGCTGCGTGCCCTCCAAGGCGCTGATCCGCAGCGCGACACTGGCCCATCAGATGCGTCATGCAAGCCGCTGGGGACTGGCCGACACGCAACCGGACATCCCGTTCCGCGCGATCATGGAACGGATCCACGAGGTGATCGCCACGATCGCCCCTCATGACAGCGTCGAGCGCTATACCGGGCTTGGCGTCGAGGTGCTGAAGGGCCATGCCCGCCTGATCGACCCCTGGACCGTCGAGACAAGTGGCAAGAATGGCGAAACCCGGCGTCTGACCACGCGCGCCGTGATCATCGCCACCGGGGCGCGGCCTTTCCTGCCGCCGCTGCCCGGACTGGATATGGTCGAGCCGCTGACCTCGGACGATCTGTGGACCCGGCTGCGGGGGCAGGATCATGCGCCGCGCCGTCTGGTCGTCCTGGGCGGCGGCCCGATCGGCTGCGAGCTGGCACAGGCTTTCGCCCGCCTGGGATCGCAGGTGACGCAGATCGAGATGGCGCCCCGGCTGATGCTGCGCGAGGATCCCGAAGTGGCAGAGCTGGTATCATCCGCATTGCGGGCCGATGGCGTGACCGTGCTGACCGGACACAAATCCACAGGCTGCGGCAGAGACAATGGTGAGACATGGATCGAGGTCGAAAAGGATGGCGCGACCACCCGCATTCCCTTTGACCGGATCATCGTCGCGGTGGGGCGCAGCGCCCGGCTGGAAGGGTTCGGCCTGGACCGGCTTGGCATCGCGGCCGATCGCACGATCGAGACGAACGAATATCTGGAAACGCGGTTTCCCAACATCCTGGCGGCGGGCGACGTGGCGGGTCCGTTCCAGTTCACGCATACGGCCTCGCACCAGGCCTGGTTTGCCAGCATCAATGCCCTGTTCGGCGTGCTCAAGCGCTTCAAGGCCGATTACCGGGTGATTCCCTGGGCCACGTTTACCGACCCCGAAGTCGCCCGCGTCGGATTGTCCGAGGCCGAGGCACGGCAAAAGGGTATCGCGGTCGAGGTGACGCGCTTCGATCTGGCCGATCTGGACCGGGCCATCACCGATGGCGCGGCGCGGGGTTTCGTCAAGGTTCTGACGCCGCCGGGCAAGGATCGCATCCTGGGCGCGACCATCGTCGGCGACCATGCCGGCGATCTGATCGCGGAATTCGTGCTGGCGATGAAACACGGGCTGGGGCTGAACAGGATCCTCGGCACCATCCACATCTATCCGACCTGGGCCGAGGCCGGCAAATCCGTCGCCGGCGTCTGGCGCCGCGCCCATGTGGACGCGCGCGCGCTGGCGCTGGCAGAGCGGTTCCACCGCTGGAGGCGCGGATGATCGACGCCCAGCTTCTGCCGCTGCAACGCGCGGCGATGCGTCCGCTGGCACAGGCCCTGTCCGAGCGTGGCATCGGCGCCGACGCGATCAGCCTGGCCGGGTTTGCGGTGGGGCTGCTGGCCATTCCGGCCCTGGCTGCGGGATGGTTCGCCGCGGCGGCCGTGCTGATCGTCGTCAATCGCACGATGGACGGGCTGGACGGCGCGGTGGCGCGGATCGCGGGTCCGACCGATCGCGGGGCGTTCCTGGACATCGCGCTGGATTTCGTCTTTTACGCCCTGGTTCCGCTGGGCTTCGCGCTGAACGATCCGGCAGCGAACGCGCTGCCGGCCGCGGCACTGATTGCTGCCTTCGTGGGCACGGGTTCGTCGTTTCTGGCCTTTGCCGCCATTGCCGCCAAACGGGGCCGGGAAGCATCGGCCTTTCCGCAGAAGGGGATCTATTATCTGGGCGGGCTGACCGAAGGCTTCGAAACGATCGTCATCTTCCTGCTCATGTGCCTGCTGCCGGGCCGGTTTCCCATCCTGGCCTGCATCTTCGCGGCGGCCTGCGCCCTGACCACGGTGCTGCGCTGGCGCATGGGATGGAAGACTTTCGGTCGAGGAGAGCCCTGACGCGCGACGGTCTGCAGGGACGGGCGTGCCCAAGCGGCGCCCGGCCGATCTATCCCAAAGCCAGATTCGACAGGCTGGCGCGCAGCGCTGTGTCGGTATCGTCGCTGTCGGCCGAGACTGCCAGCCCCACCAGAACGCCCGGCGCGGTGCGGAAGGCGCTTGCATGATCGGCGGCCAGGTCCACACGCGCCTGGGCCCGACCCGTCCCCGGCCCGCGCAGCACCACCGTCACCCCGCGCCCGCGCATGTAGGGGCTGGGAATCAGGCTGCCCGGCGCCCGCTGGCCCCCCCAGACATAGATCAGCGCCCGCGCCGAACGGTTGGCCAGCAGCCGGCGGGGCGAGGTGTCGGGTGACAGCCGCGCCGCCGCCTGCGGATCCATGAAGACGAAATAGACAGACAGATTGCGGTCGTCGCCCCCCTTGCGCGACAGATCGGTCGGCGGAACGCTGGCCGAGACCGACCAGGACCAGCGGGCGGTCGTGGCGCCGCGCGCGGCGTCCGGCGCCGGCCGGTAGATCAGCGACGAGCTTGCATCCGCCTCGATCGTCAATGTCGTTCCGCCCAGCTTATAGCGCGTCGGCGTCCGGCCCGGAAAGGTCAGCGCCCGCCAGCGCGCATCGAAGGCCACCGGCACCATCCGCGGTGATTGCGCGGCGGCAGGCAGGGCGGCGGTCGTGGCCGATGCGGCCGCGGCGGTCGCGATCAGAAAGCTGCGTCTGTCCACGGTCTCTCCTGTCTTTCGCGGCCTTGCAGGCCAGGGGTAGTCCTGTCCCATTCGACGGGACGGGCCGAAATGTTACAAGCCTTGCTTCAGCGCGCGGCACTGGGCGTCGCAAGACAGCGTGAATTGACAGCGGCGCGATTCCCGTCACCTTGGCACGATGTCTTCGCGATGGATTATTCGGTGTCTCGCGGGTGCCGTGATGGCGATCCTGGTTCTGGGCGCCGGATTGCAAGCGTGGAATTCGCGCGGTGGCCCGGTTCCGCCGCCGCGTCCCGGCACGCTGCGTATCGCGACGATGAACATCCATTACATCGCCTTGGCGGCGAGTGACGACGATCGCTGGTCGGCAGCGGGCTGGCAGAGGCGGCGCGGCGCGGCCGCCGAGGTGCTGGGCCGCCTCGACGCCGACCTGATCGCGTTTCAGGAAATGGAAAGCTTTCGGCACGGCAGCGACGGCAGCGTCAATCTGGCGCGCGATGACCTGCTGGCCGCGATGCCGGATTTCGCCGCCGCGGCCAGCGGCGACTGGCGCAACTTTCCCTCGACCCAGCCGATCTTTTATCGCAAGGACCGCCTGCGGCCCGAGGAACAGGGGTGGTTCTTCTTTTCCGACACGCCCGAGGTGATCTATTCGCGCAGCTTCGACGGCTCATGGCCCGCTTTTGCATCCTGGGCGCGCTTTACGGACCTCGAGACCGGACAGAGCCTGCGCCTGGTCAACGTCCATTTCGATTTTCGCAGCGGCCAGAACCGGCTGCGCTCGGCGCGGCTGGTGGCCAGCCGGATCGCGCCCTGGCTGGCTGCGGGCGAACATGTGGTGGTGGCGGGGGATCTGAACGCGATGGCGGGCTCTGCCACAGCCGACATTCTTCGCGGCGCGGGCCTGTCGCTGACACCGGTGCGCGGATCCAGTTTCCATTTCGGCCGCGGCCTGAACCTGTTCGGCGCGATCGACCATGTGCTGTATGATTGCGACAGCGTGCTGACGGACCGACCGGTCGCCTTGCGCGACAATCCGGGCGGGCGCTGGCCCTCGGATCATTATCCGGTACTGGCGCAGATCAGGCTTGGTGACGGTACCTGCGATCAGCCCTGAAGCCTGTCCATGAAGCGGCGGTCGATCCGGTCCTTCCACCGCCACAGCCAGCGGCCATGCAAAGTCAGCCCGTACCATTCGGCCAGCGCGGTCCGTCCACCCAGCGAGATGATCTTGAGATAGTCGCGCTGCGGATCATAGTGCAGAAGCGGTCGTCCATGATACGCGGCCACCAGATTTCGCGCCAGGACCGGGGCCTGCCGCACCGCGAAGACGCCGGCCTTGGGGCGCGGGGCGTGGATCATCGCGGCGCAATCCCCGGCGGCGAACAGGGTTGGATGCCCCTCGACCTGAAGCGTCGGCAGGACCCGCACGAAACCCGCGCCATCCGCGGGAAGATCGCGCGCCAGCCAGTCCTGCGGCCGCGCGCCCGCGATACCGATGGTCACCTGGCCGGCGATCCTGCGCCCGTCGGCCAGCACCACGGCGTCGGCCTCGACCGAAGCGACCGTCGCCCCGGTCAAGACCTGCACGCGGGCCCGGTCCAGCGCCGACCGCAGCCGCGAACGCGTCCGCCGGCCCAGACTTGCCGCGATGTCGGGCCCGGCCTCGATCAGCGTGACGCCGCCGGTCAGCCGGCAGGCCAGGGCCAGCGCCATTTCGGCACCCGCAATGCCGCCGCCAATGATCGCCGCATTGCTGCCCGTCGGCATCAGCGACAGGCGGGCGGTAAAGCCCGCCAGCGGCTTTATCGGCACTGCGTGGCGGGCAAAGCCCGCAAGTCCGGGCATCGCGGTGTGACTGCCCAGATCCAGAGCCGCAAGCCCGTAGGCGATCTGTGCGCCATCCGCCAGCGCGATCTGCCGCGTCGTCGGATCAACACCGGCGACGCGCCCTTGCAGAAAGCGGATGCCGTTCCTGGCGGCAAAATCCGTCAGTGCGACACGCGGTTCGTCCGGGCCATAATGCCCGGCCACCAGTCCGGGGATCATTCCCGAATAGACCGCGTCGGGGGCCGCGTCGATCAGCAGAATCCGGGCATCGGGCAGGGCCTTGCGAAGAAGCGGTGCCGCCAGAAGATTCGCATGGCCGCCACCCAGCAGCAGGATTTCGGGATGATCGGATTCGGGAACGCTCATGTCGCTATCTGAGGCAAAACCGGCGCCGATTGCCAGCACTGACCGCGCAAGCCCTGATCGGCGCCCCTTCGCGAACCCGATCGCGGCTGGCAATCCGCGTCGCGACGGCGCAAGCTGGGCTTGCCGCCAGAACAGCAAAGGAACAATGCCATGCGTAAACTGATTGCCGCGATCTCGCTCTGCCTCGCCGCCGCGACGGGTGTCGCCAACGCGGATGAATGGGTGGTCAAGTCCAGTCCCGATGATGTCGCCACAACCGCCGATCGGCTTGAAGCGGCGGTCGCGGACAGCCCCGCCACGCTGCTGGCGCGGGTGGATCACCAGGCCGCCGCCGCCGAGGCCGGGCTTGAAATGAAACCCGCGACGGTGCTGATCTTCGGCAACCCGGCCCTTGGCACGTTGCTGATGCAGGCCAATCCGCGCGTGGCGCTGGATCTGCCCCTGCGCGTCCTGGTCTGGCAGGATGGTGAGGAAACGAAGATCGGCTATCTCGCGCCCGATGCGCTGGCCGCGCGCTATGACATCACCGGCGCCGATGAAACGCTGGGCAAGATTGCGAACGCTCTTGATCAGATGACGAACAAGGCCGCCGCCGCGGAATGATCCGCAACAGGCGCGCGTCCGTCCGAGATCGGGAAGGCCGGATCGGCGTCCAGGCCGGGGCGTCTTTCCGCCTTGGCCGCAAGCCCGATCCGCAGTTGATTTTTCATGTGGCCACTGTCGCTTGCATGGCCCGTCTTGACGGCTTAGATGTAACTTTCGATCGGGACAGTTCCAAAGACGGGTAAAAACAAGATGGCTGGCGACAAGCAGAACCTGCAGGACGCGTTTCTCAACCATGTCCGCAAGGCAAAGGTGCCGGTCACGATCTTCCTGATCAATGGCGTGAAATTGCAGGGTGTGATCACCTGGTTCGACAATTTCTGCGTGCTTCTGCGCCGGGACGGGCAATCGCAGCTGGTCTACAAGCACGCCATCAGCACGATCATGCCGGGTCAGCCGATCTCGCTTTACGAAAACGAGGATTGATTGGCCGAACCCACCTCGACCGAGGCCAGGCCGACCCGCGCCTATGTGATCCACCCGGATCTGGGCCATGCGCGCGTGCGGCGGCGCACGCCCGAGCATGCGCTGGCGGAAGCTGTGGCGCTGGCCCATGCCCTGCCGGGAATCGAGATCGTGGGCCAGGAAGTCGCGCGCCTGCGCAGTCCCGATGCGGGACGGCTGTTCGGAAAGGGCAAGCTGGCCGAGATAGGCGAAAGGCTGTCGGCGGAAGAGGCCGAACTGGTCCTGGTCGACGGTCCGGTGACGCCTGTCCAGCAGCGCAATCTGGAAAAGGCCTGGGACGTCAAGCTTCTGGACCGGACCGGCCTGATCCTGGAAATCTTCGCCGACCGGGCGCGGACCCGCGAGGGGGTGCTGCAGGTGGAACTGGCGGCCCTGTCCTATCAGCGGACCCGGCTGGTGCGCGCCTGGACGCATCTGGAACGTCAGCGCGGCGGCCTTGGCTTTGTCGGCGGCCCCGGCGAAACGCAGATCGAGGCTGACCGCCGCGCCATCGACGAACAGATGACCCGGCTGCGCCGCCAGCTGGAACGTGTGGTCAGGACCCGGACGCTGCACCGCGCGGCCCGGGCCCGGGTTCCCTATCCGATCGTCGCGCTTGTCGGCTATACCAATGCCGGGAAATCGACATTGTTCAATCGCCTCACCGGTGCGGATGTCATGGCCAAGGACATGCTGTTCGCGACGCTGGATCCGACGATGCGTGCGGTCCGTCTGCCTGATGCCGGCGCCGGCGCCCCAGGCCGCAAGATCATCCTGTCGGATACGGTCGGCTTCATCAGCGATCTTCCCACGGAATTGGTCGCGGCCTTCCGTGCCACGCTGGAAGAGGTGCTGGCGGCCGATCTGATTTTGCATGTGCGCGACATCAGCCACCCCGAGACCGAGGAACAGGCCGAAGATGTGGCCGAGATCCTTGGATCCTTGGGTGTCGACGAGGATGTGGACCTGATCGAGGTCTGGAACAAGATCGACGCCCTGTCCGCCGATACCCGCGCCGCCCTGCGCCGCACCGATGCGCGGACGCAGGGGGTGCAGGCGGTCAGCGCCCTGTCGGGCGAGGGGCTTGACGACCTGATCGCTGCGATCGACGCGCATCTGGCGCAGGCGCTGGACGAGCCGCGCGAAGCGGCGGTCGTGACGCTGGAATTCGCCGATGGCCGGCGCCGGGCCTGGCTGCACGAGGCCGGGGTGGTCGAACGCGAAGAGGCCGGCGAGGACGGGCTGGTCCTGCATCTGCGCTGGACGGCGCGCCAGAAGGCAGGGTTCGAGGCGCTGGATCAGCCGACCGATTGACTTTCCGGCCGGGCGGCCGGCGCCCTGTGTCCGGCCTCCCGGCGGTATCTTCACCAGGACAAGGAGGATCGCGGATGGACTGGAACGAACGTTTCAGCGGAGAGGAATTTCATTTCGGCGAGGCGCCGGCTGCCTTCGTGCGCGATCACTTGGGCGGCCTGGGCGCAGGCGCCCATGTGCTGACCATCGCCGAGGGCGAGGGCCGGAACGCCGTCTGGCTGGCGCGGCAGGGCTGTCGCGTGACCGCGATCGAGCCGACCGGGACCGGTCGTGAAAAGGCGATGGCGCTGGCCGCGCGGCATGGCGTGACAATGGAATGGCGGCAGGAAAGCCTGGAATCCTATGGCTGGCCGTCGAACGGTTTCGACGTCGTCCTGGGCTGTTTCTTCCAGTTCGCCGATCCACGCCTGCGGGCCGAAATCCTGGCCGGGATGGCGCGGACGACGATGCCCGGCGGCACCGTGTTCCTGCACGGCTTCAGCACGCGGCAATTGGGGAACGGCTCGGGCGGGCCGCGCAGCGAACCGAATCTGTGGACGCCGGACCGTCTGTTGCCGGCCTTCCCCGGTTGGCAGGTGGTCAGGGCCGAGGATTATGACGCCGTGCTGGACGAGGGGCCGGGCCATTCGGGACCGGCGGCCCTGGTCGATGTGATCGTCCGCAAGCCTGGCCAGCCTTGAACGCAAGGGTCGTCTGGCGAGCTGTCCTGCCGAAAATTCCCGCCACCGCGACCGGACAGGGCCGGCCCGCCACCATCTGCATCCCGTCGCCGCGATTGGAACCAGGCCGATGGTTGGGGCTGGCCTGGCCTGGGGCCTTCGCAGGGCGGCTGCCGGGATTCAGCCTGTCAGGGCCTTGCGCATCATGTTGATGGCGACGAGGAACAGAAAGATCGCGAAGATCCGCTTCAGCCGGGCAGGGTCCGTGCGATGGGCCAGCGCGGCGCCGAAAGGCGCCGTGATCAGCGTCATGGCGATGGTGATGAAAAGCGCGGGCAGATTGACCGAACCCAGGGTCCAGGGCGGCGCATCCGAGGCCGGAACGATCAGGAACGCCGCGACCGAGGGCACCGCGATCAGCACGCCGAACCCGGCCGAGGTCGCGACCGCGCGATGCATCGACCGTCCGTGCAGCGTCATCAGCGGCACGCCCATGCTGCCGCCACCGATCCCGACCAGGACCGAAACGAAGCCGATCACCGGACCGATCAGCGCGCGCCGGATGCCGGTGGGCATCTCGGTTCCCAGCCGCCAATGCGGCCGCGAGATGGCCATGAAACTGGCGATCAGCACGACCAGCACCGCGAAGATGACCTGCAGCGTGCGGGTTCGCAGCGCGCCGACCGTCAGCACCCCCAGAAGCGCCCCGATGGCGATCCAGACCGCCCAGTCCCGCAGGATCGACCAATCCACCGCCGCGCGCCGGTGATGGGCCATGACCGACCGCATCGACGTGACGATGATCGTTGCCAGCGAGGTCGCCAGACAGATCTGCATCAGGTCCGGCCCGGAATAGCCCGCCCGCGTGAAGGCAAAAAGGAAGGCCGGAACGAGGATGATCCCGCCGCCGACGCCCAGCAGTCCGGCAAGAATTCCCGCTGCGGCGCCCGTGGCGGTCAGGGTCAGGGCGGGGATCAGCAGCGCGCTCATGCGGCTGTGGTTATCGCCGGCGCGCGACGGGCGCCAGAGCGAAATCGGCTCACGCAGCCATCCGCGTCACCTGCGCCAGTGCCGCGTCATAGACCTCGATCCCGCCTTTCGATGCGCCTTCTGACAGCGTCCGCTTCCATCCTCGCGCGCCCGGCTGGCCATGAAACAGACCCAGCATGTGGCGCGAGATCTGATGCAGCCGCCCGCCCGTGCCCAGATGCTGCGCGATCAGCGGGCGCATGGCATGGGCGACCTGTCGCGGCGTCGCGAAGGGCGGCATCTGGTCCCACAGCAGATCGGCCCCGCCCAGAATGTCCCATGGCTGGTGATAGGCCGCACGTCCGATCATCGCGCCATCCATGACGCGCAGGTGATCGCGCGCCTGATCCAGCGAGACGACGCCGCCGTTGACCGACAGGTGCAGATGGGGAAATTCGGCCTTCATCGCATGGACCAGCGGATAATCCAGCGGCGGCACCTCGCGGTTCTCGCGCGGCGACAGACCTTGCAGCCATGCCTTGCGGGCGTGGATGGCGATGCGGGTGACGCCCGCCTCGGCCATCCTGGCCAGAAAGGCGGGCAGCACCTCGGCCGGGTTCTGGTCGTCCACGCCGATGCGGCATTTCACCGTCACCTCGACCGGGCTGACGGCGATCATCTCGGCCACGCAATCGGCCACGAGATCGGGCTGTTTCATCAGGACCGCGCCGAAACAGCCCGATTGCACGCGGTCGCTGGGGCAGCCGACATTGAGATTGATCTCGGCATAGCCCCAACCGGCGGCGATTCGCGTCGCCTGTCGCAATTCCGCCGGATCCGAGCCGCCGATCTGCAAGGCCAGCGGATGTTCGCCCGCCTCGTGGTCCAGCAGCCGCTCAGGATCGCCATGAATGATGGCCGGGGCCGTGACCATTTCGGTATAAAGCAGCACCCGGCGCGACATGATCCGGTGAAAACGGCGGCAGGCGCTGTCGGTCCAGTCCATCATCGGCGCGACCGACATGCGTGCGGCGTCGCGGATGGTCTGCTGGCTGTCCGGGTCGGGGCGCGGGGTCATCACTTGCCTTCGGGTATGGTTGCGCTGCATGTAGCAACCGGCGGCGCGCTTCGCAAACCGTGCACGGCAACGCCGTTCCCGGAGGCGGCGGGCGACGGATCGTCGGGCCTGTGGCCTTGCAGGGACATGGATCAAATTCCTGCCCCGCCGACGAGCGGCGGGCACCACGCGGCACGGCCGGCACTGGATCCCGGCCGGCGTTCAGGCCTCGCTCAGGAATGCTGCCAGTCCAAGTCCGGCGGGTGCGCCGTTCGTGCCGTCGGGATCGGCCACGTCGTCATCCTGCGGCAGCACCGCATTGTCCTGCGGGCCGTGCCACAAGGGCTGGATCAGCCCCGCGCCGTTCTGTGCAAGCAGGTCGCGGATCAGCGAGAAGGCCGAGGCCGGTCGCGCCAGTCGCAGGAATTCCGCCACCGGCGAACCGTTGGCATCCATCCGCGCCACGCCCAGTCGCGCGGCCATGGCGGCCACGCGCTGGCCCTGCACCTTGACGCTGTAGCCGCGCGCGATGTCGCGGTCGAACGAGGCCACCGCGGCGCTGCCGTCGAAGGTCATGCCGCGGCGGCGGATATGGCTGGCGCCGGTCAGCGACCAGATGTCGTCCACGATGACGATGGTGCTGCGGATCAGTGCGTCCCGGCCGGGAAAACCCTTCGGATGGAAGGCCGCCACCCGGCCCGGCGCGGCTGCGGACAGCGTGTCATAGGCCTCCTTGCGCTGCGCGAAGGCGCGCCGGGCGAAGGGAGCGGGAATCAGGTCTCCGTCACGCGGGGTGACGATGATCGCCTTCAGATTGGGCCGCGCCGACATGCGCTGCGCCAGAAGCGCGATCAGGTCGATTTCCTGGGGTGCGGGTGTGCCCTGGGGCCGCGCCGTGCGGGCAAGTCCGGGGGTTTCGATATAGACCAGTTCCTCGGCCTCCAGAATGGCGCGGGCCAGCGACCACAGCGCATCCCGCGCCCCGTCGCGGGACAGGAAATATTCGCGCCGCACCTCGTTGATCAGGCGATTCTCGTTGGCCACGGTGATGCTGCCCGAAGGCGATGGAATGCCAAGCGCCCCGGCGATGTCGTCGAGAAGCTGGTCGAAGGTGATCGGCGCGCCGCTGTCCAGCGGGTTGCCCGCCGGCAGCAGCGACAGTTCCGGCGTCTCGGCGATGGCCGCCACGGTTTGCAGCAGCACCCCGGCCGAGGTTCCCGCCGCGGGCGGATTTGCGGGATCGGGGGCGGGCGGGTTCATGTTGTTGCCGCCCGACATGACGATCCAGCCCGGCGAGGTTCCCGCCGCGGCGCCGCCCGGCAGAGGCAGCATCGGCTGCACCCGCCTGACCGCATGGCGGGCCAGGTCATAGCCAAGAGCGCCCGTCACCCGGACGCCGGAGACATGCGTATCGGGTCCGGCCGGATTGCCGGGATTGCCCTCGCGCATCAGCGCGCAGCGCGTCTCGCGCGTCCAGCGGGCGCCCGACAGCACCCCGTCCCAGTCCAGCCCGGCCTGCAATTGCACATTACCGATCCCCGAGACGGTGATCCCCTCCAGCCGGCCCATCGTGGCGTGGCGCGGGCCCTCGCGCGGCTCGGTCTCGTTGCCCAGGGCGCGGACGATGTCGATGGGATTCGTCAGGCCGCCGGCCGGATTGGTGGTCCGGGTCATCCCGAAGATCGGAGCGGGGCAGACGGACTTGATCGCGGGCGGCAGCGCGGCCATGGGATCAGGCGTGCCAAAGGGGTCGGGCGGCAGCGCGGCCGGGCCTGCCGCGATATCCAGCCGGCGGTTGGCGAACAGCCGCCGGCTGCCCCGGCGCGGCGTCACCACCAGATCGAAGACCAGCACCGCCGGGCTGGGTCTGGGATCGCCCGGCGCAAGCGCCATCGGATTGCCGACCAGGATCCGTGTGGGCTGGCCCCCGGCGGCGATGGCCGTGCCGCCATCGCCGCGCAGGAAGGATGGCGCCTCGCCGATCGAATCGATCAGCTGAAAGCGTTGCGCATAGATGCGGACCGACGCCCCGTCGGGAACCAGATCGGCGGGCAGGCTGACGACGACATCCGTGCCTGCGGTCCAGGCGGCACTTGCCCCGGCCAGCGGGTTGGCATTGCCGGTGGCAAAGCCTGCCGCCGTGTCGGGCGCGGGAAAGGCTGGCCAGTGGCCGGGGCCTCCGACAGCCGGCGGCAGGCCGACCCCGTCCGCGATCAGCGGCGCCACGGCAAAGACCAGCGGACTGCCCGGCGCGCCGCCGGTGCGGGTGATGATGCGGCCGGATTCGGCCAGCAGGTCGGGACCGTCGGTCAGGTAATCCACCGTGATCGCGTCGCGCACCTGTGGTTGCAGATCGGCGGGCATCTTGCCGTCATCGGCGGGCACGCCGCTGACGGTTGCATTGCTGCGATTGCCGCGCAGGTGCCAGTCCAGATCGGTGGCGAAGGCGCGCAGGAATTGCCGGGGCAGCGTGACGCCGGCAGGCAGCGTCGGCAGCGCCAGCGGCCCCGCGCCCATCACCCCGCCCGTGGCCCAGCCCAGTCGCAGCCGCGCCGCGGCCGCCGTGCCGGTCCCGGTCAGCGTGTCGCCGGGGGCAGGCTCGATCAATCCGTTGCCGTCGGGCGTCCCGGCGGGATTGCCGCCGTTGCGCCCTTCGACGCCCGGCCCGCCGGGGATCGCGATATAGGGCTTGCCATGAAGATCGCAGATCTGAACCTGGATGCCCGAGGCAAGGCCCGCGATGCTGGCCACGCCACCCGCCCCGTTCCGCGCCGCCCCGTTCGAGGCATCCAGCGCCGGAAACGCCGTCATCAGGTCGTCGAACAGGGCAGCCACCGCGACCGGATCGACGATCAGCCCGCGATGGTCGTGAAAGCTGTAGGGCTCGGTTCGGGGCAGTGTATCGCCCGGTTCCCAGGTCTGGGGCGACCGGTCCGGGGCGGGCACCGCGCCGGTGAACACCATCGTCTCGGGGATGATGCGGTGATGCGGCTGGCCGGGCTGGCCATAGCGGCCCTGGGCCAGCGCCTCGAGCCGCTGGGCGGATTGCGGATGCAGCCGGAAGACCGCGACCGGCCCGATGATCGGTGCGCCGGACACATCGCGAAAGGCCGCGCCATTGTCGAGATATTCCAGAACCCCGAACCAGGGCGCCCGCGCCGAACCCGAGGGCGTCAGCCGCAGCCCTGCCGCGTCGAAGCCGGGATTGGCCGTACCCCAGGCAGCCGCCAGGCGCGGCGCGGTCAGGCCAAGCGCATCGAGCCCGCTATCCTGCAACGATTGTGCGGCCGCCGCCGGCGTCAATGTGAAGACGGTCACCATCGCTGCGGTCCTTTCCCGATCGTCATCATCCCCTGACCCTCTTGCTGTCGCTGGCCCCGTCCGGGCCGGTGATCGTGGCTGAAACCGCCCGCAGGGCCGATTTCGCCATGATCGAGATCCGCAGGCTGTCGCCCACCCGCTGGCGCGCGGCGGCGAAGGTTTCGTCCGGCGCCGTGACCGGGATCGAGGCAAGCGCCGCGTCATAGATCCATTTGCCGTCCGACAGCGTGAACTGTGTCCGTCCGCGGATGGTCAGGCCGCCGCCGGGCAGGGGAATTCCCCGGCCCGGCAGGCCTCCGGGCACGCCCCGACGCGGAAAGCGGGTCGGCGGGACGATCGTTGCCGGTGCCAGCTCGATCCGCAGGCGCCAGGGCTGGCCGTTGATCATGTCGTCGCGTGTATTCGCGAGGGTGAAGGTAAAGACCTTGCCGCGCCCGGCGATCGAGAAACTGTCGATCTCGGACATCTGTGGCGGCGGCAGAAGCACGCCGGGCCCGATCGCGGCGACGCGTTCGCTTGCCCGGCCCAGCGGGTCGATCAGGCGGATCGTCAGGCTGGCCGAATGGGTCACGTCGGCGCGCCGCAAAAGCAGCGAATATTGCCCCGGCGCGCTGCGCCACAGGCCGGAATCCGGCGCGGCGGGCGCGGCAGCGGCGATTTCGGCAAGGGCGATCCGCCGGCGGATGACCGGTGCGGGAAGGCCCTGTTCCAGCGCCTCGACCTCGAGGATATGGGCGCCCAGCGGCGTCTCGGCCACGGGCGCATCGGTTGCGAAGCTCGCCAGCACATCGCCCGGACCGCCGCCCGGCCAGCTCAGCGCAAGCGCCGAAAGCGGCGGCGGTCCGGCGGGCGGGATCACCACCGGCACCGCGGGCGAGGCCAGCGACCGGCCGCCCAGCACGCCCCTTTGCGGCAGGCCGTCGGCCAGGGCCACGGCGCGATACCAGACATGTTTCCACGATCCGCCCGGCGCGTCCGTCCCCGTCGCCACGTCGATCCAGCCATCGGCGGCGGGCGCGGGCGGCGTCGTGGACCAGCCCCCGCCCGAGGCCGAGATCTCGGCCACCGGCAATCCCATGCTGTCCAGCGCGCGGGCGGCGTCGGCGACGCGGGTGCGATACAGTTTCAGATGCCGTGGCCGCGCGCCCGCATCGGCCCGCGTCTCGACCCGGATGCGGGCGGCAAAGCCCGCGCCCTGTTCGATCCGGCGCACCTCGATCCGGGGCGGCGCGGGTTCGGCCACCTTGGGCGCGGCATAGACGATCATCGCGCTGGAGGTCATGGGCCAGGGCGCCTCGGTGCCGCCGGCGCTGACGGGCAGCACGATCCAGGCATGGATCGCCTGCGAGCCGCGCGGGATCGCGACGTCCAGACTGGTCGCGGTCAGAAGCGTGTCGTTGACACGGGTGAAGGCGTTGCGGTCGGGATCGGCATCGAAGGCGGCCTGCATCGCCACCAGCCGCTGGGACAGAGTGGCGTCGGGGGCGGCGCGCGGTTGCCCGGTCCGATCCAGCAGGGTGAATTCGTTCGAGGTATAGACGACGTAACCGGCGGCGCCGGGCAGGGCGGCCCAGGACAGCCGCGCGTGCCCCTGGCCCCCCGCATCGGGCAGGCTGGTCAGCGGAACGATCGGCATGATGTTGGTCAATCGTGCACGCGGATCCGAAGCATAGGCCAGTTTGGGCGGCGACCAGGCGCCGGTTCGCATGGGCGCCAGCCGTTCCTGCAATCGCGCCGACAGCGCCAGCCCGATATGGGGCGTGGCCGCGTAATCCAGCGAGAAGCCCGGCACGATCAGGCGATAGCGCCGGCTGCTGCCCTGCGCGGGGCCCGGCGCGACGGTGGCGTCGCCCTGCGAGTTCAGCGCCAGGATGCTGCCGCCCGCGACACTGGGCACGTCGCCTGCGAAGCTGATCGTCACAATCCTGGTCGCCCCGGCCAGATCGGTCTGGACCGCGCCGGGCATTCCGGCGGGCGGATCGTCGTGCCGCGTGGCCGAGGCGAAAAGCCGACCGCGGAACGCGACCGAGGCCGGGCGCCGCGCGCGCCAGTCCAGCACGATCTCGACCCGCAATTCGCCCGGGCAGACGGTGGCCGGCGGACCGGGATCGGTGGGGACCAGATTGGCATCGACGATCTGGACGGCATCCGGATCGGGCTGGCTGGAATCGAATGCGGTGACGACCCAGGGCGACCAGATACCGAAGATGTTCTGGGTGGCGATGCCATAGCGCGCGCTGACACTGCCCGGATCGTTGGGGATCGGATAGAAGCTGTCGCTGGCGCTTTGCCGCGTGGGTTCGGGATCCTGCGGATTGCGGGCATCGCCGATCGGCAGATGGCCGGGCGCGGTCGCCCGGCGTTCCATCAGCGGATGGGCGGGCTGTCCGGGCTGCGCCAGATCGGCCCGGCCGGCGGCAAAGCTGGCCACGCGCGACAGATTGTCCAGCGGCAGCCGTTCCCAGGACAGCCGCGTCGCCGCGCTCCAGGGTCCGTCTGGCGCGGCGGGCTGGTGGTGGCCCAGGAAATCCAGGGCCAGATCGGCGGGGGCGGGTGGCGGAAGGACCAGGCGCGGTCGCGGGATCAGGGCCGCGAATTCGACCTCGCGCCCGGCCCGCATCCCCTCGCCGCGCCACAGGCCGGTGACCATGAAATCCCAGTCGCTGACGCCCCTGTCATCAAAGAACGACATCGCGCCCAGCGTGATGCCGGGAATGTCCTCGTAAAGATAGCCGGTTCCGAACCCCAGCGTGACGGCCTGCAACGGATCGGTCGAAACCGTCATCTGCAGCAATGTCAGCGGCGCGATGGTGGCGCGGCCGGGATCGCCGCTCATCTGCTGGCCCGAGGGATTTTCGGGCGGGTTGATCTGGAAATCGCGGGTGAACCCGGCCTGGTCGGCGGGGGGCAGCCGCATCGCCTCGTGCAGCATGGGCAAAAGCTGGGTGTCGGCATCCGCGATCAGATCCTTGGGCGACGGCAGCGTCCAGGCGGGCGCGATCTCGCCCGTGGGAAAGGTCTGGTGCCAGCCGAAGGGGTTGATGCCGCGCGCATATCGCTGGGCTGCGGCGTCAGGCGCCGGCACCTCGGCGCCCACCAGGCCCTGCTTGACGCCGTGGTTCTGGTCGGCGAGATCGGACCAGCCGCCTTCATCGACCGGCAGCCCGACCGTTTCGACCAACTCCCATCCCCCGATCTTGTCGGCCGCCGATTGCGGCAGGCCCGCGAAACCCTGCACGCTGCCAGTGCCCAGGATCAGGACCGCGGTGACGTAGGCCGCCTGAAAGCGCATCACGGTCGCGCCGTTCGCGCCCAGATTATAGGGCAGGATCGCGAGGATGTTCTCGAACCCGATGCCGTCGGCGAAAAAGACCACATTGCCCGCCGCGCCCGAAGATCCGGCGCGCAGGTCCAGCGACAGCGACACCATCGGCTCGGGCATGACATGGATCTGTCCCAGCGGCGGCAGGGTCAGGCGTTCGGGTTCGATCGCGGTTTCCTCGACCGGGAAGGCCTGGCGGCGCCAGACCTTGAACGGTTCGACCGGCATCCCGATACGCGGATTGACCTGCCAGCGCAGGAAGACCAGGCGCGGCGCGTCGCTGAGATCGGTGGGCGGGCGCGGAAAGCCCTTGAACAGAGCGCGCGTGGTGATCAGCGCGCCCTGCGCCTTGAATGCGGTCGGATCGAAGATGCGCGGCGGTGCCATGTCAGTCCTCTTCCTCCCATGGCGCGCGGGCCAGCGTCTCGGCCAGGATGGGATAGCGCGCATCGCTGGCCCCGGCGCCGTCCAGATAGGGCAGCGGGAAGGCGCGGCGGACCAGATCGGCCTGCAGGATCTTGCCGCGCGAGCCGGGTTTCAGGGTCATCAGCAGACGTTGCGCGCCGGGAGCGTGGATCAGCCGGTCGATGATCGCGTCGCTGCCCGGCCCCTCGGCCACGTTCAGCCATTCCTGCGCGACAAGTTCCAGCCGCGTGACCGGTGTTTCGTCATCGCTCGCGATCTCTCGTGGCAGCATCCTTGTGCGGCGCAGGGGTTCGGATGCGTCGATCAGCACGGCGGCAGGGGCGGGCTGAGCGGCGGGGCCGGCCTGTTCCCAGAAGATCACGATGCGCGGGCGATCCGGCACCGGCATCGGTTCCAGCCCGGCGGCGATCATGGCGCTGTCGAGTTCCGGACCCTCGGGCTGACGGGCGGCGAATTGCACGCCGATCGCCTGCATCGCGCCCGGCGCCACGGCGCGATGTTCGGTGCGGGTGGCGGCGAATTGCAGCGCGAAGTCCTCGGTCGAGGCAAAAGCACCGGTCGAGAAGGGCTTGCGCAGCACGCGCTGGCCGGTGGTGTTCGGCGCGGCGCCGATATCGACGGCCTCGATATCGAGGACGTAATCGGTATGGGGGTCCATCGGGATCGGGATCTCCAGCATGGAATGGCGGGCGCGCGTCTCATCGACGGCGATACAGGGTCCGGCCTCTTTCAGAAGTTCGGTCAGCACTGCCTCGAAGGGCGACAGATGAGTGGCCGAGACAGGCTCCAGCGTGGCGTCGCCGATGGGCAGGGGGTGCTGCACGCCCGGCTCGTCAACCTGGCGGAACGATGCCGCCTTCAGGCGTGCCCGCAATTCCTTGCCATAGGCGGCATAAAGCTGATCCACATCGTTGGTATTGAAGACCAGCTTGATCGCCTCGTGGCCGAAGACATGCTGTTCCTTTTCGTCGGGCAGGGTGCACAGCATCCACGGATCCAGCCGCGCCGGCGCGCTTGCATCGGTGCGGAACCAGAAGGTTTCGGTCTGGTCCGTCTCGGTCTGCACCTGCCCTTCCGAATTGCGGACCTGCACGCCGGTGACGGTCGTCACCTTGTAGGTCTTGCCCGGCAGCATCAGCGCGACACTGGCCGAATCCGGTCCGAGGAAGCTTTCGACAACGCCGCGGTTGCGGGTGATCTGGGTTTCGTCCCAGTCGCTGCGGCTGAGTTCGGACATGCGGGTCAACTCGATCCCGGCGATGTAATAGGGCCGGCCAAGCTGTTCCATCGCCGTCGCGGTCTTGAGGTCGGAATAAAGAACGCCGATGCGGACCGCCTGCGTTCCGGCGGGCGGCTTCAGCGTCACCAGAACCGGCACCCGCCCCAGGATCGTGTTGGCATAGAGAACGGCGTGGAAGACATCCTCGATCCACGGGCCGGCCATGTCGATCCAGCGCGGTGGCAGCAAGGTGCCGGGCATCAGCATGTCGGACAGGAGCACGGGACGTTCGTCCAGAACGGCGCCGTCGTCGTCAAGGTAATGGATCGTCAGATTGCGACCGCGCCCGGATTCCTTGTTCAGCAGCCGTTCATTGGCCCACATCAGGATCACGCCCTCGGCGATCTCGCCTGTGGCCAGGTCGATCACGTCCGACAGGGGACCGTGCTTGTGGCCGATCAGATCCAGTTCGGCGGCGATGCTTTCGGATTTGCTGCGATCGCCGAAGACGACCGGCTGACCGGTATCCCACAGCGGCGAAGCCAGCACCCGACCGTCGCAATTCGGCCCGTCTGGATTGGATCCGCCATCCCCGTTATCCGTCAGGCTGGCGGCCAGCGAGGCGCGATGGACCGCGCTGCCCTGGGCAAGGTTCTGGACCACCTGGGACAGGGTCAGCCGCGGCACGTCCAGCCGGTCGTTGCGGCGCTTGCCGGTGCTGCCCTCGGTCGCCGCGTTCAGTCGGGCGGTCTCGGCCGCGAGCCGGTCCGGGAAGCGGCCCGGCGCCGCGCCCGTGCCGAGGCTGGTAGCCCGGCTTGCGGTTTCGGCCAGCGGCGGCACGAGGATGCGGTCGCGGCCGGCGCGGATCAGGTCCGCCAGCGGTCCGGTCAGCATCGCATCGGCAAGGCGGCGATTGCCGCCGGCGCCGGTATTTCCGTCCTGCCGGGGCAGGCAGCGGACCTTGCCGCCCTGCACGATGGCAGGGACGATGCCGCGCGCGCGGTCCAGATCGCGATCGCCGGTGCGCCAGGTCTCGCGAACCTCGAGAATGTCGTCGGCGGGCTCGGACCGCTCGGTCCCGCCCGGGTCGGGCCAGGCCACGCCCTTCAGCCGCCACCCGCTTTCCGAAGGTCCAAGCGGTTCATCGTTGAAGGTCCACAGCACGGGCGCGGCCGGCGCGGCGTCGTTGCAGATCGTGCCCCAGCGTTCGAGGATGGACTGTTCCTGGAATTCGGTGCGCTCCAGCGCCTTGGGCGCGGGGTTCGGCGTCCAGTTCAGCAGCGCCAGCTGCGCCGCCAGATTGGCGTCGGCGGGCGCGTTCTGGGTCCACCAGACCGAAGGCGCCGACCCGCCGCCGATGGCCGGGCCGCCATCGGCGGTTTCCAGCGTCACCGTCTTCAGATCGTAGCGATAGGAAAAATCGCCGCGCTTGACAAAGCCGTCGGCAGGCGCGCCGGGCGAGCCCAGAACATCTTCCCCGAAGATCGTCAGCGCGTCGTCGCGAGGCGTCGCCGACATGACCATGACCGGAATGGAATCGATCGGCACCACCGGCATCGCATCGGCCGCGGGCTGGGCGGTCGCCGCCACCGCATCACCGATCTTGGCGTCGATCTTGCGATCCGTGCCGGTGCCCATGGCCAGCGCCGGCGAACGGCCCACCAGAGAGGCCGCCGTGACCAGTCTGGGCGCCGGCGGCAGGATCTGGTTCTGCTCGCCCAGATGGAAATTGACGCAGCCCTTGAGGGTGAAGAAGAACAGGTCCAGCTCGCCGCAGACCTCGCCGTCGATGCGCGCGATCTCGGTCTTGACCTCGACGCCGCCGATCACGTCGATGCGCTGGCCGATCTGCACGGCCAGACCGGCCGAGGCCGACAGCGAGATGATGAACAGCTTCAATTCGCCGCGCAGATACAGCAGGCCGCCGACATAGAACGGCTCGAATCCCAGCACCGCGTTAAAGCCTGCGGTCACCCGCAGATAGAGGTTGATCGAGGTGTTGCCCCAGACGATCGAGACTTCCAGCCCGGTTGCCAGGGCGGTTCCCTGCACCTGCGGCAAGGCGGGCAAATTCGACCAGGTGGGTTTGTAGGACGGGATGCCGTGCCCCGACACCATCATGTAGCCGGCGCCGTCGAAGACCTCGAAGATCCGGATCCGGATCGGTCCGGGCATCGGACGGCCCTGCAGATCGCTGCCGGCGAATGTGCCCAGATAGACGTGCCAGTCGCCGCCGGACTTGAGGTTGAAGAAGGCCTCGATGGGGATCTTGATCTCGACGATGGGCTTGATCGAGAAGTCGATGGACAGCCCGATGGTCAGCGTGCCCCGCCCGAAATCCAGGTCGATCACGCACATGAAGGTGCCTTCGGCGTTCTTGTCCTTCAATTCCGGCAGCACCGCCAGAAGCTTGGCCTTGACCATCAGCATGATGCGCGGTCCGGGCAGTTCCAGCAGGAACATGCCCTTGACGTTGAAGATCACCGGCGAGCCCATCGTGCCCAGCGTGATCCCGGCGCCAAAGGCCCAGCGGCCGACCTGCGGCTTCCAGGCCTGAAGGTTCGTGGGATCGCCCTGCGCCCGGTCCTTCAGCCATGTCAGCGCCGGCGTCAGCGAGGTGATGCCGTCCTCGTCCCGCCCGTAATGCATCGCGAAAAGGCCGAGGAATCCGTAGATGCCGAAGCCCGATTGCGCCAGCGGGATCGCGACGGGCAACTCCACCTCCAGCGCGATGGCGACGCCGGTGGCGGGGCCGCCCTGGGCCGCGGGGATCTGGGCCACCGCGACCTGTGCTGCGATGCGCAGCTTGATCGGGATCAGCGAGACGTCGATGCCGCCCTTGATCTCCATCGCGCCGCCGGAATTGTTCATCTCCATATAGCCGCGGCCTTCCAGGACGCCGGGAACCTTGAGCCCGGCGGCGAAGGCTGTCAGTTCGGGCGGTCCCAGCGGGTCCAGCGGCAGGCGGACGCGGGCGCGTTCGACGGTGATCACGCCCAGATCGACGGCAAAGCCCAGGTCGATCTCGAAGTTCAGCGGGTTGGTCCGGGCGATGCGCGCGCCCAGCACCTGCAGGATCTTGCCCAGCGGATCGGGCAGGCGAATCTGGCCCGGCCCCGAGACGTCGATGGTATAGCCCTTGGACTGATCGAAGACCGGCCGCAATTCCCAGCCGGCGGTCGATCCCGGAGGCTGGCCGAATTTCAGCCCGATGGCCTTGTAGCGCACCGCCAGCGGCGTATCGCGCGGGATTTCCAGCAGCAGGAAACCGCCCAGCTTGATCCGGGCCGAAATCGCCGTTTCCACGTCGAACAGGATCACGGTTTCCCACCGGTCGCCGACGCGGCGGAACTTGCCCTCGCCGCCGAACAGCACGACACGTTCGACATTCAGAAGCGGCGTCCCGTCGATGCGGATCTCGGCCAGCGCCGAGGGCAGGGCGATCACGGCGGCCGACAGGATGATGGGCGCGACGCCGCCATCGGCGGGATTGGCGGGCGCGATTTCGGCCAGAAGCGGCGTGAAGATCGTCGTCATGCCAAGGATGTTGCGCGCGGTATTGGGGGCCTCAAGCGCCTGACCCTGCAACTGACCGGTCATCACCAGCCCGTCGCGGTCGTTGGGATCGGCCCCGATATACAGCTTGATCTCGTCGGTCTGGCTGGCCGGATCGGTCTGGTAGAGAAACAGGAAATCGGTGATCCCGTCGGCGGGATTGTTGCCCAGCCCGCGAATGTCGGGGATGGTGTTGCCGCCCGAGGTGTCCATCTGCGATTCCAGCGCGGTTTCGAAATCGACCTGGCCGGACAATTCGACGGCGACGAACTGATCCTGCACGATACGGATCTTCAGCCGTGCCTGGCGGAACCATGGCGGTGGCGGCGGATTGTCGGGCGGCACATCGCGCGCCGGCGGCACCGCGGGGGGCGGCTCGGGCGCGGCGGGGCGTCTCGCCTCGCCCTCGATCACCGGACCGGGCAGGGTCACGGAGAAATCGCGGATATTGGCCTTCCACCATTGCTCGCGCGGGCTGCCATGGGTTTTCCAGCCCGTGGTCCAGGCGCCTGCCGGCTGGGCGCTGGCGGCGACGGGCACGGGCAGGAAATTGACGGTAAAGCCCGACAGCGCCGGATCGTTGCGGATCAGCGCATCCAGACCCTGCGCGCGGCGCTGCGACAGCAGGTAATTGTACTTCGCCTTCTGATCGTCGTTCTCGTAGCTTGCCGTGCCCTCGATGGTGACGGTCTTCGGGGTGATCCGCGCCAGAACCTGCCGCCACTGGGCCAGGAACTGCCGTGCCGGCGGCTTCCAGGGCGCGGTCGCGGCCGGATCGGTCGCCTGATCGGCCGAGGTGTTCAGCGGATTGATCGAGAATGTCACCACGTCATCGACCGGCGGGTGATCAAAGCGGAAATAGCCGTCGATCGAGGTGATCGTCTGGCCGGGCAGGGCGGCGCGCACCGTCTTAGTCTCGCCCCCCGCCAGAGCCAGGCTCAGCGTGGACGAGGCACCGGCGGGCGCGCCGTCGATCTGCCACTGGGTCGCGGCGTTCGGCGCCACGCCATCGACGCCGATCACCACCCCGCTGCCGCCGTCCGACACCAGGCGCAGCGGCGGCGCGTCCTGCGGTTGCCCGTCGAGCGTGATCGAGGTGGTGCGCAGACTGGCGGCCAGATCGGGCAGCGCGCCGGGCGCAGGCTCGACCGAGATCGCCTGCCGCAGCATGACGCGGATGGACAACACCTTCTGCTTGACCGGGGACGAGGTGTCGCGCGCCGTGATCGTGACCGTCTTGGCGGCCGCGGTCGCCGTCATCGAATGCAGCATTCCGGCGTGATCGGCACCGTCGAAATTCGCGTTGACGGTAAAGGGCGCACGCCCTCCGGTGACATCGACGACCATGCGGGTCGTTGCGGGCAGGCGGGCCTCGGCGGTGGTGTCGGTCAGACGGGTGATGCCGATGGCGCGGCCCTCGGGGTCGAAGAACCGGGCCGACAGGGCCAGATCTCCCGACCCCTGATTGATCACCGCCACATCGAAATCGCCGGTGATGCCCGAGGATTGGCCCAGACCGATCAGCAGGTTTTCGACCCCGGCATTGACGGCGAAATCCTCGGCCCCGTTGGGCGCAAAGAAGATCCGCACCTCGGGCAGGAAGAGCCCGGTCCAGCTTTCGTCAAAGCCGAACTGGTCCAGAACCTCGGGCGGGGTATAGCCGTCGGCCAGATCCAGAAAGGCCGATCGGAAGGCGAAGCCCACAACGCGGCCGCTGCCGATGAAGGCATAGGCGGGCTGCATCCGGATCATCTCGACCGCCGCCAGGTCGCCGGGATCGTCCAGCCCCGCCACACCCAGCGACACCAGCGCCACGTCCAGAACCGCGTTGTTGCCCGAACCCTGCGACAGGCGCAGCTTCACCCTTGGCAGATGAAAGACGACATCGGGGCGCGAATCGTCGGGAACCAGAAGCCCGTTGGCCTCCATCTTCGCCGGTTTCAGGAAAGGCGGACGGATCTCGATTCCCGACAGGACCATGTCCAGCGTGAAGCCGGTTCCGGGATAATCCGAGGGCGGCGCATCGGTCGGAATCGCATCCAGGGCCGAAAGCAGGTTGCGCACCGGCTGAAAGGCGGTGGCGCCACCGGGAACCGAGGCGACGCCCGCCGCCACGATCTGCCCTGCGGCGCGCGGAACGGTCAGCGCGAACTCGACCCGCGCATCGGTGATGTCAAGCCAGGGCTCGCGACGGTCGGGCTGGCTGCGGGGATGGCCTTCGGTATTCGCCGCACCGGCCCGCAAGGTTCCGGTCACGGGATCGTAGCTGGGCGGGTCGACATTGCCGGAAAACCGCGCAATCCCGCGGATTACCGTGCCATCATCGCTGGCCGCCGCCTCGTAGCTTTCCACATAGATCACCGACAGGGCGGCGTGCCACGCCGTCGATTCACCCTTCAGAAGATAGGGGCGGATGAGGTCGGCAAGAGCCAGGTCGAACTGCATCGAAAGCTGCCGTGCTGAAAGACATGCCCCGGAGGGCACCACGAAGAACGAAAAACGCGGATTGGTCACCCGATAAATCAATATTAATACGACAAAATATTTCAGTCAAATTATTTTGCTTGTGCTTAAATAACCTAAACGTTTTTATTGCAGGAGTGTTCTGGAGGAATATTTGATATAGGTTTATCATATCATTGAAGTTCAATCGTAAAAAACGGACCCCGGGATCAAAGTCGCTGGTGGCAGGCTGCGGACGGGCCGGTTCGGGTCGATGATATCGGGCGCAGGCGCATGACATTCTGCTTTGGAAAACGGTCCGGCGCCGGGCCAAAAAAACTTTGCAGGCACAAAGCATTCCTTTCGGGTTGGGATCCGGGCATCGCGGCCGGCTGCCCGATACTTCGTGGCAGCCGGCGTGATCCGGATCGCGCGACTCAGCCCTTCGCTGTTCCGGTCAGTGACCAGACCCCGATCTGGCGAAAGCGGCCGCCCTCGGGCTGCTGAAACAGGCAAAGTCGGTCGATCGGAAAGGGGCGGGGCAGGGCCGGCTGGAGGATCGGGGCCAGCGCGGCCACGATGGCGCGGCCCTCGGCCCCGTCAACGGGACCGGTCAGGGTCAGGTGAAAGCGGAAATCCTCGGCCACATGGGGATAGCCCCAGCGATCGAGATTGCCGCGCTGTCGCGGAGACAGGCTTTCGGGGCGGCGCCGGGCAATTTCGGTCGCGGTCAAGGGCGCACGAAGGTCGTCCAGATGCCGCACCACGGCAAGGGCCAGCCGTGCCAGCGCCTCGGAGGGCGCGACCGGGCGCAGGGCGACGAAACCGGCATCGCAAGCCAACTGCATCGCGGGCAGCGCGACCGGCGCGAGGCTGGCGCAAAGCCGCTCCATCCGGCTTTCGATCGTGGCGATGCTGCAACCCTCGGCCAGCCGGAACGGCGCCTTGATGGTGCCGTGAAAGCCATAGCGGGCGGGCGCGGCGACCAGATCGCGTTGGGGGCGCGGCAGGCCTGTCGTCCCGATATCCTCGCCCGACAGCCACCGGCCGGCCAGATCGTCCAACTGCCCCGGCGGCGGCGCCCAGTAAATCGCAAGTCTCATGATCCCTCGCTAACCGCTTTGCAAGGCGGACGCATGTCACGGCTGTCGATTCACCCATCCGACGGAACCTTCACGGAACCGTCCCCAAGGCGTCAAGGGATCGTCACGGGACGCGCGCAAGGAATCTTCCGGACAAGGCAGGGGCAGCAATGCGCATCGAGGCCGAGAACATGATCCGCGATTTCCGCGCCATGCGCGCGGTTGATCGCGTCAGCTTCGTCGTCGAGACGCCGATGATGATCGGCATGATCGGCAGGTTGATCCACGGCCAGGCGCGGCGCCGACGCCGCGAGGCGCGTCCGTCCGACTAACCGTCGTGACTGGGCGACAGGGTCACCCGTTCCGCCGCCCACCAGGTCATCCCGCAGGCCGCCAGAGCCACCGTGATCGACTGGCTTTCGCGCAGCCGCGCGGGCAGATCGGGCAACGGATCCGCCGGAAAACAGGCGCGGAACAGCGCAACCGGCCTGAAATCCACCATCGAGACTCCTTCGGCCACATGAACCAGCGCCGCCTTG
>DBFD01000077.1:0-745 GCA_002294185.1 Paracoccus sp. UBA889
CTTCTGCTTCTTGCGGGCCTCGGCCTCGCGCTTTTGCTGTTCATACTTGAACTTGCCAAGATCCATGACCTTGCAGACCGGGGGGGTCGCGTTGGGCGAGATCTCGACCAGGTCCAGACCGCTCTCTCTTGCCATGTCCAGTCCGACCGAAGGCGAGACGACGCCGACATTTTCCCCTTCGGGACCGATCAGGCGGATTTCGGCGACGCGGATGCGTTCATTGACGCGGGGGCCGGTGTCGCGGGTGGGCGGTGCGTTATGCGGTCTGCGGGCTATGGCGATGCTCCTTTTATGGCCATGCGGGTGAGTGGCGTGAAAATAGGCTTCCCGCCGGCGCGATTCAACCGGATTTGATCCGGCAAGAGGCGCAAGAAGCCGCTTTTCGTGGCAGAATGACGGGCAGCGGCGGCTTTTCGGCTTGTCGCGCCTGTGTCATAGATCGGCGACAATGACGGGAAGGACAACGGCACGATGCGCAAAGCGGCTTTCGCGATCCTGATTCTTCTGCTGGTGGCGGCCGGCTGGTGGTGGATCACCTATCTGGACGAGGGTGCGACCGGCCCGGCCATCATCGGGTCCGCCCCACCCGATGTGAGGGTTCCCGTCGCTGAGGGTGTGACAGAACCGGTCAAGCTGCCCACGGCGACCCCCGACGCCACGCCGGAGACGGCTGGCGAGACGGCCCCGATCGCCGTCCAGCCCGCAACCGGATCCGACGGGACCGAGGTCGAGATTGGCCAACAGG
>DBFD01000077.1:1067-1237 GCA_002294185.1 Paracoccus sp. UBA889
CGGCGACGCGGATGCCGAAACGGCCAGCGATGCCGCCGGGGCAGCCGCGGATGCCGCAGCCGATGCCGCAGCCATTGCCGCCGATGCCGCCGCCGAAGCGGTCCGGGCCTCGACCGATGCGGGCGTGGCGCCGGCCAGCGACGCGGCGGCCGAGGCTGAAATGGCGGCCG
>DBFD01000077.1:1538-3033 GCA_002294185.1 Paracoccus sp. UBA889
GGCCGAGGCTGAAATGGCGGCCGAAGCGGCGCTGGATGCCGCCGACCGCGCCGCCGATGCCGCCGCCAATGCCGCCCGCAACGTGGTGACGGATGGCGATGCGACCGGCGCCGGCGCCGCAGAAACCGCCGCCTCGGCCGCCCAGGATGCCGCCGCCGCGACCGAACAGGCCGCCAGCGCCGCCGTCGCAGCCGCCCGGATCGAGGCCGCGCTGACGCCGGCGGGCTTCGACGCCGACAGGGTCGCGCAGATCATCGACCAGGCGCAGATCCCGCAAATCCAGAAGGAGACGCTTAAAAATCTCGTGACCAGCGCCGGCCAGGATCCGGCGCTGCTGCGCGAGGCGCTGGATCAGGTCAAGGCGGTCATGCAGTGACCATCGCGGCGACCGGGCTGGAGGATTTCCTGCGACGCAAGCCGGCGGCGCTGGCACGCGGACCGCTGGCGATCATCCTGATCGAGGACGACGCTGCCGTCCGGCAGACGCTGGATCATCATCTGAAGCTGGGGTTCCGCCACATCCTTGCCCTGTCGCCCGAGCCTGTCACGCTGCCCGCGGATGGCGCGGACAGGATCAGCAACCTGATTTGGGACACCCGCCGGCGCGACGCCCACAAGGGGGCGGTGGACCGGATCATCCGGGCGGTCGCGCCGGGAACCTGGCTTTATTATTGCCATAACGCCGAGTTCCTGTTCTTCCCGTTTTCCGAAACCCGCAGCGTCGGCGAGTTGCTGGCCTTTCATGCCGAGGAACGGCGCGCGGCGATGCTGACCTATGTCATCGACCTCTATGCCGCCGAACCGGACGTGGCGCCCGATGCGGTCGATCTGTCGGCGGCGCTGTTCGACAGGACCGGCTATTATGCGCTTGGCCGCAAGGATGCCCAGGGCCGCGCGATCGAACGGCAGCTGGATTTTCACGGCGGCCTGCGCTGGCGGTTCGAGGAGCATCTGCCGCCGGACCGGCGGCGGATCGACCGGGTTGCGCTGTTCCGCGCCGCGCCGGGCCTGACGATCACGCCCGATCACCGCTTCAACATCGCGGAATACAACACCTATTCATGTCCCTGGCACCACAACCTGACCGCGACCATCGCCTCTTTCCGGGTCGCCAAGGCGCTGGCGCGCAATCCCGGATCGCGCGGCGCGATCGGCCGGTTCACCTGGCGCCATTCCCATCCCTTCGAATGGCGGGCGCAGCAATTGATGGATCTGGGCCTGATGGAGCCCGGCCAATGGTTCTGAGGCTTGCGCGGCCTCGCCGGCTGTTTCATGGCTTGGACTTGCACCGGCTTCGCGGCGAGTGATAGACGGTGCGTCAACTTGAGAGGGACGGCGCCCGATCGCGCCGAAGGGAAGGCAGGACCGCATGGCGATGACGCAAACCAGTTTCGACCGGAACGACCTGCTGGCCTGCGCCCGAGGCGAATTGTTCGGGTCCGGCAATGCGCAATTGCCCGAACCGCCGATGCTGATGATGGACCGGATCACCGAT
>DBFD01000013.1:0-3502 GCA_002294185.1 Paracoccus sp. UBA889
CGTTCCAGATGGTTGGCCATGAAGGGTTGACGCTTCGCGATCCGGATGCGGCGCTGTTCGGCGACGTCCTTTCGCTTCTGCTCAAGCGCCTGAAGGTCTTTTTCTGTGTGTCAGCCCGAGGCCGCGCAGCGCCCGCCAGACGGTGCCACGATGCATGTCGATGCCATGCGTCCGGGCCGGTTCCGCCGCCAATTCGTCGAGGGTGATCCCGCCCTTGTCGGCGACGCGCGCCTCGATCCGGCCAGTCACGCCCGCCAGCTTGCCGTACCCGCCGCCGTTGCCTTGCGGCCGCGGCGCCAGCGATCCGGTTTCGCGCCGCGGCTTGATCAGATCGTTCACGAACTTCGGCGACACCCGGAAGTGCCGCGCCGCCTCGCGGTGCCCGTGACCCTCATCGACGAACGCAACCACGCGCACGCGCAGCTCTATAGGATGTGGCTTTTCCCAAATGCGACCCCCATATCTGCCTGGAAGGCAGGGAATCACATTACAGCCAATCTGGAAATCCTGAATCGGACAGGCTGCGACACGCTCTAGAGGGCGGCCGCGCGGGCGAAGGCCGGGCGATGGCGCATCCGGTCGAGAAAGGCGGTCAGGCGCGGCTCGACCACCGGAAAACGCGCGGACAGCGCCCATGTCAGGCAATGGGCGAGGATGAAGTCGGGGACGGTCATCTTTTCGCCCATCGCGAAATCGGCCTCGCCGATGCGGTGGATCAGCGTTTTCTGACTGCGTTCGAATTCCCACCGCAATGTGTTTCTGATCGCGCCCAACCGCATTTCCTCCGGCAGGACGAAGCTGTGGCGCGCCGCCAGCCACAGCGCCGCGTCGAATTCGTCCAGCAGGAACTGGGTCAGGCTATCCTGACGCGCGCGGTCCAGCGTGCCGGCCGGATGGGTGAAGCGGCCGTGCCGGTCGGCCAGATAGGTCAGGATGGCGGTGGAATCGGTGATCGGCGTGCCATCATCGATCAGGACCGGCACCTTTCCCGCCGGATTGAATTCGACCACGCCCTCGCCATGCGGGTTGGCCGGCACGTGACGATAGGCCTGGCCCAGTTCCTCCAGCATCCACAGAACGCGGAAACTGCGGCTTTTCGCGGTGCCGATGATGGTGTACATGCGCGGGCTAGTCCTTCCATTCCAGCACGATCTGGGTCTGTGTGACGATGGCGGCCAGCTTGCCGTCGCCGCGCAGAATGCGGGTGTGCCAGATTTGCGTCGTGCGGCCGCGATGCAGCGGCTCGCAGATGGCGCGGGCCACATCGCCGATCCGGATCGGGCGCAGGAAATTGGTCTTGCTCTCCAGCGTGGTCGTGCTTTTGCCGCTGGGCAGGTTCAGGATCGTCGCGGTGCCGCCGGCATTGTCGGCCAGCCCCATGATCGCGCCGCCATGCAGGACGCCGTTGCGATTGGCGAGGCTTTGCGTAACCTCCATCTCCATCTCGATCCGGTCCTTCGATGCGGATACGACCCGCGCACCCAGATGCATGGCGAAATCGGATTGCAGTTTGGCCAGATCGCGCAGGCTTTCGTCAGGATCCTCCACCAGCGCCCCCTTCTTCTTTCATGCCCTGATAGAGGCGCGGATCAGGGGCGATGGCAAGGGGCCGGGTCAGGCCTTGCCGCAGGCGACGAGCTGGTTGCGATACATCGTCGCCCGTTCGCCCACGTCGCCGGCGACCTGCACCAGCCAGTCTTTAGAAAGGTAGGATTTGCGCGCAAAGCCGGTGCGGCCCTCGTGATAGGCCAGGTATTGCGAGGTCGCGTCCCATTTCGAGATGCCCAGCCGCCGCGACGAACCATCCATGTACCAGCCCATGAAATCGGTCGCGTCCTCGATATCGTTCCGCCGCGCCCCGCGGTTTCCGGTCGCGGCGCGATATTCCTTCCACGTGCCGTCCAGCGCCTGGGAATAGCCATAGGCACTGCTTTGCCGGCCGATGGGAATGACGCCAAGCGCATAGCGATGCGGCGTGCGGGCATCGCCGATGAATTTCGATTCCTGATGGATGGCGGCCATCTGGACATGGACCGGCACGCCCCAGCGGCGCTCGGCCTTTTTCATCGCACGCATATAGGCCGGGCGCTCGGCCGCGATGGCACATGCGTTGTCCAGATTGCGCGGAGCCGAATAATTGGCCACGCCGCATGACGCCAGAAGACCGACAATCGCCAGTTTCGAAAACCTGTTCATCCTGCCCTCGTCCGTTTTTCCATGATGATAGGGGAAAAACGGACCGGTTGAAATGACAAAGCCGTAGGCCGCCGGAGGCGGGCGCCTTCCCGCGGGGGCCGCGCGGTTCGGTTCCTTCAGACGGACATGACCGCCTGGACCGCGCGCCGCCAGGCGGCATAGCGATCCTCGCGCCGGTCCGGCGCCAGCTGCGGCTTGAACCGGCGATCCAGCCGCCATGCCTTGGCGTAATCCTGCGGGCCGGGACACAGGCCCGCGCGATAGCCGGCCAGCCATGCCGCACCCAGGGCGGTCGTTTCGGTGTTGTCCGGCCGGTCCACGGGTGCGCCGAGGATGTCGGCCAGAAACTGCATCGCGGGTTCGCTGGCGGTCATGCCGCCATCGACGCGCAGCACCGCGTCGCCATCCGGGATCCAGTCGGCGCGCATCGCCTCCCACAGATCGCGGGTCTGGAAGCCGACGCTTTCCAGTGCGGCGCGGGCGAATTCGGCCGGGCCGGTATTGCGCGTCAGCCCGAAGACCGCGCCGCGCGCATTGGGATCCCAATGCGGCGCGCCAAGACCGGTAAAGGCGGGGACCATGATGATCTGCTGGCTGTCATCGGCCTTGGCCGACAGGGGGCCGGTCTCGGCCGCCTCGCGGATCAGTTGCAGGCCGTCGCGCAGCCACTGGACCACCGCGCCGGCGATGAAGATGCTGCCTTCCAGCGCATAGGTCGTCTGACCATCCAGGCGGTAGGCGATCGTCGTCAGCAGCCGGTTCTCCGACCGCACGGCCCGTGTGCCGGTATTCAGCAGCGCAAAGCAGCCGGTCCCGTAGGTCGATTTCATCATGCCCGGCTGGAAGCAGGCCTGACCCACGGTTGCCGCCTGCTGGTCGCCTGCGACGCCCAGAATGGGAACCGCGCGTCCGAACAGATCGTCTCGCGTCGTGCCGAAATCGTCGGCGCTGTCCTTCACTTCGGGCAGCAGCGCCATCGGCACGCCGAACAGCTTGCACATGTCCTGCGACCATTCCCCCTTGCGGATATCGTAAAGCAGCGTGCGGCTGGCATTGGTGGCATCGGTGACATGCGCCGCCCCACCGGTCAGCTTCCAGATCAGGAAGCTGTCGATCGTGCCGAAGGCCAGCCGGCCCGCCTCGGCCCGTGCGCGCGCGCCTTCGATCCGGTCCAGGATCCAGGCGATCTTGGTGGCGCTGAAATACGGATCCAGCAACAGGCCGGTGACGCCCGTGACCTGATCCTCGACGCCCTCGTCCTTCAGGCGCCGGATCGCGTCGGCGGTGCGGCGGTCCTGCCAGACGA
>DBFD01000013.1:3826-4169 GCA_002294185.1 Paracoccus sp. UBA889
CGGCGGTCCTGCCAGACGATGGCGCGGTGGATGGGCTGACCGGTCTCGCGGTCCCAGATCACCACGGTTTCGCGCTGATTGGTGATGCCGATCGCGTCGATGCGCGGATTGCCGGCCTTTTCCAGAGCCCCGCGCGCGGTCGCGGCGCTGGTGGTCCAGATATCGTCGGGGTCGTGTTCGACCCAGCCCGAGCGCGGAAAATGCTGGGGGAATTCCTGCTGCGCCGAGGCCCGCACCCGCAGATCGTCGGAAAAGATCAGCGCGCGAGAGGATGTCGTCCCCTGATCCATTGCCAGAATCGTCATCGCGATCGTGTCTCCTGCCTGGTCTTTCCTGTCCGAAT
>DBFD01000024.1:0-19152 GCA_002294185.1 Paracoccus sp. UBA889
TCCAGCAGGTTCGCCACCCGCTCGCGCGGCGGCATCTTGCCGCGATCGACGTGACGCTGCATCGCCTTGTCGCCACCCCCTGCGGCGGCAGCCTCGGCGGCCTGGCGGACATCGGACAACAGCGCCAGATGCGCCTCGCGATTGGCGCGGAAGGCATCCGATCCGGTCAGGGCTGCGGATTTCAGCTTCATCCTAGAATCCCTGCATGTCGCGCAACTCGAAGGTGCGGCGCGCGGTTTGACGCATCTGGCAATCGGCCGCCGCGATCACCCGCATCGAGCCGCCGCCATATCGATCATAGGCCAGCGTGCACTCGGCGTCGCGAAACGCAATCCAGGCCCTTTGCGCCGCCAACAGCGTATCGGCCAGGCCGGGCTGGTCGCTCATCTGCGAGCGGGTCTTCTTGTATTCGCGATTCAGAAGATCGTCCCAGGCGGTGTTCTCGGCCATCATGCACTGGCTGATGGCCAGCGTCGTCTCGGGCTGTTCATGGGCTTTCGAACAGGCCGTCGCGGCCTTGCCGATGCAGTCGGGCTGGATGTCGCCGGGTTCGGTGGCGTCGAAACAGGCCGCGACCACGGCCGTGTCGATCCTGGCCTCCTGCGCCAGCAGGGGCGCCGGAACAAGCAGACTTGGCAGCAGCAGACACGAAAGAATTGCAGGCAAGTTCTTCATGGTCCCTCCCGCGTCCCGTCGCTCCGGCAGGCCATCCCCGGAACGGGCCTCGCGCCCCTCATGCCAGTGCCATCAATTCGCGGCCGATCAGCATCCGGCGGATCTCGCTGGTGCCGGCACCGATCTCCATCAGCTTGGCGTCGCGGAACAGGCGGCTGACGGTGCTGTCGTTGAGAAATCCCGCCCCGCCAAGCGCCTGCACCGCCTGATGCGCCTGCGCCATCGCCTGTTCGCTGGCGTAAAGCACGGCGCCGGCCGCGTCCTGCCGCGTGACCCGGCCCGAATCGCAGGCTTTCGCGACCTCGTAGACATAGGCACGCGCGGTATTCAGCGCGACATACATATCGGCGATCTTGCCCTGCATCAGCTGGAAGGAACCGATGGGCTGGCCGAATTGCCGGCGCTCTTTCACATAGGGCATCACCTCGTCCAGACAGGCCGCCATGATCCCGGTGCCGATGCCGGACAGGACAAGACGTTCATAGTCCAGCCCCGACATCAGCACGCGCACGCCCCGGCCTTCCTCTCCCAGCACATTCTCGAAAGGGATCTCGCAATCCTCGAAGATCAGTTCGCCGGTGTTCGAGCCGCGCATTCCCAGCTTGTCGAAATGCGGTCCGGTGTCAAATCCCTTCATCCCCCGCTCGACGATGAAGGCGGTGATGCCACGGCTGCCCGCATCCGGGTCGGTCTTGGCATAGACCACCAGAATTTGCGCATCGGGCGCGTTGGTGATCCAGTACTTGTTGCCGTTCAGCACATAGCGGTCGTTCTTCTTCTCGGCCCGCAGCTTCATCCCGACGACATCGCTGCCCGCGCCCTCCTCGGACATGGCCAGCGCGCCCACGGCCCTGCCGCTGCACAGGGCGGGCAGGTATTTCGCGCGCTGATCGTCGCTGCCATTCAGCTTGATCTGGTTCACGCAGAGGTTGGAATGGGCGCCGTAGGACAGGCTGATCGAGGCCGAGGCGCGGGCGATTTCTTCGACCGCCACGACATGGGCCAGATAGCCCAGCCCGGCGCCGCCCCATTCTTCGGGCACGGTGATGCCCAGCAGGCCCAGATCCCCCATCTCGGTCCACAGGTCGCTGGGAAAGGCATTGTCGCGGTCTGTGGCGGCCGCCAGCGGCCTGACGCGATCCTGCGCCCAGCGATGAACCATGTCGCGCAGGGCGTTCACGTCCTCGCCCAGATCGAACTCCATGCCCTGCGTGAACATCGGCCCTCTCCCATTATTGAACAAGCGTTCATTTCGTGGCGTTCTAAGCCACGGCCCCCTGCCCGTCAACAAGCCTGCGCCGGAAGACGCGACGGGTCAACCGGGACGGCTTGCCCTTGCCACGCGCAGGCGACATGGTGCGCCGCAAAGCCGGACGAGGGGCCGATGGCGACATTGATGATCCTGCGTCATGCGCCGCCGATGACAGGTGGCAAGCTGGCCGGTCGCAGCGACGTGGACGCCGATTGTTCGGACACGGCGGCATTCGCGTGGATGCGCGCCCGTCTCGGCACGCCGGCCGCGGTGCTGTCCAGCCCGGCGCGACGATGCCGGCAGACGGCACATGCGCTTGGCCTGAGCCCCCGGTTCATGGCGGCGCTGTGGGAACAGGATTACGGCGCATGGGAGGGGCTGGACTATGCCCGCCTGCCTGATCTGGGGCCGCTGACGCCTGCCGAACTGTCCCGCCACCGGCCCGACGGCGGCGAGAGCTTTCAGGACATGGCTGCCCGCGTCCTGCCAAAGCTGAAGGCGCTGGACGAGGACACGCTGATCGTCGGTCACGCCGGGACCGTGCGGGCCGGGCTGTCGCTGGTGGTGGGCCATGCGGCGCTGTCGTTCCATGTCGCCCCGCTGTCGCTGACGATCCTGCGCCGGTCCGGCGGGGACTGGTCGGTCGAGGCCGTCAACATCACCCCGCCATGACCCCGCTGATCGCCCTGACCGCGCTGGCGCTGGATGTGGCAATCGGATGGCCCGACGCCCTGTTCCGCCGCATCGGTCATCCGGTAAGCTGGCTGGGCCGGCTGATCGCGGCGCTGGACCGGCGCTGGAACCGGGGCTGCGCGGGGATGGCGCGGGGCGCCGCGGCGGCGCTGGTGGTGATCGCGGCCGCCGTCATCCCGGCGCTGATCCTGCAAGGCCTGCTGGGGCCCCTCGTTGCGGGCCTCCTTGCCTGGCCGCTGGTCGCGGCGCGATCCCTGCACCATCATCTTCGTGCTGTCGCGCGGCCCCTGGCCGCAGGCGATCTTCAGGGCGCGCGCCGCGCGACCGCGAAGATCGTCGGCCGCGACGTGAGCCGCGCCGACGCACCCGCCCTGGCCCGCGCCAGTATCGAAAGCCTGGCCGAAAACGCCTCGGACGGGGTGGTGGCTCCGCTGTTCTGGGCGGCTGTTGCCGGGCTGCCGGGGATCGCGGCCTACAAGGCGATCAACACGCTGGATTCGATGATCGGGCACCGGACGCCGCGCCATGCCGAATTCGGGCGCTTCGCCGCGCGGCTGGACGATGCGGCCAACTGGGCGCCGGCGCGCCTGACGGCGCTGTTGTTCACCTGCGTGGCCGGCGGCACGGCGTGGCGGACGGCACGGCGCGATGCGCGCGCGCATCGTTCGCCCAATGCGGGCTGGCCCGAGGCGGCGATGGCCGGCGCGCTTGGCCTGCGGCTATCGGGGCCACGCATCTATGGCGGCCGGGTTGCGGAGGAACCCTGGCTGAACGGCGCGGGACGCGATCCGGTCGCGGCCGATATCGCACGGGCGCTGGCGATCTGCCGCCGCGCGCTGTGGCTGGGGGCGGGGCTGCTTACGCTGCTGTCCGCGATCTGAACCGCCTCCACGCGCCCCACAGCGAGGCTGCGATCAGCGCCACCGTCGCCACCACGAAGACGGCCGAGATCGGGCGTTGCAGGAACACCATCGGATCGCCGCGCCCGATCAGCATGGCGCGGCGCAGATTGGTCTCGATCAGCGGGCCGAGGACGAAGCCCAGCAGCAGCAGGGCCGGGTTGAATCGCGCCATGGCCAGCAGATAGCCGATCGCCCCGATCACCGCGACGGCGGCGATGTCGAAGCTCGATCCGCGCACCGAATAGACCCCAAGGCAGACGAAGACCACGATGGCCGGATAAAGCCAGCGGAACGGGATCCGCAGCATCGAAACCCAGATCCCGATCAGCGGCAGGTTCAGCACCAGCAGGATCAGGTTGCCGATACCGAAGCTGACCACGAGGCCCCAGAACATGTCCGGCCGCGCCTCCAGCATCAGCGGGCCGGGCTGGACGCCGTGGATGACCAGCGCGCCCAGCATCAGGGCCATGATCGGATCACCCGGAATGCCCAGTGTCAGCGTCGGCACGAAGGCCGAGATGGCGGCGGAATTGTTCGCGGCTTCTGGTCCGGCCACGCCTTCGATCGCGCCCTGGCCGAAGCGCTCGGGCCGGCGCGCGATGCGGCGTTCCAGCGCGTAGGACAGAAACGAGGAAATGGTCGATCCGGTGCCGGGAAGCGCGCCGAAGAAGCTGCCAAGCGCGCTGCCGCGTGCCACCGCGCCCGGCATCCGGCGCAGATCGTCGCGCGTGGGCAGAAGCTGGCGCAGGCTGACATGGGGCGGACTGCCCTCGCGTTCGGCATTGCGGATATTGCCGATGATCTCGGCCACGCCGAAAAGTCCCATTGCCAGCGCCACCAGGTTGATGCCGTCCATCATTTGCGTCTGGCCGAAGGTCAGGCGCTGGACGCCGCTGTTCACATCGGTGCCGACGCTGCCCAGGATCAGGCCCAGCACGACCATCGCAAGGGCCTTGGCCGGGCGCCGCGATCCGATGGTCGAGGCCGCGACCAGCCCCAGCACCATCATCGCCGCGTAGTCGGCCGCCCCGAACCGCGTCGCCATCCGCGACAGCCAGCCCGCCAGCACGACCAGCACCACGATCCCGATCATCGAGCCGCAGAAGGACGACACCATCGAGGCGAACAGGGCCACGCCCGCCCGTCCCTGCCGCGCCATCGGATAGCCGTCCAGCGTCGTGATCGCCGATTGCGGCGTGCCGGGCAGTCGCAGCAGGATCGAGGCCACCGCGCCGCCATATTGCGCGCCGTAATAGACCCCGCCCAGCATCACCAGCGCCGCCTCGGGGCTGATGTAGTAGGTGAGCGGCAGCAGCAGCGAGATCGCGGCCATCGCCCCGATCCCCGGCAGCACCCCGATGAAGGTGCCCATGACGACGCCCAGCACGCAATAGACCAGCACATCGGGCCGCAAGGCCACCGAAAAGCCGTGCAGGATGCCCTCGACGGTGTTCATCCGGGGAAATCCGGCCAGACCGGCATGGTCATCTGCAAGCCCTGCTTGAAGACCAGCCATGTCAGAACGGTGATGATCGCCGCAAGGATCAGCCGCCACCGCCAGCCGCGGCGCGGCGCGGGCAGGCTGGCGATCAGCACCGCGCCCGCGGTCGTAAGCGCCAGCCCCAGCCCCTGCAGGCCCAGACCGAACAGGCCGATGGCAGCCAGCACCGCAAGCGCCTGGGGCACATCGAAGGGCCGCATCTCGCCGGCGCGATGCCAGGCGGGCAGCGCGATCATCAGGCCAAGGCCCGCCAGCAGCGCGCCCAGCACGACCGGAAAGAAGCCCGGTCCCATCCGCCGCAGGCTGCCGATATCATATTGGGCCACCGAATACAGCGCGACGAAGGCGCCGATGGCGGTCATCGCCGCGCCGCCCCAGAGATCGTGCCAGTCGCGTCGCATCAGCGGCTTACTGCGCCTCGATCCGGTCGATCACATTGCCCCAGACGCTGGTGTCATCCGCGATCCTCCGGGCCAGATCATCGGCCGTTCCACCCTGCGCCTGCCAGCCCATCGCCAGCATCTTCTTCTGCACCTCGGGATCGTCGAGGATCGCGTTCACCTCGGTGTTCAGCCTTTCGAGAATGGCCGGATCGGTGCCCGCGGGCGCGATGAAGGCGTTCCACAATTCGGCCCGGAAATCGTCCGGAATGCCGGCCTGTCCGGCGATGACCGGCACGTCGGGCACCTGCGCGAAGGGTTCGGACGAGGTGATGCCCAGCATCTTCATCTTGTCCGCCTGAACCTGCGGCAGGGCTGCCGAGGGCGCCATGAAGCCCGCGTCGATCTCGCCTCCGATGATCGAGGTGGTGACTTCGGCATAGCTGGTAAAGGGAATGTGCAGCATCTCGATCCCGGCGGCGTCGGCAAACAGTTCCGCCGTCAGATGCGCGCCCGATCCCTGCCCGACCGAACCATAGGCGATCGCGCCGGTTTCGGCCCTCGCGGCCTCGATGAAGCTGGCGATGTCTGTGGGCGCGGCCTCTGCGGCCATGGCCAGAACCAGCGGCGAGGTCGCTATCAGCGCAACCGGGGCGATGTCCTTGCCGACGTCGTAGCCGACATTCTCGACCAGCCGGGGCGAGGTCGTCAGCGGACCGTTGATGGTGGTGCCGAAGGCATAATCCGTCTTGCCCGCCAGCATCTGCTGCACGCCGATGACGCCGCCTGCGCCGGGCTTGTTCTCGACCACCACGGGCTGGCCCAGCTTCCGGGACAGCGGTTCGGTGATCAGTCGCGCCAGCACATCGGGCGACGATCCCGCCGGAAAGCCCACGTAGACGCGCAGCGGTTCGGTCGGCCATGCGTCCTGGGCCGCGGCCATGCCGGTGCCGATCATCACGGCCCCAAGTGCCAGCAGCGCCCTGCGATTGAACTGCTTCATCCTCTTTCCTCCCGGTAAAACGCGAAGGAGGTGATGCGACGGGCTTGGCCGAAGGTCAAGCGTCAGGCTCAGCCGATGCGGCTGACCGAGACGGTCTGCGTGACCAGTTCGGCCGGACACGAGGTGGTCATGAAGGCCACGTCCACGGCGTCTCGTCCCACCGCGATGATGGCGATTTCGTCAGCCTTCGCCATGCCGGTCGGATCGACCAGATGCCAGGCGCCATCAAGAAAGACCTCGACGACGGCGTGGAAATCGGGCGGCTGGACCGAGGGGGCGAAGACGCTGACGATGCGGGCCGGAATCTGCGCGGCGCGGCACAGGGTCAGCATCAGATGGGCATAGTCCCGGCAGACGCCTTGCCGTTCCAGGAAGGTGTCCACGGCCGTCGTGCCGGCGTGGCTGACGCCCGGAACATAATCCAGTTCGGCCTCGATCCAGTCGCGGATCGCCATGACCTTGCGGCCGCCCTGGAGGCCATCGAACCGCTTCGAGACATAGGGGGTAAAGCGTTCGGCCTCGCAATAGCGCGAGGGCAGAAGATAGCGCAGCGCATCGCCGGGCATCCGGTCGATCTCGACCAGGGCGAGGGAGTCGAAATCGGGCCGCGGCCGCGTCACCAGAACCTCGGCGGTATAAGAGCAGCGGATCTGGCGTGTGGCGCGGATGATGATGCGCTCGCCGATACCCTCTTCCGCGGGGACGCGGGCGAAATGATCCACCGGGCCGGTGTCGATCGAGGTTCTGATCAGTTCCTGTCCCTGTGCGCCGGCGGCTTCCAGAACGAGGATCGCAGGCCCGGGTTGGGCGAGGCGGTAATCCAGCTCGACCTCGATCTTCATCCGCATGGCTGATCCTTTCGTGATGGGCGCCCGGCCAGGGCGTCGGCCGGGACGCAACCGCGCGGCGCCTTGCCTATTTCGGGACCCGGGCGCCGTCGTGCAAGCCCCGGCAGACGACGGCCATGACACTCAGCGGCGGCGCATCGCATTGGCCAGCGCGGCACCAAAGGCACCCGCCGCGGCATCCGGTCCGGGGGCCGGATCGGGTGCCGCGGCGTGATCGGGCCCGGCCTGTCGGGTGGCTCCGGCCCCGCCATCCTTGCGCATGGTCAGCCCGATCCGGTTGCGGGCCAGGTCGATCTCGGTCACGCGGACGCGAATCACGTCGCCGACCTTCACCACCTCGTTCGGATCCTTCACGAAACGGTCGGCCAACTGGCTGATGTGGACCAGTCCGTCCTGGTGCACGCCGATATCGACGAAGGCGCCGAAGGCTGCGACATTGGTGACGGTGCCTTCCAGCGACATGCCGGGTTTCAGATCGGTGATCCGATCGACGCCATCGGCGAAGCTGGCCGTGACGAAGCCGGGGCGCGGATCGCGGCCGGGCTTTTCCAGTTCGGACAGGATGTCCCGGATGGTCGGCAGGCCGAAATGCGCGTCCACGAAAGTCTCGGCCCGAAGGGATTTCAGCGCCCCGGCCTGACCCATGATGGCGCGGATGTCGCGGCCACAGGCGGCGACGATCCGACGCGCCAGGCCGTAGGCCTCGGGGTGCACGGCCGAGGCGTCCAGCGGCTCATCGCCGTCGCGGATGCGCAGGAATCCGGCGCATTGTTCGTAGGCCCGCGGACCAAGCCCCGCGACCTTCTTCAGCGCCGCGCGGGATCGGAACGCCCCCTGGGCATCGCGATGGGCGACGATGTTCTGCGCCAGCGACGGGCCCAGTCCGGCCACATGGGCCAGCAGCGGCGCCGAGGCCGTGTTCAGATCGACTCCGACGGCGTTCACCGCATCCTCGACCATCGCCTCCAGTGTCCTGGCAAGCTGGCGCTGGTCCACGTCGTGCTGATACTGCCCGACGCCGATGCTTTCGGGCGGCACCTTGACCAGTTCGGCCAGCGGATCCTGCAGGCGGCGCGCAATCGACACCGCGCCCCGCAATGACACATCGAGATCCGGAAATTCCCTTGCCGCCAGTTCCGAGGCGGAATAGACCGATGCCCCGGCCTCGGAGACGATGACCTTGGTGGGCGCCCTTGCGCCCCTTGGCAGCCGTTTCAGCAGATCGCCCACCAGACGCTCGGTCTCGCGGCTGGCGGTGCCGTTGCCGATGGCGATCAATTCCACGCCGTGGCGCGCGATCAGCGCCGCCAGCGCCGATTCGGCGCCGCGCAGGTCATTCCTGGGCTGGAAGGGATAGATCGTCGTCGTTTCGACCAGCTTGCCGGTGCCATCGACCACTGCCACCTTGACCCCGGTGCGTATGCCGGGATCCAGGCCGATCGTCGCGCGCGGCCCGGCAGGGGCGGCCAGCAACAGATCCCTGAGATTGCGGCCAAAGACGCGGATCGCCTCGTCATGGGCGCGTTTGCGCAATTCCGTCAGCAGGTCGATATACATCGTGTTCGACAGCCGGATGCGCCATGTCCAGCCCGCCACCTGCCGCAGCCACCGATCGCCCGGCCCCTCGCCCAGCGGCCCAAGCGCCTGCGCCACGATCCCTTCGGCCCGCGCCGACCCGTCTTCGGAATCGGGCGCGATGTCGATGGTCACGATCTCTTCCTTCGCGGCGCGAAGGATTGCCAGCGCACGATGCGCCGCGATCCCGGCCCATGTCTCGCGATGGTCGAAATAATCGCTGAACTTGGCCCCGGCCTGTTCCCTGCCGGCAATCACCCTGGCCGCGACCACGGCCTCGGCCCGCATGAAATCGCGCAAGGCCCCCAGAAGTGCCGCGTTTTCAGAAAGTTCCTCGACCAGAATGTCGCGGGCACCGTCCAGGGCGGCCTTCTGATCGGGCACTGCATAGCTGACATGGGCCGCCGCCAGCTCCGCCGGATCGGCGGCGCGGTCGTCGCGAATGGCGCGCAGCAGCGGTTCCAGCCCCTTCTCTCGGGCGATCATCGCCTTGGTCCGGCGCCTGGGCTTGAAGGGCAGATAGATGTCTTCCAGCGCCGCCTTGGTCTCGGCCCCGGCGATGGCGCGGGCCAGATCGTCGGTCAGCCTGTCCTGATCGCGGATCGCGGCCAGGATCGTCCGCCGCCGCGAGTCCAGTTCGCGAAGGTAGACCAGACGTTCGGCAAGGGTGCGCAACTGGCTGTCGTCCAGCCCGCCCGTCACCTCCTTGCGATAGCGGGCGACGAAGGGCACGGTCGCGCCGCCGTCCAGCAGACCGGCGGCCGCCACCACCTGCGCGGGACTTGCGCCGATTTCGGTCGCGATGGTGCGGGCGATGCGGTCGGCGTCCATACGGGTCTCTCCCAATTGTCGAAGCAACGTCATATCGTCCGACCGATGCCGCGCCAATCCCCCGGACCGTCGCACCCGGCCCGCCGCGCCTTCAGCCCTTTTCGACCAGTTCCAGCACCTCTTCGGCCAATGCCTTGTTCGAGACGCTGTCGCGGACCGCCTGCCGCAGCGCCGAGGACCGCCTGAGGATGCGGCGGAAGTCGGTTTCGTCCAGCAGCAGCAGATTCGTGGGCGTGATCGCGCGCACCTCGGCCCGGCGCGGCTTTCGCGTCAGAACGCCCATCTGGCCGAACATCTCGCCACGTCCCAGACGCGTGGTCTGACCGGCGACGATCTGTTCGACCGCGCCGGACGAGACGAAATAGACCCGCCGCGACGGGCTGTCCTTGCGCGAGATGACCTTGCCCGCATTGACATAGCGCGAGCGCAGCGACCGCGCCAGACGGCGCAGTTCCGCCTCGTCGAGATCGGCGAAAAGCGGGAACTGCCGTGCCAGTTCTTCCTTGCGCAGGGCCAGATCCAGGCGCGGGCGCCCCTCGGCCTGATGGCGGCGGCGTGCGATGTCGGTCATCAGCGCGGTATGCAGTTCCGATCCGATCAGCCCGTCCTCGCGCATGGCGGCATATTCGCGTTCCTCCAGACGCAGCGCAGTGCGACGGATGAAGCGGCGTTCCAGTTCCTCGGCATAGCCGGGATATTGCAGGCGCAGTCCCTCCAGCGCGGTTTCGACCGCTTCTTGCCGGCGCGACAGCAATTCATGCAGCAATTCGGCCACGCGGCGGCCGTGGATGCGACGGATACGGCTGTCGAGAAATCGGTGAATATCTCTCAGGATCAGTCGTTTGGCCAGCAATGCCTCGAAACGGTCTGCGGTCATGCGACCCAGCGGGGCGGGAAGGCGCAGCCGGTCGCGCAGGAACGCGGCGATGCGGAAGGGCAGGCCATAGCGGAGGCTGCGCCGCGCCGCCCGCTGATAGCCATGCCGGCCGCCGGTGCGCGCGCCCTCGATCAGCCGGTCGGCGTCGAACAGCATCTTTTCCGACAGCCGGGCGCTGATGGCCCGTTCGCGGAACCGTTCCAGGATCGTCTCGCGTTCATGCGCGGCCAGCGCGATCAGGCCCAGCGTGATGCGGTCGCGGTCGAGGATCTGGGTATTGTCCTCGGCCTCGGCCTGCTCGACGGCGCGGTCCAGCCGCGCGGCGAAACGCTTGGCCTCGGAACGGACGGTCTCGCGCGTCAATTCGTAATTCTCGGCCGTGCTGGCCACCTGTTCGCGCACCGATTGAAGGGCGACGGCGATCACCTGGTTCGACAGCGCCTCGTCCAGCGGCGACAGCCGGTCCAGCCCCAGCCGCCCGATCACCCAACGCAGCGTCGTGCCCTGCACCAGCAGCGTGAACAGCGTGAACCCGGTGGCGAGGATGCCGACCAGGCGCTTGGTCTCGACCGGAACGCGCAGGCTTTCGGTGACGGCCAGCGCCAGCGCCAGCGTGACCGCACCGCGCAACCCGCCCCAAAGGATCGCGATCCGGTAGGGACGCTCCACTGCGGGCGACAGACGCAGCAGCGACAGGATCGGCAGCAATCCGAACAGGATGATCGCGCGGGCAAGAATGGCGGCCAGGATGACGACAAGGATCAGCGCGTAATCGCCCGGTCGCACGTCGTCCAGCAGCCGCGGGATCAACAGCGCGGCCAGGATGAAGATCAGCGCCCCGGCCCAATGCGCCAGCAAATCCCAGACCTCGCGAAGATTGGTCCAGAGGCCGGGCGACAGCCGTGCCGGCCCCATCAGGTTCAGCGTCAGCCCCGCCGCCACGACCGCGACCACGCCCGAGGCGGAAAAGAGCTGCTCGGTCCCGATATAGGCCAGGTAGGGCACCGCGACCGAAACCGAGATCTGGGCCAGTTCGTAGCGTGTGAACCACGCCATCAGGATCAGTGCCGCCCGCGCGGCCAGCCAGCCACCGACAACGCCGCCCGCCATCAGCCAGGGAAAACCGCCGATCGCTTCTGTCAGGCTGGGGTCGGGCAGGCCCATCATCACGAATCCCATGAACAGGCCGAACAGGGCGATGGCGGCGGCGTCGTTCAGCAGGCTTTCGCCCTCGATGATCCGCGCCAGCCGGCGCGGCGCCGACAGCGACCGGAAGATGCCGACCACCGCCGAAGGATCGGTGGTCGACACGATCGCGCCGATCAGCAGGCAGACCACCAGCGGCAGCCCGCTGACCCAGGCCAGCGCGTAGCCGATGGTCAGCGTGGCCACGAAGACCGCCACCACCGCCAGCACCAGGATCGGCACCCAGTCATCGGCCATCCGGCGGACATTCATGCCCAGCGTCGCCTGAAAGATCAGCGTCGGCAGGAAGACATAAAGAAAGACGTTGGACCGGATCGGCAGCGCCAGGATCGATTCCGCCACCGGGTTCAGCGCATCGGTCAGATCGGTGCGCAGCAGGAACAGCGCCGCAGCGCCGATCAGGATGCCGAAAGCCGCCAGAATCACGCTGTAGGGCAGCGAAAGACGCGCCGCCAGCGGCTCGGCCAGGGCGATCAGGATGAACAGTCCCGCAGTGATGGTGGTCAGAACAACGATGTCCATGGGCCTGCGATAACTGGAAAATCGCCGGCAGGGAATATGGCAGGACCCCGCCGGATCGCGCTTTTTCGTGACTGCGCCACCGGCTTGCGCAGCCCGCGCCTGCGCCGGGGGTCCCGGGGGACGCGCAGTCCCCCCGGCGGTCGCGGGACGCAGGAAGGCAGGCAACACGGGCAGCCCGGCCGACAAGGTCACTTGCTCCTGCCGCCGGCACGGGCATGATGCGGGCAGATGAGCACGATCCTGCAACAGCGGCTGGCTTTCGCGCCCTGGGCCGATCCGCGCACAAGGCGCCTGCCCGGCACCATTCCCGTGACCGAGGCCGAATGGCTGCTGACCGACGATGCCTTCGCCGCTCAGATGGCGCTGCGCGACGATCTGATCGCCACCCGGCCCGGCCGCGTGCACGCCTTGCACGAAGACGCCCGTCCCGCCGCGGCCGAGCTTTACCGCCGGATCATGCGCCTGCTGCCCGACCGCGGCTATGATTGCGGCCCGGCGGTCCGGCGTCCCGATGGCGTTCTCGTGCTGCCGGATCCGCAGATGCCGCTGATGACGCTGGGCCGGTTTGTCGCCGAGGATCTGTGCCTGATGATCCCCGGCCCGGATGGCCGGCATGTGCTGGGCGGCGCGATCCTGTGTTTTCCTGCGGGCTGGTCCCTGTCGCAGAAATTCATGCGCCCGATGATGCGCATCCATCGCCCCGTCGCGTCCTATACCGAGGATATCGGCCGCCGCGTCCAGCGGCTGCTGGATGGGCTGCGCCCCGGTCCGGGCCTGATGCGCGGCACGGCGCATCATTCCGACGCGCCGCTGCACCACCCCCTGACCGAGGAACAGGACCGCATCCCGCCCGACCCCGCGCCCTTCATCCGGGTCGAGCGGCAATGTCTGTTCCGCCTGCCCGAAACCGGCGCGGTGGTCTTCTCGATCCATACCAGCGTCATCCGCCCCGAGGCGCTGGACCCCGATCAGCGCCGGGCCCTGCGACAATTTCCGATCCGCCACGGCACCTGAAGCCATGCGCCAGATGGGACGCAAGCTTGCGCCGCGCGCCGTTGAAAACCTCCGGCCCGCCGCACAGGTCGAATGGTCAAAGCACAGGACAGGCAGAAAGGACGCCAGATGCCAACCCTTTTCGATCCGCTGACACTCGGGGCCGTGACCTTGAAGAACCGTCTCGTGATGGCGCCGCTGACGCGCGCGCGCGCCGGCGGATCCCGCGTCCCGAATGCGATGATGGCCGAATATTACCGCCAGCGCGCCAGCGCCGGCCTGATCCTGACCGAGGCGACGTCGGTCACGCCGATGGGGGTGGGCTATGCCGATACGCCCGGCATCTGGAGCCAGGAGCAGGTTGAAGGCTGGGCACGGGTGACCCGCGGCGTCCATGCCGAGGGCGGGCTGATCTTTCTGCAATTGTGGCATGTCGGGCGGATCTCGGCGCCGCTGTTCCTGAACGGCAAATTGCCGGTCGCGCCAAGCGCGATCCGGCCCGAGGGCCATGTCAGCCTGGTGCGGCCGCAGCAGGAATATGTCACCCCCCGGGCACTGGAGACGGATGAAATCCCGGCGATCGTCGAAGCCTATCGCCAGGGCGCGCAGAACGCGAGGGCGGCGGGCTTCGACGGGGTCGAGATTCATGGTGCGAACGGTTATCTCATCGACCAGTTCCTGCAAGACAGCACCAACAGGCGGACCGACCGCTATGGCGGAAGCCTTGAAAACCGCACCCGTTTCCTGGAGGACGTGGCAGATGCGGCAATCGGGGTCTGGGGCGCGGATCGGGTGGGCCTTCACCTTGCCCCGCGCGCCGATTCGCACGACATGGGCGACAGCGACCGCAGCGCCCTGTTCACCCGCGTCGCCGACCAGATGCGCCAGCGCGGCCTGGCCTTCCTGTGCCTGCGCGAACATCCGGCCGAAGACAGCCTGCTGGACGCCATCAAGGCCGCCTTCGGTGGTCCGATCATCGCCAATGAAGGGCTGACCCGGGACAGCGCCCGCAGCCTTGTGGGCCAGGGCCGCGCCGATGCGGCGGCTTTCGGACGCGATTTCATCGCCACTCCGGACTTGCCGCGCCGGTTCCGCGAGGGACTGCCCCTGAACCCGCAGGATCCCTCGACCTTCTATGCGGGCGGCGAAAAGGGCTATATCGACTATCTCCCGGCGGAAGCCGCAGCGTAACGCGGAAACGGCCGGCGCGAGGCGCCGGCCGCGACGCCCCGGCCTCGGCAGGCGTCATTCATGGGCCGGATCCCGCGCTGCTTGTGTCCTCCGGTCATTGCCGGGCGCGACCGCAGGATTGGCGATCCCGCGGCGGTCGTGGCGGGGGCGACGCCGCCTTGACCGGCGGCAGCCTGATCTGGTCCGATGAGCCTTCGCGCGCGCCGCGATCGGTCCGAGCGAATCGGTTGCGCCCGGCTGCGGTCTGTGATCACTTCAAGCCATCCACAGGGGTGCCCCGTATGGCCGGGGCTGAGATGCGGGCGCGACGCCTGCGGACCCTCAAAGCTGATCTGGGTCATGCCAGCGGAGCAAGGAGGAACGAATGTTCACCGGCGCACAGATTTCCCTTTACCCGATGACGGACAGGTTCATCGACGTCATCACCGATGCGCTGGCCGCGCTTGGGCCCTATCGCGACCGGCTGCGGATCGAAACCGACGATATCTCCACCCTGCTGGTCGGTCCGCCAGAGGTGCTGTTTCCCGCGATCCGCGACCTTTTCGTCGCCGCCGCCGCCACGCGCACCCATGTCGTCCTGCACGCAACCCTGTCGCGCGGCTGCCCGGGCGAGCCCGACGATCCGATGTGCCGCAGCGACGCGATGGACACATCCCGCGAGCCCCTGGCCCTGCGCCAGGCGGCAGCGCAAGAGGCCTTGCGCGACGCCCCCGAAACCGGAGAAACCGCAGCCGCGCAGCTTTCGCTCTATGTCATGGGCGGCGGCGACCACATGGCCGAAATCTATGGCTGCATCGAGTTTCTTCGCGACAGCGGCGTCTTCGATCGCGCAAAGAACTTCTGCACGCGACTCGGGGGCGATGCCGGTCCCGTCTTCGCCGCGCTCGCCCAGGCGTTCTGCCGCTTCGGTCCGCCCGAAGGGCATGTGACCATCGACCTGACCGTGTCGGCCAATAGTCCCTCCGCGGCCTGATCCGATGCCCAAACCCACGATGCGCGAGCGCGTCACGCGCGCGCTGCCCGCGATCCTGTCGGTCGGCACGCTGATCGCGCTGTGGCAGATCCATGTCAGCCTGTCGGGGATCCCGCCGAGCGTCCTGCCATCGCCCGGCCGGGTCGCCGGACAACTGGCGGCGAACCGACAGGTGATCTGGGCGAATACGGTGCCGACGATCCAGGCGACGCTGCTGGGCTTTGCGGTCTCGCTGGGCGCGGCCTTTGCGTTCTCGGTCCTGATCGATTTCGCGCGTCCGCTGCGCCGGGCGCTGTTTCCGGTCTTCATCATCAGCCAGACGCTGCCGCTGGTGGCGATCGCGCCGCTTGTCGTGCTCTGGTTCGGCTTCGGCCTTGGCCCCAAGATCGCGCTGGTCGCGCTGGTCACGTTCTTTCCGATGCTGGTGGCGCTGGTCGATGGCTACGAGGCGACCGAGCCCGAGATCGAGCAGCTTCTGGCGACGATGGGCGCATCGCGGGCGACCATCTTCCGCCGCGCGCGGTTGCCTTCGGCACTGCCCTTTTTCTTCGCCGGTCTGCGCATTTCGATCACCTATGCCGTCGTCGCGGCGATCTTTGCCGAATATGCCGGGGCGGCGCGCGGGCTGGGCATCTACATCCTGAATGCCAAGAACAATTTCCGTCCCGACCTGGTTCTGGCGGCGGTCTTCGTCAGCGCCGCTCTGACGCTGGTCCTGTTCGCGACGACGGTGCTGCTCCAACACCTGTCAATGCCCTGGCGGCAGGTCGAGGAGCAGCGACCATGAGCCTGCTCGACATCCGCGACGCCGCGGTTCGGCTGGGCGGAACGGCGGTTCTGGACGGCGTGTCGCTGCACGTGGAGCGCGGCGAGTTCGTTTCGATCCTCGGTCCCTCGGGCGCGGGCAAATCGACGCTTTTCAGACTGATGACCGGCGGGCTTGCTCCCGATCGCGGCGAAATTCTGGTCTCCGGGCGCCCGCTGGCAGCGGGTAATAGGCCGTTTGCCTTCATGCCGCAGCGCGATGCGCTGATGCCGTGGCGGCGGATCATCGACAACGTGACGCTGGGGCTGGAAGTGCAGGGCCTGCCACGGCGCGAAGCGCGCGCCCGCGTCGCCCCGCTTTTCGCGCAGTTCGGCCTGGACGGATTCGAACGTCACTGGCCGGCACAGCTTTCGGGCGGGATGCGCCAGCGCGCAGCACTTTTGCGGACCGTCGTGCAGCAGCGGCCGGTGATGCTGCTGGACGAACCCTTCGGCGCGCTCGACGCGCTGACCCGCGCCGGGATGCAGCGATGGGTCGAGGCCCGCTGGCAAGATCACCGGTGGACCACGCTGCTCGTCACCCATGACGTGCGCGAGGCGGTCAGCCTGTCGGATCGCATCTATGTCCTTTCGCGCCGACCCGCCCGTGTTCTGGCGGAATTCGCGGTTCCGCTTGGCCGTCCGCGCCTGGCGCATGGGCTGCCCGCCGCGGCGCTGGCGCTGGAAACCGAAATCCTCAACACCCTTCTCGACCCGCAAGGAGACAAAGATGAGATGCCTCGCATTCGCCCTGACCGCCCTGATCGCCGCGCAACCGCTTGCCGCTGAGCAGGCGGTCAAGGTCGCGCTGGACTGGACGCCCAATACCAACCATGTCGGCCTCTATGTCGCCCAGGCCAAGGGCTGGTACGACGATGCCGGCCTGGACGTCGAAATCCTGCCCTACACCGACACCGCCTCGGGCACATTGCTGGCCAGCGGTGTCGCCGAATTCGGCGTGCTCAGTTCCTGGGGCTTCTACACGCAGCGCGCCGCCGGCGCGGACCTGATGCCGGTCTTCGCCGTCTACCAGCACGAGACCGGGCGCCTGGTCTTCAACGCCGACCGCGACGACATCGACACACCCGCCGACCTTGACGGGCTGACCTATGCCGGTTTCGGCAGCGCCTGGGAAGAGGCGCTGATCACTACGATCATCCGCGCGGCCGGCGGCAAGGGCGAATTCAAGACCGTGACGCTCGGGACCTCGGCCTACGAGGCATTGGCCAGCGGCCGCGCCGATTTCACGCTCGAGGTCGCGACCTGGGAGGGCGTCAACGCCAGACTTCAGGGCCGCGAGCAGCGCGCCTTCCGCTATGCCGATTACGGGGTTCCCGACCAGCAGACCACCTTCATCGGCAGCCGTGGCGAATGGCTGGAGGCGAACCCCGAAACGGCAAAAGCGTTCCTGGCCGCCACCCGCCGCGGCTATGCCTTTGCCGCCGAGAACCCCGAGGCCGCCGCCGAGATCCTGATCGGGGCGACCGAAGGAATGCTTGGCAATCCCGAGCTGATCCGCGCCTCGATGCAGGCGATCGTCGATGGCGGCTATCTGACGGACGAGAACGAGCAGGTCGGCACGATTCAGCCGGACCGGATCGAGGCCGTCGGCAGCTTCCTGGTCGACGCCGGGATCCTGCGCGACGAAGCCGGCGATGTCCTGACCGAAAAGCCCGATTTCTCGACCTGGTTCACGAACGAATACCTCGACCGTTAGCAACGTGGCGCGCCCCTGCCGCAGGATTCTAGAGGATGGCCGACAAGGCATCGGGGTTCAGCAGCTCGATCCGCTGTCGCGCCGTCCTCAGGATGTCCCGCCGCGCAAGTTTCGTCATCGTGCGGCTTACGATCTCGCGGTTGGCGCCGATGCTGGCCGCGATCTCGGCATGGGTGGGGGCATGGTCCAGGACACCGCCGGTCTCCAGCTGGCCGCGTTCGACCGCCAGGGCGATGAGGTACGAGACGACACGTTGCTCGACCGTGAAGCTGGTCAGTTCCATATTGCGTGCGGTCAGCGCGCGCACGCGCGACACGAGATCCGTGACCACGCGGTGCCGGACCAAAGCCACGGTTTCGAACAGCGACAGGAAGCATTTTTGCGGCATCACCAGAACCCGCGTCGGCGCCCGCGCCACGACCGCAAGCGACCGATCGCCGTCATCGAGCGCCGCCAATTCGCCGAGATAGGATCCGGTGGAAAACCGTGAAAAGATGATCTCGCGCCCCTCGGGCGTCCAGTAAACCGCCAAGAGCGCGCCCGACAGCAGGAAATAGACGTCGCGCGACATGTCCTGCTGGTTGAACAGCACTTCCCAGCCAGCCAGCGATCTTTCCTGGAACTGCACGTCGATACCGGCCAGATCGGCCGCCCTGACGCCCGCCAGAAGGGGCAGGTCGAACGACAACAGGCCGGTCATTGTGACAGAAGAACTTTGGCGCGACCCAGTTCGGGCAGGACCGCATCCCTGGGAAAGGCATTCAGCGCCGCGGCGAGGCCCTGATCGTCCGGCACATCATGGCATGACAGATCCAGCGTCGCGCGCAGGCTCCAAAGTGCCGCCCCCTGCCGGGTCGCGGTATCCAGCGCCAGCTTCATCGCGGCCTCGGCCTCGCCCGGGTGATTGTCGCTGCGGCAAATGCCGGAATGGATGCGAAGGATTTCGGGATACCAGCAATGCAGCCCGCTTTCCCGCGCCTCGACCACCGCTGCCGAGGAAACGTGATAGGCCTCGGTCACGCGGCCTGCCGCTGCCAGACGCTCGGCATAGCAGGCCGAGAAATAGGGCAGACCCACCCTGGCACCGATCGCGCGCTGCAATTCGATATTGGCCTTGAACGCGGCAAGGCCGGGTTCATCCAGGCTTTGCGACGGATCCATGATGAAACTCCACGTCGCGCCGGTGACCTGCCAGAACACGGCCCCCTG
>DBFD01000024.1:19538-29920 GCA_002294185.1 Paracoccus sp. UBA889
GTAGAACAGCGGCACCGCGCCCCAGATCAAGGCGTATGGCAGCATCGCCGGAATCGACAATTCGGCCTGATGCGCGTCGGTTTCCGCCACCAGCCTTTCGACCGCGTCGATCTGGCCCGAAATCGCCCGTGCCGGCGCTTCGAACATCTGCGCGGCCGCAAAGATATCCATGCCGTAACGCGCGATCATGCCCGCATGATCCGCGATCCGATAAAGGTCCCGTATCCTTTCGATCTGGCGAAACTGCGTGCGGAAGTCGCCCTGGTAGAAACATCCGCAATTGCGGGTGGCCAGCGCGGCCAGTCGCACTTCGTCGCCTCCGGCGCCCGCCGGCATGCTTTGGGCCAGGTCCGCCAGCAGGGCGTCGAAAGCGTCAGCCCGGGACTTGTCGCCGGCAATGATCGCATGGGAGAAGCTTCCGAACAGCGCCGCCGCGCTGTTAGGCCCCAGCGAGCCGGACGAAAGGGCAATCCTGTGGACCGCCCCGAAGGCGTCGCGAACGGGCTCTGCGGTGAACCCCTGCGCCTGCATCAGAACCGAGCCGCGCGCCGTCTGGCAGGCAATCGCCATTTCCGCGCGGGCCGAGGCATCGTCCAGATCGTCGCAGAGCGCCAGCGCCGTGCCGGCATGTCCTTCGGCATCGGCAAAGGCACCCTGCAGCAGCCCGATCCGGCTGGCCGCGAGATAGGACCGGATGGCCGGGCCGATCTGACGCGCCTTTCGCTGATGTCGGGCCAGCAATGCCGGGTCGCGGGATATTCGATCGACATGGCTGGACTGAAGGATTTCCGCAATGCGCCGGTGCAGCGCCTCGCGATTGCTGCGCAGGACCGAATGATAGGCCGCCTGCGCCAGAAGGGCGTGGGCAAATTCCCATTCAGCCGCGGACCGCTGCATGACGACCCCAGCCGCCCGGGCGTGTTCCAGCGCGAAGACCGGATCGGCGCTGGTCGGATCGAGGGCGCGAAGCAGATCGACCGCGAAGATGCGGCCGATCGCCGAGGCGCGCTGCAGGATCGGCTTCGCAGGGCCGGTATCGTCGATCCGGGCGGCCAGCAGATCCATCAGGGTGTCGGGAACCGTCTCCTCGACCCGACCGATCTTGAGCGCCCGCTTGGCCAATTGGTCCAGATAGAGCGGAATCCCCCCCGCCTGCTCGACCAGGCTGGCGGCATTGACGCCGTCCTGCGCGCCCAGCGACGCCAGCATCCGATGGGCATCGCCCTGCGACAGAGGATGCAGCGAGAGCGTCTCGAATACCAGCCCCGAAAGATGCTTGCCCAGCTTGGAATCCTCGCGGCTGGTGAGGATCAGACGGAACCGGGATCGTTCGGGACTGCGCAGAATGTGCTGCAATACGCCGAAACTGGCGATGTCGAACCAGTGCAGATCCTCGAAGATCACCATCCCGTCGCGCTGGACGCTTTGCAGGGCACGCCAGAGCCCGGCTTCGATCCGGGCCTTCAGCGCGAGATTGGACAATTCCGTCAGAAGCGCCGCGCCTTCGGGCAGACCCATGATCAGGGCCAGGCTCATCCGATCGGCCTTGGACAGGTCCGGAAAGCCTTGCGTGATCTCGGCAAAGTCGGGTGTCAACGATTTCAGCCGCCACGAGATCCAGTCCTTGAACGGCTGATAGCTGGAGCCGCTCTTGATCCCTTCGGCCTGAATCGTGGTGGCGATGCCGGCCCGCTGCGCCATGTGCTGCGCCACGGCGGTCTTGCCGATCCCCGCCTGCCCGACGATCAGCACCGGCATCCGGGCGGCCTCGATCGCGGCGCATTCCTTCGCGCGCCCGACCAGGTCGGCCGTTCCCGGCGCCACGTCGCGATGGGGGGCTATCTGTGGCACGAACAGCATCTGCGGCTGTGCGAAACCCTTCAGGATCTGATTTGGCACCGGCGTCAGGGTGAACTGGCCGCGCAACATCATCCTGGTGCCTTCAGCGATCATCACGCCGCCGGGTGCGGCCAGTTCCTGCACCCGCTGGGCAAGGGTCGTCACCGTCCCGGTGATCCGCGGCCAGGCCTCGCGCGTCATGTCGGGGCGCACCGCGACCTCTCCGGTGGCGACGCCGGCGCGCAGCGTGAATCCGCCCTGCCCCGCCTTATCCTGCGCCAGTTCCGTCACCGCGCGCAGCGCCGCATCCACCGCTTTCGAGGCCGCCAGTTCATCCGCGCGCGACAGGCCGAACACCGCCACGATTCCGTCGCCCAGATATTCGGTCACCTCGCCGCCATTGATCTCGACGATCTCGCCGCAGCGCCGGTAATATTCCTCGAGCCAGTCCTGCAAATCTTCCGCATCGGAGGTGCTTGCGACTTCGCTGAACCCGACCAGATCCAGAAAGACCGCCGTGACCTGCTTCCGCTCGCCCTCGGGGCGGGTCACGATCCGGGACATTGCGGCTCCTCTCGACCCTTGCCGCTGACGCTACGGCAATTTCGTTCTTTCCCCTTCTAGTTGAGCTATCCTGCTGTTGTCCAACGGATTCGACAGGGTCCAGCTGGTCCAGATCCGGAATGCGCCGGGCAATTTATGCAAACCGTTCTCTTGCACCGCGCCCATGGCAAGGGGCTGCGCGGTCATGCTGCCCTGGGGAATATTGGCCAATGCGGCATCCGTCACGTCGATCCGCGCGCTGACGCCGGCGACATAGGCCGAGGTCAGATTGAAATCGAAGGACGAGAATTGCCAGCGGCTGAACTTGCCTTCCGACACCACGATCTGCTCGGCAAGTGATTGCACCAGGCCGCAATCGGGCGAATGCGTCAGCGGCCGCGCGAAATCCTTCTGCTGGTAGCGGCCCGACCAGATCGGGCGCCCATCGGTGGCGGCGACCGAGTAGTGACCATTGCCCATCTGCAACCGGCCCATCCGCTTGTTGTAGCCATACCACCATATCCCGGCCAGCCGCGCCCAATTGTTGGTGAGGTAGAGATTGGGCAGATAGCTGAACACGCCCTCATGCCCCTCGACCTGCACGAAATTGATCGCGATGATCGCCTCGCAGTAGTTGCGATAGCCCATGATCTTGGGAAGGATCGAGGCCCGCACGCCGACCTGCTGATTGGCCAGGATCGCGACCGGGTGCTGACCCTCGGGCGTCAGCGTCTGGGGATGAAGGCTCATTCCGTCGGGCAGAACCGCCTCGAGCGCGCGGGCATCGACGGCATGAAAGCTGAACCAGCCGTCGATCCGGCCGGTGCCATAGACCGGCGTCAGCGGCCAGGGCGCGGACTGGGCATAGGGGCTGGACAGTTTCGTGGCATCCGTCGGTCCCGCATCGGGGGCAAGATCACCCTCGCCGACGATCTTAAAGTCGGCCCCGGTCAATCCGCGCGCGGCCATCAACCCAGAGATGGTCGCGGCCTCGACGCAGCCGGCATTGATCCCGCAGCGTGTCCAGTCGCCGGCCAGATAGAGGTTTTCAAAGCCCGATCCATCGGGTGGCAGGCGATACTGGACCGTGTTCGGCACGGACAGCACATAGCGTTCCGAACCGTAGAAGTTCTGCCGGAAATATTGTCCGGCAAACTTGTCATCGGGGGTCCGGGCGCCGTCGGCATAAAGAATCGAGGCGTCGAATTTGCCGGCCTTTCCCGCCCCGGGCCAGAGCCGGGTCAGCTCCGCATCGGCCCAGTTTCGCACCGCATCGGGCCAGCGGTCGGGACCGGTGCCCGCATCCTGCGCCGGACTGCAAAAATAGGCGATGGCGGTTGGCCCATCCGCCGGCCAGTCCTCTCGCGTCAGCAGATCGGACATGTCGGCCCAGGTATCGAGCGGCTCGGCGAAACTGGTGATCACCGTTCTCAGATCGCCCTGGTCGCCGGAATTATGTGCTGCGACCAGGGCGTTCCAGCCCAGTTCCTCGGGCGTTTTGGTGCACCAGAACTGCGCGGCCTGCGTTGCCACGGTGGGCAGGTTCTTCAACATCGCATTCCAGCGGGTCGAGGCCGCGGCCAGTTCCGGCGTCAGATAATGCAGCGATCCCAGCGACGCGCCCAGAATCACCAGATCGAAATCCCGTCCCTGCTCCAGGCGATAGGCGCGCCCCGACGGCACCGATTTCTCGGATTCGAAATCGACGCCCTCGGCCTTCAGCGCCGCCCCGTCCCTGAGCTGGCTCCAGTCAGGTTCCGAGGGCCAGCAGGGCAAGCCCCTGACATCGACCAGCGGCTCGTAGTCGCCCGACAGGACCTCGGCCTGTTCGACCATGTCGATGGCGACGACGGCGTTCCCGTCCGGCGCAAGGGCAAGGTTGGTGGCGGCATTGAAGTATCTGAACCGCACCCCGCGCGATTTCAGCACCTGATAATAGGGCGCGAAGACCGTGTCCCCCATCCCGGCCTGCATCTTGTAGAACAGCGCGCCCTTGTAGGTGAAGGCCAGGCGCAGCAGGCCCCTTATGGCGGTGCCCGCGCCGACCTCGCGATCGTCTGTCACGCCGCCGGGATAGCCGAAAACGTAATCGTAGCAGCCCCGGAACACGGCGGAATAGACGGCCTCGCGGCTGGCCCCGCATTGCAGCAGCCAGGTGCTGATTTCCTGATCGTCGATCGCGTCGAAGCCCTTGCGAAACAGGCCGTTGTCGATGGCACCGCGACAAAAGGCCAGCGACAGGCTGACCAGATAGCCGATCCGGCGCGCCGTGTCGCCGCCACCCAGATCGGCGGTCGCGTGCCAGATCTGGGCGTGACGGACCAGCGCCGCGAGATACAGCGTCTGCGAGGTGGTGTGGTCAAAGGCATTGTCACGCAGCGTGGCCGCATAGGAACGAAGGTGATGCAGCGGCGAGGCCGCCGCAAGCGGCAGGGCCCTGCGAGCGAATTCGGCCTGGAACCGCGCCGGAATTTCCTGCGGCGTGGCGCCGACACGGCCATCCAGAAAACCCGCGACGGCCTGCAGCAGGGCCTTGAAGTAGCCGAAGGGCGTTGGCAACAGCCCTCCCTCGCCGGGTTGGCCGGCGATTTCGGGAAAGTCGATGCGCCAGGGCCGCAGCGACCGGGTGCCGTCGGCCTGTGTCACCTCATCGGCCAGAAGGAAATGGTTCAGTCCCCTGAACGCCTTGTCCAGCGTGCCCAGCGGCGCATCGGGGCTGCGCAGGCCGGTCCGGTTCAGGGTCTCGTAGCAATCGCGCATCAGTCGAAAACCGTTGTCGTAGAAACCGGCCCAGATATGCAGGCCGTGTTCCTCGATCCGCTGCCCCCTGGCGGCATTGCGCCCGCTGGCCCCCTTGCCGCCCAGCCGCCAGCCAATCTGGTAGAACGTGATCTGGTATCGGTCCTGCCAGTCGGGCAACTGGGTGATGGCATAGGCGGCCGTCACGGCGCCTACACCCCCGCCGATGATCGCGATCTTCCGGGGCTCGGTCTGCATGATCTCTCCTCGCCGAAACTGTCGTCAGCCGATGGGAACACGAAAAGCGCTAGGCGGGAAACTGAATCACGCCGCCGATGACATGCGCGGTCTGGTCGATCAGCGGCACGGTACCGGATGGCGGTGCCGCGCCAAGGGTGACGGTCAGCTCCGTCCCGGTCGATTGCATGTCCAGAACCCGGTAGTCGCGACCATCCACCCCCAGCGAGACGATCTTTCCCAGACTCAGCTGCGCCGCCTGGTCCGTCGTCACCTGGCCGGCCAGCGCGTCCAGATTCGTACCGCGAAATGTCATCTTCACCGTCGGTTGCTGCGCGATGACAAAGGTTTGGACCCGCGCGAAGGATCCGCCCGGTCCGAACAGCGCGTCGATGGAGAAGGCAGAGCCCTGAAGCTGCAGGCCGGTCACGTCCTTGCCGGTCTTGGCCACGATCTGCTGCAGGATCGGCAGGCTGAACCAGCCGCTCTGGCGGTCGGCAGACAGGGAAACCGGGTCGGCCCGGATCGCCGTGATCCCGGTATAGACGATCTCCAGCCCGACATGACGCGCCGCCGCCCAGGGATCGACCGGGCGCGCCGTATCCTCGGGCGCGGCCGCCACCGACAGTCGCAGGTCGGTCCGGGGAACTCGGCCCAGGCTCTGCCGGTCAAGGCTCAGGCTGGCCATGCCCGCCCCGGCATCCTCGACGTCGATGGTCACGCTCACGGTGCTTTGCCGGTTGTCCAGACCGGCATTGATCTGGTTGTTGGTGGGCAGGCCGCAATAGGCCACCGACCATGCCGACGGTCCGGTCGGCAAACCGCCATTGCCCGCCCCCGGATGGATGGAATGCGCCCGCGCCGCGGAAACCAGTGCCGCGGCCGCCTGCGCCTGCCGGGCGGATTTTTCCACCGTCTCTCCCAGCGACAGCCACGCCGCATAGGCCGCCGAGAACGAGGCCAGAACGGGCGGAAACCGGGGCGGAGTGCCGGGATAATGCGCCCCGACATACCAGGAGACATAGCCCGGTTTCGTTCGCGGCACCGCCCCCGAGGCCTGGATCATCGCGGCCGTGATCGGTCCGAATTCGGCCTCGAAGACCTGGACCACCCTGTCGCCCTGTCGGTCGAAATCCCCGATGGCCTGCTTCTGCGCCCGGATATCGGCTGTGGATGTATGATATCCGACCGAAGCCAGGATCGCGGCGAACTCGGCGCTGAAACTGCTGCCGGTCATGCTGGCGGAATGGGGTCCGTCCAGCCTGCAGATCTGGTCTATCAGGCCGAAGGTGTGCGGATTCCACATCACCGGCATGCCGTATTGCACGTTGAAATTGTAGCCCGGCGGGTAGCGGATCACGCGAAATCCCGGCTCGATCTGCGCCCCCAGATAGGCTGCGATCCTGCGAGAGATGGCTTCGGCGGCGCGGTCATCCGTTGTCTGCCCGGCCTGTGTCATCGGTCGTCCCCCATATCGGGCGGGGCGGCCATCGCGGACCGCCCCGGTTCGTGTCCGTCATGCGCCCGCTTCAGGCGCGGTTCGGCATCTCGGCTTCAGGCCGGCGGATAATCGGCGACGCCGCCCAGAACGTTGGCAACCTGCTGGGTGGGCGGCACGGTACCGATGACCTTGGGCGGCGCGAAGACCACGGTGACCTTGCCCGAGGCGCTGTCCCTGTCGACCTTGGTGATGCCGTAGCTTTCGTTGAACGACCCGACCGAGAAGATCCCGAACAGCTTCACATCCACCGAGGCATTTTCCTTGAACGAGGACGTGACCGAATTGGCCATGTCGGCCGAAAACACCATGGTGATGGTGGGCGCCTGGCTGATCACCAGGGTCTTCAGCCGCGAGAACGGCTTGCCCTGGCCGAACATCCTGGCCGGGGCATATTGGTCCGTCGGCGCGATCTTGAAGCCCGACACGCTGTCGTCGCCCGATCCCGTCACGATCGAACGCAGCAGCGATTCGTCATACCAGCCGGTCGTGTTGTCGGCGCTCAGCGTCAGGGGATCGATCTGGACGATGGTCACGCCGGGATATTCGATCGTCATGTCGAAGGAGGACGAGGACGAGGTATGCTTGGACCAGTCATAGCTGGACCCGGCCGAGATGCCGATATCGACCACATCCAGCACCGGGATTGTGAAGCCGGTCTTTCCCGCGATCGACAGGCTGGCGTCGGTGGACGAGAAATTCGAGGCCGAGACCTCGATCGATACCTTGCTGCCGCTGTCGAGACCGGCCTGGATCACCGTATTGGACGGCATCGGCGTCCAGCCGACATAATAGGTGCTGTCGGTCGTCTGCAGTCCGCCATTCGCCGCCGTGGGATTGGTGGCGTTTTCCCGGGCCGCGGCCAGTTGCAGCTCTGCCGCAGCCTGTTCTCCGGTGATCCGGATAAGCGGTGCCAGCATGTTGATATTGTTCGAGAATGCCGCCGCCAGGCCCGGAAACCCGGCCGAGGCCAACTGCCGCGCCGCGGTCGCGATATTGGCCAGGGAATGATCGGTGGGGTCCTTGCTGAAGTTCTTCAGCAGCGCCGCCAGGACGCCGGTGAACGTGACCGGCGAAACGGCGTAGGCCGCCGCGAAGCCACCCGACGACGCCTCGTTGGTGATGGCGATCTTCTGGTTGTCATAGGCGGGGTCGTTGACGATCTTCTGATCGGCCGCCGAGAACTGGTACTGCGCCGCGTTCAGGATGCGCGCATAAAGCGTGCTGAACTGCTCGTTGCCCAGCGTCAGCATCCCGTTGCTGCCGACCGCCAACGTGCCGTTGAACGTGTCGAGCATGGTGGAATTGTAGTAGGCGTTGTTGCCATATTGCACGACCGGGTGAAAGCCCGGAGGATAGCTGACGGCAGCAAAGGTTCCGGGCAACTGGCTGCCCAGAAGCGTGCCCACCTTGGACGTGATCGCATCGACGAATGTCTTTTGACTGGGCGTCAGGTCGGTGGCTGCGGCCGGGCGTTCCATTGTGATGGTGTCGGACATGGATCTGTTCCTTGATGGAGTCCCGCCTTTCGGCAGGAGGTGAAAAAGGCACCCTCGCTGAAAGATCCGGCCAGGGCCCGAGACGGGAGGGTGGCGGGTGCCGGTCCGCACCGGAACTCGCGCCCTTGTTGTATCCCGCCCGACCGACTCGCACTGTGCGCCAGAACACGAAGCCCGAAAAAAGCACCGGCGCGGAGGCCGGTGCCGATGACATGGCGCGCCGCGCGCCAGGGATACCGGCCGCGCGCGCAATCTGCCCGGCCGCTTGTCGGTCCGGGCAGCCGATGATGGTTCTAGAACCGCATCTCGAAATCCAGCGCCGCCCCCCTTGCCCCGTAGCCGGTATCGCCCAGACCGTCATAGAACGTGGTCAGGCTCAGGCTCGACGCTTCGCCCAGGCGAAACTCGGCGCCCAGGTCGATGCGCCCGCGGGTGCTGGTCGCCGTGTCGCCCGGGGCCTGCTGATCCGAAAAGATCCCGCTGATGCCTCCGCTCAGAAGCATCTCGTTGTCGTCAAGCCTCACCAGATGCTCGAAGCCCAGCCCGAAGGCCGCTTCGGTCAGTCGAATGCTTTGCGCACCGACCGTATTGCCCCGGCTGTCGACATAGCGTTTCTGCCGATCGACCAGATGCGACAGATCGAGCGAGGGGATGATCGTTGTCGTCTCGGTCCACGCGAATCGGCCTTCCACGCCGGCCGTCAGCAATGTCCGGGTGGACGAAAAATCATCCGGTGCCTGACCCGCAAGTGTCAGGGTGTTATCGCTCCGCCCATGCAGGATCGAGGCCGAAAGATAAAGCGGCTGATCGGGCAGTCGCGCCACCAGATACGGGCCGGCCAGCCAGCCCCGTCCCTCGAAGGAACCGGCGTCAAGACCCGCATCGGCGCTGTCGAATTGCAACATGGCCCCGACGATCAGGTTCTTTCCGCGCAGGAGATGCGCACCGAGGGCAAGGTGATAATAGTCCATTTCCGTCGAAACGGAATCAGACCACCGTCCCTGAGCCAGCGCCCAGAAAGTGCTGTCCTGTCCCCCGGCCCCGATGCGGAAGTTGCCCTGCCCCCGGCTTGCCCGCGCCTCGAGCCCCGAAGCTGCCGAGCCGGTCAGGAAGCCGCGCAAATCCGGCTGGGCACCGATCAGGGCGCGGCCACGGGCGGTCAGGGCGTCCGTGATCGCCTCCTGCGCGATGCGCGAGGTGTCGGGCAGGACCGTCAGCGGCGCCGCCGCCAGATTCGGGTTGGTCGCCAGATCCTCGGCAACGCCCGCGCGGACGCCGATCGTGACCTCCGCAACCGCGCCGGGCGTGATCCCGGCACGGTAGACGGCGCCGGTCCCCGAAAACGCGGTCACCGTCCCGCCGGAAACGGTCACGTCGCCGGTTTCGAACCCGACAACCGGTTCCGAGAAGGTGATCGTCACCGTGAAGGCCGACATGTCGGTCAGGGTCGCCGGGGCGCCCGAAAGCGCAACCGTCGGTGCCTCGTAATCGGGAAACAGTTCTACCGTCGTCGCCGCCGAACTGTTTCCGGGCGCGTTCGCCGCAGTGACCGAGACCGTGCCGCCCGTCATGTTGGCAGCCGACGTGACCGAGAACAGGCCGCCCGTTGCCGTCGCCTCCTGAAAGGACGCATCGGGGAAAGTCACCCTCACCCTCGCATCGGCCGCGGCGGTGCCGCCGATTGTAAGCGACCGGTCCGCATTGATCGCGGCGGTGGTGATGACCGGGGGCGGCGGGGCCGCCGCCGGCGTGACCGTCACCACAAGGATCTGCTGCACCGCGCTGTTGCCTGCCGCATCCGTCGCGTCGATCAACACCTTGCTGACCCCGACCGGAAATGCGAACGGGCTGGTGATCACGGCCCCGTCCAGGGTGAAGACGGGTGTGACCGCCTGATCGACATTGTCGGTCACCGTCGCCTTGAAACCGACCAGCGCGGTTCCGTCCGGACCGGCCTCGGCCCTCAGCGGTACGGGCGCAGCGATTACCGGCGCCACGCTGTCGCCCGGCGCGGTCACCGTGATCGC
>DBFD01000024.1:30250-36236 GCA_002294185.1 Paracoccus sp. UBA889
ACCGTATCGGCCGGCGAGGGATCCGAGCCGTCATTCACCACCAGGCTGAAGACCAGCACCGCGTCCGCCGCGCCGGCCACCAGCACCGGCGCGGTGAAGCCCGGCGTCGCCGTCGCAGCCCCGCTCAGCGTGACCGCCGGGCCCGAACTCTGGCTCCAGGCATAGCCGAGGCTCTGGCCGGCATCGTTGGCGTCCGACCCGCTGCCGTCAAGCGTCACCGCCGCGCCCGAGCCCACCGTCCGGTCCGGCCCCGCATCGGCCGTCGGCGGCGTGTTGGCGACCATCGTGGAATTGTTGACCAGAACTGTCGATCCCGCCCCCGAGGCCCCGATGACGTAGTCACGGGTGTTTCCGTCCGCGAGCGAGGTGGCCCGGAACTCGACTCCGACGAAATCATCGGTCGCGTAGGTGCCGTTGGCGCCGTCCGACAATGTCACGACCACATTCGTCGCGCCGCATTCCGATGCGATCGCGGCCGCGGTGATATCGCCGCCGGGCCAGCTGGTGATCACGCCGCCTGACCAGTAATTCCCTCCGGAAGACTGGCTTGCCCCGTTGGGGATGAACAGGTTCAGCTGTGTCTCCTGCGCGGCGGAATCATGATAGGCGTTGAAGCTGCAGGTCAGGCCCGCGGGCGCGATGACCTGATCGAAAAATCCCGGACCCAGGGCGAGGGAGGTGGCCGGCGGAACCGTCGCGGCCGTCAGGCCCAGTCCCAATACCGCCAGAATGGATCTGAAGCGCGTCATGTCTCTGTCCCGTTCATTCTGCGTCCCCGGCGCGGACGCGCCCGGAAACGGCATTTCGAAATCTGTCTGCAGGCTAATGGCGCCATTTGTCGCATTCTGTGTTCCGGGACACAGAAGCCGTCCGGTGAAGTGAATAAACCTTGGCCGGACCGCATGGCCCCGTCGGGCCATGACTGGACACCCTTCGACACTGACAGGCTTCGGGAGAACTCAGATGGATCCATTCATTGGCATGATCGTTCTGTTCGGCGGAAATTTCGCGCCGCGCGGATGGGCGTTCTGCGATGGTCAATTGCTGGCGATCGCATCGAATTCGGCGCTCTTCAGCATTCTCGGCACGACCTATGGCGGCGATGGCCGCACCAGCTTCAGCCTGCCCGACCTTCGCGGAAGGGTGCCGATGCATGCAGGCTCGGGCCCCGGCCTGACGCCGCGGGAAATCGGGCAATCGCTGGGACGCGAGACGGTGACGCTGGACACGACGCAGATGCCCAGCCACAGCCATGAGGTCAGCGTGCTGAACGCACCTGCCGACAATGACCGGCCCTCGGGTGATCTGCTGGCACGTTCGGCGATCTATTCGGCAACGACATCGCCGACGGTGGCGCTGAACCCGGCCACAATCGCCACCAGCGGCGGCAGCCAGCCGCATGACAACATGCCCCCGACCCTGTGCATCAATTACATCATCGCTCTTGAAGGCATCTTCCCGTCGCGAAGCTAAGGGCGCATCTGCGGGGTATCGACGCGCCCTCCCCGCGTTCGGCGCCGCTCTGGCCGCCGGCCGGGCGGCAAAGGCTTCACGGACGGGTGACATGCTGTCGCGGCAGGCAATCCGTGCTTGAACCTGCGGTGAGGACATGATTCTTGCGCGAAACGGATTAGCGGCAGGTGAGACGGATGTCCCTGGCATCGGTGCGAAGGATTTTGTGGGTGCTGGCGGGCGTTGCGGCGCTGGCTTTGGCCTGGCTGCTGCTCTGGTCGGATTTTCGGACCGCGCCCGACCAGGCCCGGGAAGAGCCGCCCTTCTACGCCGATTTCGAACTGACCGGTCATGACGGCGTGGTCCGGACAGAGGACGATTTCGCCGGGCGCTGGATGCTGGTCTTCTTCGGCTTCACCAATTGCCCCGATATCTGTCCCACGACGCTGTCGGAGGTCGCGTCGGTGATGGACGGACTGGGCGATGAATCCGCCAAGGTGCAGCCGATCTTCATCTCTGTGGATCCCGAACGGGACACGCCCGGGGCCCTCGCGGAATATGTTCCCCTGTTCGATGCGGGCATCATCGGCCTTACCGGCACGCCGGAACAGATCGCCGCGACCTCGGAAACCTTCCCGATCTTCTACGAGCGGATCGAGCAAGCCTCGGCCCCGGATGGTTACACGATGAACCACACGTCGCATCTTTTCCTCTTCGACCCCGCGGCGGGCTTCGTCGATTCCTGGCCCTACGGCACGCCCGCCGAAGAAATTCTGGCCGACCTGCAAGAGAGGATCTGACCGCCATGACCCGTCTGTCCGGCGCGACCGCCCTGGGGCTGGCCTGGACCATTGCGCTTTTCGCATCGCTCGCCGTGCTGTTCATCGGCGAGGTGCTGGGCCAATCGCCCTGCGTGCTTTGCTGGTTCCAGCGCGCCTTCATGTTTCCCCTGGCCATCATCCTGGGACTCGGGCTTTGGTGGCGGGACGATCGCGTCGGGCGCTATGGCATCGCACTGGCGCTTGGCGGCGGCGCGGTCGCGCTGTGGCACCTGGGCCTCTATGTCGGGCTGATTCCCGAAAGCATCCAGCCCTGCACCGCCACAGGACCCTCCTGCACCGATGAAAACCAACTGGTCCTTGGCATTCCGATCCCGCTGATGGCGCTTGTGGCCTTTGCCCTGATCGGTCTGCTGTCGGCCCTTTCACTGAAGGAAACACGATAATGCAACGACGCGGCCTGATCCTGTCCGTTCTCGCATTGGGGACCGCCGGCTTTGGCGGTGCCGCATGGTATGCGACGCGGCCCGCGCCGACCGCCGGCGCGGCCCCCGTCACGGCGGATCGCAAAGACACGCTGATCCGAAGTTATTCTCCGGTTCTCGGGCCCGAGGATGCGCCGGTAACAATCGTCGAATTTTTCGATCCGGCCTGCGAAGCCTGCCGGGCGTTCGACCCGATCGTGAAGGACATCATGGCCCGGAACGGGGACGCCGTGCGCGTGGTGATCCGCTATACCCCGTTTCACGGCGAATCCTCGGAAGAGGCCGTGCGCGTGCTCGAGGCGGCGCGGATGCAGGATGTCTATCGTCCGGTCATGGATGCGCTGCTGCGCGAACAGCCCAGATGGGCTTCGCGCGGGACGCCGCCGCCGGGCCTGATCCTCGAGATCGCGACCGCCGCCGGCCTCGACGCCGAGGCGGCGCGCACGCAGATGCAATCGCCTGACGTCGTGGCAATCCTGAACCAGGACCGCGCCGATGTCGAAACCCTGGGTATCCGCCAGACCCCCACCTTCTTCGTTAACGACAAGCCGCTCGACCCGTTCGGCGAGGCCGAATTGCGGCGCCTGGTCTCGGCCGAAGTCGCCGCGGCGCAGAGTTGAATGGTGGAACACGGGAACATTCCGATGAAAGACCTTCTGTTCGCGGGCGCGCTGGCCGCCCTTCTGACTGTCGCCGGGCTTTCATCGCCGGCTCTGGCAGGATCCGGGGATGTCGTGGTTGCCGGCGCGTGGGCGCGCGCCTCGATCGGCGTCAAGCGCCCCGGTGCCGCCTACATGACGATTCGCAATACCGGCGAGGAGCCGGTGACGCTGACCGGGCTTGCAACTCCGCTGGCGATGATGCCCGAAATCCACGAAAGCAGGACCGATGCCCAGGGCATCAGTTCCATGACGCCCGCGGGCAGGATCACGATTGCACCGGGGGACAGCGTGGCGCTGGAACCCGGCGGGCTGCACGCGATGCTGATGGGGCTGCAAGCGCCGATGACGGAAGGCGAGACCTTTCCGCTGACGCTGCTTTTCGAGGATGGCGGCCAGACGATCGTCGAAGTGCCGATCCTCGGCATCGCCGCACGCGGACCCGGGGACTGATGCGGCGGCGGGCGTTTCTGGGATACGGCGCGGCCGGCCTTGGCGCGCTGTCGCTGACGCTGGCGGTCGGTTGGTGGCGGGTGGACGGGCCCGGTGCGCCCGACGCGGCGGGATTGCGGCCGATGGCCCTTTCCGCGATGGATTTTCGCCTGACAGATCACGAGGGCAACAGCGTCGGACCGAAATCCCTGATCGGCCGTCCGACGATGGTCTTCTTCGGCTTCACCTATTGCCCCGATGTCTGCCCGACCACGCTTTCGGACATCTCCGGCTGGCTGGACGAGTTGGGACCGGATGGTGATGAATGGAACGTGGTTCTTATCACCGTCGATCCCGCGCGCGATACGGTCCGGGCGATGGCCGATTATCTTGGCTATTTCCATCCGGCGATCCGCGGCTGGACCGGCCCGGAGCCGCAGATCGCGCGCGCCGCCGCCGGTTTCCGCGCGACCTATGAAAGAGTGCCGACCGAAAACGGCGATTATACGATGAATCACACCTCGGGCGTCTTTCTGTTCGATGCCGAGGGGCTTTTCGTCACCATGATCGACTATCACGAGCCGAGGGAATTCGCGATCCCCAAGATCCGCCGTGCCATGAAGAAAGAGGCGAAGGCGGCGAGCTGAGGCAGGGAATCGTGACGGCGCGGAACCGGCCGCCCCGTCTTAGCGGTCGCTCCGGGGCCGCCCGGCGTACCAGGCGGATACCGCGTCGATCTGTTCCTCTGTCATCCGCTCGGCGATTGCCTCCATCACCGGGGCAAAGGGGGTTCCTCCGCGCTTGCCGTCGCGCCAAAGCACCAATTGCCGGGCAAGATACCACTCGGGCTGTCCCGCGAGCGCCGGAAAATCTGGGCTTCGCGGCTTCGGCCCCAGGGCGTGGCAGCTTTGGCAGGACGGGATCCCAGCCTCGGCGATGCCGTCGAGGGCGATGCGCCGGCCCAGGGACAGCAGCGCCTCGGGCGTGGCGGGGGGGCCGCCGGGGGCGGCCATCGGCACCGTGGCATAGTCAAGATCGGTGTCACCTTCGAGGATACCGGCGGCATCCTGCGGCGTGTCCAGTGGCAGGACCAACGGCCCGGACGCGCCCAACGCTGGCTCCGCGCCTTTGCCGGCGGCGGTTTCGGGACCGGGTTCCGGCACCGGACCGGGCTGTCGGGCAAAGTATTCGGCAAGCTCGGCAAGGGTCTGCGCGTCATAGCGGCTGGCCGGCGGCTGCATGAAACCGCTTTCGCGCCTGCCCTGCGCGAAAGCCAGCAAGGTGGCGTTGAGATAGGGCGCAGGCTGGCCCGCGATGATCGGAAACGCGCCCTCTGCCGTGCGGTCGCCCCGGCCCAGCCCGTCGCGGCCATGACAGCGGGCGCAATTTTCCAATGCGTTCTCGAAAATGCCGTCCAGCGCCGCCAGCGCCTGCCCGCCCGCCTCGAGGTCGTCATCCACGACGCCGCCACCGAGGGCAAGATCGGCATAGGTCGCGGCGGTCATGTCGGGCAAGGCGCGCAGAAAGGCCACCTGCGCCCAGACCTCGTCATCGCGGCCCTGCGCCGGCCAGGCGGGCATTCCGGTATATTTGAACCCGTTCTTGACGATCCAGAACAATTCCTCGTCGCTCCAGTCGCCGACGCTGTCCTCCAGCCGCGGCGGCGACGGAACCATGTTGGCCACGACCGGCGACTGCGCCACGCCGGGTGCGCCATGGCAGGCGGCGCAGCTTGTCGCATAATTGCCGGCCGACCGCTGGATCAGCGCCGGATCGGACAGATCCAGCCCCTCGGGCTTTTCGACCGGCGTTGACTGGGTGGCGACGGCGTTCTCCAGCGTCCAGCCAAGAAACCAGCGCGTCACCGGCCAGTGTCCCGACGAGGCGGCGATGGAAACCAGCCCCGACCAGCCGACAAACAGCGCCCCGGCCATGCCGAGAGCCACGAGGCCGGCCAGCCTTTTCCAGGTCAGGACGATCCTCAGCCTCATCGGCAATCCCCGATCATGACAATCGGCAGGGTCTCGAACAGCACCGCCACGAAGGACAATGCCGCCAGCAGCAGCGTCGAGAATTCAAGAAACCCTTCGCGCGCTTCGGCCGTGTCCTGATCGTTGCGAAAGCCGCCGCCACCTTCGCGCCATTCGCGCCAGGCGCGGCGCAGGATCAGGCCGATCAG
>DBFD01000073.1 GCA_002294185.1 Paracoccus sp. UBA889
CCCGGAAAGGGCGGGCCTTTTGCGATACAGACGATGCCGGGAATGGCGCGGCGCATGGTCGCGCCCCGACGGCCGGAAGGCGAGGTTTCGGAGACTTTCGACATGGGCGCCGCATTGTCCGGGGCAATGCCTTGTCGAGGGTTGACGGCGTCGCCGGTTTTCCGCATAAGCGCGCCATCGCAACCGATGCATCAAGAATCGCTTGCCGTGGCCAGGGCCGTCCGCTAAGGGGGCGGCCTTGCAGTTTTTCATACGGTCCGACGCTGGCCCCGCGTGGTGCGTGGTCAGCCTCTCGACTGAAACCCTCAGAGACCGAGGGATGACGATGCAAAGTCAGAATATCCGAATTCGGCTGAAGGCGTTCGATTACCGCGTGCTGGATGCCAGCACCCAGGAAATCGTCAACACCGCCAAGCGCACGGGCGCGACCGTCCGCGGCCCGATCCCGCTGCCGAACAAGATCGAGAAATTCACCGTCCTGCGTGGCCCGCATATCGACAAGAAGTCGCGCGACCAGTGGGAGATCCGCACCCACAAGCGCCTGCTGGACATCGTTGACCCGACGCCGCAGACGGTTGACGCGCTGATGAAGCTCGACCTCGCCGCCGGCGTGGATGTCGAGATCAAGGTGTAAGGAGGTAACCCATGCTGCGTACTGGTGTTATCGCCAAGAAACTGGGCATGACGCGCCTGTTCCTCGAGGATGGCCGTCAGGTTCCCGTCACCGTCCTGCAACTGGACAGCCTTCAGGTCGTCGATCAGCGCACCGTCGAGCGTGACGGCTATGCCGCCGTGCAACTGGGCGCCGGTGTGGCCAAGGCCAAGCGCACGACCGCCGCGATGCGCGGTCATTTCGCCAAGGCCTCGGTCGCGCCCAAGCGCAAGATCGCGGAATTCCGCGTGGCCGAAGAAAACCTGATCAATGTGGGCGAAGAGATCACGGCCGACCATTACTTTGCCGGCCAGTTCGTGGACATCGCCGGAACCTCGATCGGCAAGGGCTTTGCCGGTGCCATGAAGCGGCACAATTTCGGCGGTCTGCGCGCCAGCCACGGTGTGTCGATCAGCCACCGCTCGCACGGCTCGACCGGCCAGTGCCAGGATCCGGGCAAGGTGTTCAAGGGCAAGAAGATGGCGGGCCACCTGGGCGCAGTGCGCGTCACGACCCAGAACCTGCAGGTCGTGCGCACCGATTCCGATCGCGGTCTGATCATGGTCAAGGGCTCGGTTCCCGGCTCGAAGGGTGGTTGGGTCACGATCAAGGACGCGGTCAAGAAGGCGCTGCCTGACAACGTGATCTATCCCGCCGCGCTGAAATCGGCCGCCGAGGCTGCTCATCGCGCCGCCGAGGAAGCCGCCGCCGCCGCCGCCGCCGAGGAAGAGGCCGCCCGCGAGGCTGCCGCTGCCGAAGCCGCCGCCGCAGAAGAGGCCGCGCTGAAGGAAGCCGAGGCGCAGATCGACGCCGACAAGGCCGCAGCCGATCCCAATGCCGACCAGTCCGCTGGTTCGGCCGACGGCGCGCCCGAAGGAGACAAGGAATGAAACTCGATGTGATCAAGCTGGACTCTGGCAGGGCCGGGTCCATCGAGCTGGCCGACGAGGTCTTCGGGCTGGAGCCGCGCGGCGACATCCTGCAGCGCGTTGTCCGCTGGCAGCGCGCCAAGGCGCAGGCCGGCACGCATTCGGTGCTGGGCAAGTCGGATGTCAGCTATTCGACCAAGAAGATCTATCGCCAGAAGGGCACCGGCGGTGCGCGCCACGGGTCCAAGAAGGCGCCGATCTTCCGTCACGGCGGCACCTACAAGGGTCCGACCCCGCGTAGCCACGCCTTTGATCTGCCCAAGAAGGTGCGCGCGCTTGGCCTGAAACATGCCCTGTCCGCCAAGGCCACCGCCGGCGAACTGGTGATCGTCGAGGATCTGAACCTCGACGACGCCAAGACCTCGGCCGTTGCCAAGGCCGTCCGGGAAAACGGCTGGAAGCGGGTGCTGGTCATCGACGGTTCGGACGTGAACGAGGGCTTTGCCCGCGCCGCGCGCAACCTCGATGGCGTGGACGTCCTGCCCTCGATCGGCGCGAATGTCTATGACATCCTCAAGCGTGACACGCTGGTGATCACGAAGGCGGGTGTCGAAGCTCTGGAGGCTCGTCTGAAATGAGCGCGAAAGCAGAACATTACGATGTGATCGTGAAACCGGTCATCACCGAAAAGGCCACGATGACCTCGGAGAACAACGGCGTTGTCTTCCAGGTCGCCAAGGATGCCAGCAAGCCGCAGATCAAGGACGCGATCGAGGCCCTGTTCGGCGTCAAGGTGAAGGCGGTCAACACCACCATCACCAAGGGCAAGCAGAAACGCTTTCGCGGCCAGCTTGGTCGCCGCAGCGACGTGAAAAAGGCCTATGTGACCCTGGAAGAGGGCAACTCGATCGACGTCTCGACCGGACTTTGATCGACGGCCGCGATTGCGCGGCCCCGGACCAGCCGGGGCCGCAATCGTTTGACTGAAACGGACCAGATCGGTCCAGAGCAACGGAAGACAGAAAGATGGCATTGAAGTCGTACAAACCGACGACGCCTGGCCAGCGCGGGCTGGTTCTGATCGACCGTTCGGAGCTTTGGAAAGGTCGCCCCGTCAAATCCCTCACCGAGGGTCTGACGAAGAAGGGCGGTCGGAACAACACCGGACGGATCACCATGCGCCGCAAGGGCGGCGGGGCGAAACGCCTGTATCGCATCGTCGATTTCAAGCGCAACAAGGTCGATGTGACGGGCATTGTCGAGCGGATCGAATACGATCCCAACCGCACCGCCTTCATCGCGCTGATCAGCTATGAAGACGGCGAGCGGGCCTATATCCTGGCGCCGCAGCGTCTGGCCATGGGCGACAAGATCGTCGCCGGCACCAAGGTCGATGTGAAGCCGGGCAATGCCATGCCCTTCAGCGGCATGCCCATCGGCACGATCGTCCACAACGTCGAACTGAAGCCCGGCAAGGGTGGCCAGATCGCGCGTTCGGCGGGCACCTATGCCCAATTCGTCGGTCGCGATGGCGGCTATGCCCAGATCCGCCTGTCCTCGGGCGAATTGCGGATGGTGCGCCAGGAATGCATGGCCACCATCGGCGCGGTGTCGAATGCCGATCATTCGAACCAGAACCTGGGCAAGGCCGGTCGCAACCGCCACAAGGGCATCCGTCCTTCGGTTCGCGGTGTCGCCATGAACCCGATCGACCACCCGCATGGTGGTGGTGAGGGCCGCACCTCGGGCGGCCGCACGCCGGTCACGCCCTGGGGCAAGGATACCAAGGGCAAGAAGACCCGCTCGAACAAGGCGACCGACAAGTACATCTTGCGTTCGCGTCACGCGAAGAAGAAGGGGCGTTAAGCTATGGCACGTTCTGTTTGGAAGGGCCCCTTTGTTGATGCCTATGTGCTCAAGAAAGCGGAAAAAGCCCGCGAATCCGGAAAATCCGACGTCATCAGGATCTGGTCGCGCCGCTCGACCATCCTGCCGCAATTCGTGGGTCTGACCTTCGGCGTCTATAACGGGCATAAGCATATCCCCGTGAATGTCTCCGAAGAGATGATCGGCCAGAAATTCGGTGAATACTCGCCCACCCGGACCTATTACGGTCACGCGGCGGACAAGAAAGCCAAGAGGAAGTAATCGTCATGGGTAAGGAAACAAATCCGCGCCGCGTGGCGGAGAACGAGGCTTTCGCGAAGACCAAGATGCTTCGCACCTCGCCGCAGAAGCTGAATCTGGTGGCTCAGCTGATCCGCGGCAAGAAGGTGGATCGCGCCCTGGCCGATCTGACCTTCTCGCACAAGCGCATCGCCGGCGACGTGAAGAAATGCCTGCAATCGGCCATCGCGAATGCCGAGAACAACCACGGCCTCGACGTCGACAACCTGGTCGTTGCCGAAGCCTGGGTCGGCAAGAATCTGGTGATGAAGCGTGGGCGTCCGCGGGCGCGCGGCCGCTACGGCAAGATCATGAAGCCGTTTTCGGAAATCACCATCAAGGTGCGCCAAGTCGAGGAGCAAGCGTAATGGGTCAGAAAGTCAACCCTATCGGGATGCGCCTCCAGGTCAACCGCACCTGGGACAGCCGCTGGTATGCCGATGACAAGGAATATGGGGATCTTCTGCTGGAAGACCTGAAGATCAGGGACTTCATCAAGAAAGAGGCCAAGCAGGCCGGCATCAGCCGCGTCATCATCGAGCGTCCGCACAAGAAGTGTCGCGTGACCATCCATGCCGCGCGTCCGGGCGTGATCATCGGCAAGAAGGGCGCCGATATCGAGGTGCTGCGCAAGAAACTTGCGAATTTCACCAAGAGCGACGTGAACCTGAACATCGTCGAGGTCCGCAAGCCCGAAGTCGATGCGGCGCTGGTCGCCGAGTCGATCGCGCAACAGCTTGAACGCCGGGTGTCTTTCCGCCGTGCGATGAAACGCTCGGTTCAGAACGCGATGCGCATGGGTGCCCTGGGCATCCGGGTGAACGTCGCCGGCCGCCTGGGTGGCGCCGAGATCGCGCGGACCGAATGGTATCGCGAGGGTCGCGTGCCGCTGCACACGCTGCGCGCCGACATCGATTATGCGCTGGCCGAGGCGATGACCCCCTACGGGATCATCGGCGTGAAGGTCTGGATCTTCAAGGGCGAGATCATGGAGCATGACCCGCAGGCTCGCGACCGCAAGGCCGCCGAGGCGCAGGAAGGTCCGGCTCCGCGTGGTCCGCGCCGCGACGCCCGCTAAGGAGACGAAACAATGCTGCAACCGAAACGGACGAAGTTCCGCAAACAGCACAAGGGCCGGATCCACGGCAACGCCAAGGGCGGGTTCGATCTGAACTTTGGCTCTTTCGCGCTGAAAGCGGTCGAGCCCGAGCGCGTGACCGCCCGGCAGATCGAGGCGGCCCGCCGTGCGATCACCCGCCACATGAAGCGTCAGGGCCGGGTCTGGATCCGGATCTTCCCGGACGTGCCGGTCTCGTCGAAACCGACCGAAGTGCGGATGGGCAAGGGGAAGGGCTCAGTCGATTTCTGGGCCGCCCGCGTCCATCCGGGCCGGATCATGTTCGAGATCGACGGCGTGAGCGACACCATCGCCCGCGAAGCCTTGCGTCTGGGCGCGATGAAACTGCCGGTCCTGACCCGCATCGTCGCGCGCGAGGACTGGTAGGGCGCGCGCGCCGAGGCGCGTCTGATACCAATACGCCCCGCCGGAAACGGCGGGGTTTGCCATTTGCCGGAAAAAGCCGGCAAGGGGTTGCATGAACCGGGCTCTGGCTGTATGGGCAGGCCTTCATCACGAAACTCCACCGGAATCAGGGTGGCCCGGCCAATCCGGGGCTCTCCGGTGATGTGGGAAAGGACGACGCGCATGGACGCGCAGGAACTGAAATCGAAGACGCCCGACCAGCTGAAGGATCAGCTTGTTGCGCTGAAGAAAGAGGCCTTCAACCTGCGCTTCCAGCAGGCCACAGGCCAGCTTGAAAATACCGCCCGGATGCGCGCTGTGCGCCGCGACGTGGCGCGTGTGAAAACCATACTGAACCAGAAAGCGGCCGACGCCGCTGCCTCGAACTAAGGAGCCCGGCCCATGCCCAAACGCATCCTGCAAGGCAAGGTCGTCTCGGACAAGAACGAGCAGACCGTCACCGTCCTGGTCGAGCGCCGCTTCAAGCATCCGCTGCTGCACAAGACCGTGCGGATGTCGAAGAAGTTCCGCGCCCATGACGCGGAGAACCGGTTCAAGGTCGGCGACACCGTTCGCATCGCCGAATGCGCGCCGATCTCGAAGACCAAACGCTGGACTGTCCTGACGGACGAAGCCGTCTCGGCTTAAGTCCTTCATCACAGATCAGAAATGATCGAAACCCTGGGGCCGGAAGGGCCGGTCCCCAAAGGTCGGGAGTAAACCTATGATCCAGATGCAGACCAATCTGGATGTCGCTGACAATTCCGGCGCACGCCGGGTGCAGTGCATCAAGGTCCTGGGTGGCTCGCATCGTCGCTATGCGTCGGTGGGCGACATCATCGTCGTCTCCGTCAAGGAAGCCATTCCGCGGGGCCGCGTCAAGAAGGGCGATGTCCGCAAGGCCGTCGTCGTTCGGACCGCCAAGGAAGTGAAGCGCGAGGACGGAACCTCGATCCGCTTCGACCGCAACGCCGCCGTTATCCTGAACAACCAGGGCGAGCCGGTCGGCACCCGGATCTTCGGACCGGTCGTGCGTGAACTGCGCGCCAAGAACTTCATGAAGATCATCTCGCTCGCGCCGGAGGTGCTGTGATGGCTGCCAAGCTGAAGAAGGGCGACAAGGTCGTCGTGCTGGCCGGCAAGGACAAGGGCAAGCAGGGCGAAATCACGTCCGTCATGCCCAAGGACAACAAGGCCATCGTGGACGGCGTCAACATCGCGATCCGCCACACCCGCCAGTCGCAGAACAGCCAGGGCGGCCGCGTGCCCAAGGCCATGCCGATCGACCTGTCGAACCTGGCACTGATGGACAAGAACGGCAAAGCGACCCGCGTCGGCTTCCGCGAGGAAGATGGCAAGAAGGTCCGTTTCGCCAAGACCACGGGAGACGTGATCTGATGCTGGACGCAACCAAATACCAGCCGCGCCTGAAGACGCAGTTCCGCGAGACGATCAAGCCCGCGCTGAAGGAAGAATTCGGCTACAAGAACGACATGCAGATCCCGCGTCTGGACAAGATCGTCCTGAACATGGGTATCGGCGAGGCCGTGAAGGACACCAAGAAGGTCAAGCAGGGCGCCGAAGAGCTGTCGCTGATCGCCGGTCAGAAAGCCGTCATCACCAAGGCCAAGAACTCGATCGCCGGTTTCCGCGTCCGCGAAGAGATGCCGCTGGGTGCCAAGGTCACGCTGCGCGGCGACAGGATGTATGAATTCCTGGACCGCCTGATCAACATCGCGCTGCCCCGCGTCCGCGACTTTCGCGGCGTCAAGGGCACCTCTTTCGACGGTCGTGGCAATTACGCCATGGGCCTGAAAGAGCACATCGTGTTTCCGGAAATCAACTTCGACAAGGTCGACGAAGTTCTGGGGATGGACATCATCATCTGCACCACCGCGACGACCGACGCGGAAGCGAAGTCGCTGTTGAAGCATTTCAACATGCCGTTCAACAGCTGATCGCGGAGGGAAAGAGATATGGCAAAGAAATCGATGGTCGAGCGCGAGAAGAAGCGCGAGCGCATGGTGGCGAAATACGCCCAGAAGCGCGCGGCCCTGAAAGAGGTCATCAACGACCAGTCCCGCCCGATGGAAGAGCGGTTCAAGGCTTCGCTGAAGCTGGCCGACCTGCCGCGCAATTCCTCGGCCACGCGGCTGCACAACCGGTGCCAACTGACCGGGCGTCCGCACGCGTATTACCGCAAACTGAAACTGTCGCGGATCATGCTGCGCGAGCTTGGCTCGCAAGGTCAGATCCCCGGTCTGGTCAAATCGAGCTGGTAAGGGGGCGAAAATGAACATGAACGATCCTCTCGGCGATATGCTGACCCGCATCCGCAACGCTCAGATGCGTGGCAAATCGACCGTTCGCACCCCGGCCTCCAAGCTTCGGGCCTGGGTTCTGGACGTGCTGAAGGCGGAAGGCTACATCCGCGGTTATGAAGAAGTGACGACCGATGAAGGCCATAACGAGCTGGAAATCGGCCTGAAATACCACGACGGCACCCCGGTGATCCGGGAATTGTCGCGCGTGTCGAAACCGGGCCGCCGCGTCTATGCCGGCGCCCGGGAAATCCCGCAGGTCCGCCAGGGCCTGGGCGTTTCGATCGTGTCGACCCCCAAGGGTGTCATGTCGGATGCAGCGGCTCGCAACGCCAATGTCGGCGGCGAAGTTCTCTGCACCGTATTCTGAGGAGGGCAGCAGATGTCTCGGATTGGTAAGAAGCCGGTCGAACTGCCCAAGGGCGTGACGGCCGAAGTGAAGGGTCAGACGATCGAGGTGAAGGGCCCGAAAGGCGCCCGCAGTTTCACCGCGACCGATGACGTCGATCTGGTCCTGGAAGACGGCGCCGTCGCGGTCAAGCCGCGCGGCTCGTCGAAGCGCGCGCGCCAGCAATGGGGAATGACCCGTTCGATGGTCGAGAACCTGACGGTCGGCGTGTCGGACGGCTTCAAGAAGGAACTGGAGATTCAGGGCGTGGGCTACCGGGCGCAGATGCAGGGCAAGACCCTGAAATTGTCCCTGGGCTATAGCCACGAGGTGAATTTCGAGACCCCGGACGGCGTCACGATCACCGCGCCGAAGCAGACCGAAATCGTAGTGGAAGGCATTGACCAGCAGCTGGTCGGCCAGGTCGCGGCCAATATCCGCGAGTGGCGCCAGCCCGAGCCCTACAAGGGCAAGGGCATTCGCTACAAGGGCGAATATGTCTTCCGCAAGGAAGGCAAGAAGAAGTAAGGGGCGCATGAAATGGCACTGAAAAAGCAACAGCTGTTCCAGAAGCGCCGCCTGCGCGTGCGGAACAAATTGCGGGCCGAAAACAGCGGTCGGCCGCGCCTGTCGGTCCACCGTTCCTCCAAGAACATCTCGGTTCAGGTCATCGACGACCTGAAGGGCGTGACTTTGGCTTCGGCCAGCACGCTGGAGAAGGATTTCGGCCTGGTCGGAAAGAACAACGTCGAGGCCGCCGCCAAGATCGGCACGGCCATCGCCGAACGCGCGAAGAAAGCCGGTGTCGAGGAAGTCGTGTTCGACCGTGGCGGCTTCATCTTCCACGGCAGGGTGAAGGCTCTGGCCGATGCCGCCCGCGAGGGCGGCCTGAAGTTCTGATCGCTGCGGGTGGCGCTGTCCGAAAGGGCCGCGCCACCCCGATGATCCGGGGGCGTTTCCTGCCCACCTGGATCGGTTTCAACGGCGCGGATCGCGCCCGATATGAAGGAATGCCTGATGGCAGAACGTGACAATCGCCGGGGCGGCCGCCAGCCTCGCGAAGAGAACCCGGAATTCGCCGATCGCCTGGTCGCGATCAACCGGGTGTCGAAGACCGTCAAGGGCGGCAAGCGCTTTGGCTTTGCGGCCCTGGTCGTCGTCGGCGACCAGCGCGGCCGTGTCGGTTTCGGCAAGGGCAAGGCCAAGGAGGTTCCCGAGGCGATCCGCAAGGCGACCGAACAGGCCAAGCGCAACATGATGCGTGTGCCGCTGCGGGACGGCCGCACCCTGCACCACGATATCGAGGGACGCCATGGCGCCGGCCGCGTGGTGATGCGGACCGCCGTTCCGGGCACCGGGATCATCGCCGGCGGTCCGATGCGCGCCGTTTTCGAGATGCTGGGTGTTCAGGACGTCGTGGCGAAATCGCTGGGCTCGCAGAACCCCTACAACATGATCCGCGCCACGCTGGACGGCCTGAGGAAAGAGGCCAGTCCCCGGTCGGTCGCACAGCGTCGTGGCAAGAAGGTGGCCGACATCCTGGCCTCGAACGACAAGCCGGCCGAGGCGCAAGCCGAAGCCGTCGGAGCGTAAGGAGCGAGAATTATGGCCAAGACCATCGTCGTCAAGCAGATCGGCAGCCCGATCCGCCGCCCCGCCATCCAGCGCGAAACGCTGAAAGGCTTGGGCCTGAACAAGATGAACCGCACTCGCGAGCTGGAGGATACACCCTCGATCCGCGGCATGGTCGCCAAGATCCCGCATCTGGTGACGATCATCGAGGAACGCGGCTGATCCGGGCAGACCGGCAGTGAAATCAGGGACGCCCCGGATCGGTATCCGGGGCGTTCTTGTCTGTTGATACGGGGTCCTTTCAACTGGTAACGCGAATCAATTCCGCCCCGGCTATGACTGACCGGGGTGTGTCCTGATTCAGCCCTGGCAAGCGGGCTCAGGCGGCCTTGCGGCGGAACATCGCGAGGCCGCCGGCCGCGCCGAACAACAGCAGGCCGGAAGCCGGCAGCGGCACCGGCGACAGGGCCTGCTGGTCGATATAATCGCCGCTGACATTGATCGAATAGCGCCGTGTGCCCGCGTGATCCTCGCGGAGAACCTGAAGATAGTTCATGCCGGCGTCGATGGGGCCCAGTTCCAGGGCCAGCGTCTTCATGTTCCTGTTCTTGCCGGGAGAGGTCAGGCCACCCAGGAATTTTCCGTTCAGCCAGACATAGGCGCCATTATTGACCGAGATCGAGGCCATGGCATTGGCAATGCCGCCGAGGCCCGCGTCCAGCGTATAGATGATCGCGGTTTCGGTATTCTTGCGCCAATGCTTGCGGATGCTGACCGGGTTTCTCGTCCAGGTGCCACCGGGATTCAACGGGTCGGTCAGCCAATTGCCAAGCGTTGCCTGCGCAGAGGACAAATCCGGCTCCGACGTGACCGTGAAATCGCTGGCGGGCCGTTTGCCCGGCCTGGGAAACATGAAGCTGCCCGCGTAGGGATTGGTGCCATCCAGCGCACGCCCGATGCTGTTATTGTAGTAGGCCGTGTTCGAATTGTCGATCAGGGTGGCGGCCTGGATCGTGGCGGCAAAGGTCGTCGAGGCGGCGAACACCGCCGCAATCAATCCGGAAAACTTCATAAAATCCTCGATTCATTCTGTCGAAGTTACTCGTGAATGCGTGTTGTTTGGCGCGAATTATCTGTCCCGTCAATTGTCTTTTTGATAATTTTGTTTTTTGTCGCAGGGACTTGCATGTCAAAGAATACATCCAGAAGAAGTAGTGCATCGGCGGAAATTCACGCGGCAGTTGAAGTCTGATGGCTTTGGTATCGTGGCGCGGTGCGGGGCTTGCGTGCGCCCTCTGGCGGCTCGGGCGTGGCCATCGTCAGCGGTTCGGGTGGGCATTCGGCGGCATCGGCGGGCTGGACGAAAAGCGCGATCGCGGTTGGGGGTCCGAGATGCGCATGCATGGCCGAGACCGGATGAATGGAAATTGATCCGAATGGCGGGGGATGTCGCGCGATCAAAACACAAGCGGTTGCGCCAGCGACTTGACCGCGGCCTGTAGCTTCTGTATCAGCCCGCGGTGCACAAGAGCACATTGATTCACCAGCCAAGACATGCCGTGGCCGTCCTGTTTCGCTTCGGGGATGAGTCCGGCGAAGGAGAAGCGACATGAAACTGCACGAAATTCGCGACAATGACGGCGCGAACCGCAAGAAGAAGCGCGTTGCGCGCGGGCCCGGCTCTGGCAAGGGCAAGACCGCCGGCCGCGGTATCAAGGGCCAGAAATCGCGCTCGGGCGTGGCCCTGAACGGATACGAGGGCGGCCAGATGCCGCTGTATCGCCGGTTGCCCAAGCGTGGCTTTACCAAGCCGAATGCCAAGAGCTTCGCGGTCATCAATCTGGGCCAGCTTCAGGGCTTTGTCGATGCGGGCAAGCTGGACACGAAGGCCGAGGTGACCGAGGAGTCGCTGGTCGCCTCCGGCATCGTGCGCCGAAAGCTGGACGGCGTCCGCCTGCTGGCCAAGGGCGAACTGAAGGCGGCGCTGAACATCACCGTCACCGGCGCGTCGAAAGCGGCCGTCGAGGCGGTCGAGAAGGCGGGCGGCAAGGTGACCTTGCCGGCGGCCCCGGCGGCTGCGGAATAAGCTGTTGAACGGGGCCCGCGCGGCCCATAGATAGCAATCAGCATTTCCTGGCGCCGCCGGTCCCCGGAAACGGGTCGGCGGCGCTGTCATGAGACGGGACGGAAAACACATGGCGTCAGCCGCAGAACAGATGGCCGCGAACCTCTCCTGGGGGGCACTGGGCAAGGCCACCGAACTTCGCCAGCGCATCTGGTTCACGATCGGCCTGCTGATCATCTATCGTCTGGGCACCTATATTCCGGTTCCGGGCATTGACGGCTCGGCCCTGCGCAATTTCATGGAACAGGCGCAATCGGGTATCGGCGGCATCCTGTCGATGTTCACCGGCGGCGCGCTTGGGCGGATGGGCGTCTTTGCGCTTGGGATCATGCCCTACATCTCGGCCTCGATCATCGTGCAGCTTCTTGCATCGATGGTGCCCTCGCTGGAACAGTTGAAGAAAGAGGGCGAGCAGGGGCGCAAGAAGATCAATCAGTATACCCGCTATGGCACCGTGCTTCTGGCGCTGTTCCAGGCCTTCGGACTTGCGAAAAGCCTTGAGGCCGGCGGTCTGGCGCACGAGCCGGGAATCTTCTTTCAGGCTTCGGTCGTGATCACGCTGGTCGGCGGCACGATGTTCCTGATGTGGCTGGGCGAACAGATCACCGCACGCGGTATCGGCAACGGAATTTCGCTGATCATCTTCGTGGGCATCGTCGCCGAGATTCCCGCCGCCTTGGCACGTTTCTTCGAACAGGGCCGTACCGGGGCGATCTCGACCCCGGTCATCCTGGGCGTCATCGTGATGGTCGTCGCCGTGGTTGCGTTCGTCGTCTTCATGGAACGCGCCTTGCGCAAGATCCGCATCCAGTATCCGCGCCGTCAGGTGGGGATGAAGGTCTATGACGGGCAATCCTCGCACCTGCCGATCAAGGTCAACCCCGCCGGCGTCATCCCGGCCATCTTCGCCAGTTCGCTGCTGCTGCTGCCGGTCACGATCTCGACCTTCTCGGGCAACCAGACCGGGCCGGTCATGTCCACGATCCTGGCCTATTTCGGACCGGGTCAGCCGCTTTACCTGATCTTCTTCGCGGCGATGATCGTCTTCTTTACCTACTTCTATACCCAGAACGTCAGCTTCAAATCCGACGACGTGGCGGACAACCTTAAAAATCAGGGCGGCTTCATTCCCGGCATCCGCCCCGGCAAGCGGACCGAGGAATATCTGGATTACGTGGTCAATCGCGTGCTGGTGCTCGGCTCGGCCTATCTGGCTGGCGTGGGCCTGCTGCCCGAGATCATCCGTGCGCAATGGTCCGTGCCGTTCTATTTCGGCGGCACCTCGGTGCTGATCGTGGTTTCTGTCACGATGGACACGATCAACCAGATCCAGAGCCATCTGCTGGCCCACCAATATGAAGGCCTGATTGAGAAATCCCAACTGCGTGGTAAACGCAAGCCGGGGACGGCGAAGCCGCGGCGCACGCCGTCGCGTCGCTGAGACTGACTGACAAACAGCCAGCCGAGGGGGACGGGCTTTCATGACGACGAACATCATTCTTCTGGGGCCGCCCGGCGCCGGCAAGGGCACGCAGGCGCGGCGGCTGGTCGAGGGGCGGGGCATGATACAACTGTCCACCGGCGACATGCTGCGCGAGGCCCGGACCTCGGGCACCGGGATGGGGCAGCGCGTGGCCGAGGTCATGGATCGTGGCGAACTGGTCACCGACGAAATCGTGATCGGCCTGATCCGCGAGAAGCTGTCCGAGGCCGGAACCGGCTTCATCTTCGACGGTTTTCCCCGGACATTGGCGCAGGCAGATGCTTTGGGCGATCTGCTGGAAGAAACCGGCATGACGCTGGACAGCGTGATCGAGATGCGCGTTGATGACGAGGCGCTGGTGCGCCGGATCACCGGCCGGTTTACCTGCGGCAATTGTGGCGAGGTCTATCACGACGACACCAAGCCGACGAAAGAGCCTGGAATCTGCGATGTCTGCGGATCGACCGATCTCAAGCGCCGGGCCGACGACAACGAGGAAAGCCTGAAGACCCGGCTTCTGGAATATTACAAGAAGACCTCGCCGCTGATCGGCTATTATTACGCGAAGGGCAAGCTGACCCCCGTCGACGGCCTGGCCGATATCGATGAGGTTTCGCGCCAGATCGCAGCCGCTTTCGACGTCTGAGATCGAGCCGGGCGGGATGATCCGCCCGTGTCAAGGCTTTTCCTTGGCCTGCCCTTGACGGGGCGGGCAACTGCCTTTAGATCACGGCATCTCGCAAGAGAATCACCCGGCAACCGGGTGGACCATAGACCGGCCCGAAGGCTTGGCTTTCGGGCCTTGTGTTGTGAAAAAAGGTTCCGGCGCTACGGAATCGCAACTGGAAAAGGAAAACGCGTGGCTCGTATCGCTGGCGTCAACATTCCGACGGGGAAGCGTGTCCCCATCGCCCTGACCTATATCCATGGCATCGGCCCGATGTATGCCGAACAGATCTGCGAAGCCGTCGGCATCGACCGTGCGCGCCGCGTCAACGATCTTTCTGATGCCGAAGTTCTGCAAATCCGCGAATATATCGACGGCAACCTGACGGTCGAGGGCGATCTGCGCCGCGAGGTGCAGATGAACGTCAAGCGCATGATGGACCTGGGGTCGTATCGCGGTCTGCGTCACCGCCGCGGGCTGCCGGTCCGTGGCCAGCGCACCCATACCAATGCCCGCACCCGCAAGGGCCCGGCGAAGCCGATCGCCGGCAAGAAGAAGTAGGGGGACGGACAATGGCACGTGACAAGACCCGCATGAAGCGCAAGGAGCGCAAGAACATCGCCACCGGCGTGGCGCATGTGAACTCCAGCTTCAACAATACCAAGATCCTGATCTCGGATGTCCAGGGCAACGCGATCGCGTGGTCTTCGGCCGGCACGATGGGCTTCAAGGGGTCGCGCAAATCAACGCCCTACGCTGCCCAGATGGCTGCCGAGGATGCTGGCCGCAAGGCGCAGGAACACGGCGTGAAGACGCTGGAGGTCGAGGTTCAGGGACCCGGTTCGGGACGTGAATCGGCCCTGCGCGCGCTGGCTGCCGTAGGCTTCAATATCACCGCTATCCGCGACGTGACGCCAATCGCCCATAACGGTTGCCGCCCGCCCAAGCGTCGCCGCGTCTGATCCTGGATCATTAACAAGCCGGACCGCGTGTCGATTGCGCGGTCCGGACATTTCGCATTTCACCTCGGGCGTTTCCGGCCTTGGTCATGGGACGGAAACAAGAATGGAGGCACATCCATGATCCACAAGAATTGGGCCGAACTTATCAAGCCGACACAGCTTGTCGTCAGGCCGGGCGCCGATGCGACCCGGACAGCGACGCTGGTCGCCGAACCGCTGGAGCGGGGCTTCGGCCTGACGCTGGGCAACGCGCTGCGCCGGGTTCTGCTGTCCTCGCTGCAGGGCGGCGCGATCACCTCGGTTCAGATCGACAATGTGCTGCATGAATTCAGCAGCGTGGCGGGCGTCCGTGAGGACGTGACCGACATCGTGCTGAATCTCAAGGGCGTGACGTTGAAGATGGATGTCGAGGGGCCCAAGCGACTGACCCTGGCCGCCAAGGGTCCGGGCGAGGTCAAGGCCGGCGACATTCAGGAAACGGCCGGCATTACCGTCCTGAACCGCGACCATGTGATTTGTCACCTGGATGACGGCGCGGATCTGAACGTGGAACTGACCGTAGCCACCGGCAAGGGGTATGTCGCTGCAGACAAGAACCGACCCGAAGACGCGCCCATCGGCCTGATCCCGATCGACGCCATCTTCTCGCCGGTCAAGCGGGTCAGCTACGAAGTCACGCCCACCCGCGAGGGTCAGGTGCTGGACTATGACAAGCTGACCATGAAGATCGAGACCGACGGCTCGCTGACCCCGGAAGACGCCGTGGCCTATGCCGCGCGCATCGTTCAGGATCAATTGTCGGTCTTTGTCAATTTCGACGAACCGGAATCGGCCAACCGCCAGGACAACGACGACGGCCTGGAATTCGATCCGCGCCTGCTGAAGAAGGTGGACGAGTTGGAATTGTCGGTGCGCTCGGCCAACTGCCTGAAGAACGACAACATCGTCTATATCGGCGATCTGATCCAGAAGACCGAGGCCGAGATGCTGCGGACGCCGAATTTCGGCCGCAAATCCCTGAACGAGATCAAGGAAGTGCTGTCGGGCATGGGCCTGCATCTGGGCATGGACGTGGTCGATTGGCCGCCGGAGAACATCGAGGATCTGGCCAAGCGGTTCGACGACCAGTTCTGAGCAAGAGGGCGGGGGCACCGTCCCCGCCTGTGACCGGGCATCCGCCCCAAGGAGAGCGACCCGCACGCATGGGTTGCCGGACAAAGCAAAACACGCTGTAGGAGAACATCATGCGTCACGCCCGCGGCTATCGCCGCCTCAACCGTACCCACGAACACCGCAAGGCGCTGTTCGCCAACATGGCTGGCTCGCTGATCGAGCACGAGCAGATCAAGACCACCCTGCCAAAAGCCAAGGAACTCCGTCCGATCGTCGAAAAGATGATCACGCTGGCCAAGCGCGGCGACCTTCATGCCCGCCGTCAGGCCGCGGCCCAACTGAAGCAGGACGGCCACGTCGCCAAGCTGTTCGACGAACTGGGTGCCCGCTACAAGGATCGTCAGGGCGGTTATGTCCGCGTCTTGAAGGCCGGCTTCCGTTACGGCGACATGGCCCCGATGGCGATCATCGAACTGGTCGACCGCGACCCGTCGGCCAAAGGTTCGTCTGATCGGGCGCGTCTGGAAGCCGAATCGGCTGTGAGCGACGATCAGTAAAGTCGCACGATCACCGAATCAGAGACCCCGTTGCCACACCGGCGGCGGGGTATTTTTGTTGCTTTCCGCAGCGTTAAGTCCCGAATGTGGCGCGAGGATGTGACATTTTATCGCCGCCCAGGCCTCGTCGAATTCTGCGTGATCCAGATCGCCCCGTTGATAAAGCGCCAGCAATTGCTGGTGAAGCCTGTCGGCCAGAGATGACGATTGGCCGTCAAGGCTCATACAACCGGCTCCAACGGATTAACGCTATGGCAACTATTCTGCGCCATGACTAGTGTGCACGTTGACGTATCGGAAAACAATTTGTCTAAAAAGCCATGTCATCACGCGCAGACATAAATGCCGCCTTGCGGAAACTGGGCAAGACCGCCCCATCCGGCTATTTTGTCGGACTGCACATCCGTTTTGCCGCTCCTCTCATGCAATTTCAGACCTATTCCGATGAATGGTCGGAATTCTATTCCGCCAACGGCTACGCACTGCGTGACCCGACAATCGCCTGGGGGTTTTCGACGACGGGGGCCTGTCGCTGGTCAAGCCTGCCGATCCCTGATCCCTTCAATATCCTCAAGGACGCGGCCGATCACGGACTGACCTTCGGGCTGACCCTGTCCTGCGGCCCGATTTCCTCGCGCACGATCGCCAGTTTTGCGCGCGACGACAGAGAATTCATCGATGACGAGATCGCCGAGATCTCGACCACCGTACGTCGGCTTCACGAAATCACGGAGCCGCCGGCGAGCCTGACCAAGGCTCAGAAAGAAGCCCTTCGTTGCATCGCGGAGGGCGATCGTCACGCAGCGGCGGCAGCCAAACTTGGCATTACCGAAAGCGCGTTCAAGGCACGTCTGATCTCGGTCCGCGAAAGATTGAAGGCCCGGACGACTGCCGAGGCGCTGCAGAGGGCCAAGGAATACCGTCTGTTGTAGGCGTTTGCCCAGGGGATCCGTGAGGCGGTGAGGGGACACCTCACACCCCAGGAGTACGTAAAATGCAGACGACTACACTTTCCTTCTCGAACCTGCACAACCATGGCGAATTGTTCGCCAATCTGTTCCGCGCCCGCAAGCAGAGTTTCATCATCCAGAAGAACTGGGATCTGCCCGAATCCGAGGATATGGAATTCGACCAGTATGATACGCCTCAAAGCCGCTGGATCGCGATCCACGACCGCGGCGAGGTTCTGGCGGGCATCCGATTGACGCCGACGATCGCGCGCTGCGGTATCTACAGCTACATGATCCGCGATGCGCAAAAGGGCATTCTGGGCGGGTCGATCCCGCAGGATCTGCTGTTCGCCGAGGCGCCCATCGACGAACAGACCTGGGAATGCTCGCGCGTTTTCGTCAGTCATTCGATCCCGCAAACCTATCGTCGCAAGGTTCACTTCAAGATGGTCGAGGCCATGACCGGATCGGCCCGGGAACTGGGCGCGTCGCGGCTGATCGCGCTGACCGGGGCGACCTGGCCGCGCTGGTATGGCCGCTGCGGGCTGGATGCCGAGGCGATCGGCCGCAGGATGTGGATCGACGATGGAGACTTCCAGTGCGTGTCGATCGACCTGACGCCCAAGATGCACTGATCCGAGGCAGTCGAAGGGGGCTGTTCGGCGCGGGTCCGCGGGCCTAGGATGGGCGCCGAAATGGCCGACCTTTTCGACACGCCCGCAACCGCCGAGCCGCCGCAATCGCCGGCGGCAAGACCTTTGGCCGATCGCATCCGCCCGGTGCGCATGGAGGATGTGATCGGCCAGGACAAGGTTCTGGCGCCGGAAGGGCCATTGGGTTCGATGCTGGAAGCGGGCAGCCTGTCCTCGCTGATCCTCTGGGGGCCGCCTGGCGTGGGCAAGACCACCATCGCGCGGCTTCTTGCCGACGAAACCGATCTGGCCTTCGTCCAGATCAGCGCCATCTTTTCGGGCGTTCCGGAACTGCGCAAGGTCTTCGAGGCGGCCAAGCTGCGCCGGCAGCAGGGGCGCGGCACATTGCTGTTCGTGGATGAAATCCACCGCTTCAACAAGGCGCAGCAGGACAGCTTTCTGCCGCACATGGAGGACGGCACGATCCTTCTGGTCGGCGCCACGACCGAAAACCCGTCTTTCGAACTCAACGCCGCGCTCATGTCTCGCGCGCAGGTGATCGTTCTGGAACGGCTGGGCCAGGCCGATCTGGAACGGCTGACGCAGCGGGCCGAGGCGGAACTGGGCCGCAAGCTGCCGCTGACCGCGCAGGCGCGCGAGGCCCTGCTGGACATGGCCGATGGCGATGGCCGTGCGGCGCTGAACCTGGTCGAACAGGTGGCCGCGTGGAAGACCGCCGCGCCCGTCGATGCCCAGGCCATGGCCAAACGGCTGATGAAGCGCGCGGCGAAATACGACAAGTCGGGCGATGAACATTTCAACCTGATTTCGGCCCTGCACAAATCCGTTCGCGGCAGCGATCCGGATGCCGCGCTCTACTGGCTGGCGCGGATGCTGGAGGGCGGCGAGGATCCGCGCTATCTGGCCCGCCGCATCACCCGCATGGCGATCGAGGATATCGGGCTGGCCGATCCGGCTGCACAGCGTCACTGCCTCGACGCATGGGCTCTTTTCGAACGGCTGGGCAGTCCCGAGGGCGAACTGGCGCTGGCGCAGGCGGTGATCTATCTGGCGCTGGCGCCGAAATCCAATGCCGGATACGGCGCCTACAAGGCCGCGAGGGCCGAGGCCAGGCGAACCGGCAGTCTGATGCCGCCCGCCCATATCCTGAACGCGCCGACAGCGATGATGAAGGAACAGGGCTATGGCGCCGGCTATGCCTATGACCACGATGCCGAGGACGGGTTCAGCGGCCAGAACTATTTCCCCGAGGGCATGAAACGGCCGGTTCTCTATGTTCCGGTCGAACGCGGATTCGAGCGCGATCTGAAGAAGCGGCTGGACTGGTTCGTCGCCCAGCGGCTGAAGCGCGGCGGTTGACTTTGGGCGGCTTCCGGCACAGGAGGGCGCGATGATGAATCCCTTCCTTCAGGTGGCCCTTGGCGGCGCTGCGGGCGCGACCGCCCGCTATTCGGTCTATCGTGCGATTGCCTGGCACGGGCCGGGTTTCCCGGTGGCGACGGGCGTCGTCAACGTCGTTGGCAGCTTCGCCATGGGCATTCTGACCATCGCGCTGGCGCAGCGGTTCGGCAACCATTATGCGCCGCTTCTGCTGACCGGCTTTCTGGGCGGGTTCACCACCTTTTCGGCCTTCTCGCTGGACGCGCTGACGCTGTGGGAACGCGGGCAGGCGGCGGGCATGATCGTCTATGTCCTTGTCTCGGTCGTGCTGTCGCTGGCGGCGGTGATTGCGGGCCTTGTCGTCGGACGGGGCTTTTTCGCATGAGCGGCGTGCAGACCCTGCGCGTCGGCCGGGACGAGGGCGACCAGCGCCTTGACCGCTGGCTGAAGAAGAAATTTCCGCAACTGACCCAGGGTGCGGTGGAAAAGATGTGCCGCACCGGCCAGTTGCGCCTCGATGGCGGCCGGGTCAAGGCCGCCAGCCGGATCGAGGCCGGGCAGGAGGTGCGTGTGCCGCCCCTTCCCGATGCCAGGCCGGCGCCACGGGCCGATGCGCCGCGCATTCCCGAATCAGATCAGCGCATGATCCAGGCCGCCGTGCTGTGGAGGGACGATCACATCATCGCCCTGAACAAGCCGCCGGGACTGCCCAGCCAGGGTGGCAGCGGGCAGGGCGACCGGCATGTGGACGGTCTGGCCGAGGCGCTGACATTCGGCTACAAGGACCGACCCAAGCTGGTGCACCGGCTGGACAAGGACACGTCGGGCATCCTGTTGCTGGCTCGCACCGACCGCGTCGCCCGCGCGCTGTCCGAGGCGTTCCGGTCACGCGCCACACGCAAGATCTACTGGGCCGTGGTCGCCGGCGTGCCGCAGCCGCGCATGGGCACGATCCGCTACGGGCTGGTCAAGGCTCCGGGTCACGGGCGCGGCGGCGAGGGCGAAAAGATGATCGCCGTCCATCCGCGCGACATCGACAGCACCGAAGGCGCGAAGCGGGCGACGACCGATTATGCCGTTCTGGACGCGCTGGCGAGCCGGGCAAGCTGGTGCGCGCTGGTGCCGATCACCGGGCGCACCCATCAACTGCGCGCGCATATGGCCGAACTGGGCCACCCGATCGTCGGCGACGGCAAATATGGCGGCTCGGGCCAGGAAAATCTGGGCGACGGCTGGGGGGCGCAACTGGGCGGAGAGATCAGCCGCAAGCTGCATCTTCATGCCCGGTCCCTGTCTTTCGACCATCCGGTCACCGGAAAGCGCCTCATCCTGACCGCGCCGTTGCCCGATCACATGAAACGCACCTGGAAAAGCCTTGGCTGGCACGAGAGCGATGTCCCCGAGGATCCCTTCGCGGAGGCGGAATGAAACTGGTCGTCTTCGATGTCGATGGCACGTTGATCGACAGTCAGCATCATATCCACGGCGCGATGAGCCTGGCCTTCGAGGGCGTCGGTCGCCCCCCTCTGCCGCGCGAAGAGGTGTTGCAGATCGTCGGCCTGTCGTTGCCCGAGGCGGTGGCGCGGCTTGTCCCGGATGGCGATCCTCATGTCCGGGCGCGCATCGTGCAAGGTTATCGCGAAGCCTTCCTGAAGGCGCGGATCGCACAGGCTGCGCCACTCTACGAGGGCGCGCGCGAATGCCTGGACCATCTCTCCGGCCGCGGTGATCTGCTGCTGGCGGTGGCGACCGGAAAATCCCGGCGGGGACTTGACGCGATGATCGAGGCACATGGCTTGCACGGCCGTTTCGTCAGCTTGCAGACAGCCGATCATCATCCCTCGAAACCCGCGCCCCAGATGGTGCAGGCCGCGCTGGCCGAGGCCGGTGTCGGCGCCGAGGCCGCGATCATGGTCGGCGATACCAGTTTCGATATCGAAATGGCGCGTGCGGCCGGGATGATGGGCTACGGGGTCTCCTGGGGGTATCACGGACCAGAGGGACTGGTGGCATCGGGGGCCGCGCTGGTCGCCGCCGATTTCGCCGCGCTGACCCGGGCGATCGAGGCTTGGGCCGCGGCATGAGCGAATGGAAGGCACGCCGCTTCTGGCAGGCCGCGGCGATCCGGCCCGACGCCGCGGGATGGCAGGTCGCGCTGGACGACCGCCTGCTCCGGACGCCCGGCAAGCAACCCCTGATCCTGCCGACCAGCGCGCTGGCCGGCGCCATTGCTGCCGAATGGGACGCGCAGAAGGATTTGATCGACCCCGCGACGATGCCGCTGACCCGCGCGGCCAATTCCGCCATCGAGAAGGTTCTGCCGCAATTTGCTGCGGTGGCGGGGATGCTGGCCGATTACGGGGGCACTGACCTCTTGTCCTATCGCGCCGACCAGCCCGAGGAACTGATCGGATTGCAGGCCGAGGGCTGGGATCCGCTGATCGACTGGGCGGCAACCGCGTTGCGCGCGCCGCTTCGGATCACCCATGGCGTGATCCCGGTGCCGCAGGATCCCGAGGTTCTGGCGCGCCTGCATCAGGTCGTGATCGGGCTGGACCTGTTCGGGCTGACGGCATTGCACGATCTCGTGACGCTGCCGGGATCGCTGATCCTGGGGCTGGCGGTGATCCGGGGCAGGATCGACGGCGAGACGGCGCATCGCCTGTCGCGCATCGACGAGGATTTTCAGATCAGCCGCTGGGGCAAGGATGACGAGGCCGCGCAAGCCGCGCGGTCGCGACGATGCGCATTGATCGACGCCGAGCGGCTGTGGTGGCTGTCTCGCGCCGGTTGAAAGCCGCTGCGTCACCTTGCGATCCGCTTGACCTGTTAGCGTTGATCGGCACAATACCGCCCATCATGGGCCGTTCATCCGACCGGCCCGGTGGGAATGCGGGCTGCCTCGGCGGCTCCAACAGCCGACCGGCCGAGAATGGCACGGAAGGCATCAACAGAGAGGACAAGATGAAGAAATCCCTATTTCTCGGCTCGGTTGCCGCGGTCACGCTGAGTGCCGGGGTCGGCATGGCCGACACGCTGGCCGATGTGAAGGCGCGCGGCGAACTGATCTGCGGCGTCAATACCGGTCTCGTGGGCTTCGCGGCGCCGGATGCGAACGGCAACTGGGCCGGCTTCGACATCGCGGTGTGCAAGGCCGTCGCGGCCTCGGTGCTTGGCGATCCCTCGAAGGTCAAGTATGTGCCGACGACCGGGCAGACCCGCTTTACCGCGCTGTCATCGGGCGAGGTCGATCTGCTGGCCCGCAACTCGACCTGGACCTTCTCGCGCGACACCGACCTGAAGCTGGATTTCGTGGCCGTGAACTATTACGACGGTCAGGGCTTCATGGTGCCCAAGGATCTGGGCGTGACCAGTGCCAAGGAACTGGACGGTGCTACCATCTGCATCCAGACCGGCACCACGACCGAACTGAACCTGGCCGATTACTTCAAGGCCAACAACATGAGCTATCAGCCGGTCAACATCGACAGCAACGCCGAGGGCGAGCAGCAATACATGGCCGGCGCCTGCGATGCCTATACGACCGACGCATCGGGTCTTGCCGCCACCCGCGCGGCCTTTGCCAATCCCGAAAACCACGTCATCCTGCCCGAGATCATCTCGAAAGAGCCGCTGGGCCCCGCCGTGCGCCAGGGCGACGATCTGTGGGCCGATATCGTGCGCTGGTCCTTCTACGCGCTGGTCGCGGCCGAGGAATACGGCGTCACCTCGAAGAATATCGACGAGCTGGTGAAATCCTCGCAGAACCCGGAGGTGCAGCGTCTGCTGGGCGTGACCGACGATCTTGGCGCGATGATCGGACTGGACAAGGAATGGGCCAAGCGCGCCATCCAGGCCAGCGGCAATTATGGCGAGATCTTTGCGGCCAATATCGGTGAACAGACTCCGATCGGGCTGGCGCGAGGTCTGAATGCGCAATGGACCCAGGGCGGGCTGATGTACGCCCCGCCGTTCCGCTGATCGGACGAGACAATCTTGTCGGGGGCGCCATGGCGCCCCCGATGGCTTCAAGAACAACGACAAGCCGGTCGGCCAGAAGCGGCACGAAAGCTGCAGGACCGGATGCAGGGGTAAAGCCATGACGGATGTTTCGGCACCGGCGAATCCGCCGTTCCGACTGAACATGCTGATCTATGACCGGCGCTATCGGTCGATGACCTTCCAGGTGATCGTCTTCATTCTGGTGATGGCGCTAGGATGGTGGCTGATCAACAACACGATCCAGAACCTGCGCGCCCTGGGCAAGGATTTCGATTTCGGCTTCCTGTTCCAGCGCGCGGGCTACGACATCCCGCAGACCCCGATCCCCTATACGTCGGATGACACGCATCTGCGTGCGGCCATTGTCGGGCTGCTGAACACGATCATCGTCTCGGTCCTCGGCTGCGTCGCGGCGACCATCCTGGGCGTCGGGGTGGGTGTGGCGCGCTTGTCGAACAACTGGCTGTTCGCCCGGCTGATGACCATCTATGTCGAGATGTTCCGCAACATTCCCCTGCTGCTGTGGATCCTGATCATCTACGCGCTTTTCACCGAGATCATGCCGGCGCCCAATGCCTATCGCGGCGAGAATCCGGCCTGGTCGAAGATCCTGTTCGACAATGTCGCCCTGACCAACCGCTATACCGCCATTCCCGGACTGGGCATGACCAACGATCCGGGCAGTCTGGATCTGGGCGCGCGCGTGACCATCAGCTGGGCCACGATCGCCTTCGCCGCCGCCCTGATCGCGGGCTGGTTCCTGCGCCGCGCGATCCTGGCATGGGCGCAGGTCACGCAGGACCGGACCGGCCGCCGTCCGACCACCTGGTGGATCAATCTCGGCGTGATGGTCGTGCCCTCGCTGCTGCTGATCTGGTTCTTCGGCCTGCATCTGCTGCCACCGGAGTTGAAGGGTTTCAACTTTACCGGCGGGCTGAACGTCCAGAACGCGCTGGTCGCATTGTGGCTGGCGCTGACCCTCTATACCGGCGCCTTCATCGCCGAGATCGTGCGCGCGGGCATCCTGGCCGTGAACAAGGGTCAAAGCGAGGCGGCCTTCGCGCTTGGCCTGCGGCCGAACCGGACCATGAACCTGGTGATCCTGCCGCAGGCGCTGCGGGTGATCATCCCGCCGCTGATCTCGCAATATCTGAACCTGATGAAGAACAGCTCGCTGGCCATCGCCGTGGGCTACATGGATCTGCGCGGCACGCTGGGCGGGACGACGCTGAACCAGACCGGGCGAGAGCTGGAATCCATCTTGCTGATGATGCTGATCTACTTGCTGCTCAGCCTGATCATCTCGGCCGGGATGAACGTCTTCAATTCCCGCGTGAAGCTGAAGGAGCGTTGACATGAGCGAGATGCACGCCGAAACCGTTCCCTTCGTTCGCGAGACCATGCTGCCGCCCGCGCCGCCGCCCATCCGCGAGGCCGGCGCAGTCAGATGGCTGCGACAGAATCTGTTCTCGGGCCCGGTCAACACGATTCTGACGCTGCTGGGTATCGCGATCATCTGGTTCATCGTCAGCCATTTCTGGCCCTGGTTCGCCCATTCCGTCTGGCGCGCCGACAGCCTGGCGCAATGCCGCGAGATCATCGCCCGAACCTGGGGCGAGGGCGCGTCGGGCGCCTGTTTCGCGGTAATCCGGGAACGCTGGCATCAATACATGTTCGGCTTCTATCCGCCCGAGCTTTACTGGCGTCCGCTTCTGGCCTTCGGCCTGCTGATGGTGGCTCTGGCACCGATCCTGTTTTCGGAATCGCGCATCATCCGCCGCATCGTGCTGATCGTCAGCGCGACGGCGACACTGATCCTGGCGCTGGCGCTTGGCATCCCCACACCGGCGCTGATCCTGGCCGCCACCGCGATGATCGGCGCCATCGCCGTGGCCGAACGGCAGCCGACCCGGCTGCTGATCTTCTCGGCGCTCTATCCGTTTCTGGGCGTCTGGCTTCTGTGGGGCGGCAGCCTTTGGGGGCCGCTGATGGTGCTGGCCAGTTTCGGCCTCGGGGCGCTGGCATGGGTCGTGGTCGCCCGGCTTTTGCCGCTGCTTGCGGCAGCGGCGGCGATCATCGTCGCGCTGGTCTGGTGGATCGGCTTCGCCGGACGGGCCGCCGAGGATCTGCAGAACCTGCTTCCGCTGGCGATCACGCCGGTCGCCTCGGACCAGTTCGGCGGTTTCCTTCTGGCCATCACCATCGGGATCGCCGGAATCGCGCTGTCGCTGCCCATGGGAATCATGCTGGCGCTTGCGCGCCGGTCGGACATGTTCCTGGTGAAATCCCTTTCGGTGATGTTCATCGAATTCATTCGGGGCGTGCCGCTGATCTCGCTTCTGTTCGTGGCCTCCTTGCTGCTGAACTATTTCCTGCCGCCGGGCACGAATTTCGACATCATCCTGCGGGTCATCATCATGGTCACGCTGTTTGCCGCGGCCTACATGGCCGAGGTGATCAGGGGCGGTCTGGCCGCCTTGCCGAAGGGGCAATACGAGGCGGCCGATGCCCTGGGTCTGGATTACTGGAAGGCGCAACGGCTGATCATCCTGCCGCAGGCGCTGAAGATCTCGATCCCGGGGATCGTCTCGACCTTCATCGGCATGTTCAAGGACACGACGCTGGTGACCTTCGTGGGCCTGTTCGATCCGCTGAAGGGCATTTCCGACTTCGTCCGTGCCAATTTCGCCTGGAAGGGCATCTACTGGGAGCCGTTCATCTTCGTCGGTGCCATCTTCTTCATCATCTGCTTCAGCATGTCGCGCTATTCGATGTTCCTTGAACGCCGGCTTGCCCGCGACCACCGATAGGATCCCGCCATGAGCGAAGCCATTGACCGCGACATCAACCGCAGCCACATGAAGGTCAGCGACGAGATCGCCATCGACATCCGCAACATGAACAAGTGGTTCGGAACCTTCCACGTGCTGCGCGACATCGACCTGACGGTGCACAAGGGCGAACGGATCGTCATCGCCGGCCCCTCCGGATCAGGCAAATCGACGCTGATCCGCTGCATCAATCGCCTGGAAGAACATCAGGCGGGCCATATCACCGTGGATGGCGTCGAGTTGACCAGCGACATCAAGAATATCGACAAGGTGCGCTCGGAAGTCGGCATGGTGTTCCAGCATTTCAACCTGTTCCCGCACCTGACCGTGCTGGAGAACTGCACCCTGGCTCCGATCTGGGTGCGCAAGGTGCCGCGCAAACAGGCGGAATCCACCGCCATGGCCTTTCTGGAAAAGGTCAAGATTCCCGAACAGGCGTATAAATATCCCGGCCAGTTGTCGGGCGGCCAGCAGCAACGGGTGGCGATCGCGCGCTCGCTCTGCATGCAGCCCAAGATCATGCTGTTCGACGAGCCGACCTCGGCACTTGATCCCGAGATGATCAAGGAGGTTCTGGACACGATGATCGAACTGGCCGAGGAAGGGATGACCATGCTGTGCGTGACCCATGAGATGGGCTTTGCACAGGCGGTCGCGAACCGGGTGATCTTCATGGATCAGGGCCAGATCGTCGAGCAGAACAATCCCCACGATTTCTTCAACAATCCGCGCTCCGAGCGGACCAAGCTGTTCCTGAGCCAGATCCTGGGGCATTGATCGCGGCCCGATAGGCAGTCTGGGTCGCGGGCGGCCAGAGGCAACCTGCCCGGCCGGCAAGATGATCGAACGGTCAGAAAGGCTCTGCCCGCGGTCAGGCCCGGCCGTCGAAGCGGACGAAATCCATGACGCTGCCCTGACCGGGTTCGGCCTGCGACCATGTGTCGATCTGGAAATCGACGACCAGAGTGGCGCAGGTCGGATAGCGGCGGAAATCCGGGTCCATCGGCGGCCGCGCGGGCAGCAGCGCGGCCAGTTCCGCGATGCCGGGATTATGGCCCAGCATCATCACCGTGGGATGGCTGGCCGTGCGCAGGATCGTCAACATCTTGTCCGGGCTGGCATGATAAAGGCCGGGTTCTATCCGCAGCAGCGGCCGCACCTCCAGCGGGGCGCCCTCGACCATGGCCCAGGTTTCCTTCGTGCGTTGCGACGACGAACACAGGACCTCTTCCGGCTCATGGCCGCGGCTTGCCATCCAGTCGCCCAGTTCGCGCGCCGAACGGCGGCCACGATCGTTCAGCGGGCGGTCGTGATCGCTGAGAGCCGGATCGTCCCATGCCGATTTTGCATGGCGGGTGAGGATCAGTCGTCGATGTCCAAGTGGGGTCATGGGTGGAACTGCCTCATATGCCATTCCGATTGCTGGCGCAGCCTGCCACAGCCCAAGCTGATCGGGCAAGCACGTCTGACACGACAGCCCCCGGTCATGCAGTCGCGCCCTTGGGGCTGGTCGAGAAAATCGTGGCAGCGGGCCGTGATGTAGCCGTTGTCGAATGCCCCGGCCGGGCAGGCGTCGCGGCAGGGCTGCGGGCAGGCCTCGCAGGGGCTGGTGGCGGCAGCGGGCAGGGGCAGAAGCCCCCCCGGCACCCGCAGCGCGCCGCGAAAGCTGATGAGAAGGCCGGCTTCGTCATGGACCAGCATCCCGACCGGCGATGACCAGCAGCGACCGCTGGCCAGCGCCCAGGCGAAGAATTGCGGATAGGGCGGCCCGTCAGAGGGAAAGATCGCCTGCGCATCCAGTCGCCCGGCCCAGGCCCCGATGATCCGCCTGGACCAGCGATCCATCGGATGCGGCCTGCCATCGGCATATTCCGCGGATCGGGTAAAGCGGCGCCAGAACGCGGCGCCCTCGGGCGCGATCAGAACGATCGTCGCGGCGTCGTCGGGGCAAAAGCCCGCGATCATCAGCCCCGCCGGCGCCGTCAGGTTCGGCTCACAGACCATCCTCGCCCTGCCGCAATCCATGTGCCTTGATTCGCGGCTCGGTTGAGCGGATCAGGCTGCCCGCGCCATGTTCGGTGAACAATTCCAGCAGGCAGGCATGGGGCACCCTTCCGTCTAGGATCACCACCGCACGAACGCCCTCGTCGATCGCCTGCAGCGCGGTTTCGGTCTTGGGGATCATGCCGCCGCTGATCCGGCCATCGCCGATCATCTCGCGGACCTGATCGGGGTGAAGTTGCGTCAAGACCTCGCCGGACTGGTCCTTGACGCCCGCGACATCGGTCAGCAGCAGCAGGCGGTCGGCCCTGAGCGCACCGGCAATGGCACCCGCCGCGGTGTCGCCATTGACGTTGAATGTCTCGTTATCCTCCATGCCCGTGGCGACCGGCGCGCAGACCGGGATCATGCCGGCATTGTACAGATCGCGGATGATCTGGATGTTCATCTCGACCGGACGGCCGACAAAGCCCAGTTCGGGGTCGTCCGCCTCGCAGACCATCATGTCGTCATCCTTGCCGCTGATCCCCACCGCGCGGCCGCCCGCATCATTGATTGCCTGCACAATGCGCTTGTTGACCAGGCCCGACAGCACCATTTCGACCACTTCGACGGTTTCCTTGGTGGTGACGCGCTTGCCGCGCACGAAGCGGCTTTCGATACCCAGGCGGGCCAGCAGGTCGTTGATCATCGGTCCGCCGCCGTGACAGACGATCGGGTTCATGCCGACCTGCTTCATCAGGACGATGTCGCGGGCGAATTCGGCCATCGCTTCGTCGTCGCCCATCGCGTTTCCGCCAAATTTCACCACCACCACGGCGCCGGAATAGCGTTGCAGGTAAGGCAGAGCCTCGGAAAGCGTGCGCGCTGTGGCGATCCAGTCCCGGTTCATGTTCTGCTTTTTCATCCCTCAAAGGCCCCCGATGCGACGACGCGGAGCCTAGGACGCCGGCAAGGATCAGTCCAGAGCGGCGATGATCGATCGCAGGGTGGCGATTCCCTGGCCCTTTTCGGAAGAGGTGACCACCAGTTGCGGAAAGGCTGCCGGATGCTTTTGCAGCGCGTCCTCGACCTGCGCCAGCACCGGCTTGATCGCATTCGGGCCGGGCTTGTCAGCCTTGGTCAACACGACCTGAAACGGCACCGCTGATCTGTCCAGCAACGTCATGATCTCGTGATCGACGGGCTTCACGCCGTGGCGCGCGTCGATCAGACAGAAGGCCCGGCGCAAGGTGGGGCGCCCGGCCAGGTAGGATTTCAGCAGGCCCTGCCATCTGGACACGACAGCAACAGGCGCCTTGGCAAAGCCATAGCCCGGAAGATCGACCAGATAGGCCCGATCGCCCAGGGTGAAATAATTGATCTCTTGCGTGCGTCCCGGCGTGTTCGAGGCCCGCGCCAGTCCCTTGCGGCCGGTCAGCGCATTGATGAGGCTTGATTTTCCGGCATTGCTACGGCCGGCAAAGCAGACCTCGGGCCGGTCCGGGGGCGGCAGGCCGTCCATGGCGACGACGCCTTTCAGAAAATCGACGGGGCCCGCGAACAGCAGCCGGGCCGCCTCGGCCGCCTCGGCTTCGGGCTGAGGCGCGACGGGGAAGGCGACCTTCATGCCGAAACCCCGTCGCCGATGGCGATCTCGCCGCCGGTGACGACTTCGGCGAAGATCCCGAAATCGTGGTGCCCGTAGAGGCGTTCCAGCGTCGCAACCATATCCAGATCCCTCGCGCCGGTCCGGGTATCGGCGCTGGTGGCGTCGCAGCGGGCAATGGTGTCGGTCACCCGCAATTCGGTCGCGCCGATGCGGATGATCCGGCCGATCAGTTCGCGCTCGGCAAAGGGGGCCCAGCCCTCGACCCACAGATTGCCGCGCCAGCGGTGAAGACCCAGCGGATGGCCGATCCTTTCCTCCAGCGCCGACAGGCTGGAAAGCGACAGGATCGACAGCCAGGGCCACTTCTGGTCGGTCCAGATCGCGACACCCCTGACCAGGCGGGTCGGCGCCGGCGCGTCGGCGGGCCAGAGCGGACGCAGCCATTCGATCAGGCGGTCCGCTTCCGTTTCGGGATCGAAGCTCAGATCGGACTGCGCCGGTTGCGACAGCGCGATGCGACCATTCCGCCAGCCACCCGCGATGGCCTGAACCGCAGCCGATGAGACGCCGCGGACAAAGCAGGATTTCGGCAGCCAGCGATCCGGCGCACCGCCGCTTTCGCTGGCCCGCGCATGGCGTTCGCCGGCCTCGGTGACGACAGCCCATTCGCGATCGCCGGGCAGCCGGCGCGCGGCTTGCAGGGTCACCTTGTCCAGCCCTTCACCGCCGACCGACTTGATCGGATGCCGGCGGATATGGGCCAGCCGTGCGCTCACTTGCCCTTGCTTCCGGATTTGCTGTCGCGTTTCGGACGTTTCGGGATCGAGGCCTTGATGTTGCCGAACAGATCGGGACGGTGCCCGTGCATCGACATGATCGTGTATTGCTGGATGATGGTGATGGTGTTGTTGGTGATCCAGTACAGCACCAGCCCCGAGGCAAAGCCGCCCAGCATGAACATGAAGACCCAGGGCATCAGCGCAAAGATCATCTTCTGCGACGGGTCGGCCGGGGTCGGGTTCAGCCGCTGCTGCATCCACATGCTGATCCCCAGAATGATCGCCAGCGCCGGCAGCGACAGCGAATGCAGCAGAGTGCCCTGTGCGGGCGGCGCGAAGGGCAAGATGCCGAACAGGTTCAGCAGGCTCGAGGGGTCGGGCGCGGACAGGTCGCGAATCCAGCCGATCCAGGGCGCGTGCCGCAATTCGATGGTGACGAAGATGACCTTGTAGAGCGAGAAGAAGATCGGAATCTGCAGCAGAACCGGAAGGCAGCCCGCGGCGGGGTTCACCTTCTGGGACTTGTAAAGCTCCATCACTTCTTTCTGGTATTTCATCCGGTCATCGCCGGTGCGTTCCTTGATCGCCTCCATCTGTGGCTGCAATTCCTTCATCTTCGCCATCGAGATGTAGGATTTGCGCGCCAGCGGGAAGACCAGCAGCTTCAGGATGAAGGTCAGCGCAATGATCGACCAGCCCATGTTGCCGATCTGCGCGTTCAGCCAGTGCAGGATGCGGAAGATCGGCTTGGTCAGGAAATAGAACCAGCCCCAGTCGATGGAATCGACAAAACGCTGGATACCGGGCGAATCTTCGTAGGCGCTGATCACCCCCCAGACCTTGGCGCCCGCAAAGAGATAACCCTGCGCGGTATAGCTGGCGCCCGGCTGGACATTCTGCATCGGATAGCGCGCCTCGGTCTGATAGATGTCGGCGCCTTCGGCGTATTTTACGACCGCGGTGAAGGATTGACCGGGCGCGGGCGCCAGCGTCGTCATCCAGTATTTGTCGGTAAAGCCGATCCAGCCATTGTCCTTGACGTCGATCACATCCGCACGACCCTCGCGGGCAACCGGGGCCAGATCGGCGATATTCTTGTATTTCAGTTCGACCAGTTCGCCATCACGCATCCCCACCGCACCTTCGTGCAGGACGAAGTAATTCTGCGTGTCGGGTCGGCCGTGGCGGGCGATGATGCCGTAGGGCGCGGCGCTGAAGCTGGCCTCTCCGTTGTTCTCGACGCTCTGACTGACGGTAAAGAGATAGTTGTCGTCCAGTTCGAAGGTCCGGCGAAAGATCTGGCCCGCGCCGTTGTCCCATGTCAGTGTCACCGGCTTGCCGGGTGCCAGCGTGTCGCCGGATTCGAGCGTCCAGATTGTCGATGGGCCGGGCACCGACGCGGGATCGACGCCGGGGCCGGGCGTCCAGCCATAGACGGCGTAATAAGGTTTCGATCCGGTCGTGTCGATGCGGGGATCGGCGGTTGCCGAGGACGGCGCCAGCAAACGGACATTGGGCGAGGACGGATCCAGCGTTTCCTGGTATTTCAGCAGCGACAGATCGTCGATACGGCCCCCGGCCAGCGAGATCGAACCCGCGAGCGCGGGTGAATCGATTTGGACGCGGCCAGCCCTGTCCGCAGCCGGCACGGCTTGGGCCGACAGATCGGCAGTGGCTGTCGCATCGCCCGTCGCCTCGGGCGCCGCCGGCTGGGCGCCGGTGCCCTGCTGGGCCACGGGCTGTGCGGGCTCTGTCGGTGCCGGGGGCTCGGGCGCGAAGACCGTGTACCAGATCAGGATCACCAGAAACGACAGCACCGTCGCCAGGATCAGATTGCGGTTGTTGTCGTCCATGTCCCAAGTCCACCGTCATCGCGTCAGTCGCGCCGGTTCAACAGAAGGGGCCGTCAAAGGTCAAGCGGAATTGGGCCAGACGTCTTTTGCGCGGTCCGTTTCGCGGGGGGGGGCTGGCCGTCAAGATAGCCGACCGCGAAGGCCGTCGCACCCGCGGGTCGCGGCGGTGTCAGCCCGCCTTCCGGGGCGGCATCAGGCGCATCGATTCGGCGCGGCGGGCGTGATCGTCGAGAAAAGCGCAGGCTTCCTCGAGGGGCAGGGGGCGCGCGATCGAATATCCCTGGACCTGATCGCATCCCATCTGGGCAAGAAAGGCATGTTCCTCGGAGGTCTCGACGCCTTCGGCCAGCGTCGCGACGCCCAGATGTTCTGCCAGCGCCAGGATGGCAAGGATCATTCGCTGTTGGCCGGGGTCGATATCGCAGCCCATCACGAAACTGCGATCAATCTTGATCCTGTGCACGCCGAACAGCCGGATTGCATCCAGGCTGGCATATCCGGTGCCGAAATCATCCAGATCCAGCCGGCAGCCCGCCTTGGACAGCATTTCCAGATTGGCGCGGGCCTCGCTGTTCGCGGTGACGGGGCCCACGCTTTCGAGAAGTTCAAGCACCAGCCGGTTGGTCGGAATGTTCTGGCGATCCAGTTCCCACAACAGGCTGGCCGCAAAACCGCTGTCGCCCAGTTCGCAGTTCGATATGTTCAACGCCACCGTCGGCACATCGCGGCCTTCGCTATCCCACCGCTGCAGCGCCGCCAGCGATTGTCGCAGCATCGACAGCGTGAGCGCGGCGTGATCCGCTTCGGTCATCTTGGGCATGAAGGCTGCGGGGGGCAGGATCCCGTGGACCGGGTGGTTCCAGCGGGCCAGCGCCTCGAAACCGGTGACCTTGCCGGTGTGGCAACACAATTGCGGCTGAAAATAGGCGATGATCTGACCGTCGGCCACGGCATCCGCGACGCAGGCGGGGATGGCGTCGGTGATCCGCTGCGGATCGTGACTGTAAAGACGCAGATTGCCCAGCCCTTCCGCATCCAACCGCTCCAGACGATGGCGCGCATCCTCGATCATGTCGGCCAGTTCGGCCGATGCGTCGGCATTGGCATGGACCATGACCCCGGTCAGAACCGGGGCCACGGTCCGCCCCGATGCTGCGACCGGTCGCTGCACCTCGCGTTGCAAACGGCTGGCGATTCGCATCGCCTCGATCTCGCAGCGGTCGGAGACGACGACCGCGAAGACGCCGGGCGCGATGATCTGCACCGGATCTTCCGGGCGCATCGCGCGGTTCAGCCTCATGCAGATGCTGACCAGCAGGTGCCCGATTCCGGCCCTGCCCAGATGGTCGGTCAGAACATCGAAATTTTCGAGCCGCATCAGCAGGACGCTGAGGGGGCCCGTGCGATCGCGGGGCTTGCCGTCACGCAACAGTCGCGTTTTCAGCCAGTTCGCGGATCTCATCATTCGGTGGCGCATTCTGTCCCTTCCACGGGTTACCTTTGGCAGGTCTAGCGCAGAATGCTTGTTGTTCAGTTAATGTTCACACAGGGAATCGTCAGCCGCTTGCATCGCATTTGAACGATCCGCGACGAGGCCGGCGAAATTGAACAGGTTCGGGTCCAGCAGATGCGAAGGGCGTGCATTCATCAGGGCACGAAACATGATCTGCCTGCGGCCGGGGCTGCGCGATTCCCATTCGTCCAGCAATTTCTTGACCTGAACGCGCTGCAAGCCTTCCTGGCTGCCGCAAAGATCGCAGGGAATGATCGGATAGGCCATCGCCCGCGCGAACCGGTCGCAATCGGCCTCGGCCACGAAGGCCAGGGGGCGCAAGACCATCAGATCGCCTTCTTCATTCAGCAATTTCGGCGGCATGGTTGCCAGATGACCGCCATGAAAAAGGTTCATGAAGAAGGTTTCCAGAATGTCGTCGCGATGATGTCCCAGAACGACAGCCGAACATCCTTCTTCCCGTGCGATCCGATACAGATTGCCGCGCCGCAACCGCGAGCACAGGGCGCAGTAAGTCCGTCCCTGCGGCACCTTTTCCTTCACGATCGAATAGGTGTCCCGATATTCGATGCGATGTGGCACGCCGCGCGCCGCCAGAAATTCCGGCAGGACCGTGGCCGGGAAACCGGGCTGGCCCTGATCCAGATTGCAGGCCAGCAGGTCCACCGGCAACAGGCCGCGCCACTGCAATTCGTGCAGCACTGCCAGCAGCGTATAGCTGTCCTTGCCGCCCGACAGACAGACCAGCCAACGCGCGCCGGGCCGGACCATGCCATAATCCTCGATCGCGGCGCGGGTTTCGCGCACAAGGCGCTTGCGCAGCTTGCGGAACTCGGTCGATGAGGGGGCGCCGGCGAAAAGCGGATGAATTTCGGTATCGTCAGTGTCATCCGGCATCGCCTGGGCCTTCTCATTCATGATCATGACCCGAGTCTCGGGCCCCGGGAACGGGATCGTGGCCATGTCCGCCCCAGGGGTGGCACCGCGCGATGCGCCGGATTGCCAGCCAGCCCCCCCGGAACGCGCCGTGTCGCTGCAGCGCCTCCAGCGCATATTCAGAGCAGGTCGGCTGAAAGCGGCAACCATTTCCCAGCCAGGGCGAAGCGACCAGGCGATAGGCGCGCACCGGCAGCGCCAGGAGGCGGGCCAGCGGGCTCATCGGTGAATCTTGCGCAGCGCGACCGACAAATCCCGCTGCAAGTCGTCGAAATCGCGCGCGATCGTCGCCTCGGGGCGACCCACCAGGACATAGTCCCAGCCAGCCCGCCCCCCATGCCGCAAGCCCAGCCGGGCGATCTCGCGCAGGCGGCGCCTGGCGCGGTTGCGGGCAACGGCGTTGCCGATCTTCTTCGAGCAGGTGAAGCCCACGCGAAGCGGGCCATCATCGCCGCGATCCCGCGCCTGAAGCATGAAACCCGGCGTTCCCTGACGCCGGGCGCGTGCGGCGGCAAGAAAACCGGCGCGATTCGCAATTACCACGGGCATCTTGCCGCATCCGGCGAGGGGCACGGCAAATGCCGCCCCGCCATCATCCCTTGGCTGCGGTTCAGCGCGGGGATGGGGCAGGGGCGGCATGGTCATTGCCTCGACGTGCGGGGATGTTACCCGGCGGAAAGGCTTACGCCGACAGACGCTTGCGGCCCTTGGCACGGCGGGCGTTCAGCACGCGGCGGCCGCCCTTGGTGGCCATGCGGGCGCGAAAGCCGTGGCGGCGCGCACGAACAAGGTTCGACGGTTGGAAAGTGCGCTTCATGGTCGGTCTCCGGGTCGGTCTTTTGCGGTTTCGATCAATTGTAATTGCGTATGGCGATGTGCAGGGGCAATAACCCCGCGCGATGCGCCGGTTGCAGGAAGTCCGCTGGATAATGCAGCCCAAAGCCCGCGTCAACTGCCGCCGGCAATCTTTCCGACTGCCTCTGGAAAGGGAACCAGCGAATGATCACATTCGTTTGATGTGCAAACCGGCCCCGCGAAAGCCGAAAACACGCAGGCGACGAGCAAGACGATCCGGACAAGATGCGATTGAACACCATTTCCGGCCGATTCGCTGCACTGACGATCATTTTCGTCGTGCTGGCCGAGTTGTTCATCCTGCTGCCGGCCTTGTCACGCTTTCGGCTGGACTTTCTGGAATCGCGTCTGGAGCGGGCGCAGATCGCATCGCTGGCGCTGCTGGCGACCGATGAATCGCTGACCAGCGACCTGGAATCGGAATTGTTGCAGAATGCCGGCGTGCTGAACGTTGTGCTTCGCCGCGATAACGTGCGCCAGCTGGTCCTGTCCTCGCCCATCCGCGATCAGGTCAGCGCGACCTACGATCTGCGCGAAGAAGGCGTCGTGCAGACGATCGACGATGCTCTGGTCACGCTGCTGGACGACAGGGACGAAACCGTGCGCGTCATCGGCTCTCCGGTCAATCAGGCGGGCCAGCTGATCGAGATCACCATGAAGACCGCCCCCCTGCGCGGCGCGATGATCGATTACGGGCTGCGGTTGCTGGTGCTGTCGGCGGCGTTTTCGATACTGACCGGGATCCTGCTCAACATCGCGGCTCAGCGGCTGATCCTGGTGCCGATCCGGCGCGTGATCAGCCATATGACCTCTTACGCGCTGGAACCCGACAACACGCGCCACATCATCACCCCCAACGCCCGCCTGGCCGAATTGCGTGACGCCGAAACGGCGCTGGAGGCGATGCAGAAGACCGTCACCTCGTCGCTGAAGCAGAAGGAGAGGATGGCGCAGCTTGGCGAGGCTGTGGCCAAGATCAGCCACGATCTGCGCAACATCCTGACGACGGCCCAGATCTTTGCCGACCGGCTGGAGGATAGCGCCGATCCCAAGGTTCGCCGCGCCGCGCCCAAGCTGGTGAACTCGATCTCTCGCGCAGTGAACCTGTGCGAAACGACCCTGGCCTTCGGCAAGGCGGAAGAGCCTGCGCCGTCCCTGTCGCGTTTCAACCTGACCCAGCTTGCCGCCGAGGTGATCGAGGCCGAGACGCTGGCGGGCGAAGCCGCGGGGCAGGTCGAATTCGTCACCGACATCGCGCCCAGCCTGACGATCCGCGCCGACCGCGATCAGCTTTACCGTGTGCTGGCGAACCTGTCGCGGAACGCGCGACAGGCGATCGAGGGCACCGGCAGCCCCGGCGCAATCGAGATCGGAGCGGGCGAGACCGATTCCGAATGGTGGATTCGCGTTGGCGATTCGGGCCCGGGTCTGCCCGAGAAGGCGCGCGAATACCTGTTCAAGCCTTTCAGCGGCAGTTCGCGGAAGGGCGGCACCGGACTGGGCCTGACCATCGCCGCCGATCTGATCCGCGGCCATGGGGGCCGGCTGGAACTGGTCCGCAGCGACGAAGAGGGCAGCGAATTCATGATCCACATTCCGCGCGACATGGCGATCTTGCCGGCGCGTGCGGGCGCCGCCGCGCGATAGGGAAAATGGCGTGGAAAATGCGCCGCACCCTCTTGCATCCGCTGGGAGGGGGGGGTAGACCACCGCCCTACGACGGACCCGTAGCTCAGCTGGATAGAGCACCAGACTACGAATCTGGGGGTCGGGCGTTCGAATCGCTCCGGGTCCGCCATTACAGCATCCAACCGTCCCAAGCCGGACTCACATGCCCATCTCTCGCAGGACGGCGGGCAGTGTCTGGGGCAGATCGTCGCCGATCAGTCCGGGGCCGAAGGCGCGAGCCGCCTTGGCATGCAGCAGGGTTCCCCAACCGGCGGCCTCCGGCGCAGGCAGGCCGCGCGCCAGCAGGCCGGCGATGATCCCGGCCAGCACGTCGCCCGCGCCGGCCGTTGCCAGCCAGGGAATGTCGAAGGCGGAGTGAATGATGACCCTGCCATGCGGGTTGGCGCCGTCACAGGACGGCGGCGCAGCGATCACCGTGTCGGGGCCTTTCAACAGCACAATCGCACCGCAGCGCGCGGCGGCCTCGCGCGCGGCGTCTATTCTGGAAAAGGCCGGGCCGCGCTCGGGCAGCGCCCCGAGACGGTCGGCCAGGTCGGGAAACAGCCGCGCGAATTCGCCTTCATGCGGTGTCAGCACGCAGCCTTGGTGCAGCGTCGCGCGCATGGCCGGCGCCCCCGCAATCGCCGTGATCGCGTCAGCATCGATCACGCAGGACCGGCGCGAAGCCAGAAGCGCCGGCAGCAAGACCCCCGCACGGTCCACCCCGCAGCCGGGACCGATCGCCACAGCACGGATCCGGGCGTCGCTCAGCATCCGCTCAAGATCGTCGGCGCTGTCCACACACCGCCGCATCAGCGCGTCGGGCGGTCCGGCATGATCGCCCATCGCTGCCTCGGGCGGGCCGATCGTCACCAGACCGGCGCCCACGCGCAGGGCTGCCCGCGCCGTCAGTCGCGCAGCACCGCCCCTGCCGGCCGGACCCGCAAGGACCAGCGCGTGACCATGGACGAATTTATGCGCCGCCTGATCCGATCGTTTGGCCAGCCTTGCGATGCCGGACTCGCGCATCCGTGTCGGGCCGATCGGAGGCCATATCGCTGCAAGCGACGGCGGGACGGGCTTTTGGTCGCGCCAGCCTGAAAGCCCGATATCCGCGATCACCAGATCACCGCAGAGGACAGGGCCGAGGCCGATGAGATGGCCAGGCTTGGGGCTGTCGAAGGCCACGGTCAACGCGGCGCGGGGATCATCCGGGCTGCCCTTGCGCGGCCTGCCCAGCATCGCGCCGCTGTCCATGCACAGGCCGCTGGGGCAATCGACCGCGACCATCCGGTTCCCGAATCTGTCTGTCCCGAGGCCGGCCAGAACGTCTGCGATCGCGCCCTCGGGCGGGCGGGTCAGACCGGTGCCGAAGATCGCATCGACGCAGAGATCCTCGCCCTCGGCGCGCCGCAGGGATTGCCGGGTCAGGGGTTCGACAGGGCCGATCTGGCGCCAGCGTCGCTGCATCTCGGCGGCATCGGCGCCGCGCCGGCTGTCCACGCCCAGAACCCGTGCCCGCCAGCCCGCGCGGGCCAGATGACGGGCGATCACATAGCCGTCGCCACCATTGTTTCCGGGGCCGCACAGGACGGTGACCTGTCCCGGCCTGGGCCAGCGCAGGCGAATCTGGCCCGCTACCGCGGCGCCAGCCCGCTCCATCAGGGTCAGTCCCGAAACCCGGCCGCCGGACATGGCGGCGGATTCGATGGCGCGCATTTGGGCGGTGGTCAGGATTTCCGTGCCTGTCAGCATTGTGTCTGCCTGATATATTGCCATTATGCCTTAAAAACGAGCAATGAATCGCGGTCCGGTGGTTTGCGCCCCCGATCCCCGCCGCGCCGCATTTACCCGCGTGATGAAACCCGCCAATCAGACGTCAGGCAAGCCGCGAGGAAGGATCATTTGTGATGAAAAAGATCGAGGCGATCATCAAGCCGTTCAAGCTGGACGATGTGAAGGAGGCGCTGCAAGAGGTCGGCGTGCAGGGTCTTTCCGTCACCGAAGTCAAGGGTTTCGGTCGCCAGAAGGGGCATACCGAACTGTATCGCGGCGCGGAATACGTGGTCGATTTCCTGCCCAAGGTGAAGATCGAGATGGTGTTGCCCGACGATCAGGTCGAGGCCGCCGTGGATGCGATCGTGGGCGCCGCCCGGACCGAGAAGATCGGCGACGGCAAGATTTTCGTATCGCCTGTCGAGCAGGCAATCCGTATTCGCACTGGCGAAACCGGCGACGACGCAGTCTAAGAGAACCGGCAAGGTCAACACCACTTCCGCACCCGGCGCCCTGACACGCCGGGTCGCAATGACGCAGAAAGGGAAGAGATGAAAATCAAGGATGTCTTGCAATTGATGAAGGACGAAGACGTCGCCTATGTCGATGTCCGCTTCACCGATCCCAAGGGCAAGCTTCAACACGTGACGCTAGATGTCGATCTGGTCGACGAGGACTTCTTCGAGGAAGGCTTCATGTTCGACGGCAGCTCGATCGCGGGCTGGAAGTCGATCGATCAGTCCGACATGAAGCTGATCCCCGATCCGGCATCGTCCTATATCGATCCGTTCTATGCCGAAAAGACGCTCTGCGTTCACTGCAACGTCGTCGAGCCCGATACCGGCGAGGCCTACAGCCGTGATCCGCGCGGCACCGCCGTCAAGGCCGAGGCCTACCTGAAATCGTCCGGGATCGGCGACGCGGCCTATTTCGGCCCCGAGGCCGAGTTCTTCATCTTCGACGATGTGCGCTATTCCGTGACGCCGCAGAAGGTGGCCTTCCAGATCGATGCCGTCGATGCGGCGTGGAACACCGATACCGAATACGAGATGGGCAACCAGGCCCATCGCGCAGGTCACAAGGGCGGCTATTTCCCGGTCAACCCTGTCGATGCCGCTCAGGATATCCGCGGCGAGATGCTGTCCACGATGAAGCGGATGGGCATGAAGGTGGACAAGCACCACCACGAGGTCGCCAGCGCGCAGCACGAGCTGGGGCTGATCTTCGGATCGCTGACCGAACAGGCCGACAATATCCAGAAATACAAATACGTCATCCACAACGTCGCCGCCGCCTATGGCAAGTCGGTGACGTTCATGCCCAAGCCCATGAAGGGCGACAACGGCAGCGGGATGCACGTCAACATGTCGATCTGGAAAGAGGGCAAGCCGCTGTTCGCCGGCGACAAATACGCCGATCTCAGCCAGGAGGCGCTGTATTTCATCGGCGGCATCCTGAAGCACGCCAAGGCGCTGAACGCGCTGACGAATCCCGCGACCAACAGCTACAAGCGCCTGATCCCCGGCTTCGAGGCGCCGGTGCTGCGCGCCTATTCGGCCCGCAACCGGTCCGGCTGCGTGCGGATCCCGTGGACGGAATCGCCCAAGGCCAAGCGCGTCGAAGCCCGCTTCCCCGACCCGGCGGCGAATCCCTATCTGGCCTTTGCCGCGCTGCTGATGGCCGGTCTTGACGGGATCAAGAACAAGATCGATCCCGGCGCCGCCTCGGACAAGGATCTCTATGACCTGCCGCCCGAGGAACTGGCCGAGATCCCGACCGTTTGCGGCAGCCTGCGCGAAGCGCTGGAGGAACTTGAAAAGGACATGGACTTCCTGCTGGCGGGCGACGTGTTCACCCGCGACCAGCTTGAAGGCTATATCGCGCTGAAATGGGAAGAGGTCTATGCCTATGAGCATACCCCCCATCCGGTCGAGTATCAGATGTATTATTCGGTCTGATCGCCCCTGGACAGTGATCGGGAGAAGGGCGCCGCGAGGCGCCCTTTTTCGTCGGCCGGTTTCGCCGGCGCCAGGCCTGCGCTAAAGCGACAGGGATTGACGGTGAGGCAGGAGCGGCATGAGACAGGCCGGACAGATACGATGACACCGGCCGCGCGCATTGCCGCCGCCGCCGATATCCTGGACCGGATCCTCGCCGGCGATCCGGCCGAGGCGGCGCTGCTGCGCTGGTCGCGCGGCAGCCGCTTTGCCGGCTCGGGCGACCGCGCGGCCATCCGCGATCTGGTCTTTCATGCCCTGCGCTGCCGCAACAGCCTTGCCCATCGTGGCGGCGTGATGAGCGGGCGCGGCCTGATGATCGGCCTGCTGCGCGACGAGGGCCGCGATCCCTGCGCGCTGTTCACCGGCGAGGGTCACGCCCCGGCCCCGCTGACTGCCGAGGAAATGACCGACCATCCGGGCGATGCCATCGATCTTCCCGACTGGATCCTGCCGCGCTGGCGGGCGTCGCTGGGGCCGCGCGCCGATGACGAGGCCGCGGCCTTGCGCCTGCGGGCACCGGTCTGGTTGCGGGTGAACCCGTTGCGCGCCACTTTGCCCGAGGCCCTCGCAGCCCTGGCGGAGGACGAGATCGCGGCCGAATCCCACCTGCAACTGCCCTCTGCGCTGCGCGTCACGCGCAACGAGCGGCGTCTTTCCACCAGCCGCGCCTATCGCGACGGAGTGGTCGAGCTTCAGGATCTGTCGGTGCAACTGGCCTGTGCGACGGTTCCGGTTCGGGCGGGGCAGCGGATCCTCGATTACTGCGCCGGCGGCGGTGGCAAGGCGCTGGCCCTTGCCGGGCGTGCCGAGAACCTTCGGATCGCCGCCCACGACGCCGATCGCGCTCGGATGCGCGATCTGCCCGTCCGTGCGGCGCGGTCCGGCGCGAAGGTCCAGATCGTGCCGCGGCCATCGGGGGTCTTCGATCTGGTGGTGGCGGACGTGCCCTGTTCCGGTTCGGGAACATGGCGGCGCAGCCCGGACGCCCGATGGCGCTTGTCCGAACCCGATCTGCAAGCTCTTGTCGCGGCGCAGGCAAGGATCCTGGACGACGCCTCGGGCCATGTGGCGACCGGCGGACTGCTGGCCTACATGACCTGCTCGATGCTGGATGACGAAAATACCAGGCAGATCGCGGCCTTTCTGGCGCGCCGCCCGGATTTCGCCCTTCGCAGCGCGCATCGCTGGTCGCCCCTGTCCGCCAGCGACGGCTTTTTCCTGGCCCTGCTGGAGCGGTCGCGATGAAAAATGTCCACAGGCGCATTAACGCAATCTTAAGCTCGTCCGACCTATCCAGAACGAAACCGCGCAGAAGGGCGATTCGGATGGATCAGTTGGACCGGATGTTGGGATTGTCGCGCAACGCCATGGCTGCCTTGCCGCTGCTGTTGCTGCCGATGGCGATCGGCGCGCTGATTCTGGTGGTGATGCCGGGCAATCCCAGCGGCGCCGCGGCGATCGTGTTCTCGACCATCGCCGTGGCGTGGTATCTGCTGGGCGGCGCGATTTCGCTGGCGCATGGGTTTCAGGGCTACATGGCCCGGCGCGGGCTTTCGGCGCTGCGCCGCGAGGTGGCGTTGGCCGCGGAACCTGTCTGGGTCTGCGATGGCGAGGGTCAGGTTCTGTTTCAAAACGAGGCCAGTGAGGTCTTCGGCGATCTTCTGGGACGCAATATCGTGGCGCTGCTGGGGCAGATGCGCGCCGATGCCGAGGGCGATGCCGAGGATATGCTGGCCCGCGCGGGCAAGGGCGGATACGCCGAGCTGGCGCTTGATACCGGCGCCATGATCGCGCTGACCCGCTCCAGGGATGCGCCACTGCAATTGTGGTCTTTCCACATGCCTGGCGTGTCTCCGGTCGATGACGCGGCCATGGGCCATGCGCGGCCGGACGACGATTTCGACGCCCTGCCGGTCGCGCTGCTTCGGTTGTCGCCGGACGGTCTGATCCGGCGTGCCAATATCGCCGCACGAAAGCTGCTGGATGGCCGCCTGCCGTCCGAGACGCCGATCCAGCTTTCATCGCTGCTGGAAGGTCCGGGGCGGCCCATCGGCGACTGGCTGATCGACGCTCTGTCGGGGCGGCTTGACGGCCGTGCCGAGATGCTGCGGATGCGTGGTGCCGAAGGTCGCGCGGGCGAGCCTGCGCGCGATCGATACTTCCAGGTTGCCCTGGCCCCGGATCCCGTCGATCAGCCGGGACTGATCGCGGTCTTGCATGACGCCAGCGCGCTGAAGACGCTGGAGGCGCAGTTCGTGCAGAGTCAGAAGATGCAGGCGATCGGGCAGCTTGCGGGTGGCGTCGCGCATGATTTCAACAATCTTCTGACGGCGATCCGGGGACATTGCGATCTGCTGATGTTGCGCCACGACAAGGGCGATCCGGAATTCGCGGATCTCGACCAGATCAGCCAGAATACCAACCGCGCGGCGGCGCTGGTCGGGCAGCTTCTGGCCTTCTCGCGCAAGCAGACCCTGAGGCTGGAGACGCTGGACCCGCGCGATACGCTGGCCGATCTGACGCATCTGCTGAACCGTCTGGTGGGTGAACGGGTCGGGCTGACGATCACCAACGATCCCGCACTGCGTCCGATCCGCGCGGACAAGCGGCAACTGGAACAGGTCATCATGAATCTCGTGGTCAACGCGCGCGATGCCATGCCGCAGGGCGGCGAGATCAACGTTCGCGCCGACAACGTCTCGCTGCACAAACCCTTGTCGCGTGACAGGGTCGATTTGCCGAAAGGCAGCTATGTCCGCATCCGCGTGTCCGACGAAGGCTGCGGCATGTCGCCGGAAGTGCTGGACAAGATCTTCGAGCCGTTCTTCACCACAAAGCGCACCGGAGAGGGTACCGGCCTGGGCCTGTCGACGGCCTATGGTATCGTCAAGCAGACCGGCGGCTATATCTTCTGCGACAGCGAGCCTGGGCGAGGCACCTGCTTTTCGCTGTATTTTCCGGCGCATGATGCCGCCGCCGAAAGTTCGCCCGCAGCCTTGCCCGAACCGGTATCGGGGCGTGAACACGCCCCCGACCATCCCGCCTCGGTCCTTCTGGTCGAGGACGAGGCCCCTGTCCGGGCCTTCGCGGTCCGCGCCCTGCGGCTGAAGGGCTATGAGGTTCACGAAGCCGACAGCGCCGAAAGCGCGCTTGAAATGCTGTCCGACAGCCGGCTGAAGATCGATGTCTTTGTCACCGACGTCGTGATGCCAGGCATGGATGGACCAAGCTGGGTCAGAACCGCGCTGAGGGACCGGCCGAAGACCAGGGTTGTGTTCATGTCCGGCTATACCGACGACATTTTCGGCGAAGGCAGCATGCCGGTCCCGAATTCAGCCTTTCTCGCCAAGCCCTTCACCCTGGCCGAATTGACCCAGACCGTCGCACGTCAATTGTCGGCGCCGCCGGGACCGTCGCTGCATTGACCCGCCGGATCGGATCAGCAGACCGGCACGGAGCGGGGCGAAAAAAACGGCAAAGGCAGGCAAAAGCCGACGATCGGGGAATCCGGTAATGATTCGTTAACCGCTCGTCGCGCATCATCGGAGGCAGAATCGCCTCGGTTAACCAATTTCACTTGAAACGAGGTCCCGGATCGGGCATTCAGGCGTGAGAACAAGAAGTGAACAATTCGCGGCGGCCCGGCAGATTGCTACGCCCGGATGGCTGTGAAATACATGTGAGGACGACATGGCACAGGCGAGCATTTTCGACATGAACGACAAACGCGGCGCGGACAAGCAGAAGGCGCTGGACAGCGCGCTGGCTCAGATCGAGCGCCAGTTCGGCAAGGGCTCGATCATGAAACTGGGCGCCGACAATCCGGTGGCCGAGATCGAGTCAACCTCGACCGGATCGCTGGGGCTGGACATCGCGCTTGGAATCGGCGGTCTGCCCAAGGGGCGCATCGTCGAGATCTATGGACCCGAGAGCAGCGGCAAGACGACGCTGACCCTTCATGCGGTGGCCGAGGAACAGAAGAAGGGCGGCGTCTGTGCCTTTGTCGATGCAGAACACGCGCTGGATCCGCAATATGCCCGCAAGCTGGGCGTCAACCTGGAGGAGCTGCTGATCAGCCAGCCCGATACAGGCGAGCAGGCGCTGGAGATCGTCGATACTCTGGTCCGTTCCGGCGCGGTCAGCATGGTGGTGGTCGATTCCGTCGCCGCGCTGACACCCAAGGCCGAGATCGAGGGCGATATGGGCGACCATCAGGTTGGCGCGCAGGCCCGATTGATGAGCCAGGCGATGCGCAAGCTGACCGCCAGCATCGGCCGCAGCAATTGCATGGTCATCTTCATCAACCAGATCCGCATGAAGATCGGCGTGATGTTCGGCAGTCCCGAGACCACGTCGGGCGGGAACGCGCTGAAATTCTATGCGTCCGTGCGTCTGGACATTCGCCGCATCGGCTCGATCAAGGATCGCGACGAGGTGATCGGGAATACGACGCGGGTGAAGGTCGTCAAGAACAAGGTTGCCCCGCCCTTCCGGCAGGTCGAATTCGACATCCTGTATGGCGAGGGCATCAGCAAGGTCGGCGAACTGGTCGATCTGGGCGTCAAGGCCGGCGTGGTCGAGAAATCGGGCGCGTGGTATTCGCATGGCGACGAACGGATCGGCCAGGGACGCGAGAACGCCAAGCAATATCTGCGCGACAATCCCGATATCGCCTATGCGATCGAGGACAAGATCCGGGCCAGCCATGGTCTGGATTTCGGCGTCGCGGGCGGCGAGGACGAAAAGCTGACCGAGGATTGAAGCAACGGGCAGACCGACCATTCGACGCGCGCGGGGGGCAATCCTTCGCGCGTTTTCTTTTCCGGTCGGCGCCTTTCTCCGGCTGGGTATCAGCGCGCGGCGGGATCGCTGGACAGCGGGCACGGCGGACGATAGACCGAACGCCAGCTTTTGCGGCGCGGGGACGCCGCGATATTCCTGCGATGAAGGCCGCTCATGCCAAGTCTGAACGACATCCGATCAACGTTTCTGGGCTATTTCGAGAAAAACGGCCATCGCGTGGTCGAAAGCAGCCCCCTGGTGCCGCGCAACGATCCGACGCTGATGTTCACCAATTCCGGAATGGTTCAGTTCAAGAACCTGTTCACCGGACTGGAGACGCGGGACTACACCCGCGCGACGACGGCGCAGAAATGTGTCCGCGCCGGCGGCAAGCACAACGATCTGGACAATGTCGGCTATACCGCTCGGCACCACACCTTCTTTGAAATGCTGGGCAATTTCAGCTTTGGCGACTATTTCAAATCCGAGGCCATCGCCTTCGCCTGGGAATTGCTGACCCGGGATTTCGGGCTGTCCAGGGACAGGCTGCTGGTCACGGTCTATCATACCGATGACGAGGCCGCGAATATCTGGAAAAAGGTGGCCGGATTGCCGGACGACCGCATCATCCGCATCGCCACGGCCGATAATTTCTGGCAGATGGGTCCGACCGGTCCCTGCGGCCCCTGCACCGAAATCTTCTACGATCACGGCGATCACATCTGGGGCGGGCCGCCGGGTTCGGCCGAGGAAGACGGCGACCGCTTCATCGAGATCTGGAACCTTGTCTTCATGCAGAACGAGCAATTCGAGGACGGCTCGATGCGCGCGCTCGACATGCAATCCATCGACACCGGCATGGGACTGGAACGGATCGGTGCGCTCTTGCAAGGCAAGCACGACAATTATGACACCGATCTGATGCGCAGCCTGATCGAAGCCAGCGCCCATGCCACGAGCGTCGATCCGGACGGCTCGGGCAAGGTGCATCACCGGGTGATCGCGGATCATCTGCGTTCGACCGGCTTCCTGATCGCGGATGGGGTCATGCCCTCGAACGAGGGGCGCGGCTATGTGCTGCGGCGCATCATGCGGCGCGCGATGCGTCACGCGCACATGCTGGGTGCGCAGGATCCGGTGATGTATCGGCTGGTCCCGGCCCTGGTCGGGCAGATGGGCACGGCCTATCCGGAACTGACCCGCGCGCAGCCGCTGATCGAAGAGACCCTGCGCAGCGAGGAAACCCGGTTCCGGCAGACTCTGGACCGGGGATTGCGGCTGCTGGACGAGGAAGTGGCAAAGCTGCCGGAGGGCGCGAATCTGCCGGGCGAGGCGGCCTTCAAGCTGTATGATACCTATGGTTTCCCGCTGGATCTGACACAGGATGCCTTGCGTGAAAAAGGCCGCGCGGTCGACATCAGCGGCTTTGATGCCGCGATGGCCGAACAGAAGGCCAAGGCCCGCGCGGCCTGGGCGGGCAGCGGCGAGACGAAGGACGCAGCGATCTGGCATGATCTGGCCGAACGTCATGGCGCGACCGAATTTCTGGGCTATGACACCGACGAGGCGGAAGGTCAGATCCTGGCTCTGGTGGTGGAGGGGGCCGAGGCTTCGGAAGCGACCGAGGGCGCAGAGGTTCAGATCGTCGTGAACCAGTCGCCCTTCTATGCCGAATCGGGCGGTCAGGTTGGCGATACCGGTCTTGTCAGGACCGAGACAGGCGCCGCGCGGGTAACCGACACCAGGAAGGTCGCGGGCGTCTTCACGCATATGGCCCAGGTGACGCTGGGCACGATTGCCAAGGGTCAGGGTGCGCAATTGTCGGTCGATCGTGACCGGCGCGGCATGATCCGCGCCAACCATTCGGCCACGCATCTGCTGCACGAGGCATTGCGTCGGACCCTGGGCGCCCATGTCGCGCAGCGCGGCAGTCTGAACGCGCCTGACCGGCTGCGCTTCGATTTCAGCCACAACCATGCCGTCACGCCCGAGGAGGTCTCGAAGATCGAGGCGGAAGTGAATGATTTCATTCGGCAGAATTCCCCGGTCGAAACCCGGATCATGACCCCCGACGACGCTCGTGCCTTGGGCGCCCAGGCATTGTTCGGCGAGAAATATGGCGATGAGGTGCGGGTGGTCTCGATGGGTCGGCAGGGCAATTCCGGCAAGGGCACGGATGGCCAGACCTATTCGCTGGAACTTTGCGGAGGCACGCATGTCCTGCGCACGGGCGATATCGGCGCCTTCGCGCTGCTGGGCGATTCCGCTTCCAGCGCCGGAGTGCGGCGGATCGAGGCGCTGACAGGGCAGGCGGCGCTGGACCATCTGCGCGCGGCAGACCGGCAATTGGCCGAGATCGCGACCCTGTTGAAAGCGCAGGCGGGCGATGTCGTGAACCGGGTGCGCGCCCTGGCCGATGAGCGCAAGGCACTGGCCAGCGAGGTCGCGCAGTTGAAGCGGCAGCTTGCCATGGGCGGCGGCGGGGCCACCGAAGCCAAGGAAATCGCCGGCGTGAAATTCATCGGCCGCAGGGTCGAGGGCGTCGGCGGCAAGGAGCTTGGGCCTCTGATCGACGAGATGAAAGCCAAGCTGGGCAGCGGCGCGGTGCTGGTCCTGTCGGAAGCCGACGGCAAGGCGACCGTGGCCGCCGGCGTGACGCCGGATCTGACCGACCGTCTCAGCGCCGTGTCCCTGGTGCAGGCCGCCACCGCCGCGCTTGGCGGCAAGGGCGGCGGCGGGCGGCCAGATCGCGCCCAGGGTGGCGCGCCGGGACTGGAGGCCGCCGAAAGCGCCTTTGCCGAAGTCGAGAAACTGATCGGGGCGACACTATGAGCGCGCTGTGGATCGCACATGTCCTCGTGACCGACCCCGAGGCCTATCGCCGCTATGCCGAGGCCGCCGGACCAGCGATCGCATCGCATGGCGGCGTTTTTCTGGCGCGGGGCGGCCGCTACCGGCAATTCGAGGGGCAGGACCGGCCGCGCAACGTCGTGGCCCGCTTTCCCAGCTTCGAAGCGGCCGTGGCCTGCTACGAAAGCGCCGAATATCAAGCCGCGCTGGCCCATGCCAAGGATGCGTCCACGCGCGAACTGGTCATCGTCGAAGAGACGTCGCCCGCTGCCGATCCGGCATGATCCCTGAACCGCAGGGCTAAATCCGGTCAGGCTCGGTCCGCGGTGCGGGAGGTTCGGTCCCGGTCGGGTTTTCCTTGACAATCGGCTCGGCGTCGGCGGTGGCGGCCGGCACCGTTTCGGAAACCCGACGCGGGGGCTGCGGTGCCGCGGCCTCGGGCAGCGCCGGTGCCGGCTGGGGCTTGCGCACGGGCGCGGCGGCGACGGGATATTCGGGTTGCGGAATCTGCTGCCTTTCGGGTTCTGGCGTCTCGGTGGCGTCTGCCTTGCGGCGGAAAACCAAGAGGTTGTGATAGATCGTCGTCCGCCCCGTCAGGCCGCTGCGTTCGTCGCTGGGCAACACGTCGGCGCGGATATATTCCCAGCCATCCTTTGCCATCCGGTTCAGTTCCTGCGTCACTGCCAGCGCATAGCGGTCGGTCGGGGTCTTGACGTCCCTGGCTTTCTCGCCGCGCGTGGGGGCCGGAATGACGGTGTATTCGAAGGGCATCTGTCTGCGTCCTGAACCTTGCATCAACCAGAAGGTAGAGCAGATGCCGCATCGCTTGCCAAGGGCGGCGGGGTCATCTCCGACAGAGGAAGTGGCCGCCGTTTCAGCCTGCGCGACCCTCTGCCGCCGCAGCCGCTACAATTGCAGCTTTTTTGCGACCAGTTGGTTGACGGCGGCCGGATTTGCCTTGCCGCCGCTGGCCTTCAGCACCTGGCCCACGAACCAGCCCGCCAGTTTCGGATTGGCCCTGGCCTTTTCGACCTGGGCGGGATTGGCGGCGATGATCTGGTCCACGACGGCCTCGATCGCGCCTATGTCCGTGACCTGTTTCATGCCGCGCGCCTCGACGATCCCGGCCGGGTCGCCGCCCTCGGTCCAGATGATCTCGAACAATTCCTTGGCGATCTTGCCCGAAATCTCGCCCTTGCCGATCAGATCGATCACGCCGCCAAGCTGCGCCGCCGAGATGGGCGAGGTCTCGATCGTCAGGCCTTCCTTGTTCAGACGACCGAACAGCTCGTTGATCACCCAGTTCGCGGCCGCCTTGCCATCGCGGCCCTGCGCGACAGCCTCGAAATAATTGGCGTTCTCGACATCCGCGGTCAGCACCCCCGCATCATATTCCGACAGCCCCATCTCCTTGACAAAGCGGGCCTTCTTTTCATCGGGCAATTCGGGCATATCGCCTGCGATGGCATCGACCCATGCCTGTTCGATGTCCAGCGGCAACAGGTCGGGATCGGGAAAATAGCGGTAATCATGCGCCTCTTCCTTGCTGCGCATCGATCGCGTTTCGCCCCGGTCGGGATCGTAGAGGCGGGTTTCCTGCACGATGCTGCCGCCATCTTCCAAAATGGCGATCTGGCGGCGTGCCTCGTGATCGATCGCAGCCTGGATGAAGCGCAGCGAGTTCATGTTCTTGATCTCGCAGCGGGTGCCAAGATGACTGAAATCGCCGGTTTCCTGAAAGCGTTCGTAATCGCCGGGCTTGCAGACCGACACGTTCACGTCGGCGCGCAGGTTGCCGTTTTGCATGTTGCCATCGCATGTGCCCAGATAGCGCATGATCTGGCGCAGCTTGGCGACATAGGCGGAGGCTTCCTCGGGGCCGCGGATGTCGGGGCGGCTGACGATCTCCATCAGCGCGACACCGGTGCGGTTCAGATCGACGAAGGACATGTCGGGATCCATGTCGTGAATCGACTTGCCGGCGTCCTGTTCCATGTGAATACGCTCGATCCGCACGCGCCGCGCAATGCCCGGCCCCATGTCCACGATCACCTCGCCCTCGCCGACGATGGGGTGGTAAAGCTGGCTGATCTGATAGCCCTGCGGCAGATCGGGATAGAAGTAGTTCTTGCGGTCGAAGGCGCTGCGCAGATTGATCGCGGCTTTCAGGCCCAGCCCGGTGCGCACGGCCTGGGCCACGCAGAATTCGTTGATCACGGGCAACATCCCGGGCATGGCGGCATCGACGAAGGAGACGTTGGAATTCGGCTCGGCGCCGAATTCGGTCGATGCGCCGGAAAAAAGCTTGGCCTTGCTGGCGATCTGGGCGTGGACTTCCAGCCCGATGACCAGTTCCCAATCGCCCCTCGCCCCGGCGATGACCTTTGGTTGGGGGGCGGTGAAGCTCAGGTGGTCCAGCATCGGGATCCTCGTCGGCAAATGGCGTCTCGGCGGGTGTTCTAGGGCAGCAGAGGGCGCTTGTCACTGGGGGCCTGCGTCACGCCCGACGCGCGCACCCCGCCTGCCCTGCGACACGTCTTTGTGTGACAGGTCAAGAAGGCCGCCCCGGCATGGTCGATCGGCGGATTTTCGTCGCGCCGCGGGCGTGGCCGGGCGGGATTTCGCCGAAGGATTCCGCGATGCTTGCGGGAATTGCACGCATGGCTAATCCGGAAGCGACGAAACCTTCCAGAGAGGATCCCGATGCACGCTGCGCTTCTGCCCCTGGCCGCTCTTGCCTTGCTGAGCGCCTGTGCGACCACGACGAGCGACAAGGCCGAACGGGCGAAGCAGGCCGAGGCGCAGGCCCGGCAGATGTCGCTGGCGCAAAGGCCGCCGATGCGGTGGGGTCAGCGGTCGGGCGCGGATGCCTGGACCAGGGCGACGCTGACCGCTTTGGATCGCGAGGGGGTGAAGGTGCTGTCGCGCGTGCCCTCGGACATCGACGCCTTCTGCCCCAATTACGCCCAGCTTGGCGCGCCGGGCCGCAAGGCCTTCTGGGCGGGTCTGCTGTCGGCGGTGGCCAAGCATGAAAGCACCTATAACCCGAAAGCCAGTGGCGGCGGCGGCAAGTGGATCGGCCTGATGCAGATCGCGCCCGCGACCTGGCGCAATTACAATTGCGACGGCAATATCCGCAACGGGGCCGACAACATGTCCTGCGCCGTCCGGATCATGTCGCGACAGGTCGCGCGCGACAATGCGGTGGCCAATGACGGCAGCGGCTGGCGCGGCGTGGCGCGCGACTGGGCGCCGATGCGCAACCCCGAGAAGCGCGCCGATATAGCCGCCTGGACCAGCAGCCAGAGCTATTGCACGCCACGGGGATAGAAGCGGCGTTTCAGGTCGGCCTGCGCGGCGCTGCCGGGAAGACCGGTGCCAAGGACCGCCGATGGCGCCAAAGGCGATTGGAAAGAGAACGAGACGGAAGAAAGGTCGCTCCGGCTGCCGGCTCAGGGGGCTTGGCGGGAAACCGGAGCGCCTCGCTCTCTTGCGGTCATCGGCGCCTCCGCCTGTACCGCGATTCGCAGTCTTGTCCGCAATTGCTTAATTTGTCGTTAATCGCCCCTCGCCCTCTTTTCAAATACCTCGGGGGGTGAGGCCCCCTGGGGCCGAGGGGGGCAGTGCCCCCCTGCCGCCCGCCTATCGCAGGGCCGCAAGGATGCGCGCCCAGGATCGCGCGCCTTTGGCGAAGCTTTCGACGTCGTATTTCTCGTTCGGGGAATGGATCCGGTCATCGTCGCGGCCAAAGCCGATCAGCAGGGAATCCATGCCCAGAATATGCTTGAAATCACCTGCGACGGGAATCGAGCCGCCGGCGCCGATAAAGGCGGCCTCGCGCCCCCATTCCTCGCTCAGCGCGGATTTGGCGGCCGCGAAGGCGGGATCCGAGGTGTCCATGACGCTGGCCGGGCTGCCGCCGTGGTCGTGAAATTCCACCGTGCAGTCGGCTGGCAGGAAGCCGCGGACATGATTGCGAAAGGCCTCGCGCACCGCTGCGGGATCCTGCCGGCCGGTCAGGCGGAAGCTGACCTTGGCGCGGGCTTCGGCGGGCAACACGGTCTTGAAACCATCGCCGGCATAGCCTCCGGCAATGCCGTTGATCTCGGCGGTGGGCCGGTTCCAGACCATTTCCAGCGGGGTACGGCCCTTTTCCCCGATCGGCTGCGACAATCCGACACGGGACAGGAAATCCCGTGCGTCGAAATCAAGCGCCTGCCAGTCGCGGCGCAGCGTCTCGGGCAGATCGGCCACACCCTCGTAGAAGCCCGGCAGGGTGACGCGACCCTCCGCGTCCTTCAGCGCCGCCAGCGCGCGCGTCAGGATCATGATCGGGTTCGCGGCCAGCCCGCCGAAACTGCCCGAATGCAGGTCGCGATCGGCGGCTCGGATCACCACTTCCTCGCCGACCAGGCCGCGCAATTGCGTGGTGATGGCGGGGCGGCCATCCGCATAGAGCCCGGTGTCGCAGATCATCGCCAACGAGGCCGACAGGCGGTCCTTCTGCGCCAGTAGAAAGGGGCGCAGCGAGGGCGAACCGGATTCTTCCTCGCCCTCGAACAGCAGGATCAGATCGCCGGGCAGGGCGCCGTGAACCGCCTTCCAGGCGCGAAACGCCTCGACAAAGGTCATCAATTGGCCCTTGTCGTCGCTGGCGCCGCGGCCGCGAATGACGTCACCGGCATCGGTGGACTGGATTTCCGGCTCGAAAGGCGGACGGTCCCACAGGGCCAGGGGATCAACCGGCTGCACGTCGTAATGGCCATAGAACAGCAGCGGACGCGCCCCGCTGGGCGGCGAGGTCGCAATCACCATCGGATGGCCTTCGGTCGCCATCACGCTGGCCTCGAAGCCCAGCGAGGCAAGCTGTGCGCAAAGCCATTCCGCCGCGTCGCGCACGTCGCCCGCATGGGCCGGATCGGTCGAGATCGAGGGGATTCGCAGAAAGTCCAGCAGCCGCTGCAAGGCCGGCTCAAGCCCCCGGTCCAGCTCTGCCAGAACCGCCTCCAGCCTGTCATCCTGCGCCATGTGGTCGTCCTTTCCCGGTGGTGTTTGCAGCTTCCGCGCCCTGTTCCTTGGTCGTGTCACGGCGATTTTGGTCTGTTCTTGCCGGAATTTGACGTGTATCAACTTGGGGCCGCGCGTGATCTGACAATGATCGCACCCAGCCAGCTACGCAAGGGAACGCCCGCACATGGACTATGACGCCGCCCTGGATCAGGCCATCGCACGTTTGCACGACGAGGGCCGCTATCGCACATTCATCGATATCGAACGATCGAAGGGGCAGTTTCCCCTGGCCGTCTGGACCCGTCCCGATGGCAGGAAACAGGACATCACCGTCTGGTGCGGTAACGATTATCTGGGCATGGGCCAGCATCCCGCGGTCCTGGGCGCGATGCACGAGGCGCTGGATGCGGTCGGCGCCGGGTCGGGCGGAACGCGCAATATCAGCGGCACCACCGTCTATCACAAGCGGCTGGAGGCCGAACTGGCCGACCTGCACCGCAAAGAGGCAGCATTGGTGTTCACCAGCGCCTACATCGCCAATGACGCCACGCTTTCGACCCTGCCAAAGCTGTTTCCGGGCCTGATCATCTATTCCGACGCGCTGAACCACGCCTCGCTGATCGAGGGGATCCGGCGCAATGGCGGCGCCAAGCGGATCTTTCGCCACAATGACGTGGCGCATCTGCGCGAACTGATCGAAGCGGACGATCCGGCCGCGCCCAAGCTGATCGCCTTCGAATCGATCTATTCCATGGATGGCGATTTCGGACCGATCGAGGCGATCTGCGATCTGGCCCGTGAATTCGGCGCGCTGACCTATCTGGACGAGGTTCACGCGGTCGGCATGTACGGGCCGCGCGGCGGCGGTGTGGCGGAACGCGACGGGCTGGCGGGGCGTATCGACATCATCAACGGCACGCTGGGCAAGGCCTTTGGCGTGTTCGGCGGCTATATCGCGGCCAGCGCCACCATGTGCGACGCGATCCGATCCTACGCGCCGGGCTTCATCTTCACCACCTCGCTGCCGCCCGCGGTGGCCGCCGGGGCAGCCGCCTCGATCCGGCTGCTGAAGACGGCCGAAGGGCAGACGCTGCGCGATGCCCAGCAATTGCACGCGAAGATCCTGAAAATGCGGCTGCAATCGCTGGGGATGCCCATCATCGATCATGGCAGCCATATCGTGCCGGTCCATGTCGGGCACCCGGTCCACTGCAAGCAATTGTCCGATATGTTGCTGCGCGATTACGGCATCTACGTGCAACCGATCAACTTTCCCACGGTGCCGCGCGGCACCGAGCGCCTGCGGTTCACGCCCTCGCCAGTGCACGATCCTGGACGAATTGATCAGCTGGTGCGGGCGATGGATGCACTTTGGTCGCATTGTGCGTTGAATCGCGCCGAAATGAGCGCGTGACACAATCGACGGGTGAACTGCTCTCGCGTCCGTGATAACCTTGGTTTAAACAAGGCAGGATATCGTTCCGATTCGGGCGATACGGTCAGCGGGCAAAGAGGCAGGCAGGAATGAGCAGGCTGCGGGCTGAAATCCCGGCAGAGGAGTTGATGCAGGTGGAGGAAGTGGACCATTTCCTCGATGACGACACACGTCTCGGCGACATCATGCGCGGCGAGCGGGCGACGCTGGGCAAATCGCTGCTGGATGTGCAGCGCGAATTGCGGATCCGGGCCTCCTATGTCGCCGCGATCGAGAATTGCGACATCACGGCTTTCGATACGCCCAGCTTCATCTCGGGCTATGTGCGATCCTATTCGCGGTATCTGGGCATGGACCCGGACTGGACCTTCCGCCGCTTCTGTCTTGAATCGGGCTTCCAGCCGACGCATGGCATGGCGCCCTCGGCCTCGGGGCCGAAACCCGGGCGCAGGCCGTCGGAACCGGCCGAGGCGCTGGCCAATCCTCATGCCTTGTTCCTTCCTCAGCGCGAAAGCTTCTGGACGCAGATCGAACCCCGGGCGATGGGCTCGGTCCTGGTGCTGATCGCGATCATGGGCGGGCTGGCCTATGGCGGCTGGGCCGTGCTGCAAGAGGTGCAGCGGGTGACGCTGACGCCGGGCGAAACCACCCCAGGCGTGGTGACGGAACTGGATCCGGCTGCCGGCGCCGGAATGTCGGTGCCGTTGCTCGAAAGTGGCGATACCGCTGAAATCGCGCAGAATCTGCCGCAGCCCGAGGGACTTGACCGGATCTACCGGCCGCAGATTCTGGAGGCGCCGGTGCTGACTTCTCGCGACGGCCCGATCGCGGCCATCGATCCGGGGCTTGCACGGCAAACGGCGACGGCGCAAGGCGGCGACATGACGGCCGGTTCCGCCGAAGGGGCGGACGCGATCCAGCGTGCGCTGGCCTCGGCCGGGGCGGGCGAGGCGGTGGAATACGGACCGCAGATGCCGGAAAGCCAGCACTCGGTCACGATGGCGGCGGATGCGCCCGAGCTTCAGTTGCTGGCCGCCCGGCCCGCCTGGGTGCGGGTCACCACCTCGGACGGGACGGTGCTGCTGGAAAAGATCATGGATGCCGGCGAACGCTTCAGCCTGCCCAAGCTGGAAGAACCGCCGGTGCTGCGCACGGGCAATTCGGGCGCCATCTATTTCGCGGTGAACGGCAAGACCTACGGTCCCGCGGCGCCGGGGCCTCAGGTGGTCAAGAATATCCGTTTGTCACCTGATGCGCTGACCGGAACATTTGCGCTGGCCGATCTGAACGCCGATCCCGAACTGGCGCAGATGGTGGCGCTGGCCCAGGCCGCGCCGGTAAATGGCGAGGCGCAGGCGACCGAGTAGCGCGGCCCGGATCGCCGAGGCGCGGGCATCGGGGAGGCCGCGCCCATGATGGCCGGGTGATGAACCGGCCGTCGGGGTCAGTTGCCCCAGACCCGCGCCAGCAGGGAAATCCAGTTTTCACCGGCGATCTTGCGAATCAAGGCGTCGCCATAGCCATGCGCCTCCATCGCGCGGATCAGGGCGGGCAGGGCGGCCGCGTCGGCCAGTTCCTCGGGCATCAGCGCACCGTCGAAATCCGAACCCAGGCCGACTCCGTCCTCGCCCAGGACCGCCAGCAGGCGATCGAGATGGCGCAGGATCGTATCAAAGCCCTTTAACGGCAGCCGCTTGCCGTCCTCGCGCAGAAAGCTGGAGGCATAGTTCAGCCCGACCAGCCCGCCGCTGTCGCGGATGACCTGCAACTGGCGGTCGGTCAGGTTGCGGGCCGAGGGGCAGATAGCATGCACGCAGCTGTGGCTGGCTACCAGCGGCGCGTCGGACAGGCGTGCCACATCATCGAACCCGGCCTCGTTCAGATGCGACAGATCCAGCATGATCCGCAAGACGTTGCATTCGCGGACCAGATCGCGCCCCTGCGGTGTCAGTCCCGCGCCGATATCGGGGCCGGCCGGATAGGCAAAGGGCACGCCTTCACCGTAGGCCGTGGGCCGCGACCAGACCGGTCCCAGCGATCGCAGTCCCGCCGCGTGCCACAGATGCAGCGCATCCATGTCGCGGATCGCTTCGGCCCCCTCCATGTGCATGACCGCGGCGAAGCGATTTTCGGCGATCGCGCGGCGCAGACCGGTGGCGCTGGTCACGACCTCCAGCGTGCCGGTGCGTTCCAGCATCTTCAGTGCCGCCGCCTGCCGGAAGGCGAATGGCAGGGCGCTGTCATGCGCGATCTCGTCGGGCAGCGGCAGGTGAAAGGGCGGATCCTGCATCAGCGCGATGGATTCGACATCATTGGGATTGGCGGGCGAAGGCACCCAGAGAGCGAAAAATCCGCCGACCAGCCCGCCCGCCCTGGCGCGTGGCAGATCCAGATGGCCGGTCCCGTCGCCTTCCAGCCAGATCCGCGCCCCGTCCTCGCCCGCCGCGACGACGCGCTGGATGAAATCGTTGTGACCATCGAACACCGGGATCATGCAATGCCTCCTTTGCCGCCCGCGCCGACCATGCACCCTGGCGCGAGCGCCGGCAATGCCGCGCAGTTGCCACTTTGCGTGCTGCGGATTTCCCCCTAGGCTGGGCGCCGGGATGCGTCAGCAGAGGAGGGGCCAGCCATGCCCGATATCAGGACCGAATTCGACGGCCAGACCGTGATCACCACCTTCGAGGTGACGCCCGGCAGCGCGCAGGACGTGCTTGAGATGCTGACCGCCGCCTGGGATCAGGTGATCCGCCGGCAACCCGGCTTCATCGCCGGCGCGGTTCACCTGAACGACGCGCAGACCCGGATCGCCACCTATTCGCAGTGGCGCGACCGCAAGGATTATCAGGCGATGCTGCGTAGCGACGAGATGCGTCGCCGCAACCGCGAGATCCATGCGATGTGCAAAAGCTTCGAGCCGGTGATGTACGAGGTTCAGGCAGTTTTCGGCGATTGATGTCGCGGCCCGCAAGATAGCCCGTGCAATCGCTGAACCGGCCCGATACGTTTTGGAAAGCGCGTGACGAGGAGGCAGCGATGGCAGGCAGGATCATCACCGTCGCCCAGCAGAAGGGCGGCTCGGGGAAAACCACCCTGGCGATCAATCTGGCCGTGTGCCTGCATCAGCGCGGCCATTCCGTCGCCCTGGTCGATACCGATCCGCAAGGCAGCATGGGCCGCTGGTTCATCGAGCGGCTTCAGGCGCAGGGCGAGGACGAGGCCATGGATTTCTCGACCTCATCGGCCTGGGGGGCCAGCTACGAATCCGAGAAGCTGAAGAAGCGTTTCGATTACGTGATCGTGGACACGCCGCCCAAGATCGACAGTGACCTGCGCCCCGCGCTTCGGGTCGCCGATCTGGTTCTGGTTCCGGTCGCCACCAGCCATGTCGATCTGTGGGCGACCGAGGGTGTGCTGGATCTGGCGCGGCGCGAGAAATCGCCGGTTCTGGTGGTGCTGAACCGGGTCCGGCCGCATACGCGCCTGTCGGTCGAGGTGGCCCGGAAGGCGGCCGATCTGGGCGCCGATGTGGCCGGCACGCAGGTCGCCAACCGCGTCGCCTATGCCGAGACGCTGGGCCAGGGCCTCGGCGTTGCCGAACGCGCCCGAAACGGCGTGGCGCGCGACGAGATGGCCGCGCTGACGGACGAGGTTCTGGCCGCTTTCGGCTGAGAATTGCGCCGGCGGTCACACTGGCAGGATGGCGGGTCCATCCGGCGTCTCGATGCGACGCGCGGTGATGCCGAAGGCCCGGTTCAGCAGCGCGTCGTCCAGCACCCGGTCGGGCGGGCCGTCGGCCAGGATGCGGCCCTCGGCCAGAAGGACCAGCCTGCTGCAGAAGCGGGCGGCAAGGCCCAGATCGTGAATCGAGGTCAGGATGCCCCGGCCCCCGGACGCCAGATCGCGGAACAGGCGCAGGCAGGCCAGTTGCTGTGCCGGATCGAGACCGGCGATGGGTTCGTCCGCAATCAGAAGGGGGGTGTCCTGGGCCAGCGCCCGCGCGACCAGGACGCGGTTCTGTTCCCCCCCGGACAGGCGCAGCGCGGTGCGTTTGCGGAACGGTGCAAGGCCCATGCGCGCGATGGCGGCCTCGATGGCGTCGCGGTCGGCGGCGCTGCGGCCGCCGCCGGGCCAGGGAATGCGCCCAAGCGCGATCAGATCCTCGACGCTGACGGGCCAGGCGATTTCGCGCGATTGGGGCAGAAAGGCGGCCGCGCGGGCCCGATCGCGCGCCGTCATCGAGGCCAGCGAGGACGCGCCGCTGAAGGGGATCAGATCCAGCGCGGCCTCCATCAGCGTGGATTTTCCGGCACCGTTGGGGCCGATCAGCCCGACCACCTCGCCCTCTTGCAAGGTCAGGTCGATGCCGCGCAGCACCGGGCGATTGCGACGGGTGACGGCAAGGTTCGCAAGCGCCAGCAGCATCAGACGCGCCCCCCGCTGCGGGTTTTCCAGATCAGGTGCAGGAACAGCGGCGCACCGACGATGGCGGTCAGGACGCCCAGTTTCAGATCGCGTTCGGGCAGGATCAGACGCACCGCGACATCGGCCGCCAGCAGCAGGATCGCCCCGCCAAGCGCCGAGGCCGCCAGCAGGACCGAGGGGCGCGCGCCGACCCAGGGCCGCATGACGTGGGGAACGACAAGGCCGACGAAACCGATCGCGCCCGCCACCGCCGTGGCCGGACCGACGATCAGCGCGACGCCCGCGATCATCCGCCAGCGCAGCCACGGAGGCGAGACGCCCATCGCCGCCGCCGCGCCTTCGCCAAGGGTCAGCGCATCCAGCGGCCGCCCCGCCGACAGGATCAGCGCCGCGCCCAGCAGCATGGGCGGCAGGACCAGCCAGACATGCACCATCGAGCGATCGGCCAGCGATCCCATCAGCCAGAACACGATCTCGTTGGCGGCGTAGGGATTGGGCGACAGGTTCAAAACCAGCGCCGTGCCCGCCCCCGCCAGCGCCGAGATGGCGACGCCGGCAAGGATCAGCGTCACCGAACCTCCGCGCGGCCCGGCCAGCGCCACCAGCAGGCCGACGCCCATGGCCGCTCCGGCCAGCGCCACCAGCGGCAGCGCCAGCGGGGCAGATAGCGACAGCCCGGTCTGGATCGCGATCACCGCGCCAAGTGCCGCCATGCCCGACACGCCGATCAACCCCGGCTCGGCCAGCGGGTTGCGCAGATAGCCTTGCAGGGCCGCGCCCGTCAGCCCGAGTCCGCTGCCGATCAGCAGCCCCAGCATGGCCCGCGGCAGGCGGATTTCGCGCATCACGATGGGCGCCGGGCCTTCGCCGCCGAACATCAGCGCCGACAGGCCGCGCCACGCGCCCAGCCCCGCCGGACCGGTCAGCAGCGAAACCAGGAAAAGCGCGGTGGCGAGAACAGCGAGGATGACGAAAAGAGGCTTCATTCCAACCCTTCGACGGCGCGCAGGATGAAAGGCGTGCCACAGACCCAGTCGCGATCGGTGACATCGGCTCTGCGATCCGTCGCCTCGGACAGCGCGGGATGGTCCAGGATGGCCTCGCTTCGTGATCTTCCCGGCCATCGCGCGCCCGTGATGAGGCGGTCGGGCTGCGACATGACCAACAACTCCAGCGGCAGCGGCGCGGTATTCTCGATGCCGTAATCGCTGGCGATGTTGCGATACCCCGCTGCGTCCAGGATCTCGCCCGCCAGCGTGCCGCGACCCGAGGTGAAGCCATTCGCATAATACAGGGCGGCGCGGTCGCGGCCCGGAGCACGGCGCAGCGCGGCGAGGCGGGCGTCGAAATCCGCGATCACGGTTCGGGCGCGGGATTCGCGTCCCAGCAGCGCGCCGATCCCGGCGATCTCGTCGCGAATGGCGGCGATGCTTTCGGCGGGGTCGCGGACCTCGACCCGGATTCCCAGCCGGCGCAGCATGGAGACCGTCGCCGAGGATGCGAACTGGCCCGCGATGACCAGGTCCGGGCGCATCAGATAGATTTCCTCGGCCCGGCCATAATTCACGTCATAGGCCTGCGCCGCGTCCGCCATCGGCGACATGCGCGGATCCTGCGCCAGATCGCTGACCGAAATCAGCTGGCCCGGCGCGGCCAGCAACATCGCAACCTGGTCGGTGCACAGATTCATCGATACCACCCGCCGCGGCGCTGCCACGGCGGGCAGAGCCGCAACCAGAAGCGCCGCCGCCGCGCATATCAGGTCAGAAATCCGCACGCAGCCCAACATAGACGGCCCGGTCGGACGTGCCATAGCCCTGGTTCTGCTGATATTCGCGGTCGAGCACATTCTCGACCCGCAGATAGACGTCGGCACCATTCGGCAGCGGATGGCTGGCGGTCAGATCCAGCGTCGCGAAGCTGGCCATGTCGCGCGGGCGATCGGCCTCGACATGCAGGGACATTCCGGCCCTGGTGCCGGCGGCGACTTCGGTCTCGGCGCCAAGGTTCAGAACGTGGCGGGGTGCCTCGGCCCAATCTGTCGTGGCAGCGTTGTCGGTATAGGTATAGGAACCCCGAATCGCGGTGGCCGCGCCGATGGCCCAGCGACCATCCAGTTCGATCCCGCGCCGACGCGACTGGCCCTGGACCTGTGCATAGCAACCGAAAAGCTGGCCGCATGCTGTGGCATCGGCATCGAAGCCGATCAGGTTCTCGGCCTGAAGCCAAAAGGCGGTGGCGCGCAGATAGCTGTCATCGCCCCAGCGTTTCTCGACCCCGATCTCGGCGGTGCGGCTTTCCTCTCGATCCAGCCCGGCATCGCCGTAGGGGCCGAACAACTCATAGAGCGAGGGCGCACGAAAGCCGGTTCCGATGGCGGCGCGGACCAGCAGGTCCGGCCGTGCCCGCCAGACGGCCGAGACCCGGCCCGAGGTGAAGCCGCCAAAGCGCGAATGATCGTCACGACGCAGCGAGGCGCTGAGATCGATATCGCTGCCGATCGGGGCGTCAACTTCGGCAAAGACCCCGCTGATGCGGCTGTCGCCCATGCCATCGGCCTTCTCTTTCTCGGTATCGGCGCCAAGGATCGCGCGTGCGCCGGTCGTGCCCAGGTCGGTCGCGCCCTGCCATGACACCTTGGTGCGGGACCCGATGAAGGGCGTTTCGACGCCGTTCGACCAGCTTCTCCGGTCGATCCGATAGCGGGTCAGGGCAAGGCTTTGATCGATGGATCCGGTCGTGACCTCGGCGAAGGCGCGCAGGCCGTAGGATTTGCGGGTGGTGTATTCGTCGCCCGGCGTGCCGGTCATGTCGCCGCCGAATTCGTCGAATTCGGCGCGGCTCTTGTCCCAGAAGCCGTTGATGCCGACCTTGCCGCCATTTTGCAGCTCTCGCGCGGCATAGAAGGACAGGCGCGATGCGTTGTAGCTGTCGGTCTCGAAGTTGCCGTCGTTTTCGTCGCGGGCGGAAAATCCCTGGCTGGTCACGCGGCTGGCGGTGAAGGCCAGGTCCGTGCCGTCACGGCGCAGAGCCGCGCCGTAGCTTGCGGCGAAGGTCTGGTATTGGCCGGCCTCGATGGCGAAATTCTGGCGCAATCCGTCCTCGGTCGGGCGCATGGTGTCGATCGACAACACGCCGGCGATGGCGCGCGATCCGTAAAGCGCCGATTGCGTGCCGCGCAGCAATTCGATCCGGCCGACGCCGGCCGTGATCAGTCCGCCGATATCGAAATAGGGCTGGCCCGCCGCCGGGTCCGAAACGTCGATTCCGTCGATCAGGACCGGCGTATATTCGGGCGGTGCGCCGCGCACCTGAAGCGCGCCGGTCGTGCCCAGCGGCCCGGACTGGCGGATCGCCACGCCGGGCAGTTCGGCGATGCTGTCGGCGATCGGCTGGGCGGTGCGATCGGCCAGCGCGGCCGCACCGATTACCGAAACCGAACTGCCAGAGCGACCGATTTCGGTCTGCTCGCGATTGGCGGTCAGGGTGATTTCCGGCAATACATACGGCGTCTGCTGGCCAAGGGCGGGGGGGGCGGCGGCGATTGCGGCCAGGATGGCTAGGCGTTTCATGATGTCCCTTCCGGGTCGCCCGGACGGATGCCGGGGCGGGATGCGGTCTGTCCGGAAGGGCTTTCCGGACGGCGAACATCACCACAACGGACGATCCGTCAAGCACATGCGCCCCGCATGTCCTTGGGGTGATCGCCTGGGCAGGTCTCCTGGCTTGCGGGTCAAGGCTTGGCCGGGCCTTCCCATCCGCGAATTCGGCGGACAGTGGCATTCTCCGGCCTCGCTCTCCGCTGACAGTTGCGGGGGCAGCCGCGGAATTGCACCGCGTTCCCTTTTCACCGGGCGCGAACCCGGAACCGAGGCAGCCCGGGGCATAGCCGATCGGGCCGTCGCGGCGCAAGGAATTTCGCCTCAGGCGGGCAGCGAGGCGACCCACTCGGGCACGATCCGCGAGGCCGGGCCCAGAATCTGGCGGTCGAAGTCCGGAGCATTGGCGCCGGCTTCCAGGTTGAGGGCGACGCATTCCGCGCCCATCCGGGCGGCGTGCCGGGCGAAACCGGCGGCCGGATAGACATTTCCCGACGTTCCGATGGCTGCGAAAAGGTCGCTATGCGCCAAAGCCTGCCAGATCCGCTGCATGTGACAGGGGATCTCGCCGAACCAGACGATGTCGGGTCGGGTCCGCCTTGCCCCGCAGCCGGGGCAGCCGTCCTCGGATGTCATCGTCATCGGCGCATCCCAGCACGCCCCGCAGGCGGCACAGCGCGCGCGGCTCAGGCGGCCATGCATGTGGATCACATCGGCGCAGCCGCCGCGTTCGTGAAGATCTTCCACATTCTGCGTCACCAATGTCACGTCATGGTTCCGCGACAGCCGGGCCAGGGCCCGATGGGCAGCATTGGGCTGCGCGCCGGCTGCCTTCTGCCGTCGTTCATTGTAGAAGCGATGGACCAGCGCCGGGTCGCGGGCAAAACCCCCCGGTGTCGCCACATCCTCGATCCGGTGCCGTTCCCACAATCCCGTGCCGGCGCGGAAGGTGGCCAGGCCGCTTTCAGCGGAAATGCCCGCGCCGGTCAGGACCGTGATCCGCATGCGTCAGCGGCAAAGGGCCTCGGCCCTGCCGGCGAAACGCTTGTAGCGCGCCCAGAACGCGTTGTCGGCATCGCGTTTCGACATCCGCACGGCCTGCGCCTGATTCGGATCGCGGAAGAACGCGGCCGCGCGGCGCTGGTCTGAACGCGACAGGGTCTGGTCCGCGACCTGCTGGATGCAGCCGCAAAGCGGCGCGTTGCCGCGGGCGCGGTCGGATCGCACACAGGCGGTGTCGATAGGGCCGGACATGGCAAGCGGCGCTGTCATCATCACGGCGGATGCCGCGATCGCGATGCGGTTGAGCATGGAACTGTCTCCTCGGTTTCCTGATCCTCATGAAAGCGGGCATGGCCGGTTTTTCCCGATCTGGAATGCCCTTTCTGCACCACCAGACATAGCAAAAAGCTCATTCGGGCTCAATCACCGGGACGTGAGGAATTGTTGCGCTGACAGCGCGGCCTCATCAATATCTTGTGTCGTGGTCCCGATCCGGAGCGACCGGACAATTCGCTGCGGTTTGACTTTGCGCGCGCTGCATGGTTCCGCTGCGCTGCCGGACGGAGGATGACATGATCGAGGCAATCGGGCTGGATGCGGATGATACGCTATGGGAGAACGAGACCTTCTTTCGCGTCACCGAGGCCGAATTCGCATCGCTTCTGGCGGATCATGCCGAGATCGACGACATCGCGGGCAGGCTCTATGAGGTCGAATGCGCGAATCTTGAACGATATGGTTTCGGCATCAAGGGCTTCGTGCTGTCGATGGTGCAGACCGCGATCGAACTGACCGACGGGCGGATCGACGGCCAGGCCATCGGTCGCATCCTTGAACTGGGACGGGACATGCTGGCCCATCCGGTCGAGCTGATCGAGGGAGTCGAGGCTGCGCTGGACGCGCTGTCGGGGCGGCGCCTGGTGCTGATCACCAAGGGGGATCTGATCGATCAGGAACGCAAGATCGCCGCCTCGGGCCTTGCCGGACGTTTCGCGGCGATCGAGATTCTGGCCGAAAAGACGCCCGCGGCCTATGCCCGCGTCCTGGACCGTCTCGGCATCGCCTCGGGCGGTTTCGTGATGGCGGGCAATTCGATGAAAAGCGATGTCCTGCCGGTGATTTCACTGGGCGGACATGGCGTCTTCATTCCACACCAGATGACCTGGGCCGCCGAACATGCCGACCCGGGCCCGGATCCGCGCCTGCATCATCTGGACAGAATCGCGGATCTGCCTGACCTGATCACGCAGATCGAGGCCGTGCCATGAGCGTCAATGCCCGGGCGGCCCTGCTGATGACGCTGGCGATGGCGGGCTTTGCCTTCGAGGACGCGCTGCTGAAATTCCTGTCCTCGGATCTGTCGATCGGACAGCTTCTGCTGCTGCTGGGCTTTGGCGGGATGGTCGCCTTCGGCGCCTGGGTTGCCCTGGGCCCCGAGGGACTGCGCTGGCGCGATCTGATCCATCCCGGCGTATTGCTGCGCAACCTTTGCGAGGCGGTCTGCGGCGTCTTCTTCCTGACCGCCATTTCGATCGGCGATCTGGCCATCGCCTCGGCCATCCTGCAGGCGCTGCCTTTGCTGATGACGCTTGGCGCGGCGCTGATCCTGGGCGAAAAAGTCGGTTGGCGCCGCTGGGCTTCCATCGGTGCGGGGTTCCTGGGCGTGCTGATGATCGTGCGGCCGGGGACGGATGCGTTTCAGCCGGGATCGGTGCTGGCCCTGGTCGCGGTGCTGTTTCTGGCGGTGCGCGATCTGGTCACGCGACGGCTGCCTGCCTCCATCGGGTCGGGGCTGCTGACGGCCTCGGCCTTCGGGTCGATGTCGCTGGCCGGGGCCGCGCTGGTCGTCGTCGGAGGACAGCCGCTGATCGCGCCCGACCCCGCACAATGGGGCCTGATGGCGGCCTCGCTGATCTTCGGGCTGTTCGGCTATCTGACCATGGTGATCGCGACCCGGATCGGAGAGATCGGCGCGATCGCACCCTTCCGCTATTCCCGGCTGGTCTTCGCCATCATCCTGGGATTGCTGGTCTTTGCCGAACGCCCCGATGGCTGGATGCTGACGGGGGCTGCCATTATTGCCGTCGCGGGCGGCTATACGATGTGGCGCGAGGCGCGGCTGAATCGCGCCGCGCGCCGGATCCCCGCCGGCAGCGTCGCGCGGCCAGGCTGAAAGACGGGAAACCGGGGCGGCGGCAGCCTCGCCAGCGGCCTTGCGAAATCCTCTTTTCGCGGGCATGACGCCCCTGTATAGCCGCGCCATGACCAAGCTGTCCCTGATCCGCAATTTCTCGATCGTGGCCCATATCGACCACGGCAAATCCACGCTGGCCGACCGGCTGATCCAGCTGACCGGCACCGTCGCCGAACGCGACATGAAGGCCCAGATGCTGGACGCCATGGATATCGAGCGCGAACGCGGCATCACCATCAAGGCCAATACGGTCCGCATCGCCTATCCGGCGCAGGACGGCCAGACCTATATCCTGAACCTGATCGACACGCCGGGCCATGTCGATTTCGCCTACGAGGTCAGCCGGTCCATGCGCGCCGTCGAAGGATCGCTGCTGGTCGTGGACGCGACCCAGGGGGTCGAGGCGCAGACATTGGCCAATGTCTATCAGGCCATCGACGCCGATCACGAGATCGTCCCGGTCCTGAACAAGATCGACCTGCCCGCCGCCGAGCCCGATCGCGTCAAGGCGCAGATCGAGGACGTGATCGGCATCGACGCCAGCCAGGCGATCCCGATCAGCGCCAAGACCGGCCTCGGCATCCCTGATGTGCTGGAGGCGATCGTGCAGCGCTTGCCCGCGCCGACGGGAGATGCCGACGCGGCCTTGAAGGCGATGCTGGTCGATTCCTGGTATGACAGCTATCTGGGCGTCGTCGTGATGATCCGGGTCATGGACGGCACCATCCGCAAGGGCGATCAGGTCAAGATGATGCAGACCGGCGCCACCTACCGGCTGGACAAGCTGGCGGTGCTGACGCCTGCGATGAAGGACATCGCGGAACTGGGGCCGGGCGAGATCGGCGTTTTCACCGCATCCATCAAGCAGGTTCGCGACACCCGTGTCGGCGATACGATCACGCACGAGAAAAAGCCCGCCGCCACCGCCCTGCCGGGTTTCAAACCCTCGCAACCGGTGGTGTTCTGCGGGCTGTTTCCGGTCGATGCGAACGATTTCGAGGCGCTGCGCGACGCGATCGAGAAACTGGCCCTGAACGACGCCAGCTTCAGCTCCGAAATGGAGACTTCGGCCGCGCTTGGCTTCGGCTTCCGCTGCGGCTTTCTGGGGCTGTTGCACCTGGAGGTGATCCGCGACCGGCTGGAACGCGAATATGATCTGGACCTGATCACCACCGCGCCCAGCGTCGTTTTCCGGCTGCACATGCGCGACGGCGAGATGCGCGAATTGCACAACCCCGCCGACATGCCCGACCTGACCCTGGTCGACCATATCGAGGAGCCGCGCATCAAGGCCACGATCATGGTGCCCGACGATTACCTGGGCGACGTTCTGAAACTGTGCCAGGACCGGCGCGGCATCCAGCTGGATCTGACCTATGCCGGTTCCCGCGCGATGGTCGTCTATGACCTGCCCCTGGCCGAGGTCGTCTTCGACTTCTACGACCGGCTGAAATCGGTGACCAAGGGCTATGCCAGCTTTGACTACCAGATCAGCGAATACCGCGAGGATTTCCTGGTCAAGATGTCGATCCTGGTGAATGACGAGCCGGTGGACGCGCTGTCGATCATGGTCCACCGCGACCGCGCGGAATCGCGCGGCCGGGTCATGGTCGAAAAGCTGAAAGAGCTGATTCCGCGCCACATGTTCAAGATCCCGATCCAGGCCGCCATCGGCAGCCGCGTCATCGCGCGCGAGACCCTGTCGGCCATGCGCAAGGACGTGACCGCCAAATGCTACGGCGGCGATGCCACGCGCAAGAAGAAGCTGCTGGAAAAGCAGAAGGCCGGCAAGAAGAAGATGCGCCAGTTCGGGAAAGTGGAAATTCCGCAGACGGCGTTCATTCAGGCGTTGAAGATGGATGGGTGATCGCGCGTGAACTGCGGCTGGCAGTCGGTGGCGAGGCTCGCCCGCCGGATATGCCAGGTGAAGTCGCCACGGTCTCACACAGTTCAGCGGCTTGATCGACCAATGTCCATCAGCGCTCCTGTAACACATTCAGCGATAGAGAGGATGGGAACGCCGGTCATGCTGTTGGCGTCGCATCAATGGGCGGCGCTATCGCGGCGATCCTTTTCCAAAGGGCATCAGGAACGCTGGTCCGCTGTGAAAGCCGAATGCGAAAACGGCCCTCCGCGCCAAGGGCACGGAGGGCCGAGGCCTGCTGGATGCGGGCCGGTTACTGCGCAGTGATCGTGGTCATCACCGGCTTTTCGTCCACCCGGATCGGGCCGTCTTCCTTGGCGCCCAGGGAATATTCGAACATGCCGGTCTTGCTGCCGCCCTCATCGCCATGGACCATCAGCATCAGCATGTCGCCCGATGCGACCTCTTCGGTCAGGATCGCGGCCACGTCGGAGGTTTCACCTTCACGAACCGGCGCGTAACCCACGACGGGGCCCGGCTTCATCTCGGAATCGGTGCGGTGGACGACCAGCCAGCCATTGGCGGGTGCCACGACCTTGGCTGCGCTGACAACGCCGTTGGATACAGACTGATCAGAGGCATCGATCATCGGTGACATGTCGGCAGTCTGGGCAAGGGCGGCGCCCCCGGCGAGCATTGCAATTGCGGCGGTGAGAGTAATGGTCTTCATCGTCGTCCTCCTGAGAATTGGACAGCCGTACGCGACTGCTTCACTCAGGAACGGATGGCGACGCGCAAAGTTGCGCAGATCACGGGATGGTCAGACGGATCAGGCCCGTTTTCGCACCAGAGAATTGACCAGGCCTCGCCGCCTGCCTGTTCAGTCCAGCCAAAAAGGCCACACCCTGCGGCAATGGTTGCCGACGGCCGCGCCGACCGAAAGTGAGCCGTCGCGCGGACCCTTTCCGAATTGCGACAGGCCCGCGCCATCGGCCTTTTTCGCCGGGTCCAATGTGAAGACGATGCCGAGCCCGGCCTCGCGCGGCCTGGGCGTGGCACGCCACAGGCGGGTCTTGCCCGAGAGGTTCAGCCGGCGTTCGGCGAAATCGCCCGCAGCGCACCAGTAATCGGTTTCTCGCGCCCAGCTTTCGAATTGGACGGCGATTTCAGTCGGGCCGATCCGGCGCGCATCCATGCCGTTCTGGGCGATGAAAGCCTGCGCCGGCAGCGGCAGGATCAGCAGGGAAAGAAAAGTGATCGCGCGCATCGGAACAACCCCCGTTCTTTCGAGAATAACCGGTTGGGCCGGGGCCGCAAGTCCCCGAGGCGCGCCGTTCGGCCGGCGATGGCTTTCCCTAGAACGCCACGCCGGACCAGAGGCCGATATTGGCGTAGGGCGTGAACTCGCCCGTCCGCACAAGGGCACGGGCCCGATGCGTCAGGGCCTTGAAATCGGCATGAGGCAACGTTTCGATCTGCCCGATGCTGCGCGCGCGAAAGGCCCGGTCCAGTTCGGGCGCAGCCTCGCTGGCGATGGCCGAACGCTCGACCACCAGTTCGCTCAGCACGGCATCCAGAACGGCAAACAGCCTGGGAACGCCGCCGGTCACGGCCAGGTCGATCACCCGCACGTCCGGCGGCACCGGCAGGCCCGCGTCGCCGATTACCAGAAGATCGCCATGGCCCATCGCGGCGACCAGCCCCGACAATTCGGCATTCAGCAACGCACCGCGTTTCATGTCTCGTCTCCCGGCAGGGTTTCGCGCAGATAGCGCATCATGTTGCCGCCCATCACCTTGGCGATCTGGTCGTCGGTCAGCCCCGCATCCATCAGAGCCTGCGTCAGCGCGACCAGATGCGCGGCGTCGAAAGGCGCATCGACCGAGCCATCGTAGTCCGAGCCCAGCGAAACCCGATCCTCGCCCACGAGCGCGATCGCGGCCCGGATCGAGGCAGCGATGTCTTCGGGCGTGCCACCGCAATTCACGTCCGACCAGAAGCCGATTCCGATCAGCCCGCCTTTCCGCCCGATCCGGGTGACAAGATCGTCGGGCAGGTTGCGGCTGCTGTCGCATTGGCTGCGGATGCCGGTGTGGGACAGGATCGGGCGGGTGCCGTCAATCGCCAGCACGTCGCGGACCAGTTGCGGCGCGGCGTGGGCCAGGTCGATGATCATGCCTCTGTCCATCATCGCCTGAACCACCTGCCGGCCGAAATCGGTCAGGCCGGCGTCGGCGCCGCCCTCGCCATGCAGGCTGCCGCCCAATTCGTTGTCAAAGAAATGCGTCAGTCCGATCAGCCGGAACCCGGCAGCGTAGAGAACGTCCAGATTGGCCAGTTCGCCCTCCAGCGGGTGGCCGCCCTCGCTGCCCAGGATCGCGCCCAGAACCTTTGTGCCATTCGCGCGCAGGGCCAGAAGCGCGTCCATATCGCCGCGCGTCCGGATCAGCCGCAGCCTGTCGGGCGCGCGCGCGGCCGCATCGCGCAGGGCCCTGGCCTGGACCAGCGCGCGTTCCTTCAGCGAGAACCAGGACCGGACCGGCCGCAACTGGCCGATGAACAGCGGCGTGATGTTGTCGGGGGCATCGGCGCTGTTCCGGTCATAGTTCTGGCCGCGCGGGCTTTTGGTGACGGTGGTAAAGACCTGCACCGCGACATTGCCTTCCAGCAGGCGCGGCACATCGGTATGGCCGCGGTCCACGCGCGTCAGGATATCGCGGTCCCACAGCAGTGGATCGGCATGCCAGTCGCCGATGATCAGGCGGTCATGCAGCGCGCGGGCCTCGGCGCTGACGGGCCAGCCTTGATCGGGCATGGTCATCGGGTTCAGCGACCGTTCGACATAGGCGGGCGCGAAGGCAAGAAAGGCGGCCAGCCCGGCCACGATCAGAACCGCTGCTCCCAGAAGGATCCGTTTCAGCATCCGGTCTCCGTCATGTGTCCCTGCGCCAGCATAGCGCAGCGGGCGGGCAGAACCATGACAAAGCGCCCCGCGAAGGAGAGGAAAAAGGACAAGGGGCGCAACAGAGTGACGTGACACCGGTGGCGGCGCATTCGGCAGCAAGGTCGCCGGTCGCGGGGCGGCGGATCACGCCTCCAGTGCTTCCAATTCGTCGATGAAACCCTCGATCATCGACAGGCCCTTGTCCCAGAAGGCCGGATCGGATGCGTCCAGCCCGAAGGGCGCCAGCAATTCGCTGTGGTGCTTGGACCCGCCTGCCGCCAGCATGTCGAAATACTTCGCCTGAAAGTCCGGCAACCCGTCCTCGTAGGCCGCGTAAAGCGCGTTCACCAGCCCGTCGCCGAAGGCATAGGCATAGACGTAGAACGGCGAATGGACGAAATGGGGCACATAGGTCCAGAAGGTTTCATAGCCCGGCATGAAATCGAAGACCGGGCCAAGGCTTTCGGCCTGCACGCTCATCCACAGGGCGTTGATGTCGTCGGGGGTCAGTTCCCCCTCGGCGCGGGCCGCGTGCAGCTTGCATTCGAAATCGTAAAAGGCGATCTGTCGGACGACGGTGTTGATCATGTCCTCGACCTTGCCAGCCAGCAGGGTCTTTTTCTGTGCCGGATCGGTGGTCTTGGCCAGCAGCGCGCGGAAGGTCAGCATCTCGCCAAAGACCGATGCGGTTTCGGCAAGCGTCAGCGGCGTCGCGGCCAGCAATTCGCCCTGATCCGCCGCCAGCCGCTGATGGACCCCGTGGCCCAGTTCGTGGGCCAGCGTCATCACGTCGCGCGGTTTGCCGAGATAGTTCAGCAGGACATAGGGATGCGCGGTCGTCACCGTGGGATGGGCAAAGGCGCCAGGCGCCTTGCCGGGCGTGACGGCGGCATCGATCCAGCCCTTGTCGAAAAATGGCCGGGCCAGTTCGGCGAGTTTGGGCGAGAAACCGGCATAGGCGTCCAGCACGGTGGCGCGGGCCTCGGGCCAGGCGATGA
>DBFD01000039.1:0-15696 GCA_002294185.1 Paracoccus sp. UBA889
TTCAAGCCTGCAAGCTTCGCACCCCGACTTCCCCTTCCTCGCGTGACCGGATGGCGGCGACCGCTGCGATGCTGCCCGCGGCCGTGGTGAAATAGGGGATCTTGTCATACAGCGCGACAGAGCGGATGTCGCGGCTGTCGGCGATGGCCTGCACGCCCTCGGTCGTGTTCAGGACCATCGCGATCTCGCCGTCCTTCAGGCGGTCGACGATGTTCGGGCGGCCCTCGTAGACCTTGTTCACGCGGGTCGATTCCACGCCCTGCGAGGCGAGGAAATCGGCCGTGCCCGAGGTCGCCGTCAGCGCAAAGCCCATCGCCACCAGATCGCGCGCGGCCTGCGCCATCGCGTCGGTCTTGTCGGCGTCCTTGACCGAGATGAAGACGCGGCCGTCATGGGGCAGCGCGACGCCCGCGCCCAGTTGCGCCTTGAGGAAGGCGCGCGGGAAGTTGCGGTCCCAGCCCATCACCTCGCCGGTCGAACGCATTTCCGGGCCCAGCAGCGTATCGACGCCGGGGAAGCGGGCGAAGGGCAGCACGGCCTCCTTGACCGAAAACCAGGGCGTGATCGGGTCGGCCAGGGTCAGCGGATCGGCAAAGGGCAGGTCGTCTTCCGGCCCGACGCCTTCGGGATAGGGCGCGCGTTCGGGAAAGTGCGACATCGGCTCGCCGGCCATCAGGCGGGCGGCGATGGATGCGATGGCGCTGTCGGTGGCCTTGGCGACGAAGGGCACGGTGCGCGAGGCGCGGGGATTGACCTCGAGCACGAAAATCTCGCCGTCCTTGATCGCGAATTGCACGTTCATCAGGCCGACGACGCGCAGCGCCCGCGCCATCGCGGTGGTCTGGCGTTTCAGTTCCGCGATGGTGGCCGCGTCCAGCGTGTGGGGGGGCAACGAACAGGCGCTGTCGCCGGAATGGACGCCCGCTTCCTCGATATGTTCCATGATGCCGGCGACGTGCACGGTTTCGCCGTCGCTGAGGGCGTCCACATCCACCTCGATCGCGCCGGAAAGGTAGCTGTCCAGAAGCACGGGGTTCCGGCCCGAAACGGTCACCGCCTCGGTGATGTAGCGTTTCAGGTGGTCCATGTCGCGCACGATCTCCATCGCGCGGCCGCCCAGCACGTAGGAGGGGCGGATGACCAGCGGAAAGCCGATCCGTTCGGCGATGGCGATGGCCTGGGCATCGCTGCTGGCGATGCCGTTGATCGGCTGGCGCAGGTCGAGCCGGTTCAGCAGGTCCTGGAAGCGTTCGCGATCCTCGGCCAGGTCGATGGCGTCGGGGGTGGTGCCCAGGATCGGGATGCCCTCGGCCGCCAGCGCATGGGCCAGTTTCAGCGGCGTCTGGCCGCCGAACTGGACGATGACGCCGTGCAGGGTGCCGTTCTCCTGCTCGATTCGCAGGATTTCGAGCACGTGTTCCAGGGTCAGCGGTTCGAAATAGAGCCGGTCCGAGGTGTCGTAATCGGTCGAGACGGTTTCCGGGTTGCAGTTGACCATGATCGTCTCGTAGCCCGCGTCGGTCAGCGCGAAACAGGCGTGGCAGCAGCAATAGTCGAATTCGATGCCTTGGCCGATGCGGTTGGGGCCCCCGCCCAGGATGACGACCTTCCTGGCACCGGTCGGGCGCGATTCGCATTCCGCGTCGCCCATCGCCGGGGCTTCATAGGTGGAATACATGTAGGGCGTCTGGGCCTCGAATTCGGCGGCGCAGGTATCGATGCGCTTGAAGACGGGGCGGATGCCGGCCTGGGCGCGGGCGCGGCGGATGTCGGATTCGGCGCGTCCGGTCAGGGTGGCGAGGCGTGCATCGGTGAAGCCCATCATCTTGAGGCCGCGCAGGGCTTGCGCGTCGGTGGGCAGGCCATTCTTGCGGACGCGGTGTTCGGCATCGACGATCTCGCGGATGCGCGACAGGAACCAGGGATCGAAGCTGGTGACGCGCTGGATGTCGTCGTCGCCCAGGCCGAAACGCATCGCCTCGGCGATGATGCGGATGCGGTCCGGCGTCTGTCTGGACAATGCGGCGATGACGGCCGGCCTGCCCTGTTCGGCGGCGCCCTCGATGGCGATGTCGTCAAGGCCGGTCAGGCCGTTTTCCATGCTGGCCAAGGCCTTTTGCAGCGATTCGTGAAAGCTGCGCCCGATGGCCATGACCTCGCCCACGGATTTCATCGCGGTGGTCAGGTCGGGCTTGGCGCCCGGGAACTTCTCGAAGGCGAAGCGCGGGATCTTGGTCACGACATAGTCGATGCTCGGCTCGAACGAGGCCGGCGTGACCTTGGTGATGTCGTTGTCCAGTTCGTCCAGCGTATAGCCGACGGCCAGTTTCGCGGCGATCTTGGCGATGGGAAACCCGGTCGCCTTCGAAGCCAGCGCCGAGGACCGCGACACACGCGGGTTCATCTCGATCACCACCATCCGGCCATCCTCGGGGTTGATCGCCCATTGCACGTTCGATCCGCCGGTCTCGACCCCGATCTCGCGCAGGACCGCGATCGAACCGTTGCGCATCCGCTGATATTCGCGGTCGGTCAGCGTCAGCGCGGGCGCCACCGTGATCGAATCGCCGGTATGGACACCCATCGGATCGACGTTTTCGATCGAACAGACGATGATGGCATTGTCGGCGCGGTCGCGCACCACCTCCATCTCGTATTCCTTCCAGCCCAGAAGGCTTTCGTCGATCAGCACCTGTGCCACGGGCGAGGCGTCAAGCCCCGCGCGCACGATGCCTTCATAATCGTCGCGGTTATAGGCCACGCCGCCGCCCGTGCCGCCCAGCGTATAGGCCGGGCGGATGATCGCGGGCAGGCCGATATCCGCCAGCGCCTCGACCGCCTGGGCGACGCCGGCGGCGATGTCGTATCTGCCATTTGCCAGTTTCGGGGCGGCGATGATCGTGGCACGCGGATTTTCCAGCCCGATCCGGTCCATCGCCTCGCGGAACAGCTTGCGGTCCTCGGCCATTTCGATGGCCGAACGCTGCGCGCCGATCAGTTCGACCCCGTAGCGGTTCAACGCGCCGCTATCGGCCAGCGCCAGCGCGGTGTTCAGCCCGGTCTGCCCGCCCATCGTCGGCAGCAGCGCATCGGGCCGTTCCTTGGCGATGATCTTTTCGACCACGGCCGGCGTGATCGGTTCGATATAGGTCGCATCGGCCATTTCCGGATCGGTCATGATCGTGGCGGGATTGGAGTTGACCAGGATCACGCGATAACCTTCCTCGCGCAGCGCCTTGCAGGCCTGGGCGCCGGAATAGTCGAATTCGCAGGCCTGACCAATGACGATGGGCCCGGCCCCGATGATCAGGATCGACTTGATATCGGTTCTTTTCGGCATGCAAGCCTCCGGGCTGTCTGGGATCGGCGCAAATCGTCCGGGGTTATAGCCAAGCGCGTCTCATGTGCAAGGGCGCGTGGCGGCCTCGGTCGCCGGCGAGACAGGCTTGCAGACGCCAAGGGCTGTCGCGCACCGAGCGTCCGTGTAGACCAGAGCAGAGCCTTTGGCGATGCAAGTTCGCAAGAACCGGCGAAATGCGCCGAAGAGCGGCGCGTTTCGAAGGGGCGAATCCGGCGTCAGGATGTCAGAAGCGTCAGCGCGGTGCTGTAGCGGTTCTGGGCAAAGGTCGTGGTGATCTGCGAGCGCGCCAGGTAGGATGTGACCAAGCGATCGATCCCGGCATCGCTGGCAATATCCTTGAAATCCGCGCTTCCAAGATAGCGTTCTGAAGCCTTGGTGAATTCCTCCAGCTGTCGATCGACCGAGAGCTTTCCGTAATCGCTGCCGAAACCGAACGCCTTTTCGAATACTTCGCGCAACGGCGGGTTGCCCAGGACTTCATACCACAAGGTGTTGTTGGAGGATGTGCGTTCCCTCATGGATTCCAGTTCGCGCCGCGCATTCAGCGCCAGGCGCAGCGATTCGTCACCTTCGCCCACGCGACGTTCGAATTCGCGTTCGAGATAGGCTTCGGATATGCGTTCGCCCAGATTGGCGGAAGCGTTCCCTCCTTCCTCCATCCCCATCGCCTGGGCCAGCCGAAGATAGCGCTTGTCGCTGAGACGATTGACCAGCGATGTCTGGTCGCCGACATCGGATTCCAGAATCTTGCGGAGAAAGGCCTTGTTCGGCAAATCGTCTTCCAGACCAAAGGCGCCCAGCGCGACGCTGAGCAGCCGGTAATTGCCGACCAGATCCTCGGCCGTGATGCCCGAAGCAGTATTCTCGCGAAAATACGCCGTCGAGCGCTGAACGACCGGATCCTGCGCGATCGCCTGCACCTGACTCGCCTCGGTGCGTTGCAGGATGCGCCATCCCGCGATGCCGCCGATGCCCAGATTGATCGCAGCGTTTGTCATCGGGACCTCAATTCGGGCGCGCCGCGAAAAGCCGCGCTTCTCGCGGCAACAACTCGCGCAGCTTTCGCATCGCCGGATAGGGCGCGCCGGCCAGCGCATGGTCGGTCGCCTCGGCAAGAACAAGGCGGCTGTCACGATCATCGAACACCTGGCTCAGCGCCTCGATCGAGACCAGCAATTGCCGCCGCCCCTCCTCCGGCGCGGCATCGCCGGACAGCATCAGCTGCGCGATATAGCAGGCGCGCGACACAGGTGTCCTGGCATTGTCGGGATGAATCGCATCCTTCAACCGCAACACGTTCACGTTCGGCGTCTTGATCGAGATCTTCGACCGCTTCTCGCCATTCTCGATGACGGCGCCGTTGATCAGCACACGCTCACCGGGGCCCAGCTTGAGGACAAGGCCGCTCATGCCCTTACCTCGCCGCGCAGGCCCTTCATGATCGAGATATTGACGTCGATCAGCACCGCGCTTGTCGCGTTGCCGGCGAGAACGCGATCGGAGTGACGCAACGAAAACCGCGCAAGCGACAGAAGCTGCGCCTTCAAAGCGTCGGGCAGGCCGTTGCCCGGGTCGGCCAGGTCCGCAGCCAGTATCATCCACAATTCCTTGTTCTTGTGAATGGCTGCGATCATGCCCGTCTCGCATCCTGGTGCCTGGGATTGGCGCATCATGCGCGTCACCCGTGAAAAGGCGTCGTATTCGAGTTCTCGGGCCGGGCGCAGGTTGGGCGCGCCGTAACCGTATTCGGACTGTGAAGTCAACGCATTCAATGTCTTGGATCCCGGTATGGCTGGGTGGTGTGGGGCCGGGGCGCCCGCGGGCGCCCCGGAAGCGGATCAAGCCCGGATCAGCGGAACAGGGCCAGGATCGACGAGGGCGCCTGATTGGCGATCGACAATGCCTGGATGCCAAGCTGCTGTTGGGTTTGCAGTGCCTGCAGCCGAGCCGATGCCTCTTCCATGTCGGCATCGACAAGCGAACCGATGCCGGTCTTCATCAGATCGGTCAGCGTTCCGACGAAGTCGTTCTGGGTTTCGATCCGGTTCTGCGCCGAACCCAGAGCCGCAGCCGCGTCGATCGCGGTGCTGAGCAGACCTTCGACCTTGGTCAGCGCGTCGGCGGCGCCGGCATCGCTGGTCACGTCGAAGCCTGCCAGATCGGCCATGCCCCCGCCCGAGGCGGGCGTGCCGCCCGTCGCGGTCACCGCGGTCACGTCGATATCGTTGCCGACGCCGGCAGCAAGGTTGTTGGTCAGGCGGATTTCGTCGCCGACCCGGGTCACGCTGTATTGGGTGATCCCGTTGGCCATCAGATTATTCTGCAGAGCCTGGCCCAGCGCGTTGGCAATGTCGCTGGTGCTGTCGCTGGGCTTCGCGACATAGTCGAAGGTCCGTGAGCCCAGGACGTTCTGGTTTGCACTGTCATCGAGCGTCAGCCGATAGCTGTAGCCCGAGCCGACCGAGGCGATCTTGATGGTCTGGACACTGCCACCGCCGACAGTGTCGGCAGTTCCGGCCGCGGTCCCGCCATTGTTGATGATAGACGTATCGGTGACCGCTGTTCCGCCGAAGGTCGCGGCAACCGCGCCGGCCATCGAAAGATCCTGGCGATCCACCTGGATCTTCGACACGTTGACGGTCGAGCCCACACGATCCAGCGACGATACCATGTCGTAGGTGGCGGTGCTGGTGCCATCGATCAGGTTGACGCCGTTGAACTGGGCCGCGTTGACGATCGATTCGATCTGCTTGCTCATCAACTCGATGTCGTCCTGCAGCTTGACGCGGTCGCTGGAGGAGGCCGACTGGGCCGTCACGACCTTGTCCTTGATCCCCTTCAGCTTCTCGGTGATCTGCTCCGCCGCACTGCGGGCGGTCTCGACCGTGGCTTTTGCCGTATTCAGGCTGGTCGAAACCGCCTTGAAAGCGCTGACATCGGCTTCCATCGTTTTCGAGATCGCCCAGATCGCGGCATCGTCCTTGGCGCTGCCGATGGCCTTGCCGGTCGAGATTTCCGACTGGGCCTTGTTCAGACCGGAATTGATGCTCTTGAGCGTCTGCAGCGCAACGATGGCGCCCTGGTTGGTCAGAATGCTGGACATGTTGTCCTCCTTGAATTGGGGCGCTTTGCGCCCGCGATTGCGTAGGGTTCTGGCCTTCTGACCCGTCGGGCATCTTCGCCCCGCACCGTTCGCGGCACGGCCACCTTCATATCGGCCTGCGGTTTACAACTAGTGAACCGGCCCCCTTATCTCAAAGCCTCTTCGCGGCGCATTTTATCTAAAAGCGATGCGGCGCCGGGGCCGTCGTCGATGTCGCGTGACGGCGCCCCGCACTGTCATAGGTCTGGAGAGATCGCGCGGCCTCGACGATGGCGCGAATCTGCTCGATCGCCTGGCGCGCACCGCGTTCGGACGCCTGTGCCAGATCGCGGATCTCCGACAGGCTTGTTTCCGCCTGCGCGCGTTCTTCCACGCCGAGGCCGCGCCGCGCCATATGGGCCAGATCCTCGAGACAGGCTGTCGCGGCAACGGGATCGGCCGCGATCACGGCCGATTTCAGATCGGTCAATTTCCTGAGAAACCGCGATTTCATGCCTGTCCCTCGTTCAGCATCGCGCCGAATCCCAGATCCAGGCGCTCCGCCATCAATCCCGCCCATTCGCGGCTGAGAAAACTGCCGAACTGCTCCTCACCGATCCCGCCACCGAAATCGCCCTGGCCCGACGACGGCCCGTAATATTTCAGCATTTCCTCCAGAAAAGCCTGTTCCAGCCTGTCCGCCGATGTGGCCGCGGGGCGTGGCAGGCCGCTGGGACCGCCGATCATCTCAACCTGCATTTTCAGAAAAACTCCGATATTTTCAGATTTCGTCAGGCTAGGGGTCACGGGTAAAATAATTGGTAACGCTTCTCGATTATGAGTGAAAAAAATCGAGGTGAAGATCATGGACGTCACCAGTTTGTCCCTTCCCGACGAGTCGGGCACACCATCGCGGCCGATCCGGCCGGCACCGGATCCGGCAGCCGGGCAGGTTTTCGCCGACAACGTCGATGAAACCGGAGAGATCGAGCCGGCACCTGGCGCAGAGGCCGCCGAATCGCCCGAAATCGCGGCCGAAGCCGCGGAATCCGATGCAGAGGACGGCGACGAAGCGACCGATGGCGACGTGGCCCAGACCCAGGCCGATGTCTTGCAACGCATGATCGAGGCCTGGTCGGGCATCACGTCGGAAATCGCGCCCGCCGCCCGGCCGCAGGATCGGGCCGCGGCGGAAACCGCCATTTCCGGAACCGCGCCGATTGTGCAGAACATCGTGAGCGATGACCGCGTGGGGACGAACGGCGAGGCGATGATCACGGCTGACATTCCGGACGAGGCCCTGCCGGAATTCGGGCCCGATCGGCCGAGGAGCGGGAACACACAGCCCCCCTCGGCGGCATCGGCTACGATACCGCGCGCCGATTCGGAATTGACTGGCGGCGGCGATCGAACGGATGAGATCCAGACGGAATCGGAAGGTGATGGCGCGAATCGCCAGGGCGAGACGGCTCGCGGGACCGAGGGGCGCATCGCCGAGACCAGGCTTTCGGCCGACGGGTCCAGGCTTTCGGCCGACGGGTCCGGGCTTTCGGCCGACGGGTCCGGGGGCAATGGGCAGGCCGCATCGCCTCTGGCGCAGGACCGGGCCGCGGTGCCGGGGCCCTTTTCCACCGATCCGGCGATGCTGCGGCTGTCCGATCCGGGTCTGATTTCCATCGATTTCAGCGACGCCCCGGGCCAGAAACCGCAACTGCCGCGCCACGATCCCGGCGCGGCGATCAGGCAGATCGCGGACGCGGTCGTCCGGCAGCGCGATGATCGCATCGAGATCGCCCTGTCTCCGGAAGAATTGGGCCGGGTCCGCATGACACTGAGCGGTCGCGACCATGCGCCGCATGTCGTGATCTGGGCGGAACGGCCCGAGGTGATGGACATGCTGCGTCGCAATGCAACGATGCTGATCGAGCAGTTCATCGATGTCGGCGTCGAGGATGCGACTCTGGAATTCGATCATCGGGGCAGCGGCGAACAGGACCGGAACCCGGCAGGGCAGAATCTGCCGGATTTCGGCGACGGGCCGACGGGCCTGGTGATGCAGACGGCCATCGCCACGTCGGCCGGGCCATGGATGTCCGGCCTTGGCCGGCTCGACATCAGATTGTAGAGGGAGAGATCATGATTTCGGCCATTTCCAACACTGCCGGAACCACGGCACAAGGCGCCGCTGGCGCCACCGCCGCGCCGGGTTCGGGCACTGATTTCGACACTTTCCTGAAGATGCTGACGTCGCAATTGAAGAATCAGAACCCGCTGAACCCGATGGAGGGAACCGAATTCGCGGTGCAGCTTGCGACCTTTTCGGGGGTCGAGCAGCAGGCGCAGACGAACAAGCTGCTGGCGCAGATGGTCGCGCAGATGGGCGGCGGCGGTGGTCTTGGCCAGATGGCCGAGATGATCGGCAAGGAGGCGCGCACGACCTCGGCGGTCAAGTTCGGCGACAAGGCGCTGACGCTGGATCTGTCGCCGGATCCGGCAGCCGACAGCGTCACGCTGGTGACGCTGAACGGCAGCGGGCAGGTGATCAGCCGGGAAGAGATCGGCCCGGGCAGCGGGCAGATCGACTGGTTCGGCCGGGACGATCTGGGTGCGAAACTGCCCGATGGACAATATTCCTTCATCACCGAAAGCCTGCGCGAGGGCGAGGTGATCCGCGAGGATCCGGTCGGCGTCTATGCCCGCATCGTCGAAGCCGAAGCGGGCGAAGATGGCACGCGGCTGATCTTCGAGGGCGGCGCCTCGGCCCTGGCCAGCGAGATCGATGCCCTTCGCGAGGCAAGCTGACACAGGCACCGGCCCTTCCGCGACCCAGGCTGAAATCATCGGGCCGGCCATCAGGCCGCGCCGGTTCCGGCCAGGGGCCTTCGCGGCTGCGCCGCAGCGCCGGACTTGACGGCAAGCGCGCAACCGGGCAGCAGACGGCAACGTGATGTCAGGAAGGCTCGCCATGAGTTTCGAACGCAAGATCCGGATCGCGCCATCGATCCTGTCCGCCGACTTCGCCGATTTCGGGGCCGAAATCCGGGCGATCGAGGACCAGGGTGCCGATTGGGTTCATGTCGATGTCATGGACGGTCATTTCGTGCCGAACCTGACCTTCGGCCCGCCGGCTGTCAGGGCGTTCCGACCGCATGTGACGACCTTCATGGATGTCCACCTGATGATCGCGCCGGTCGATCCCTTCATCGAGGCCTATGCCGAAGCGGGCGCCGACTCGATCACCGCCCATGTCGAGGCCGGTCCGCATCCGCACCGCACGCTTCAGGCGATCCGTGCCACCGGCAGGAAGGCGGGCATCGCGCTCAATCCCGGGACAGCATTGGAAGCCGTGGAATATCTGCTGGATCTGTGCGACATGGTGCTGATCATGACGGTCAATCCGGGCTTCGGCGGGCAGAAGTTCATTCACGGTCAGCTGGACAAGATCGCCCGCCTGCGCGGCATGATCGGCGACCGGCCCATCCGCATTCAGGTCGATGGCGGCGTGGACCCCGGAACCGCTCCGCTGGTCGCCAAGGCGGGCGCGGATGTGCTGGTTGCCGGATCGGCGGTGTTCAAGGGCGGATCGGTCGATCGCCCGCAGATCTACGGCGACAACATCCGCGCCATCCGCGACGCCGCCGAAAGACGCTAGGGCCGGCGCTTCATCCCGGCCGGACGATCCTGTTCCGCCCCGCAGGCGCCAACGGGCGAAGCCGCCTGCCCGAGATTTGACAATCCCGCGCCGGCCGCGTTTGCTGCGGCGCGAAACCGCCACAGGAGGACGCGATGGATCTGGGCATCAAGGGCAAGCGGGGGCTGGTCTGCGCCGCCTCCAGAGGGTTGGGCCGCGGCTGCGCCGAGGCGCTGGCCGAGGCCGGGGTCGATCTGGTCATCAACAGCCGGACCGAGGCGCAGATCACCCAGACCGCCCGTGACATTGCCGAGAAATACGGCGTTTCCGTCATCCCGGTCGCCGCCGACATCACGACCGAAGAGGGCCGCGCCAGGGTGCTGGAGGCGGCGGGCGAGACCGACATCCTCGTGACCAATGCCGGGGGGCCGCCTCCGGGCAACTGGACCGACTGGGACCGCGACGATTTCATCCGGGCCATCGACGCGAACATGATGACCGGCATCGCGCTGATGCAGGCGCTTGTTCCGGGCATGATGCGGCGCGGCTGGGGCCGGGTGGTCAACATCACCTCGCAATCGGTCCGCTCGCCGATCCCGGCGCTGGGCCTGTCGAACACGGCGCGCGCGGGGCTGACCGGTTTCGTCGCCGGCATGTCGCGGCAGGTGGCCGGCCACGGCGTCTGTGTCAACAACATCCTGCCCGGCATCCACGCCACCGACCGCGCCGACAGCCTGGACAAGGGTGTTTCGGAACGGCAGGGCATCAGCATCGACGAGGCCCGCAAACAGCGCCAATCCGCGATCCCGACCGGCACCTATGGCCGCGCCGACGATTTCGGCGCCACCTGCGCCTTCCTGTGCAGCCAGCAGGCCCGCTTTATCGTCGGTCAGAACGTCCTGCTGGACGGCGGCGCCCTGAACGTGACGATCTGAGCCGAACTTGCGGGTTTCGCCTGCCCCTGCTAGGGCAGGCGAAACCTGACCAAAAGAATCGGCCAGTCCCGTGACCATTCCGCCCCGACTCGAGGTTCAGAACCTCGTCCGTGCCTTCGACGGGCAGCGCGTCGTGGATGAGGTATCCTTCACAATCGGCGCCGGCGAGGTCGCCTGCCTGCTGGGACCGTCGGGATGCGGCAAATCCACGACGCTGCGGATCGTCGCGGGCGTGGACATGCAGGACAGCGGATGCATCTTCGTCGATGGCGGGCTGGTCTGCGACACGCATTTCCGCATCCCGCCCGAGCGCCGCGCCATCGGGCTGATGTTTCAGGACTTCGCGCTGTTCCCGCATCTGCCGGTCAGCGAGAACGTGGCCTTCGGGCTGAAGGGCCGCTTTGCCGCCAATCGCGGCCGCGTGCTGGAACTGCTGGAACGCGTGGAGATGGACAATCATATCGACAGCTATCCGCACGAATTGTCCGGGGGCGAACAGCAGCGCGTCGCCCTGGCCCGCGCGCTGGCCCCGCGACCGCGCGTGCTGCTGATGGACGAGCCCTTCAGCGGCCTTGACGAGCGTTTGCGCGACGGCATCCGCGACGAGACCCTGTCGCTGCTGAAAGAGGAAGGCGCCGCCGTCCTGCTGGTCACGCACGAACCGGAAGAGGCGATGCGGATGGCGGACCAGATCCTGCTGATGCGCCACGGCCGGATCATGCAGCACGGCGCGCCCTATAATCTCTACAATGCGCCGGTTGACCGCCAGGCTGCCGCATTCTTCAGCGATATCAATGTCCTGACCGGCCGTGTCCAGGGCGCGCTGACCGACACGCCCTTCGGGCAATTCCTGACGCCGGGCGTTCCCGACGGCAGCGAGGTGGACATCGTGATCCGCCCGCAGCATCTGAAGATCGATTTCGACCGGGCCGGCCAGGGCCCCGCGCCCACGATCGAGAACGGCACCGCCGCCCGCGCCCGTGTGACCCGCGCCCGTTATCTGGGCCGGGAATCGCTGGTCGAATTCCGGACCGACCAGGGCGGCATCGCGCTGATCGCGACCGTGCCGGGGGTGTTCCTGCCGCCCGAAGGCACGCCCATGTGGCTGATGCTGCGCCGCGACCGGGTCTTCGTCTTTCCCAGAAGCTGACGATCACTGCCCGGTCGCGGCGCGGTAATCCTGCAAGACCCGCGTCAGGTGCCGGCGGCGCAGGTCCGGATCGGCCAGCGCCGCGCAGATTGCCCGCGCCCGTTCCGAGATGCGCCCACATTCCGCCGGGTTGGCCCGTGCCCAGGCCAGTCTTTCCGCCAGATCGCCGCAGCCTTGCGCCAGCGGGACATAGTGCCGCCAGGGCTGGAACAGGCCGGAATGAAAGCCTTGCCAGTCGTCTTCCTCTTTCAGCACCACGGACCGGGTATTGGCCAGGGCCGCGAAATCCCGAAGTCCCGCCACACCGCCCAGGCAGATCAGATAGCGGTGCGACAGCAGAAACGCCTCGTCCGCGCGCCCGGTGGCCAGGCCGCCATGCCCGCGCCGGTCCAGCGCGGCGCGGTCCCCGGGCAGGAAGGCGGCATCGACATCGGTCGATCCGGCATGGGCGGCGACAAAGCCCAGACGGTCTGCCCCGGGCGGGGCACCGTCCTCTGCGGCATCGTCCGACAGCGCCCCGCGCCAGATGGCGCGGTCCCGCTTGTCCGGAAAGGGCGGATCGGCGCGGTCGGGATTGCCCAGAAAGGCATCGTTGCCCGGCCAATGCGCGCGCGGCGCGGGCCACAGGAACACGTTCTCGGCCCCGGCACGGCGACTGGGGGCCAGGATCGGGCGGCCGATCCGCGCACCGTCCCCGGCACCGGCGCGGCAGGCTGGCTGCATGTCGATGTAGTAAAGCCCCCGCGACGCGACCTCGGCGATGTCGTTCACCGCCGCCGCGACGTTCATCCAGCGCGGAAAGGCCGGGTCCAGGTGAAAGCGCCGCCCGGCATCGGGCAGGATCGGCAGCGGCACGCCACCGCGCGCGGCGACCTTGCCGGTCGCCGCGTCGAAGGTGGCGAACTGGCCGGAACAGGCGGCGAAACCCACCGGTTTCATCCGTATCCGCGCCGGCCGGGCAAAGGCTGCAAGCCCGCCTGCGATGCGGTCGTGATCGGCGGCGGGGATGGCGGCGCGCGGGGTGTTCAGCATCCGGTCCAGCGCCGGCAGATAGCCGGCCCGCTTGCGCCGCAGGCCCGGCCCCGGCAGGTCCGGACAGGTCGGCAGGTCGAAATACGGCGCCAGCGCATCGCGGTAATCGGCGGGACCGGCCTTGTCGATGTCGATCTGGATCAGCTTCGGGCGGCCCGCGAAATGGCTGCGGACGGCGGCCAGATGCGCGTCCCAGTCGGCCTGCCACAGATCGGCCAGGTCGGGCAGGCCGACGCCGCGGGCCTGGGCGCAGGCGCGCGCATAGCGGCCGCCGCGATGCCGGTAGCGGCTGATGATCCAGTCCTCGACCCGGCGCGTGTTCAGCAGGAAGACCGAACCCGGGAAGCTGCGGTCCAGATAGGCGAATTCGCGGAACGCCTCGACGATGGGCAGGTTGATCGAGCGCACCGATTCCATGTCGGTGAAGGCCGTCACATGCGCCCAGGGTTGCAGCGGTGCCCGGCCCGACAGCTTCGAGAAGGCGATATCCTCGGCCAGTCCGTTTTCCTCCCAATGCACGGTCGGAATGCCGTTCATCGCGAAGAGACGCGCGATGAAGGTCGTGCCGCATTTGTTGAAACCGATCTGGAAGAACTTGCGCGACAGGACGGGCCTCGAGGCTGGCGGCGGATGACCGATCTTGTCGGGCGGTCGGGCGATGCTGTCAATCGCCCGGTCCGGCCGGCCCGAAAGCGCCGCTTTCGCGACCGCATGCGACAAGGGGCTTGCCTCGGGCGCGGGGCGCGGATAGCTGTCGGGACAGGATTTCGGGAGAATCCGGCCCGGCGCCGGTGCCGAAGGAGCAGCCGCCCCGGCGAACTCTCAGGCCAAAGGACCGTCATCCGTCAGAACTCTGGAGAGTGGCCGGAAGGCCCGCCGAAGGGATAACGATCTCAGGCGCCCGGCCATGATGGTGCGGGCAGGGACAGAGGGGGCATCGCGGGGCGGGTTTTCCGCCGAAACGATGCCGGCTGTCCGGCGAGGAAAGAGGGGGCCAGATGGGCCAGGAACTGCGCCGGACCGGGCTTTACGATCTGCATGTCGCCCAAGGCGGCAAGATGGTGCCCTTCGCCGGCTGGGAGATGCCGGTGCAATACCCGATGGGCGTGATGGCCGAACATCTGCACAGCCGCGCCCATGCCGGCCTGTTCGATGTCAGCCATATGGGACAGGTTCTGGTGCGCCCGCTGGACGGCAATCCCCAGACCGCCGCGCTGGCGCTGGAAAAGCTGATCCCGGCCGATGTTCTGGGACTGCCGGAAGGACGCCAGCGCTATGGCCTGTTCACCAATGCGGCTGGCGGTATTCTGGACGATCTGATGATCGCCAATCGCGGCGATCACTATCTGCTGGTCGTCAATGCCGCCTGCGCCGATCAGGACATCGCCCATCTTCAAGGCCTTGCCGGTGTCGCGGTGCAGCCGGTCACGGATCGCGGGCTTCTGGCCCTGCAGGGCCCAGAGGCGGCGGCGGTCCTGTCCGCGCTGATCCCCGACGCGACGGGAATGCGCTTCATGGACAGCCGGGCCGCGGACTGGCAGGGGGCCGGTCTGTGGATCTCGCGTTCGGGCTATACCGGCGAGGACGGGTTCGAGATTTCGGTCCCGGAGGCGGTTCTGGAACGCTTCGCCAAGGCCCTGCTGGCCGATGACCGGGTCGCGCCCATCGGCCTTGGCGCGCGCGACAGCCTGCGGCTGGAGGCGGGAATGCCGCTTTACGGACATGACATGGACAAGGATGTGCTGCCCGCCGAGGCCGGGCTGGGCTGGTCCATCCCCAAGGTCCGCCGCAGGGGCGGGGCGCGGGCGGGCGGATTTCCGGGCGCGGATCCGGTGCTGGCGCAGCTGGCCGACGGCGCCGCCGTCACCCGGCGCGGCCTGCGTCCCGAAGGCCGCGCCCCGATCCGCGAAGGCGTGCCGGTCTTTGCCGGATCCGAGGGCGGCGAGGCGATCGGCGCGGTCTCGTCGGGCGGCTTCGGCCCCTCGGTCGGCGGCCCCGTCGCGATGGCGCGAATCCCGTCGGACATCGCCGATGGCGCGGTGCTTTTTGCCGCGTTGCGCGGCAAGCGGCTGCCGGTCGTCGTCACCCCCCTGCCCTTCATCACGCCCTCTTACAAACGCTGAGGAACCCCATGCTGAAATACACCGAAGATCATGAATGGCTGCGCGAGCAGGACGGCGAGATCACCGTCGGCATCACCCGGCACGCCAGCGAGCAGCTGGGCGACGTGGTGTTCATCGAATTGCCCGAAACGGGCCGCAAGGTCGAGGCGGGCGAGGAGATCGTGGTGATCGAATCGGTCAAGGCCGCCTCTGACATCAGCGCGCCGGTCGCGGGCGTGATCACGGCGATCAATGCCGACCTGGCCGAGACCCCCGGCGGTGTGAACGACGACCCGATGGCGGCCTGGTTCTTCCGCATCAAGCCGGCGGAACCGGATGCGACGGACGGCTTCATGGACGAGGCCGCCTATCACGACCTGATCGGATGAGAGCCGAGGCCGGG
>DBFD01000039.1:16031-25611 GCA_002294185.1 Paracoccus sp. UBA889
GGCCGGGGGCGCTTCGCCCCCCGGACCCCCCGAGGATATTTGACGACCAAGGCAGGCCCGGCGGGTGCTGCACGACGGAGATGCGGATGAGCAGCTGGACACCGACCGACTACAACCCCGACGATTTCGCCAATCGCCGTCACATCGGTCCCTCGCCCGACGAGATGGCCGAGATGCTGACGGCAATCGGTGCGGACAGCCTGGATGCGCTGATCGACCAGACCGTGCCCAAGGCGATCCGGCAGGACCGTCCGCTGGACTGGCCCGCCCTGTCCGAGGCCGCGCTGCTGGCCCGGATGCAGGAGGTCGCGGCCGGGAATCGCGTCATGACCAGCCTGATCGGGCAGGGTTATTACGGCACCGTCACGCCGCCCGCGATCCAGCGCAACATCCTGGAAAACCCGGCCTGGTACACCGCCTATACCCCCTACCAGCCCGAAATCGCGCAGGGCCGGCTGGAGGCGCTGCTGAATTATCAGACCATGGTCGCCGACCTCACCGGGCTGCCCGTCGCCAATGCCAGCCTGCTGGACGAGGCGACGGCGGCGGCCGAGGCGATGGCGATGGCGCGCCGGCAGGCCAAGTCCGGCGCCGATGCCTTCTTCGTGGCCGATGATCTGCATCCCCAGACCATCGCCGTGATCGAGACGCGGGCCGCGCCCCTTGGCATCCGCATCCTCAAGGGCGGGGTCGGCGATCTGAAGGCCGATCAGGTCTTCGGCGCGATCTTCCAGTATCCCGGCACCCATGGCCATGTCCGCGACCTGACGCCCGAGATCGCGGCGCTGCACGAGACCAGGGCGCTGGCCATCGTGGCTACCGATCTGCTGGCCCTCTGCCTGCTGCGCGAACCCGGCGCCATGGGCGCCGACATTGCCGTGGGCAGCGCCCAGCGATTCGGGGTGCCGATGGGCTATGGCGGCCCCCATGCGGCCTTCATGGCCTGCCGGGACGCGCTGAAACGCGCCATGCCGGGCCGGATCGTGGGCGTCTCCGTCGATTCCGGCGGCAATCAGGCCTATCGCCTGTCGTTGCAGACCCGCGAACAGCATATCCGGCGCGAGAAGGCGACCAGCAATGTCTGCACGGCGCAGGCCCTGCTGGCGGTGATGGCCAGTTTCTATGCGGTGTTCCACGGGCCGGTGGGGCTGCGGGCCATCGCGCAGCGGGTGCATCTGAATGCGGCGACGCTGGCCAATGCGTTGCGCGCCGCCGGGGCCGAGGTCGCGCCCGAGGCGTTCTTCGACACGATCACGGTCAAGGTCGGCGTGGGTCAGGCCGGAATCCTGGCCGCCGCCGAACAGCGCGGCATCAATCTGCGCCGCGTGGGCCGCGACCGCGTCGGAATCAGCCTCGACGAGACGACCGATGCGGGCGTGATCGCGCGGCTGCTGGATGCCTTCGGGATCGACGATCCCGCCGCCCCTGCCGACCGGCCCGCAATCCCCGACGATCTGCTGCGCGACAGCGACTACCTGACCCATCCCGTCTTTCACATGAACCGCGCCGAATCCGAGATGATGCGCTACATGCGCCGATTGTCGGACCGCGATCTGGCGCTGGACCGGGCGATGATCCCGCTGGGTTCCTGCACCATGAAGCTGAACGCCGCGGCCGAGATGATGCCGATCACATGGCCTGAATTCGGCCGCCTGCATCCCTTCGCGCCGCGCCATCAGGCGGCGGGCTATGCCGAGGCGATCGGCGATCTGACCGACAAGCTGTGCGAGATCACCGGCTATGACGCCTTCTCGATGCAGCCCAACAGCGGTGCGCAGGGCGAATATGCGGGGCTGCTGACGATCCAGGCCTGGCACCGGTCGCGCGGCGACGATCAGCGCGATGTCTGCCTTGTCCCGGCCAGCGCCCATGGCACCAACCCGGCCAGCGCACAGATGTGCGGCATGAAGGTCGTGGTGGTGAAATCCGCCCCCAATGGCGATATCGACCTGGAGGATTTCGCCGACAAGGCGGCCAAGGCCGGGACCGCGCTGGCGGCGGTGATGATCACCTATCCCAGCACGCATGGCGTCTTCGAGGATACCGTGCGCGAGGTCTGCCGGATCACCCATGATCATGGCGGGCAGGTCTATATCGACGGGGCCAACCTGAACGCGCTGGTCGGGCTGGTCAAGCCGGCCGAGATCGGCGGCGATGTCAGCCACCTGAACCTGCACAAGACCTTCGCCATTCCGCATGGCGGCGGCGGGCCGGGCATGGGCCCGATCGGCGTCAAGGCGCATCTGGCCCCGCATCTGCCGGGCGACCCGCGCGAGGATGGCAGCGGAGCGGTCGCGGCCGCGCCCTATGGCAGCGCCTCGATCCTGCTGATTTCCTGGGCCTATTGCCTGATGATGGGGGGCGAGGGGCTGACCCAGGCGACACGGGTGGCGATCCTGAACGCCAATTACATCGCCAGCCGTCTGGCGGGCGCCTATCCGATCCTGTTCATGGGCAATCGCGGCCGGGTGGCGCATGAATGCATTCTGGACACGCGGCCCTTTGCCGACCATGGCGTGACCGTGGACGATATCGCCAAGCGGCTGATCGACAACGGCTTTCACGCCCCCACGATGAGCTGGCCGGTCGCCGGCACGCTGATGGTGGAACCCACGGAATCCGAAACCAAGGCCGAGATCGACCGCTTCATCACCGCCATGCTGGCGATCCGGGACGAGATCACCGAGATCGCCGAGGGACGCATCGGCGCCGAGGACAGCCCGCTGCGCCGCGCCCCGCACACGGTCGAGGATCTGGTCGCCGATTGGGACCGGCCCTATAGCCGGGAACAGGGCTGCTTTCCGGCCGGTTCGTTCCGCGTGGACAAATACTGGCCGCCGGTCGGGCGGGTGGACAACGCCTATGGCGACCGCAACCTGGTCTGCACCTGCCCGCCGCTGGACAGCTATGCCGAGACGGCGGAATAGGTTCCTGCGCGCGGGCCCGTGCGGCCGCGACCCGCGACGCCGGTTGAGGCCCCCGTGATCCAGGGCGATGTTTGCGGTATCGGCCGCGGGCGGGGATGGAACCGGCATGTCTCTGCCGGTCTTTCCTTTCCAGACCCGCCGGCAGCCGGCGCCTTTGCGCCGACCGGACGGGCCCGGACAGGAAAGGAGACATCATGTCAGCATCCGTTTCTCATGCCGCGACGCCGCAGAGCGCCCGCGAAGAACTGGTCGCGACCGCGATGGCGTTGCCGGCCGTTCTGGCTGTCGTCGTGGGCCTCGTCGATTATTTCAGCCACGAATCGGGCATCCGGGGAACGCCCGGCGCATTGCTGGTGACGGGCGGATCGCTGGTGCTGGCCATCACCGCCTTCGCGGTGGGCCGCATGGCCCCCGGCGCCTGGCGCACGACGCTGACCGTGATGATCCTGGTCGGCGCGGCGCTGACCGCGCTGGCGGCATGGTTTCTTGAAAGCGTGCTGATCGTGCTTGGCATGGTTCTGCTGATGGCCTGCTGGGCGGTTTTCATCATGGTCGCGAGGTAGATCCGATGACACGCGTGATGACGATTCTTCCCCTTGTGGCCGCCTTCGCCCTGCCGGCGGCGGCGCAACAGACCGAATGGCCCACCTTTCAGGGCGATCTGAAGGCGCAGAAATACGCCCGCTCGACCCAGATCACGCCCCAGAATGTCGGCCAGCTTGAAAAGGCGTGGGAGCTTCATACGGGCGACGTCTCGGACGGGTCGGGCGATATTCCGGGCACGGTCTGGTCGGCCACCCCGATCCTGGCCAATGACATGCTGTATGTCGGCACGCCCTTCTATCGCATTCTGGCCGTCCGGCCCGATACGGGCAAGGTCGAATGGACCTATGATCCGCAGACCGAACTGAAGGCCCTGACCCAGCCCGAGCTGAAGAACCGCGGCGTCGCCTATTGGCAGGCCAGCGACGGCAGCACCGGCCCCTGCAGCAAGCGGGTCTATATCGGCACGATGGATGCGCGCCTGCATGCCGTGGACGCCGAGACCGGCAGGCTGTGCCCGGATTTCGGCGATGCCGGGATCCTGGATGTGAACCAGTGGAACAAGCCCGACGCCAATTTCCCGCTGTCGCAGTTGCAGCCGCCCACGGTGACGGGCGACACGCTGATCATGGGCTGGGCCGGCAAGGACTGGTACGATGCCGAGAACCCTCTGGGATCGGTGTTCGCGGTCGATGCGCGCACCGGCAAGCGCAAATGGACCTATCAGTCGATCCCGCAGGATTATGACGGACTGACCGGCACCGCGAATGTCTGGACCGCCATGTCGGTGGACGAGGAAAACGGCCTGGTCTATCTGCCCGTGTCCAGCCCCAGCCCGGATTTCTATGGCGGCACCCGGCTGGACCCGATTCCGCAAGCCACCTCGATCACCGCACTGGAGGTCGAGACCGGCAGGGTCGCCTGGTCGCGCCAGCTGGTCCATCACGACATCTGGGATTACGACATCAACGCCGCCCCGACGCTGGTCGATATCCGGAAGGATGGCCAGACGATTCCGGCGCTGGTCGCCACCACCAAGATGGGCCTCTATTTCGTCCTGAACCGCCTGACCGGCGAGCCGGTCTATCCGATCGAGGAAATGCCCGTCCCCGCCAGCGATGTCGAGGGCGAGAAGGCCGCGCCGACGCAGCCGATGACGCGACTGCCCGAACCCGCGACCGCTGATGACTGGGGCGGCGTGTTCCGCCTGGCCGATTGGGCCTCGTTCGGCTTCTGCTCGGCCAAGGCGGCCGACCTGCGCTATGAGGGCCGCTATACGCCGCCTTCGCTGCGGGGAACACTGACCTTTCCGGCGACGGCGGGCGGGATGCAGTGGGGCGGCGGCACGGTCGATCCCGAGACCGGCATCTACTATGTCAACAGCTCGAAGATCGTGCAGATCTATCAGCTGATCCCGCGCGAGGAATATGACCGCCTGACCTCGGGCGGCAGCGAGGCCGGGGGCGGCTTGTTTCCCCAGAACGGCGCGCCATACGGGTTCCGGCTGACCAATTTCCTCAATCCCTTGGGCATGCCCTGCTGGAAACCGCCCTATGGCACGATGTCGGCGGTCGATCTGAAGACCGGCGAAACGCTGTGGAAGGAACCTTTCGGCCAGGTGCAGAAATGGGGCTTCTACATGCCCGAAAGCTGGGGTTCACCCACCATTGGGGGCCCGGTTCTGACCAAATCGGGGCTGATCTTCATCGGTGCCTCGATGGATGCGCGGGTCCGGGCCCTGGATGCGAAGACCGGCAAGGTCCTGTGGAAGGCGCAGGTCGATGCCCCGGCCGTGTCCATTCCGGCGGTCTATGACTACAAGGGCCGCGAATATGTCGTCTTCACCGCGGGCGGAAACTCGATCGTCAAGCCCCAGGTGGGGGATCAGCTGGTGGCTTTCGCGCTGCCGCAATCGTCGGATCAGGCCCGATAGGACAAGGGGTCCCGCTGCGCCGCGCCGGGGCCCTGCGGCCTATAGCCCGGTCTCTTCCGGCAGGCCCAGCATCAGGTTCATGTTCTGCACCGCCGCGCCGGACGCGCCCTTGCCCAGATTGTCCAGCACCGCGACCAGCGTCGCGCAACCCAGCGAATCGTCGCCATGGACGCTGATCCGCATCATGTTGGTGCCGTTCAGCGCCGTCGGAACGATTCGCGCGCCGATCGCCTCCGGGCTTTCGACCGCGACGAATTGCTGGCCCGCATAATGGTCGGACAGGGCCTCGCGCAGGGCGGCAAGGGTCCGGCTTTCATCCAGATGCAGCGGCACCTGCACCGCCATTCCTTGCGCGAAATTGCCGACCGAAGGCGCAAAGACCGGCTGCACCAGAAGCCCGGTATAGGCCATGATCTCGGGGATGTGCTTGTGGTTCTGCGCAAGGCCATAGACGAAATGCGCCGGCGCGCCGCCATCGTGATATTCGCTGATCAGCGCCTTGCCGCCGCCGGTATAGCCGCTGACCGCGTTGATGGCGACGGCCTCTTCCTCGTCGATCAGGCCGGCCGCGATCAGCGGCGCGATGATCGCGATGGCGCCGGTCGAATAGCAGCCCGGATTGCTGAGCAGCCGCGCGCCCGCGATCTGGTCGCGGACACCTTGGGCCAGTTCCGCGAAGCCATAGACCCAGTTTTCATCGACCCGATGCGCGGTCGAGGCGTCGATCAGCCGCACGTCCAGATCGCGGGTCAGATCCACCGCCTCGCGCGCGGCATCATCGGGCAGGCAGAGGATGGCGATGTCGGCGGCGGCAAAGGCCTCGCGCCGGGCATCGGCATCCTTGCGGCGTTCCGGGTCGATCTGGATCAGCGCGATATCGTCGCGGCCCAGCAGGCGGTCGCGGATCTGCAGACCCGTCGTGCCGGATTCGCCGTCGATGAAGATGCTGTGCGCCATGATCGAACCTCCAGGGGGACGCGCAGCTTATAGGCGATCGGTCGCGGCTTCACAATCGCGGGACCGCGGGTCAGGTCGCGCACAGGTCCGAACGGGTCAGGAACCGCTTTTCGCGCCCGTTATCCAGGCTGAACATGCCGCCCCGGCCGGGCACCACGTCGATGGTCAGATCGGTATGTTTCCAGGTCTCGTACTGGCTGGCCGAGATATAGAAGGGCGCGCCGCCGATCTCGCCGATCTTCACGTCGCGTTCGCTGACCTTGAAGTCGTCCTGCGGGTAACACATCGGGCTGGACCCGTCGCAGCATCCGCCCGACTGGTGGAACAGGACCGGCCCGTGATCGGCCGTGATTTCCTCGATCAGTTGCAGGGCTTCCGGTGTCGCGGTGACGGTGCTCATGATTTCAACCTCCTCCTGAGGAATGTCAGGACCTGCTTTTCCTCGGGTCGCAGATCCGGCTTTTTCAGATTGTCCGCGATCTTCTCGCGCAGTTCCAGCTTCAACCCGCCCGACAGATAGGCGTCGATGATCTGCGGATGAACATAGCATTTGCGGCAGATCGCGGGCGTGTTGCCCAGGGTCGCGGCGACGGTCTCGATCGCCTCGCGGACATTGGCCCGGGCGGCGGCCTCGCTGTCGGCGGCCTCGTATTCCGCCAGCGCCAGCGCGGCCAGCACGGTGCCGGTCCAGGTGCGGAAATCCTTGGCCGTCACCTCGCGCCCGGAAATGCCGCGCAGGTAATCGTTGACCTCGGTCGAACTGACCTCGCGTCGCTGGCCGTCCTCGTCGAGATACTGAAACAGGTGCTGGCCCGGAATGTCCTGGGCGGCGCGGACGATTTTCGCCACGCGGGCGTTGCGGATATCCAGATCCCATTCCTTGCCGCCCTTGCCCTTGAAGCGGAACCGCACCTCGGACCCGGCGAAGGTCACATGGCGGTCGCGAAGGGTGGTCAGGCCGTGGGACCTGTTCTCCTTGACATAGCCGCTGTTGCCGACGCGGATCATGGTGTTTTCCAGCAGCCAGACGATCGTGGCCAGAACCTTTTCGGCGGGCAGGCCACGGCGGCCCATGTCCTTGTCCACCTGGCGGCGGATCCGGGGCAAGGCGGTCGCGAATTCCAGCATGTGATCGTATTTCGCACTGTCGCGCACCTCGCGGAAATCGGGGTGATAGCGGTATTGCTTGCGCCCCTTCGCATCGCGCCCCGTCGCAAGGATGTGGCCGCGCGGGTCGGGGCAGATCCAGACATCCTCGTAGGCCGGCGGGATGGCCAGCGCGGCCAGACGCTTGCGTTCGGCCTTGTCGCGGATCGTGCGGCCCCTGGCATCGCGGTAGGAAAAACCCCTGCCCGCGCGGATGCGGGTGATCCCCGGCATGTCGTCGTTGACATAGATCAGGCCGGCGCCGGTGGCGGCGTCCTCGGCATCGAGGATGGGGCTTTCGGTATCCTTGGGCATCGGGACGATCCGGCAGGGAGGAGACGTGATGTCCCAACGCCGCAAGGCCCCCGCAGGTTGCGGGGAGGGGACGGCCCCGAAGGGCCGCCCCGCCTGGCATCAGAAGAAGCCCAGCTTCTTGGGGCTGTAGCTGACCAGCATGTTCTTGGTCTGCTGGTAATGGTCCAGCATCATCCGGTGGTTCTCGCGCCCGATACCCGATTGCTTGTAGCCGCCGAAGGCCGCGTGCGCCGGATAGGCGTGATAGCAATTGGTCCAGACCCGGCCCGCCTTGATCGCGCGGCCGAAGCGATAGCAGGTATTGGCCTCGCGCGACCAGACGCCTGCGCCCAGCCCGTAGAGGGTGTCGTTGGCGATCGACAGCGCCTCGTCATCGTCCTTGAAGGTGGTCACGGACACGACCGGGCCGAAGATCTCTTCCTGGAAGACCCGCATCTTGTTGTTGCCCTTCAGCACCGTCGGCTCGATATAATAGCCGCTGGACAGATCGCCCCCCAGATCGGCCGCCTTGCCGCCGGTCAGCACCTCGGCACCTTCCTTGCGGCCGATGTCGAAATAGGACAGGATCTTTTCCTTCTGCTCGCTGCTGGCCTGCGCGCCGACCATCGTTTCGGAATCGCGCGGATCGCCCTGCTTGATCGCCTTCACGCGGGCCAGGGCGCGGTCCATGAACCTGTCATAGATCGATTCGTGGATCAGCGCGCGCGACGGGCAGGTGCAGACCTCGCCCTGGTTCAGCGCGAACATCACGAAACCCTCGATCGCCTTGTCGAAGAAATCGTCATCCTCGCGGGCCACGTCCTGGAAGAAGACGTTCGGCGACTTGCCGCCCAGTTCCAGCGTCACCGGAATCAGGTTCTCGGACGCGTATTGCATGATCAGCCGGCCGGTCGTCGTCTCGCCGGTGAAGGCGATCTTGGCGATGCGGTTGCTGGAGGCCAGGGGCTTGCCCGCTTCCAGACCGAAGCCGTTGACGACGTTCAGCACGCCCGGCGGCAGCAGATCGGCGATCAGATCCATCAGGACCATGATCCCCGCCGGGGTCTGTTCGGCCGGTTTCAGCACCACGCAATTGCCCGCCGCCAGCGCCGGGGCCAGCTTCCAGGTGGCCATCAGGATCGGAAAGTTCCACGGAATGATCTGGCCCACCACGCCCAGCGGCTCGTGGAAGTGATAGGCGACGGTGTCATGGTCGATCTCGGAAATGCCACCTTCCTGCGCGCGCAGGACGCCCGCGAAATAGCGGAAGTGATCGACCGCCAGCGGCAGGTCCGCGGCCATCGTCTCGCGGATGGGCTTGCCATTATCCCAGGTCTCGGCGGTGGCCAGCAGTTCCAGATTGGATTCGATCCGGTCGGCGATCCTGTTGAGGATGTTGGACCGTTCGGCGACCGAGGTCTGGCCCCACTTGTCCCGGGCGGCGTGGGCGGCGTCCAGGGCGGCCTCGACATCCTCGGCACCGGATCGGGCGATCTCGCCGATCTCGCCTCCGGTGATGGGCGTCGTGTTCATGAAATACTTGCCCGATTTCGGCGCCACCCAGGTGCCGCCGATGAAGTTGTCATAGCGTTTGGCAAAGGGCAGCACGCCCACGCCCTTGAATTCGTGCGTCTGGTCGTTCGGCATTGTCTTGATCCTCCTCTCGTCCCGGCATTTCCTGACCGGGCCTGGGTCACAGTTTGGGATGCTGAGGATTCGATTCAACGCAGGCGGGATCGCCATCGCGTGAACCTGTCTCGCGGGTGAGACAGGTGTCGGA
>DBFD01000039.1:25996-29666 GCA_002294185.1 Paracoccus sp. UBA889
GGCTATCTGTCCGCCAGACCCAGCCGCGCCATGCGCCGATACATCGTCGCCCGTCCGATCCCCAGGGCGCGCGCGGCGGCCGAGACGTTGCCCTCGGCCCGCGCCAGGGCCCGCGTCACGGCGGCTCGTTCGGCCCGGTCGAAACCCTGCATGTCATCCTCGCGGCCCAGAAGATCGGCGGCGGGGCGCGGCTTGATGGCGCCTTCGCGTTCCAGCCCCATGGCGCGCCGCGCGGCGCGGGTCGCGCCGATGGCCAGGTCGTCCTTGTCCACCGCCAGAAGCAGCGTCGCCTCGGTTCCGTCGCCCGAGGCGACGACGATCCGCGCATCCGGGAACGAGGCGCGAAAGAACACCGCTTCGATCGCCCGCGCGGTCTGGGCCACCTGCGCACCGATCAGGCGGTTGTAGCGTTCGGTCTGGTCGGCGCGGGCGGAACTGACATCCAGGGCCGCCATCAGCCGTCCGTCCGGCCCCCAGATCGGCGCATCCATGCAGGACATCCCGGTATTGCGGGTGCGGAAATGTTCGTCGCGATGGATGGTGACCTGCCGCGCCTCGGCCAGGCAGGTGCCGATGCCGTTGGTGCCCTGCGCGGCCTCGGACCAGTCCATGCCCTGCCACAGACCCCAGTCGCGGAATTGCGCCGCATCGCCATCGCTGACGCGCTGATCCAGCACCACGCCCGCCGCATCGGTCAGCAGCACGTTGCAGCCCGACAGGCAGACCAGGTTGTAGAGCTGGTCCAGCTGCGGTGCCGCGACTTTCAGGAAATGCTCCATCGCCTGTCGCCGGGCCGACAATTCCGCCAGGCTCAGGCGTTCAGGACCGCGGGCATCGCCCGGATCCAGCCCATGCTTCAGCAGCGAGCGGCGCCAGGATGCCGCCAGCGCCGAGGTCGCGGATTTCGACTGCGACTGCTCGGCCACCAGATCCGCGTGGCTGCGATGCGCCATGATTCCCCCCAATCGCGACGAGTATAGCAGATCGCGGTATCGGAGATTTACGACTTTCGTCGCAGAATCAGCGGACCGGGCCCTCGGGCTTGATCAGCCCGTCCTCGATCCGGTCGCCATCCTCCCCGTCCCTGCCCCCGTTCCGGTCCTGTCCGTTCCGATCTGCCGGCATGGCGGCCGCGCCGCGATCGCCGCCCATGCTGCCTGCGGCGCGGGCCGTGCGCGGCTGATAGGGCGGCAGGTCGGTGCCGTCGCGATACAGAAGCGAATTGCCCTTGTGAAACAGATGCAGCGCCTGCGGATCGGCGGTCAGCCGCACCGTGCTGCCCTTCAGCCCCGGATGAATGCCGGACAGCTTGGCGATGATCGGCACCGCACCGCCCTGGGTGCCGAAATAAAGCAGCGTCACCTCGCCCAGGGCCTCGGTCAGATCGACCTTGCCTTCGAACAGGGCGGTGCCGTCGGTCTCGCGCATGTCCTCGGGGCGGACGCCCAGATTGATCTCCATCCCCTCGTCGCCGGGGCGCGTGGGGATCGCCACCTGCGCCTGGCCGCCGCCGTCCAGTGCCACGCCGGTCATCTCGCCGACCGCCGTCACCTTGCCCGGCAGCAGGTTCATCGCCGGGCTGCCGATGAACTGGGCCACGAATTCGTTCACCGGACGTTCATACAATTCCAGCGGCGCGCCGACCTGCGCGATGCCGCCGCCCGCCAGCACCACGATGCGGTCGGCCAGCGTCATCGCCTCGGTCTGGTCGTGGGTGACATAGATCATCGTCCGGTCGGGCATCGAGGCCTTCAGCTGCGCGATCTCGATCCGCGTCGCCACCCGCAGCGCGGCGTCCAGGTTCGACAGCGGCTCGTCGAACAGATAGACCTTGGGGTCGCGCACGATGGCCCGGCCGATCGCCACCCGCTGCCGCTGGCCGCCTGACAGGGCCTTGGGCAGCCGGTCCAGATAGGGCGTCAGTTGCAGCATCCGGCCGGCGCGGTCGGTCGCCTCGCGGATCTCGGCCCTGGACTTGCCGGCGATCTGCAGCGCGAAGGCCATGTTGTCGCGAACCGTCATGTGCGGATAAAGCGCATAGGACTGAAACACCATCGCGATGCCGCGCTGGCTGGGCGGGATGTCGTTCATCCGCTGGTCGTCGATCTGCAGGTCGCCGCCGGTGATCCGTTCCAGCCCCGCGATCATGCGCAGCAGCGTGGACTTGCCGCAGCCCGAAGGCCCGACAAAGACGATGAACTCGCCCGAGGCGATCTCCAGGTCGATATCGCGCAGAACCTGCACGTCGCCATAGGACTTGGCGATGTCCTTCAGTTTCAGATCGGCCATCCCGCGTTTCCTCCCCGTTCAGCCCTCGATGACCTGGACCTGCCACGGCGCCAGCCCGCCGACCTCTTCCTCCGAAAGATTGGCGCGGATCCGCAGGGTCTGTTCGCTGTCGGCGCGGGTGAAGGACAGGATCGGGCCGTCGGCCTTCATGTCGCTCATGCTGCCCAGGCGCAGCGCCGAATGCTTGTTGCGCAGGCCGATGGCCCAGCGATAATGATGCAGCACCGATTGCGCATCGGCCTCTTGCGCGACGACGGTGCGTTGCAGATGGGCATGCGGCACGGGCAGCCAGGGCTGGCTGGTCGAGAAGCCGCCATTCACGCCCATATCCCAGACCATTGGCGTCCGGGATCCGTCGCGCCCCTTGTATTCGGGCCAGAATTCGATCCCATAGGGATCGCGCAGATCCTCGAACTGCAATTCGGCCTCGGGCAGGCCCAGCTCTTCGCCCTGATACAGGCAGACGCTGCCGCGCAGGCACATCAGCAGCGTGCAATAGGCCTTGGCGGCCTGATCGGTCAGGCTCCAGCGGCTGATATGGCGCATCACGTCGTGGTTCGACATCGCCCAGCAGGGCCATGCGTTCGGCGCGATGCTGTGCAGCCGGTCAAAGACCTCGACCACGCGCGCCGCCTGCAAGCCGTCGCCCGACAGGAAATCGAACACATAGGACATCTGCACCCGGCCGGGCACGCCGGTATAATCCTCCAGCAGCTCCAGCCCGCGCTCGCTGTCGCCGATCTCGCCCACGACGACGGCGCCATGCGGTTTCAGCATCGCCGCAAAGCGTTCGAGGAATTTCAGGTTCTCGGGCTGCGACTTGTCGTACCGGTGGCTTTGATGGTTGTAGGGGTTCACCGCCGGCGCGGTATCGGCCTTGCGCAGCTCCGGCGCCAGCGGCGGGTTGTCGCGCAATTTCCGGTCGTGGAAATAGAAATTGATCGTGTCCAGACGAAAGCCGTCCACGCCCTTGTCCAGCCAGAAGGCCGTCATCTCCAGCAGCGCGTCCTGAACCTCCGGGTTGTGGAAATTCAGATCCGGTTGCGCCGACAGGAAGTTGTGCAGGTAGTATTGTTCGCGCCGGCCTTCCCATTGCCAGGCACTGCCGCCGAACAGCGACAGCCAGTTGTTCGGCGGCGTCCCGTCGGGCTTGGGATCGGACCAGACATACCAGTCGGCCTTGGCATTGTCGCGGCTGGCGCGGCTTTCCTTGAACCACGGATGTCGGTTCGAGGTATGCGACATCACGAGGTCGATCATCACCTTCAGGCCCAGCTCATGCGCCCGCTCGATCAGCCAGTCGAAATCCTCCATCCCGCCGAAGATCGGGTCGATGCCGCGATAATCGCTGACATCATAGCCGAAATCCTTCATCGGCGAG
>DBFD01000039.1:29981-51732 GCA_002294185.1 Paracoccus sp. UBA889
CATCGGCGAGGTGAAGAAGGGCGAGATCCAGACTGCATCCACGCCCAGCGACGCGACATAGGGCAACCTTTGCGCGATCCCCGCAAGATCGCCGATTCCATCGCCGGTCGTGTCCTGAAAACTGCGCGGATAGATCTGATAGATGATCCCGCCCTTCCACCAATCGGCCGTCTTTTCCGTCAAGTCATCCACCTTTCACCGATCCGGCCAGAAGGCCGCGGACCAGATATTTCTGCATCGCGAAGAACACGACCAGCGGCACCGCGATCGAGATGAAGGCCGATGTCGCCAGAATTTCCCATTCGCCGCCCTTCGATCCCATCAATTCGCGCAAAACGCCCGTCATCACAAGCTGTTCCCTGGTATTGCCAAGGAAGACCGTGGCCACCAGCAGGTCGTTCCAGACCCACAGAAACTGGAAGATCGCGAAAGAGGCAAGGGCCGGAAAGGACAGCGGCAGGATGATGCGACGGAAGATCTGGAACTCGGTCGCGCCATCGACGCGGGCGCTTTCGATCACCTCGCGCGGCAGGCCGACCATGTAGTTTCGCAGCAGATAGATCGCCAGCGGCAGGCCGAATCCGGTATGGGCCAGCCAGATGCCCAGATAGCCCTTGCCGATGCCGATCTCGTTATGCAGCCGCAGCAGCGGGATCAGCGCCACCTGCAGCGGCACGACCAGCAGGCCGACCACGGCGGCGGTCAGGATCGCGCGGCCGGGAAATTCCATCCAGGCCAGCGCATAGGCGGCGAAGGCCGCGATCAGGATCGGGATGATGGTGGCCGGAATCGTCACCGTCAGCGTGTTCATGAAGGCGCGGCCCAGCCCTTCGGCCTGCAGGACGCGGCTGTAGTTCCGGGTGGTGAATTTCGGCGGCGCCTCGGTGGTGACGAAGATCCGTTCGCCGCGTCGCATGTCGAAGGGCCGGGCCGAGGTCAGCCGATAGGATCCGTCCTCGTTCACGGTCAGATCCCAGCCATCCTCGATCCGGGTTGTCTCGCCCGGCTGGAACTCGGCCGGCTGGCGCGCGCCGGTGCCCCAGGCGACCAGCGATTGCCCGCCCTCCAGGACATTGCCCTCGATGATGTAGAGCCCGTCCCGCTGCTCCGCGTCCTTGTCGGTTCCGGTTCGCACGAACCCCGTCTGTTCGGAGGCCGAGAAGGACTGCCACCAGCCGGAACTGGCGATCTGGTCGCGGTCGCGAAAGGACGACACGAACAGCCCCAGCGTCGGGATCGTCCACAGGATCACCAGCAGCAGGGCGGAAATGTTGACCGCCCAGACCAGCGACGACTTGCGGCCCGCCATCCCGTCCATCAGCGCACCTCCCTGCGGGCATTGCGGATGTTCCAGACCATGATCGGCGTGACCAGGACCATCAGGATCATCGCCACCGCCGAGCCGCGTCCGTAATCGGACGCGCGAAAGGTCCAGTCATACATCAGGTTGGCCAGGACCTGGGTGCCCCATTGGCCGTTGGTCATCACGAAGACGATGTCGAAGACTTTCAGCACGACGATGGTGATCGTCGTCCAGACCACGGCAATCGTGCCCATGATCTGCGGCACCTTGATCTTCATGAACACCTGCATGGGCGAGGCCCCGTCCAGGATCGCGGCCTCGATCGTTTCTTCGGGGATGCCGCGCAGGGCGGCGGACAGGATCACCATGGCAAAGCCGGTCTGGATCCAGACCAGCACGATCATCAGCAGGAGATTGTTCCACGGGATCAGCGTCAGCCAGATCTGCGGATCGCCGCCCAGTTTCGTCACGATCCAGTTCAGCAGGCCGATCTGCACCTCGTCGGGGCCGCGATATTCGTAGATGAATTTCCAGATCACCCCGGCACCGACGAAAGAGATCGCCATCGGCATGAAGATCAGCGACTTGCCGATATTGCCCCATCTGATGCGGTCGGTCAGTTGCGCCGCGATCAGCCCGAACAGCGTCGAAAGCGCCGGCACCACCAGAAGCCACAGCAGATTGTTCAGCATCGATTCGCGAAACTTGCTGTCGCCCGCCAGCCAGGTGTAGTTGCTGAATCCCACGAAACGGCTGCCATTGGCATTGTTCAGCGACCGCCACAGGCTGTCGAGCACCGGATAAACCAGATAGAGCGACAGGAACAGGATCGCCGGCCCCAGAAACAGCCAGGGCCGGATCTGCCCGGCCCTTCGGATGTTGCGGCCCGCCGCCGCGCCGCGCGGCGGATAGACCGCGTCGAGGATCATGTTCGAGCCCCAGAACCAGGCCACGCAGCCGAAGACACCGATGATGATCGTGCCCGAGGCCAGCCACAAAAGCTCCATCCCCTCGCTCCTCTTTTCGCTGGGCCGCGGCGGGTCGGGCCGCCGCGGCCGGTTCTTGCGGTCAGTTCAGCGTGGACCAGGTCTGCTGGATCTGGTCGGCGACCTGCTGGGCCGAGGCGCCGCCGACGAAATCGACCATGCCGGTCCAGAAGGCGCCCGCGCCGATGGCGCCGGGCATCAGGTCCGAACCGTCAAAGCGAAAGGTCGTGGCGTCGGTCAGGATCTTGCCCATCTTCTTTTGCCCGTCATTGGCGTAGGCATCCGGATTGGCGCCCTTGTATGGCGTCAGGAAGCTTTTCTGGGCCATCCAGATTTCGTGCGCGGCCGGGGTCTTGAGAAAATCGATGAAGGCACGCGCGGCGGGATTGTCGGTCAGGACCGAGAACAGCGTGCCCCCGCCCAGGACCGGCTGGCCCATGCTGCCATCGGCCGGCGCCGGGAAGTAGAAGAAATCGGCATCCAGCCCGACCTCGACATCTTCGGGGAAGAACGAGGGAACGAAGCTGGCCTGCTTGTGCATGTAACACGAAGGCGGACTGTCGAACAAACCCTTGGGGCTGTCGCGGAAATCGGTCGAGGCCACGGCGGCCGCGCCGCCCGCGACATAATCGTCGTTCTTGGCGAACCAGCCGAATTCCTCGATCGCCTTGACCACCTTGGGATCGTTGAACGGGATCTCGTTGGTCACCCAGCCGTCATAGACCTCGGGCGGATTCATCCGCAGCATCAGATCCTCGACCCAGTCGGTCGCGGGCCAGCCGGTCGCCCCGCCCGAGCCCAGCCCGATGCACCAGGGGGTTTCGCCATCCGCGGCGATCTGTTCGGTCAGCGCCTTCAGATCCTCGTAGGTCTTGGGCACTTCGTAGCCGGCATCCTCGAAATTCTCGGGCACATACCAGACCAGCGATTTCACGTCCGCCTTGAACGGAAAGGCATAGAATTGCTGCGTGCCGTCGGCGCCGGCATAGGTGCCCAGCTTGGCCCAGCTGTCACCGGCCGCATAATTGTCGCGCACCCATTGGGCGGTTTCTTCGCCCAGGGGCTTCAGATTCCCTTTCCGGGCGATGTCGGCGGCCAGACCGGGCTGGGGAAACACCGCGATATCGGGCGGCGAGCCTGCATCGCTGTCGATCACGATCTGCTGTTCGAAACTGTCCGAACCGGAATAGTTCGCCTTGGCCCCGGTCGCCTCTTCGAAATAGGGCAGAAGCGAGGTGAACAGCGTCTGATCCTCGCCCAGCCACGGCCCGAGAATGGTGAAGGATTGCCCTTCCAGATTGCCGTAGCTGGCCTTGAAATCCTCAAGGCTCTGCCAGTCGATGCGGTCGTCGCTGCCCGGTTCGATCACCTTCTGGGCCTGCGCGGCGCCCGCCGACAGGGCCGCCATCGCGGCCGTCAGATACAGAACTTTCCTCAAGTTACCCTCCCGTTTTAGGATGAATCGCAGGATGTTGATCCTTTTCGCCAGCATCGGCGCAGCCGCGTCCCCTGTCAAATGGGACTTATTCCCATTCCAGCTCCTTGTAGGCGGCGGTCGCGTCACGGGCGACCGACATGTCAAAGGAATTCCACCCATCGGCCATCGGCGCAAGAGCCTTGCCGATCTGGGGCACCGCCTGCGACATCGGCTGGCCTTCGCCGATCCGCTGCCGGGTCTGGTCGACCAGCGCCTTCAGGAACCGGATCTGCGGTCCTGCCGCGGCCGTCCACTCGTCCGAGATCGCGCCATGGCCCGGCACGATCAGCGGCGGCGCGGGTCGCGGCGGGCGCGCCAGCCAGTCCAGCCAGCCCAGCACCGATCCGTCAACGATCGGCGTCAGATCCCGAAAGACCAGATCACCGGTGAACAGCGTGCCCGTCGCCTGGTCCCGGATCCACAGATCGTTGTCGGTATGGGCCGTCTGCGCCGCGTTCAGTTGCAGCACCCGTCCGCCCAGGTCGATGGTCAGACGATTGCCGACGACGACATCCGGCGCCAGCACCTCGGTTCCGATCATCGCCTGCGGCCCGAACAGTCGCGCCATGTTGTCCAGATAGGTGGGCGCCCGCGCCTCCAGCGCGCGCGGCAAGGCGCGATGGCCCACGATCTCGGCCCCCGCCTCGGCAAATACGGCGCTGCCCATTGCGTGATCGGGATGCATGTGCGTCACGATCAGATGGCTGATCGGCCGGTCGGTCACCCGCCGGATGGCGGCGTAAAGCTGCTGGCCCTGGGCGCGCGACACGCCGCTGTCGATGACCGCGACCGAGGCATCGCCGATGACCGCCGCCAGATTGGCGATCCTGCCGTCGGGCGAATCCTCCAGTTGCACGGGATCGCCCTGAAACAGCAGGATGCCCGGCGCGATCTGCCGCAGCGGCAGGGCGGGCAGATCCGCTGTCGCGACACAGGCCGTGCCGCCGGATCGCAGCCCCTTGCGTCCGGACAGCCACGCCTCGCTGATTCGCCGCGCCTGCGCGGTGCATTCCTGCCGCGTCGCGGCATCGCCCTGCGGCAGCAAGATCGGCCCGCAGCTCCCGGACGGACCGGCAAGGCAGGCGGTCAAGATCAGGTAAAACATTGCCGAATCTTCCCGCTGATGGTGGTGGTTTCGATCATATCCGCGCGAATTGCGACCTTGGTCTGGTTGTTTGGCGCACAGACTGCTTTAACATGAATGACAGTCGCCACAGCGGCGAATGTGAACGGAGGATGACACATGGCCTGGACCAAACCGATTCTGAAAGAGATTGCCTGCGGCATGGAGATCAACATGTATGCCCCGGCCGAGGACGAGCCCGTCCTGTTCTGAGCCTTGGAAAACAGGCAAGGTGAACGGCCCCGTCCGACGATCTCGGGCGGGGTCTTTGCGTCGGTGGAGACATGAGGATCATCGTTCTGGGTGCGGCGGCGGGCGGCGGTCTGCCGCAATGGAACTGCGGCTGCGCGAATTGCCGCGCGGCCCGCGCCGGACGCATCCCGTCGCTGAGTCAAAGCTCGGTCGCGGTCAGCGCGGATGGCCGCGACTGGGCGATCCTGAACGCCTCGCCCGATATCCGCACGCAGATGGCCGCGACCCCGGCGCTGCATCCGACCGGGCCGCGTGACATGCCGATGCGCGCGGTCCTGCTGACCAACGGCGACATCGACCATGTGGCGGGCCTGCTGACGCTGCGCGAAAGCCAGCCCTTCGACCTGTTCGCGACCGAGGCCATTCACGACGCGCTGGCCGCCAACCCGATGCTGACCGCCCTGCGCGCCGATCTGGTGCGGCGGCGCAAGGTGACGCTGGACCGGCCGACGGACCTGCTGCCCGGCCTGACCGCGACCCTCTTCGCGGTTCCCGGCAAGGTGCCGCTGTATCAGGAAGGCGATATCGTCGAGACCGGCCTGATGGGCGAGACGACGGTGGGGGTTGAACTGGCCGCCAACGGCAAGCGCGGTCTCTATATTCCCGGCTGCGCGGCGATGCCGGAATGGCTGAAGGACCGCATCGCGGGGGCGGACGCGCTGCTGTTCGACGGCACGTTGTGGCAGGACGACGAGATGATCCGCATGGGACTTGGCCGGAAGACCGGCCACCGCATGGGCCATATGGCCGCTGGCGATTCCATCGCGGCGCTGGCCGACGTGTCGGTCGGGCGGCGCATCTTCGTCCACATGAACAATTCGAACCCGCTGACCGATCCCGACAGCGCCGAGGCCGCGCAGGCCCGCAGGCAAGGCTGGCAGATCGGCCGCGACGGCATGGAGATCACGCTGTGAAGGATCTAGGCCACGGCCCGCAATCCCGCGACGAATTCGAGGCGCGGCTGCGCGCCATCGGCGCCGAACGCTATCACGACCGCCACCCCTTCCACGCGCGGCTGCACGGCGGCGACTGCACCCCGGACGAGGTGCGCGCCTGGGTTATCAACCGATGGATGTATCAATCCCGCATCCCGATGAAGGACGCGGCCTTCATGTCCCGCGTCACCGACCCCGATTTGCGCCGGGCCTGGCGCAAGCGGATCGAGGATCACGACGGCGGCGTCGCCGAAGGCGGCGGCATCCGCCGCTGGCTGGCTCTGGCCCGCGCAGTGGGGCTGGATCCGGATTACGTCGCCAGCGGCGCGGGCGTCATGCCCGCCACCCGCTTTGCCGTCGATGCCTATCTCCGCTTCGTCCGTGACATGCCGCTGCTCGATGCGGTGGCTGCCAGCCTGACCGAACTGTTCGCGCCGAAAATCCATGCCCAGCGGATCGAGGGGCTGCTGGCGCATTACGATTTCGCCGACGATACCAGCCTTGCCTATTTCAGAAAGCGGCTGAGCGAGGCCCCCGACGACGTGGCCTTCGGGCTGGATTACGTGCTGAGCCATGCCGACACGCGCGAAAGACAGGACGCGGCAGCGGCGGCGCTGATCTTCAAGACCGACGTGCTGTGGGCGCAGCTGGATGCGCTGTGGCATGGCTATGTCCAGGGCAACATCCCCCCCGGCGCCTGGCAACCCGGCGAGGGAATGGCCTGATGGATCCGCTGATCGCCCCCGACCAGATACCCTATCTGCCGCGCGGCGTGCGTCTGGCCCATGACCGCGTGCGCGGCATCCGCGTGCTGCAGGCGCCCGAACGCGCGATGCAGCTGGACGCCGTCGGCGACGCCATCCTGTCCGAACTGGACGGCCGGCGATCCATGGCCGCCATCGCAACCCGGCTGGCGCAACGATACAACGCCCCGGCCCGGCAGATCGCTGCCGACCTGAGCGATTTCCTGACCGGCCTCGTCGAGCGCCGCATGGTGTTCGTGAAGGACGCGCCATGAAGGACCACGCCCAGCCGCGCGACCTTGACGGCAACCCCGTCCGCCCCGGCCTGCCGATGGCGATGCTGGCCGAGATCACGCATCGCTGTCCCCTCGCCTGCCCCTATTGTTCCAACCCGGTCGAACTGACCCGCGCGCAGGCCGAACTGCCGGCCGAGGACTGGGCGAGGGTGTTCCGCGAGGCCGCCGATCTGGGCGTGTTGCAGGTCCATGTCTCGGGCGGCGAGCCCGGCGCGCGCCGCGACCTGGCGCAGATCGTGACCAGCGCGCGCGAGGCGGGGCTTTACGTCAACCTCATCACCTCGGGCATCGGCATCACGCGCGACCGGCTGCAAGAACTGGATCGCGCCGGCGTCGATCACGTGCAGCTGTCGCTGCAGGGCATCCGGCCGGACATGGCCGACCGCATCAGCGGCCATCCGGGGTCGTGGGACAAGAAGATGGGGTTCGCCGGCTGGGTCACGGAGATCGGCTTTCCGCTGACGATCAACGCCGTCGTGCATCGGCAGAACATGGACCGGCTGCCCGACATGATCGACCTTGCGGAAACGCTGGGCGCAAGACGGATCGAGGTCGCCACGGTGCAGTTCCACGGCTGGGCCGACCTGAACCGCGCCGCGCTGATGCCCACGGGCGATCAGGCGGCGGCGGCACGCCGGATCGTCAACGAAGCCCGCATCCGGCTGCGCGGACGCATGGTCATCGACTACGTGCCCGCCGACCATCACGCCATCTATCCAAAGGCCTGCATGGGCGGCTGGGGCAGCACCGGCCTGAATGTCGCGCCCGATGGCACGGTGCTGCCCTGCCACGCGGCGCAGTCCATCACCTGGATGAAATTCGAGAACGTGAAGGATAGGGCCCTGTCCGACATCTGGCATATGTCCGACAGTTTCAACGCCTTTCGCGGCACCGCATGGATGTCCGAACCCTGCCGGTCCTGCGATCGGAAAACCGTGGATTTTGGCGGCTGTCGGTGTCAAGCTATGGCATTGGCGGGCGATGCGCGGGCGACCGACCCGGTCTGTTCGAAATCGCCGCTGCGTGCGCGGGTGGTGGCGCGGGCCGAAGAGGATGCGGCCTCGGACACTGCCGATCTGATCTACCGACGCATGAAAAAGGGAGGATAAGTGATGAAGACATGGCTTGCGGCCGCGCTTCTGCTGGCATCACCCGCATTCGCGCAGGACAACCCGATGCAGCCCTCCGCGATCTGGGACGATCTGCGCGATTCCGTCGCCGGCCTGACCGAGGAACCGCCCATCGATCCGGCGGCACTGGATCTGGACGCACCGGTTCGCGCCAATGACGCGGCGCTGGTGCCGATCCGGCTGACCCAGGCCGCCGACGCCCCGCCCTTGTCCGACCTGACCCTGGTCATCGACCAGAATCCCGCCCCCGTCGCCGCCGAATACAGCTTTGGTCCGGCGCTGATGCCCCTGGATTTCGAGGTTCGCGTCCGTGTCAACGCCTATTCCGACGTGCGCGCCATCGGAACGCAGGCGGGGGGCGGCAAGGTCATGGCCGGCCGTTTCGTCAAGGCCTCGGGCGGCTGCTCGGCGCCGGCGGGCAAGGACATGGCCACGGTCGAGGCCCTGATGGGCCAGATGCGCTGGAAGACGGCGCAGCAGGATGGCCGCCAGATCGGCACGCTGATGATCCGGCACCCGATGTTTTCGGGCCTGCAACGCGATCAGGTGACGCTGCTCAACATTCCGGCGATGTTCATCGACAGGCTGGAGGTGCGGCAGGGCGACGAACTGCTGTTTTCCATGCAGGCCGGAATTTCGGTCAGCGAGGATCCGGTCTTCCGCTTCGCCTATCAGCCGAACGGCCAGCCGATCAGCGTCCGCGCCGAGGATGTGGACGGAAACCTGTGGAATCAGACCTTCGAGGCGGCAGGCTAGGCCGGCCGGCCGCGTTCATGCCGGCGCAACCGGGTCAGTCCCGATCGCGCTGCAGGACCGCAGGATGGCCCGACAATCGAAAGACCTGCGCCTCCAGCCGCGCCGGTTCGCCGGCGTCATGGGTGACCAGGAACAGCCCCGCCCCGCTGCGATCCAGCAGGCCGGCGGCCAGCCGGATCATCCGCGTCGCGGTTTCGGGATCGAGGCTGGCGAAGGGTTCGTCCATCAGCAGGATATCGGGCCGGGCGGCAAAGGCGCGTGCCAGCGCCAGCCGCCGCTGCTGGCCCAGCGACATCTGGCGCGGAAACTGATCCTCGCGCCCCGCCAGCCCGACCTGCGCCATCAGGTCGCGCCCGACCGCCGCATCGCAGCCCGCGGCGATCGTGATGTTGTCCAGCGCCCGCCGCCAGGGCAGCAGGGTCGGTTCCTGGAACACGACCGCCAGCCGGTCATCGCCTTCCGCTTGGCCGTCGAAATCCCGATCCAGCCCCGCGACGATCCGCAACAGCGTAGATTTGCCGATCCCCGACGGCCCCAGGACGGCGACCCGCCGGCCGCGCCCGATGGTCAGCCGGATCGGCCCCAGCACCGCGCGCCCGGCAAAGGATTTGCCGCGCAGCTCAATCCGCATCGCGCCTCCAGCGGTTTGCCCGCGCCTCCCAGGGGCGCAGCACGGCCAGGTCGATCGCCAGCATGACCGCGACGAAGGCCAGCGCCCAGGCCAGCACGCCGGCCACATCGAAGCTGGAAAACAGCAGGTAGATCTTGAAGCCGACCCCGTTCGAGCGGCCCAGAAGCTCGACCACCAGAACGATCTTCCAGATCAGCGAAATTCCCGCCCGCGCCGCCGCCGCGACATGCGGCGCCAGCTGCGGCAGCACGACATGGCGCAACCGGGCCGGCGCCGTCATGCGAAAGGCTTGGGCCATGTCGTCCAGATCGGGCCGCAGGGCGCGCGCGCCCTCGCGCAGCATCACGGTCACGACCGGGATCTTGTTCAGCGCCACGGCGACGATGGCCGCGACCTCGTTCAGGCCGATCCAGATATAGGCCAGCACGATCACCACCAGCGCAGGCAGGTTCAGCGCGATCACCAGGCCCGGATTCAGCCAATGGTCGGCGGCGCGCGACCGGCCCATCCACAGACCCAAGGCCAGCCCCACCGCCATCGCCAGCACGAAGCTGGCCAGCACCCGGAACAGCGTCATTCCGGCATGAAACCACAGCTCGCCCGACGCGGCGATCGCCACCAGTTCGGACCAGACCGCGCCCGGCCCCGGCACGGCGCGCGGATTGTCCGACAGAAGGGCCAGCACGAACCACAGCGCCAGCATCGCCGTCAGCGACAAAAGCCCGGGCACCGTGCCGGGGGCTTGCCATGGATATCGGGGCCGCCTAGTCACCGGACCAGAACAGCCCCTCGGGCAGCCGCGTCAAGCCGCCGGTCAGATCCTCGCCGCCCAGATCGGCCATGACCGAAAACATCTTCTGCGCATTCGCCGCATCGACCGGCCGGTCGGGCGGGATCCCCGCGCGCCAGCCGTCGCGCAGGGCCCGGAACTCGGCCTCGGAATCGGCATTCATGATCGGGCGCAGATCCTCCCAGGCGGCATCGTCGCGCGCCAGCAGGTCCTTGGCCTGCCGCGAGGCCCGCGCGAAGCCGCGCGCCAGATCGGGATGCGCCGCGATCCAGTCCTCGCGCAGGACATAGCCCAGAAGCGGGGTGGCGGGGTCCAGCCCCAGATCGGTCGCGGCCTGGCTGACGCTGATGATCTCGCGCATCCCCGCCGCCTTCATCCGGGCGAGATAGTGCCAGAAATTGACCGCGCCAGCGACCTGACCCGTTTCGGCGGCGTTGCGGATCACCGGCGGGGCGCCGAAGACCTGTCGCGTCGCATCGGCCAGATCGACGCCGTTCCGCTGCCGGTTCCAGGCCCGCAGGATCAGCCAGCTCTTGTCCACCGGGCCACCCGCGATGCCGATCTTCTGCCCCTCCAGATCGCCCGGCGTCCGCGCCGGACTGTCCTTCGGCACGACCAGCCCGCCCACGGCGGTCGAATAGGGCAGGAAGGTGAAATCGGCGCCGGCCGCGCGCTGCCGGGCCACCCACAGCCAGTCCGAGACGATGCTGTCCACCTGGCCGCCCTGCATGGCGATCTGCGTCGCGGGATTGCCGGCCAGCGGCAGAACCTTCAGCGAAAAGCCGTTCTTGCGGTCCAGACCCCGGCCGATGATGGTCTGCAATTCCCAGTTGACCGTGCCGTTTTCCAGCGCGCCGATGGTGATGACCGGCACGGCCGCGAAGGCGGGCGCGACCGTCAGCACAAGCGCCAGGGCCGCGCGGGCGATCTGCCTGCGGATGATGTCCATCATCTCGATCCTTCCCGGTTGCGGTCAGGGTGTCATGGCCCGGGCGGGCTCGCAAGGCGGGCGATGCTAGACCTTGGTCGCAGATCAGGGTTGCTTTACCACGCCGCAGTTCTACAATCGCGGCATATTGTTGCGACTTCGGGAGGGCCGCGACAAGGGGGATCTCGGGGAGGAAATGTGATGACCGCCGCAGCCATGCAGGCGCGACAATCGCCGTCGCCACGACCAAGCGCGGATCAGGTGCGCGAAATCCTGATCGTGGACGATCATCCGCTGATGTGCGACGCGCTGGCGCTGACGCTGAAGATCAGCTTTGGCCTGAAAAACGTGCGCACCGCGCGCAGCCTTGCCGCCGCCATAGAACAGATCAAGGCGCAGGGTGCGCCCGATGCCGTGATCCTGGATCTGAACCTGCCGGATGCGCGCGGTTCGGAAGGCATCGTCACCCTGCGCCGGCAGCTTCCCGACGTGCCGATCACGATGATCTCGGCCGATCTGGAACATGCCATGATCGCGGCCGCGATGGCCGCGGGGGCACAGGGCTATATCAGCAAGTCGCTGAGCCGCGAGGCGCTGGTGGACAGCCTGCGCCGCATGTGGGGCGGCGAACACGTGACCCCCGACAGCTATCATCCCGGCGAACCGGATGCCGAGGACACGGCCAGGGCCGAACTGGCCCGCCGCTTTTCCACGCTGACACCGCAGCAGATGAAGATCCTGCGGTTGATCTGCCAGGGCAAGGCGAACAAGGAAATCAGCTACGAATTGTCGATCGCCGAGGCGACCGTGAAGACCCACATCACGGCGATCATGTCCAAGATCAACGCGCGCCGCCGCACCCAGGCGGTGCTTCTGGCGAATTCGGTCAGGCTGTTCGAGGCCGGCTGATGGATACCGGCCCGGCTGCGAAGGAGGGCGTCGCCGGGCCGGTGGCCGTGCAGGCCGGCCGCGGGGCGGCCAACCCGGCCTCGATCCTGCTGGACGGCCTGCGCGGAGCCCGGCCCGCCCTGGTTCTGGTCTTCGGCGCGAAGGGGGACGAGCTTGCACCTCTGGGCGATGCGCTGAAGGCCGGCCTGCCCGGCGACTGCATCATCGCGGGCTGTTCCTCGGCCGGCGAGATCGGGCCGTCAGGCTATGCCTCGGACAGCATCGTGGCCATCGGCTTTCCCACAGCCAGCTTTCGCGCCAGCGCCCATCTTCTGCGCGATCTGGGCGCACTGCCGGTGTCGGACTGGATGGCGGGGCTGCGGCGGATGCACCGCGCTTTTGCCCCCGATCCGGGCCGCGCGCTGTTCGGCCTGCTGCTGGTTGACGGGCTTGCCGGGCAGGAAGACGCACTGGTCGCGACGCTGGAGGCGGCCCTGCCCTCGGTCCCGGTCCTGGGCGGATCGGCGGGCGACGGGCTGGATTTCCGCCGCACCACCCTGCTGGCTCGGGGTCACACCCTGTCGGACGCGGCGATCTTCCTGCTGGTCGAGACCGATCTGGCGATCAGCGAGGTGACATTCGCCCATTTCAGCCCGACCGAGACGCGTGCCGTCGTGACCGCGGCGATCCCCGAAAAGCGCCGGATCCTGGAACTGAACGCAGAGCCGGCCGCCGATGAATATGCCCGCCTGACCGGCATTGCCCGCGACCGGCTGACGCCCACCGAATTCGCGCGCCGCCCGCTGCTGCTGCGCACCGGGCGCCGCCACCATGTCCGCGCCATCAGCGAAGTGACCGAGGATGGCGGCCTGTCGCTGATGTCGGCGATCGATACCGGCACCGTGCTGACGCTGGGTCGGGCCGAGGACATGACCCAGGGTTTCCTTCAGGCGCTGTCGGCCCTGCCGCGCCCGCCGCTGATGGTTCTGGGCTTCGACTGCATCCTGCGGCGGCTGGCGCTGGAACGGGCCGGGCTGGCGACGGTGATGTCGGATCTGTTCACCCGCTTCCGCGTCGCGGGTTTCAACACCTATGGCGAACAGCACAGCGGAATGCACGTGAACCAGACTTTCGTGGGTCTTGCCTTCATGGATCACGGGGCGCCCGGCGACAGCCATGCTGCGTGAGGACGACCCGCCCGAGCGACAGGTCGAAAAGCTGCGCCGCATCACCGGCGTGCTGATCGACCGCATCGACCGGCTCGAGGAAACCCGCGGCTCGGCCTGGTCGATGTTTCAGGCCGCGGTCGCGCTGGAACAAGAGGTCATGGCCCGCACGCGCGAGCTGGAAAAGGCCATGGCCGACCTGTCGCAGCGCAACCGCGAACTGGCCGTGGCCCGCGCCGCCGCCGAAGAGGCCAACCGGTCCAAGACCCGCTTCCTGCGCGCGGCCAGCCACGATCTGTTGCAGCCGCTTTCGGCGGCGCGGCTGTTTCTGGCCGCGCTGGCCGATACTAGGCTGGACGAGGCGCAGCGCGAACTGACCGACCGGCTGGGCGGCGCCTTCGAATCGGTGGAACAGCTGATGCATGCCGTGCTCGACATCTCGCGGCTGGACAGCCAGCGGATCGAGTTTCACCGCCAGCCGGTCGCCCTGGGCGATCTGTTCAGCAGGCTGGCCGCCGAATATGCGCCGGTGGCCGCAGCAAAGGGCCTGGGCCTGACCTTCGTGCAGACCGATGCGGTGGTCGAAAGCGATCCCGTCTTCCTGCGCCGGATCGCGCAGAACCTGGTCTCGAACGCGATCAAGTATACCCATCGCGGCGGCGTCCTGGTGGGCGCGCGGCGGCGGGGCGGCACCTGCTGGCTGTCGGTCTATGATACCGGCGTCGGCATTCCGGCGGTGGACCGCAACCGCGTCTTCGACGAGTTTCAGCGGCTGGGCACCGAATCCGGAACGCCGGGCATGGGGCTGGGCCTGTCCATCGTCAAGCGCGCCTGCGCCAAGCTGGGCCACCCGATCAGCCTGACCTCCGAGGCGATGCGCGGCACCCTGTTCCGCGTCGGCCTGCCCCTGGTCGATGCCGCCATCGACCGCCGCGCCCAGCCCCCCGACCGGATGATCCGCGCGCTGCGCGGCCGGGTCGCGCTGGTGATCGAGAATGACGCCGGGATGCGGCGCGGATACGAGATGATCCTGACCGACCGGCTGGGCATGGTGGCCCGCGTCACCGGCGGCACCGCCGAGGCGCTGGCCACGATGGGCGACGAGCCGCCGGACGTGATCCTGGCCGACTACAACCTTGAAAGCGGCGATGACGGAATCAAGGCCATCGATGCCCTGCGCACCAGCGCAGGCCATGCCGTGCCCGCGGTGATGGTGACCGCGCGGCGCGACCCGGACATCGCGCGCGCCTGCGCCGCGATCGGGGTGAACCTGATGGAAAAGCCCGTCAGCCCGGCCGAACTGGGCGAGATGCTGGGCCGCCTTCTGGGCTGAATCCCTGCGACCAAGGGCTGAGACCGGGCCTGCCGGGGCTTGCCCTCGGGCGCGCGCGGCGCAATCGTCGTGGCGGGGAAAACCGGAGGACAAGATCATGAAACGCGCCATCGTGACGGCCCTGTGGCTGGCCCTGTCGGCCGCGCCGGCCCTGTCGGGCGAGGCCGGAGACGCGGTCTTTGCCGAACGCGGGCCGTGGAAACTGCAACGGGACGGGATGCGCTGGTCGCATCGCGTCGATGGCCCCGAGGCCGAGGGGTTTGTGCAAGTCGATGACGGCTCGGTCACGCTGCGCGAAGCGATCGACCCCACGGACCAGAAGCCGATCCTGCAAATCACCCAGAAGACCGATACGCGCAGCCGCGAGATCGGGCCCTTCCCGATTTCGGGCGGCGATCCGGTGCTGGTCTTCTTCCTGGAACAGACCACCCGCGACATGGCCCGGCTGACCGGCGGCAGCCCCTTCTATATCCGCAACCGCATCAAGGATGCGATCTTCCGGGGCGGCCAGATCGCGGCCGCCGGCGCGGCCCGCAAGGCGACCTTCCGCCCCTTCGCCGACGATCCCAACGCCGCGCGGATGCAGGGTTTCGAGAGCCTGACCCTGACCTTCGTTCTGGACAGCGACCCCAAGGCCCCGATCCGCGAATTGCTGGCCGAAACGCAGGGCGGGACGCCCGGGTACCGGAACCGCATGGTGCTGCAATGATCCGCGCGCTGATCCTGGCCGTGCCCCTGACCGCCGCTCTGGCCGCGCCGGGTGCCCGGGCGCAGGCGGTCAACGACTTCCCGACCAATGCGCGGGCGGAATATGTCTTCGCCTGCATGGCCACCAACGGCGAGAATCGCGAGATGCTGGACCGATGTTCCTGTTCCATCGACCAGATCGCGACGGTGCTGCCCTATGACGACTACGTCCAGGCGGAAACCGTCCTGCGGATGCAGCAGACGACGGGCGAGCGCGCCTCGATGTTCAAGGGCATGGCCGAGATGAACGACATGGTGGCGAAGCTGCGCCGCGCCGAGGCCGAGGCCGAGATCCTGTGTTTCTGAAGCCCGAAGCAGAGGACCGCGCCGGGCTGTGGATGGATGGCGACGCGCCTGCGCCGGATCGCTTCCGATCGGGTTGACCGGATCCCGACCATGCCTCTTGGCGATGCTCTTGCGGGGCGGGGCGCGCATCCCGTCTGCGACCCGGGGCCGGCCGGCAATGTTTCTTATCCCAATGCCAGGCCGATCGCGGCGCCGGCCGCCAGCGACAGCACCGTGACCAGCCACAGGGGCACGCGCGACGCGGGGGCCGCCGGGGCGGGCGCGGCGTCTTCGGGATGGGCACGGTTCCACAATGCCTGTTCGACGATCTGCGGCAGCAGCGGTCCATAGCGGCCGACCGTCTGCGCCACCTTCGCCATGTCCGAGGCCAGCGCGCGCGGCCCCAGATTGGACTTGATGTAGTCCGACACGACCGGACGCGCCGCCTCCCAGATGTTCAGCTGCGGATCGACCGACCGCGCCACCCCCTCGACCACGACCATGGTCCGTTGCAGCAGGATCAGCTGCGTCTGGGTGCGCATCCCGAAGCGTTCCGTCACCTCGAACAGATAGGCCAGCAGGCTGGCCATGCTGATACGGCTGGCATCGGCGCCGAAGATCGGCTCGCCCACGGCGCGCAGGGCGCGGGCGAATTGCGCCTCGTCGCGGTCGCGCGGCACATAGCCCGCCTCGAAATGGACGCGGGCCACGCGGCGGTAATCGCGCTGGATGAAGCCAAAGAGGATCTCGGCATAGACGCGGCGGGTATATTCGTCGATCTCGCCCATGATGCCGAAATCATAGGCGATCACATCCCCGTTCGACGCAACCTTCAGGTTGCCGTGATGCATGTCCGCGTGGAAGAACCCGTCCCGCAGGGCATGTTGCAGGAACAGCTGGATCACCCGCGTGGCGATCCGGGTCGTGTCGTGGCCCGCCGCGATCAGCGCCTGCGGATCGCCCATCGGCAACCCCTCGGCCCAGTCCGAGGTCAGCACCCGGCGCGCCGACAATTGCCAATGCGGCAGCGGCACCTGAAACGCCTCGTCGCCGCGCGTGTTCTCGGCGAATTCCGAGGCCGAGGCGGCTTCCAGCCGCATGTCCTGTTCTGCCGTCACCACGCCTTCGAAATGGCTGACCACGTCGCGCGGACGCAGGCGGCGGCTGCCGGGCGACAAAAATTCGATGATCGAGGCGGCAAAGTGAAAGGCGTCGATGTCACGGCGGAAGGCGGCACCGATATTGGGGCGCAGCACCTTGACCGCGACCTCCTGCCCGGTTTCGCGCACCCGCGCCCTGTGCACCTGCGCGATCGAGGCGGCGGCGACCGGTTCGGAAAACTCGCTGAACAACGCATCGACCGGCCGGCGCAAATCGGCCGCGACGATCTGCTGGGCGATCGCGGTCGGAAAGGGCGGCAGCCGATCCTGCAACATCCGAAGCTGTTCGGCCAGTTCGATCCCGACCACATCGGCGCGCGTCGACAGGATCTGGCCGAACTTGATATAGGCCGGTCCAAGCGCGGTGATCGCGCGGGTGATCGGCGGCAGGGCGGGATCGCCCGGATAGCCCAGCCAGCGGAACGGCCAGCCCAGCACCCGCGCGGCCAGCCGCAGGCGGGGCGGCGCCTCGACCGCGTCCAGAACCGCGCCCATCGCGCCGGTGCGTTCGAAGGTGGCGCCGGTTCGGATCAGGCGCAGGATATTGTGCGGGCCGCGCATGGGCTACAGTTTCCAGCCGGAATGCAGCGCGGCGATTCCCATCGACAGGTTGCGCCACTGGACCCGCCCGAAACCCGCCTCGCGGATCAATGCGCCGAACGCCTCCTGATCGGGAAACTTGCGGATCGATTCGACCAGATATTGATAGCTGTCGCGATCGCCGGTCACCGCCTGCCCCATCGCCGGGATGACGTTGAAGCTGTAGCGGTCATAGGCCCACTGCATCGCGGGCACCGGCAGCCGGCTGAATTCCAGCACCATCAGCCGCCCGCCGGGACGCAGGACGCGATATGCCTCGGCCAGCGCGTCGGGGATGCGGGTGACATTGCGGATGCCGAAGCTGATCGTGTAGCGATCGAAGCTGCTGTCGGGAAAGGGCAGCGCCATCGCATCGCCCGTAACCCAGGCCAGGCGATCACCCCTGTCGGCCGCATCGGCGCGCTTGCGCCCCTCGATCAGCATCGATTCGGTCATGTCGCAGACGGTGACGCGCGCCTGCGGCGCGCGATCCAGAAAGCGGAAGGCGATGTCGCCGGTGCCGCCCGCGACGTCCAGCAGGTGCTGGCCGCCGCGCGGCGCCAGCCAATCCATCATCGCGTTCTTCCACAGCCGGTGGACGCCCGCGCTCATCAGGTCGTTCATCAGGTCGTATCGCGAGGCGACGCGCGAAAAGACGCCGTGGACCATCCCGGCCTTTGCGTCCTCGTCCACGGTCCGAAAGCCGAAATGGGTCTGCTTCTTGTCGCTCATCGCGCTTGCCGTTTGCCTGTTCCGACGCCAGATAGGTCCGGCCTGCCTGCGGCACAATGGTCATGAATGCGCCTGCGGCACAATGCGACGAAAGGGACCGGATTGCCAGAACTGCCCGAGGTCGAAACCGTCCGTCGCGGTCTTCAGCCACATCTCGAGGGATCGCGCATCGCCCGGGCCGAGGCGCGCCGGCCGGATCTGCGCTGGCCGCTGCCGCCCGATCTGGTTCAGGTGCTGACCGGCGCGCGGGTGATCACGCTGCGGCGGCGGGCGAAATACCTGCTGGCCGATCTGGACCGGGGAACCACGCTGCTGCTGCATCTTGGCATGTCCGGCAGGATGCTGGTCGAGGGCGCGTCACAGGGCGATTTCCACCGCGATCCCGCGATCCTGCCGCGCCACGACCATGTCGTGCTGACCACCGGGACCGGCACCCGCATCACCTTCAACGACGCCCGCCGATTCGGCATGGTGGACCTGATCCGCGAGGGCCAGACGCATCCCCTGCTGGCCAGCCTCGGGCCCGAACCCTTCGACGCCGGCTTTTCGCCCGAATACCTGCGCATGATCTTCGCCGGACGCCGCGCGCCGGTGAAACAGGCGCTTCTGGATCAGCGCATCGTCGCCGGTCTGGGCAACATCTATGTCAGCGAGGCGCTGTGGCGCGCGGGCATCGACCCGCGCCGGGCGGCGGGCCGCATCGGCCAGGCCCGAATCGCGGCCCTTGTCGGGCATGTCCGCGACGTGCTGTCGGATGCCATCGCCGCCGGCGGCTCGTCCCTGCGCGATCACCGGCAGGCGACGGGCGAGCTGGGCTATTTCCAGCATTCCTTCCGCGTCTATGACCGCGAGGGATTGCCCTGTGCGCGGCCCGGCTGCGCGGGCCGGATCCGGCGGATCGTGCAATCGGGACGCTCCAGCTTCTATTGCCCGCTCTGCCAGCACTAGACCCGTCTGCGGCATTTGCTTGGCTTCCGCACATGCCTGCTGATAGGAGTCGGGGCTGACGCTTAACAGCCACGAGGTCCGGGCCCATGGCCTATGAAACCATCATCGTCGAAATCGAGGACGAGATCGCGCTGATCCGTCTGAACCGCCCCGAGGCGCTGAACGCGCTGAACTCGGCGCTCATCACCGAACTGGCCGAGGCGCTGCGCGAGGCCGACGGCAACGACAAGATCCGATGCGTCGTGCTGACCGGCAGCGAGAAAGCCTTTGCCGCCGGCGCCGACATCAAGGAAATGTCCGAGAAATCCTTTGTCGATGTCTATGAAGGCGATCTTTTCGGCTCGCAGATCGCGGCCATTCGCGCCTTCCGCAAGCCGATGATCGCCGCGGTCAGCGGCTATGCCCTTGGCGGGGGCTGCGAACTGGCGATGATCTGCGATTTCATCATCGCCGCGGAAAACGCCAAGTTCGGGCAGCCCGAGATCAATCTGGGCGTCATCCCCGGCATCGGCGGCACCCAGCGCCTGACCCGATTCGTCGGCAAGTCGAAGGCGATGGACATGATCCTGACCGGGCGCTTCATGGATGCGGCCGAGGCCGAGCGTTCCGGCCTGGTCAGTCGCGTGGTGCCGACGCCGAAACTGATCGCCGAGGCGATGACGGCGGCGCGCAAGATCGCCGAACGCTCGATGATCGCGACGCGGGCGGCCAAGGAATCGGTCAATCGCGCCTACGAATCGACGATGACCGAGGGTCTCCTGTTCGAACGCCGTGCCTTCCAGGGCCTTTTCGCGACCGAGGATCAGAAGGAAGGCATGTCCGCCTTTCTCGAAAAGCGCGAGCCGCAATTCCGCGACCGCTGATTTTTCGGGTTCCCTTTTCGCGGCCGATCACCTATAGGCCCTCGCTTACATGCGCGTGGGCCCGCTTAGGCAAGAATCAGGACCGCCCTTCCGGGGAATCGGTCGCCTTGGGTCTTTCGTGCAACCGCAACGCTGAAAGACCCGACGAGGATCAAGCCCATGGCAAATACGCCCCAATCCAAGAAGCGCGCGCGCCAGACGCTGCGCCGCACCGAAGTCAACAAGGCCCGCCGGTCGCGAATCCGCACCTTCCTGCGCAAGGTCGAGGAAGCCATCGCCTCGGGCAATGCCGATGCCGCCCAGGAGGCGCTGAAGGCGGCGCAGCCGGAACTGATGCGCGGCGTCAGCAAGGGCGTCTATCACAAGAATACTGCATCGCGGAAAATGTCGCGCCTGTCATCGCGCGTGAAGGCCCTGTCGCCGGCCTGAGCCGATCGGCGCGGCGGCCGGAAAAGGCTGTATTCCGGCCTGACAAGGACAGCAATCTCAGAACGGGCGCGCGCCACCGGCACGCGCCCTTTGCCTTTTTCTGCACCTGCGAAACAGTTAATAAATCGTTAATTTTCAATGCCATTTCCAATTTCTTCTTTCGAGTCAAAGACCTCGCAGATTCGATTGGGGAAAGCCGCTGTCAAGCGCATAGTTCGGTTGCGCGGGTTGATCCGCTATTGCTAAATCTGTCCTGCGATTCACGTCGCTTTGGGGGACAGGCCGCCGCTTCCGGAACCTTATCCGGGCGGGGCCGGGCGACGAAGCGGAGAACACTCTTCTTCTGCCCACGGATCCGTGGCTGTCGGCTGCCATCGGCACCTGCGGATCTGGTCTATTATTCTGCGTCGGGCATCCTGCCCCGTCATGCGGCCCGTTCGGGCCGCAACGGTGGCCTGTTGCCCGATGCTGCCCCGGGGCGGTGCGAATCCTGGTCCGCCGGATGCAGATCCGGCGGAGATCGGGGACAGGACAGCACGGGGCAGAAAGACGATGGACGACCTTTGGGGGCAGGCATGTGCGGGACTTCAGGACAGCGTCGGGACGAATAACTTCAACCACTGGATCAGGCCGCTGGAACTGGCCGGGATCGAGGACGGCGTGGCCCGTTTCGACAGCCCGACGCGGTTCATCTCGGACTGGGTGAACCGGCATTTCGCGACGACCATTCTGGCCGAACTGAACCGTCGCGGCGCGGGGGTCGAGCGGCTGCGCTTTGCCGTCGTGCCGAAAAGCGGGCGCAGCGGCGGCCAGCGGCCGCGCGCCGCCGCCCCGGACCCCGATCAGCCGGCCCCGGCGGCAAACACCATCCGGCCCGCCGCCACCGCGCGCGGCACGATTCGGCCCGATCTGGGCGCGCCGCTGGATCCGCGCTACACCTTTGCCAATTTCGTCGTCGGCAAGCCGAACGAACTGGCCCATGCCGCCGCCCGCCGCGTGGCCGAGGGCGGCCCGGTCGGGTTCAACCCGCTGTTTCTCTATGGTGGCGTGGGGCTGGGCAAGACCCACCTGATGCACGCCATCGCGCATGATTATCAGGCCAACCACCCCGCTGCGCAGATCCTCTATCTGTCGGCCGAGCAGTTCATGTATCGCTTCGTGCAGGCGCTGCGCGAAAGCACCATCATGGATTTCAAGAGCATGTTCCGAAACGTGAACATGCTGATGGTCGATGACGTGCAGTTCATCGCCGGCAAGGACAGCACGCAGGA
>DBFD01000075.1 GCA_002294185.1 Paracoccus sp. UBA889
GGATTGCCGTTGGGCAGATACAGGCCCGCAATCCTGACCGCCTCGCTGCCTGTCACCGTCGCTTCGATATAGCGCGCCTGTTCGTCGCCCTCGCCGCCCGGCAGTCCGCGGCGCACATCCTCCAGCGGCAGTTTGGACAGGATCGCAACCCCGTTGAAGCCCTTCTGGCCGTGGGTTTCGACATTCCAGCCCAGATCCTCGAAATGGTCGCGCGGGAAACCCTCGTCCACGGACTTGATCTCTTGCAGGACGACGACATCGGCGTCGGCCCCCGCCAGCCAGCCGGTCAGCGCCCCGATCCGCGCCTTGACACCATTGATGTTGAAGGATGCGATCTTCATGGCCGCAATCTAGATCACCGAGGCGCAGGTCCGCAACCAGATGCGGCGTTCCGGATCCGTAGCCTAAAGGCCGACCAGGGCGCGGGCGAAATCCCCCGCATCGAAGGCGTCGAGATCGTCGATCTGCTCGCCCACGCCGATGGCGTGAATGGGCAGGCCGAACCGGTCGGCCAGGGCGACCAGAACGCCGCCCCGCGCGGTTCCGTCCAGCTTGGTCATCACCAGACCCGAGACATCGGCCAGCCTGCGGAATGTCTCGACCTGGCTCAGCGCATTCTGACCCGTGGTCGCATCCAGAACCAGCAGCGTGTTATGCGGGGCCGAGGGATCCTTCTTGCGGATGACGCGGACGATCTTGGCCAGTTCCTCCATCAGATCCTGACGGTTCTGCAAGCGACCCGCCGTATCGATCAGCAGCAGGTCGGCACCATCGGCCTCGGCCCGGCTCATCGCGTCGAATGCCAGGCTGGCGGGGTCGCTGCCCTGCGCCGCGACCATCACCGGCACGTCCGCGCGACGGCCCCAGACCTGCAATTGTTCGACCGCCGCCGCGCGGAACGTGTCGCCCGCCGCGATGACAACGTTCTTGCCCGCCGCCCTGAACTGGCTGGCCAGTTTGCCGATGGTCGTGGTCTTGCCCGATCCGTTGACGCCGACGACCAGCACCACCTGCGGCTTTTTCGGATACAGAGGCAGCGGGCGCGCGACCGGTTCCATGATCCGTGCCAGTTCGGCGGCCAGCAATTCCTTCAGCTCCGTCGCCGAGACAGGCCGGCCCATCCGCCCCTCGGCGATATTGGCGGTCACGCGCAGGGCCGTTTCGACGCCCAGATCGGCCTGGACCAGCATGTCCTCCAGATCTTCCAGCATCTCGTCGTCCAGCGCCCGGCGGGGCTCGGCCGGCTGGGCGGGTGCACGCGCGAAAAGGCGCCCGACCATGCCGCTGGTGGGTTGCGGGACGGGCGCGGGCGAGGCCGGGCGCGGGGCGATCGGTGTCTCGGGGGGCGCGCGCTCTGCCTCTGCGTCCGCCGCGCCTTCCGCGACGATGTCGTCCAGCCCCTCGCCGATCTTCGAGGAGGATCGGCTCAGCCTTTCGCGCAGTTTGGTGAAAAACGACATGTCCGCATCCTTTTCGTCGCGCAGACCCTAATCATTTGCAACGCCGAGGGAAAGCCGATGCCCCTGCCTTGTTCCTCGAATATGCACGTGGGTCCGGGGGGGGGGAAACCCCCGGCCTCGCCTATCCGCGCATTGCCCGGAACAGGCTTGCCAGATGCCGGGTCGAGGGGTCGTGGCCGGGTGCATCCTTGCCCTTCAGCAGCGGCTCGACCTTCAGAGCCAGTTCCTTGCCCAGTTCGACGCCCCACTGATCAAAGCTGTTGATCCCGAGAATCACCCCCTCGACAAAGACGCGATGCTCGTACAGCGCAACGATCTGACCAAGGGTAAAGGGTGTCAGTTGCGGGATCAGCAGAGTGGTCGAGGGGCGGTTGCCCGGAAAGACCCGGTGACGGGCCTGTCGGTCAAGCTCGGCCCCGTCCAGCCCCTTCGCGGCCATCAAGCTGCGCGCCTCGTCCAGGCTGCGGCCACGCATCAGCGCCTCGGACTGGGCCAGGCAATTGGCGGCCAGCAGAATGTGGTGTTGGGCCAGGTCGTCCTCGTGACCGCGCGCGGCCAGGATGAATTCGCACGGCACGATCACGGTGCCCTGATGGATCAACTGGTAGAAGGCGTGCTGGCCATTGGTGCCCGGCTCGCCCCAGACCACGGGGCCGGAGGTGGTGGTCAGATCGCTGCCATCCATGGCCACGCGCTTGCCATTCGATTCCATTTCAAGCTGTTGCAGATAGGCCGGCAGCCGCAGCAGGCGGTTGTCGTAGGGCAGCACGGCGCGCGTCGGATAGCCGCAGATCTGATGATGCCAGATCCCCGTCAGCGCCAGCAGGACCGGCAGGTTCCCCGCCAGCGGCGCGGTGCGGAAATGCGCGTCCATCGCCGCGCCGCCTGCCAGGAAGCGGTCGAAATCCTCGGGCCCGACGGCCAGCATCAGCGACAGCCCGATCGGCCCCCAGACCGAATAACGCCCGCCGACCCAATCCTCGAAGCCGAACACGCGGGCAGGGTCGATGCCAAAATCCGCGGTCCTGTCGGCGGCCGAGGACAGTGCCGCGAATTGCGCCGCCGGTTCGCTGACGGATCTCGCCATCCAGTCGCGCGCCGTGCGCGCATTCGTCATCGTCTCGATGGTGGTAAAGGTCTTCGAGGCCACGATGACCAGCGTCGTGGCCGGGTCCAGCCCGGCCAGCGTATCGGCGATATCGGCCCCGTCCACGTTCGACACGAAATGCGTCCGTGGCCCGTCGTGATAGGGTGCCAGCGCCAGAACGGCCATGGCCGGGCCCAGATCGGAACCGCCAATGCCGATATTCACCACATCGGTGATGCGCCCGCCCTGCCCCGTGAAGCCGCCGTCGCGAACGTCGCGGGCAAAGGCCGCCATCCGGTCATGCGTCTCGCGCACGGCGGGCATCACGTCCTGGCCGTCCACGCTCACGCTGCCCGCAAGATTGCGCAGGGCGGTATGCAGCACCGCCCGCCCCTCGGTCTCGTTGATCTTCCGCCCCGAGAACATCGCCTCGCGCCGCGCCTCGATTTGCGCGCCGGTGGCCAGTTCCAGCAGCAGGTCGCGCGCGGTCGCATCGATCATGGTCTTGGAATAATCGAAGACCAGATCGTCGGCGCTGGCGCAGAAATCCCTCGCGCGGCCGGAATCGGCCTGGAAAAGACCGGTGATGCGATCTTCGCCCTGTTCCGCGCGGTGGGTTCTCAGGCGGGTCCAGTGATCGGCCATGATCGTCTCCGTCATTCCGCCCAGTGGACGATGGCGTTGTCCAGAAAGGCGCGGATCGGCGCCTCTTGCGGGCTCAGCTTCTGGGCGCGTTCCAGCGCCTCGCGCTTTTCCGGACCCATGATCAGAAGGTGGATGTTGATCGCGTCGGCCAGAACCGGCCGGGTCAGGGTGATGCGCGGCTCTTCCGCGCCCTCGGCGCGGATCGCCATGACCGGTGGCGCATCGCTGGCAAGGGCCGCCTCCAGATGATCGGCGCCGGGGAACAGGCTGGCGGTGTGCATGTCATTGCCCATGCCCAGCAGGGCCACGGTGATCGGCAGATGCGGTGCGATCGCCTCGGCCAGCGCCCCGGTCGCGTCATCGGGCTGCGGATCGCCGGTATAGAGGTCGATATAGCGCGCCGCCGCCGCCTTGTCCTGCAACAGGTGCCGCCGCAGAAGGCGGCTGTTGGACCGCTTGTGTTCGCCATCGACCCAGCGTTCGTCGCCCAGAAAGACCGTCACCCGCCCCCAATCCAGATCGCTGCCGCTGAGAGTGTCGAAGACCTGCATCGGAGAGGTGCCGCCCGGCACGCAGAGGCTGGCGGCCTCATGGGCGCGCAGATGCTGGGACAGTTGCGAGGCCAGCCGGTCGGCCAGCGACAGGGCCAGCATCTCGCGGTCGGGATATTCCTTGAACTCCATGCTCATGACCGGATTTCCCTCCACCTTCGGTTGTCGCGATGCATCAGCCGCAACGCTTCTTCCGGCCCCGAGGATCCCGCGTCATAGGGTTCGGGCCTGCGCTTGCTGTCCTCCCACGCGGCGATGATCGGATCGGTCCAGGCCCAGGCGGCCTCGACCTCGTCACCGCGCATGAACAGGGTCTGGTTGCCCCGGATCACGTCCATGATCAACCGTTCGTAGGCGTCGGGCATCTCGGCCCCTTCGGGGCCAAGCGCCTCGGCAAAGGACATGTCCAGCGGCACCTGCACCAGACGCATCCCGCCCGGCCCCGGTTCCTTGATCATCACCTTCAGGTTCATACCCTCGTTCGGTTGCAGCCGGATGACAAGCTCGTTCGCCTTGGGCGCGCCGGTCTCGTCAAAGATCGAATGCGGCGGCTCCTTGAAGGTGATCGCGATCTCGCTGGTCCGGGCGCGCAGCTTCTTGCCGGTGCGCAGATAGAAGGGCGTGCCCTGCCAGCGCCAGTTCGAGATGCGGACCTTCATCGCGACATAGCTTTCGGTGCGCGAATCGGGATTTTCCGCGTCATCGACATAGCCGCCATCCTTGCCCTGTGCCTGATACTGGCCGCGCACGATCTCGGACGGCTCGACAGGCTCCAGCGCGCGGATCACCTTCAGCTTCTCGTCGCGCACGGCGTCGGGGTCGAAATGGTAGGGCGGCTCCATCGCGATCAGACACAGAAGCTGCATCATGTGGTTCTGGACCATGTCCCGGATCGCGCCGGATCGGTCGTAATAGCCGCCGCGCCCGGCAACGCCCACGGTCTCGGCCACGGTGATCTGGACGTGATCGACATATTGCGCGTTCCACAAGGGTTCGAACAGGATGTTGGCGAACCGGACGGCCATCAGGTTCTGCACCGTTTCCTTGCCCAGATAATGGTCGATCCGATAGATCTGATGTTCATCGAAATGCTGCGCCAGGATCCGGTTCAGTGCGCGGGCCGATTCCAGATCGCGACCGAAGGGCTTTTCGACCACGATTCGGCTGTCAACGTCGGCAATGCCGTGGCTGTGCAACCGTTCCGCCAGATCGCCGAACAGCGAGGGCGCGACCGAGAAATAGAAGGCATGGACCATGCCGTCGCGCATTCGCTTTCGCAGTTCCTTCCAGCCGCCCTCGCCCTTTGCATCGATGGAGACGTAACCCAGCAGGGCGAGAAACCTGGCAAGATTCGGGTCATTTTTTCTGACCTTGCCGAATTCGACGATGGCCTTGGATGCCTGGTCGCGAAAGCCATCATCGTCCATCTCGGATCGCGCGGCGCCGATGATGCGTGCGGTGTCGGGGAATTGCCCGGCCACGAACCGCCTGAACAGGCCCGGCAAGATCTTGCGATGGGCCAGATCGCCCGTCGCCCCGAAGATCACGAGGTCGAAATCATCGACCGGAATGACGCGCGAGACCATGCTGTCCTCCTTGACCCTGGCACCTGCCATACTTCTTGTTAGCGTTAACAGCAACGTGCTTCAACCTTTCAGTCTCTTGGCCAGCCGCGGAAGCCGGCACCGCCTCAGCATTTCGGCGCGGCTCATCGCGCCGCCCAGCCGCGCGGCCTTGTCCCGCGCCGCATCGACGGCTTGATCGACCGCCGAAGGATCGCGGTCGTACAGATCCAGAAGGAACAGGTCGGGGTGGGTGGCGCGAAGATCAAGCCGCGCCATCAGGGACCGCGGAAAGTCGCGCAGATTCGCCGTCACGATCAGCGGCGCGGCCGCGTCCAACGCCGCCTCGACGACGTGCCTGTCGGCGGGATCGGGAAAGGTCATGTCGATCGTCCGCACGCCGTCATCGGCTGCGATCGCATCGGGGAATCGGTCCGTCAGCAGGGCGATCTCGGCCCCTGCCACGACTTCCTGATCGGATCCCAGCCGGGCGGCGGCGCGGCGCCATTCCTCAAGGATGCGTGCCGACCAAACCGGATCATAAAGTCCGGCCGCGCCCAGATCGGCCAGGATCTCTCGCAGGATCGTGGGAAACAGGATGTTGGCGTCCAGGACTGCCCGCATCAGCCGTCCAGCCGGAAGAACAGGGCTTTCAGATAGCCGGTCTCGGCCAGTTGCGGCAGAACCGGATGATCCGGCCCGGCCTGTCCGACATGGATCAGAACGCCGCGCCGGCCGCCCCGCCCGATACCGCGCGCGCTGACATTGCGAAAGGCGGTCAGGTCGGCGGCATGGCTGCACGAGCACAGGACCAGATAACCGCCCGGCGCGACCAGGGGCGCGGCCAGCTTCGCCACCCGCTCATAGGCGCGCAAACCCGCCTCAAGCGCCGGTTTCGAGGGCGCGAAGGCGGGCGGATCGCAGATGACCAGATCGAAATGCCGGCCCTCCTCGGCCATCGCCTCCATCGCCTTGAACGCGTCGGATTGGCGTGTTTCCAGACGGTCGGCCATCCCCATCGCCGCAGCCCCGCCAGCCGCCAGATCCAGCGCCGGCGCCGAGCCGTCAACGCAGACGGCGCCGGTCGCCCCGGCAGCCAGCGCGGCCAGCGCGAAACCGCCGACATGGCTGAACACATCCAGCACCGACAGTCCGGCGGCAAGACTTTGCGTGAAGGCATGGTTGGGGCGCTGATCGTAGAACAGGCCCGTCTTCTGGCCACCCATCAGATCGGCCATGTAGGTTGCGCCGTTCATCACCACCGGAACCGGCGCGTCGGGGGCCGGGCCCAGCACGACCTCGGTCCGCTCGGTCAGACCCTCCAGCCCTCGCGACCGCCCCTGACCGTTCAGGATCACGGTCGCGACGTCTGTCGCCTCGACCAGCGCCCCGGCGATCTCGCCGGTCATTCGGTCCGCCCAGGCGGCGTTGGGCTGCATCACCGCGACATCTCCGAACCGGTCGATGACCAGCCCCGGCAGACCATCCGCTTCCGCATGGACCAGCCGATAGAACGGCGCATCGTAGATCCGCCGCCGCATCGCCAGCGCCCGCGCCATCTTCGCACGCAGCCAGGCCGCGTCGATTCGCGCCGCCGGATCGGCATCCATCACCCGCGCGACGATCTTCGAGGCCGGGTTGACCGTCACCAGCGCAAGCGGACGCCGCTCGGCATCCTCCAGCACGGCAAATTCGCCCGGCGCGACGGCGCGCGTGCGCCGGTCCAGCACCGCCTCGTCGGCGAAGACCCACGGGAAACCATGGCGGATCGCCTGCGGCTTGGCCTTGGGCTTCAGCCGGATCACGGCCAGATCTGACATCGCGAACACTCCTTTGCGGCTGATCTGGCACGGGCTTTTGCGATGCACAAGCGCCGGCCCGGACTTCCGCGGGCAAATATCGCAGAGATCAACATCCCGGCGACCGGGGCCGCGCCCCCTGCCCGGCCACCGGCGGCACAGGGATTGAACCGTTACCGCTAACAGCGTATAGTCTTGCCAAAGCCAGAGGAGTTCGCCCGATGAAACTTCACGCCACCATCGACCGCGTCACCGACCGCATTCGTCGCCGGTCGCAGCAATCCCGCGACGCCTATCTGAAAAAGATCGCCAGGGCGGCCGAGGACGGGCCGCGTCGGGCGCATCTGTCCTGCGGCAACCAGGCCCACGCCTATGCGGCGATGGACGACAAGGACGACATGGCGACGACCCGCAAACCCAATATCGGCGTGGTCACGGCCTATAATGACATGCTGTCGGCGCATCAGCCCTATGAACGCTATCCCGACATCATCCGCCGCGCGGGCCATGCGGCCGGGGCGACCGTGCAGGTCGCGGGCGGCGTGCCCGCCATGTGCGACGGCGTCACTCAGGGCCGGGCCGGAATGGAACTGTCGCTGTTTTCCCGCGATGTGATCGCACTGGCAACCGGTGTGGCGCTGTCGCATGATTGCTTTGACGCCGCGCTTTACCTGGGCGTCTGCGACAAGATCGTGCCGGGTCTTGTCATCGGCGCTGCGACCTTCGGCCATATCCCGGCAGTCTTCATTCCCGCCGGGCCGATGCCCTCGGGTCTGCCCAACGACGAGAAATCAAAAATCCGCCAGCAATTCGCTGCCGGCGAGGTGGGTCGCGACGCGCTGATGGCGGCCGAGATGGCCAGCTACCATTCGCCCGGCACCTGCACCTTCTACGGCACCGCCAACAGCAACCAGATGCTGATGGAATTCATGGGCCTGCACCTGCCCGGATCCAGCTTCGTGAATCCGAACACGCCGCTGCGCGAGGCGCTGACCGTGGCGGGCGTCGAACGCGCCGCCGCGATGACGCGGCTGGGCAACGAATACCTGCCGGCGGGCGAAATCCTGGACGAAAAGGCCTTTGTCAACGGCATCGTCGGGCTGATGGCGACGGGTGGATCGACCAATCTGGTGATGCATATTCCGGCCATGGCGCGGGCGGCGGGCGTTCTGATCGACATCGAGGATTTCCACGATCTGTCCGAAGCCGTGCCGCTGATGGCGCGGGTCTATCCGAACGGCCTGGCTGACGTGAACCACTTCCACGCCGCCGGCGGGCTGGGCTACATGATCGGCCAGCTGCTGGAGGCCGGATTGCTGCATCCCGACGTGCGCACGATCAACGGCACCGGACTGGACGGCTATACCGCCGAGCCGAAACTGGACGGCGATCGTCTTCGCTGGGAAGCAGGATCGAAAGACACGCTGAACGACAGGATCCTGCGCCCGGTCAGCGATCCCTTCGCCAGAACCGGCGGACTGAAGCAGCTGGAGGGCAATCTGGGCCGGGGTGTCATCAAGGTCAGTGCCGTCGCCGAGGAACGCCACGTGATCGAAGCAAAGGCCCGAGTCTTTTCCGATCAGGAAGACGTCAAGACCGCCTTTCGCGCCGGCGAATTCACCGAAGACACGATCGTCGTGGTCCGCTTTCAGGGACCGCGCGCCAACGGCATGCCCGAACTGCATTCGCTGACGCCGACGCTGGCCGTGTTGCAGGATCGCGGGCTGAGGGTCGCGCTGGTCACGGATGGGCGCATGTCGGGCGCGTCGGGCAAGGTGCCCGCCGCGATCCATATCTCGCCCGAAGCCTCGGTCGGCGGGCCGCTGTCGCGGGTCCATGACGGCGACATGATCCGGCTGGATGCGACGATGGGCACCATCGACTGCCTGGCAGAGGACTTCGACAATCGCAAACCCGCAGCCTTCGACCCCGGCCCCAGCAGTCAGGGGATGGGCCGCGAGATGTTCGCCTTCTTCCGCGCCAATGCCTGTGACGCGACCGAAGGGGCCGCCTGCGTCGTCTGAGGCAGAGGGCGCCACCGGTTCCTCCGCGTCCCGCAGGGTGCGGCGCGACTGTTCGCCGAAATTCAGCGCAGAACGCGGCGGCGGTCGGGATCACGCCCAGGATTTCGGACCGATCCGAGGCGATGCCAAGGACGCGATCGCGCCCGGCCTGCGACCTGACACAGCGCCGGCAAAGCCATCCATTCAACCGATCTGCGGCGGACCGAAACGCCGGATCATCCGGTCGCGGATCTGGTCGCGCGTCTGGCGATAAGCGGCCAGCCTGGCTTCGCGCCCCTCTGCCAGCCCGGTCGGATCCATGATCGGCCAGTATTCGATATCCAGATGATACAGCCGCGTCATTTCCAGCGCCAGCCTCTGGCTGGCCGGAGACAGGGCGACGATCAGATCGAACCCGCCAAGATCGTCGCCCCAATCCTGCATCTCGTCGAAACTGCGGCTGCGATGATTGGCGATCACGACCCCGATCTCGTCGCAGACGCTGATCGCGAAGCCGTCCACATCCATCCCGCCCCTCACCCCGGCCGATTGGACATAGGCGGCGCGGCCATAGAATTTCTTCATCATCCCCTCGGCCATGGGCGAACGGACGGAATTGTGGTCGCAGCAGAACAGGATCGAATGCGGGATCTTGTCCTGCGACATCGGATCAGGCCTGCGGGACCAGTGCGCAAATCAGCGTGAACAGCCGCCGCGCGGTGTCGATGTCCAGATCGGCCTTGCCCTGAAGACGTTCCTGCAAGGTCCGCGCGCCCTCGTTATGGATGCCGCGACGAGCCATGTCGATGGCCTCGATCTGCGCCGTGGGCAGTTTCTTGACCGCGTCGAAATAGCTTTGGCAGATCTGGAAGTAATCCTTGACCACCTGCCGGAATGGTCCCAGCGACAGGTGAAATTCGGCCACCGGTCGATGATCTTCGGTGGCCAGATCGAAGACCAGCCGGCCTTCGCGGATGCACAATTGCAGCACATAAGGGCCTTCGGGCACCGGCAAGCCGTCCCGGCCCGGCACCACGAAGCTGTTATCCTCGATCAGATCGAAGATCGCGACGCGGCGTTCCTGCTCCATCTCGGGCGTCGCGGGCGCGATGGCCGAGTCGTCGATGTCGATCCGTGTGATCCGGCTCATGCCTCGTCCCTCTCATTCAGCAGCGCCAGCCGCGCCTCGACGGATGCGCCATGGGCGTGCAGGCCCTCGGCGGCGGCCAGCCTGACCGCGGCCGGGCCGATTGCCGCCAGCGCGCCGGGCGTCAGCCGCGCCATCGTCGTGCGTTTCAGGAAATCCAGCACCGAAAGCCCGGACGAGAACCGGGCCGAGCGTGCGGTCGGCAGAACGTGATTCGGGCCGCTGACATAATCGCCCACCGCCTCGGGCGTATGCGCGCCAAGGAAGATCGCGCCGGCATGGATGCATCTTTCGGCCAGGGCCTCGGGTTCATCGACGCAGAGTTCCAGATGTTCCGGGGCGATGCGGTTGGACAGGTCGGCCGCCTCGCCCAGATCGCGCGCGATGATGATGGTGCCATAGTCGCGCCAGCTTGCACCCGCGATTCCCGCGCGCGGCAAGGTCGGCAGCAATCGGTCAACGGCGCCGGCAACGGCATGGGCCAGCCCCGGATCGGTCGTGATCAGGATCGATTGCGCATCCGCGTCATGTTCCGCCTGGGCCAGCAGATCCAGCGCCAGCCAGTCGGGGTTCTGCGCCCCTTCGGCGATGATCAACACTTCGGACGGGCCTGCGATCATGTCGATGCCCACACGGCCAAAGACCTGTTTCTTGGCCGCAGCGACAAAGGCATTGCCGGGGCCGGTGATCTTGTCCACCGGGCGGATCGTCCCGGTCCCATAGGCCATTGCCGCCACCGCCTGGGCGCCACCCACGCGATAAATCTCGTCCACGCCGGACAATTGCGCGGCCAGAAGGACCAGCGGATTGATGATTCCGTCCGGCGTCGGCACGCAGATCACCAGCCTTTCGACACCGGCCACCCGCGCCGGAATCGCGTTCATCAGGACCGAGGACGGATAGGCCGCCTGCCCGCCCGGCACATAAAGCCCCGCCGCCGACACCGGCGTCCAGCGCCAGCCCAGGGTCGCGCCTTCGGGATCGGTCCAGCTTGCACCCTCGGGCATCTGCCTTGCGTGATAGGCGCGGATCCGCTCGGCCGCCAGGATCAGGGCGGCCCGATCCCGGGGACCGACCTTGGCCACTTCGGCCTCGATCTCGTCGGGCGCGAACCGTATCCTGTCGGGGGTCAGTTCCAGCCGGTCGAACCGCGCCGTCAATTCGCACAGGACCGCATCACCGCGCGCGCGGACATCGGCGATGATGCCCGCCACGACCGCGTTAACATCGCCTGAATCCTCGCGCTTGGCCGACAGCATCGCGGCGAAGCGGGCGTCAAAATCGTCATCGGATGTGTTCAGCGTGACCGGCATCGTCTTCCCCTGCAATCGCGCCTTGTTAGCGACAAGCCGGGGTTGCCTCAAGCCGCGGCCGGCGCCGATCCCTGATACCGGCGCGAAAGCGGCGCCCCGGCGCCGTCATGCGCCTCAATCCGGATGCGAGGGCGCCTTGCCGGACACGGCCCGATAGGGTCGGGTCACGTCGCGCAGATCCAGATTGATGCATTCCACCTCGGCGGCCAGCGTGCCATCGCCCGAAAATTCCAGCAGCAGCCGCCCGCAGCCGTCCACCCCGGCCTGCCAGCCGATCGTCAGCAATTCCAGAACCGTGTCGGCGTCACGGGTGATCCCGTCGCTTTCCAGCGAGATCACGTCACCGATGGTCAGCAGGGCCTGCACCCGTTCGAAATCGCGTCCCTCGGCGCGGGCCTTGTCCGCATCCTCCCATCGGAAGCGGTTCACCAGCAGCGCCAGACGCCGCGCCCTGGGGTCATGGATGATCTCGGACGCGGGCAGGATCGCATCCTGCACCAGCGCCGACAGGATCTTCAGATCGGCCTCGTCCTCGGCCCGCAGGGCCAGCGGTCGGGGATCTCCGTCAGCGAAACGCGCATCCTGGGCCATGTCCTATTCCTCCTTCACCCTCTCGATATGCGCACCGACGCCGCGCAGCTTGCGCACCACATGTTCATAGCCGCGATCCAGATGATAGACCCGACGCAGAATGGTCTGCCCCTCGGCCGCCATTCCAGCCAGGATCAGGCTGACAGAGGCGCGCAGATCGGTCGCCATGACCGGCGCGCCGCGCAGCGCCTCGACCCCGGTGACGGTGGCATGACCGCCATGCACGTCGATCCGCGCACCCATCCGGGTCAGTTCCGGCGCGTGCATGAAACGGTTCTCGAAAATCGTCTCTTCCAGCACGCTGCGACCGTCGGCCAGACACATCAGCGCCATGAACTGGGCCTGAAGATCGGTCGGAAAGCCCGGAAACGGCGCCGTGGTCACATCGACGGCCCGAACCCGGCCATTGCGCCGCGCGACCTTCAGCCCGCGCGGCGTTTCCTCGACGCTGATACCCGCTTCGTCCAGCTTCTCGCAGAACGCCGCCAGCAGGTCGATCCGACCGCCGAGGCATTCGACCTCGCCGCCGCAGATCGCCGGGGCCAGCATGTAGGTGCCCAGTTCGATCCGGTCGGTGACGACAGGATGGGTCGCACCGTGCAGCGAATCGACCCCTTCGATGGTGATCGTGTCGCTGCCCTCGCCCTCGATCTGTGCGCCCATCGCCCGCAGGCACCGTGCCAGATCGACGATCTCGGGCTCGCGCGCGGCATTCTTCAGGATCGTGGTGCCGCGGGCCAGGGTCGCGGCCATCAGCGCATTCTCGGTCGCGCCGACCGAAACCAGCGGGAAATCGACCACGGCGCCCCGAAGTCCTCCTGCCGGCGCGGTGGCGTGAACATATCCGTCGCGCAGATCCAGATCGGCCCCCATCGCCTCAAGCGCCTTGAGATGCAGATCGACCGGACGCGCGCCGATGGCGCAGCCGCCGGGCAACGAGACCTCGGCCTGGCCGAACCGCGCCAAGAGCGGACCCAGCACCAGGATCGAGGCCCGCATCCTGCGCACGATCTCGTAATCGGCGCGGTGGCTGGTCAGATCGTGGCTGGACATGGCCAGCACCTGCCCGTCCTGAAGGCCGCTCACTTCGGCCCCCAGGCTTTGCAGCAGGGCCGTCATGGTGCGGATATCCGACAGTCGCGGTGCATTGGTCAGCGTCAGCGGCTGATCCGAAAGCAGCGTCGCCGGCATCAGCGCAAGGCAGGCATTCTTCGCGCCCGCGATGGGAATTTCGCCCCTCAGCGGCCCGTTTCCCTGAACGATGATCTGGTCCATCTAGCTGTCGTCCCCGCCCGTCTCGCTGGCTTCATCCTCATCCGGGTCGGGGGCCGAGGCCTCGCGCGCGCGCGCCTGCGCCTTGCGCCGTTGCAGGTTGGCCCGCAACGCGGCGCGAAGCCTGTCCGCGCGCGTCTCGGGTTCCTGTCTGTTTCTGTCCCGTCCGGTCATGCTTCCTGTTATCGCCCGCGCCGGCCGCCGTCCAGTTGCCGCGGCAAGCCAGGCAGCGGCAGGCATTTCCCGATAATTCGCCCGATCCCCCTTGCGCGGCGGCACAGCTTTGTCTAAACGCCGCCCACGGCGCTGCGGTAGCTCAGTGGTAGAGCACTCCCTTGGTAAGGGAGAGGTCGAGAGTTCAATCCTCTCTCGCAGCACCATTTCACACCTATGGCTGAAAAAAATGATCTAAGCCCTTGAAAGACAGGGTCATTTCTATTGCGTCATACACATCTTCCGGCGTGAATGTCAGAGGATCGGAAAAAGCCAGTCTCAGCACTGTTTGGCGAACCGTTTAGCTCCCATTCCCGTAAATATCCCCGCGCCTCGAGAGGAATCGCACGGAGAGTTCAATACACTCTTCAAATTTGCCTGCGTTTGGCAGCGGCTCAGCGGCCTCCTCGACCAGAGCATGGGAACGCCTGAACTACACTTTCGGCTTCGCCGAACACCCGCCATCCGTCGCTTGAAGCGGTCTGGCGGCCGCTGGAGGGGCAGTTCGTCGCCCCCTTCGGCCCGTTTTGGAGCGGATCTGGCGATTTTGGACGGACTCGTCCCTCATGCACCCAGCCTCCGTCGCGCCAGGAACAGGTTGCCGAGCGCGAACAGCGTGAGCAGTTGGGCGGGGTTCTTGGCGAGGCCGCGGTATCGGGTCTTCGCGCCGCCGAACTGGCGCTTGATCACCCGGAAGGAATGCTCGGCCCTGGCGCGCACCTTGGCGATGATCCGGTCAATCCGCGCATCGACGGGATGCAATTGGTCCCCTTGGGAGCCCTGCGCATCACGCCCCAGAGCTTGCCTGGCCCCTTGAACTCGGCCTCGCGCTCGGCGCTGACATATCCCTTGTCGGTCCAGACCGAGCCTTCCTCCCCATGCAGCAGTTCGTCCCAGACCTGGCTGTCGTGCAGCCTGGCGGTCGAGGTCTCGAGGCTGTGCGTCACGCCCCTGTAGGCATCGATGCCGATGTGCGCCTTCATGCCGAAATACCAGTCGTTGCCCTTTTTCGTGGACAACATCTGGGGGTCACGGGCGCCCGACTTGGTCGAGGACGGCGCATCTATGATCCTTGCATCCACCAGCGTCCCCGAGCGCAAGCCGATACCCTTGTCCGCAAGGTGGACAGCGTCACCTACGGCCGCGCGGCTGGCGCTACGCCATCACCGGCGACACAGCCTTTGCGGCTGTATCCATCATGCGCTTCAGCGGGGAGAAGGCGCGCTTCGCCAAGGGCTCCAGCCCTAGCTTCATCATGCGATAGTTTGTTCGGTCATGATGCAACTCGCGTAGAACCGCAGCATGTCGGTCGCGCGCCGCCCGAATATCGACCCGGAGCGTCTGGCGGTCCTTTGGCTGGGCTTCGACCAGGGCATGACGCTGTTCACGATCACGCTGAAGCGGCCAGATGACTTCCATCTGGCTTTGCTTTTCAAGCGAAGTGCGTTTGACGGTCACGCGGTCCGGAAGGCCGCATAAGCCTTTGCGCAATTGTGCCGATCTTGCCGCTGCTTCGGAAACGGCTCGCTCTTTCTGCCTGAGGACCGGAATGCGAATCGGCATGGCGCGACCATTCCGCCCCTCGAAGGGTCCCGGATCCGGCGACGGTCAGCGTGCCGCGACACCACCGAGGAAGCCTTGCCTGCCGGACCAGCCGATCCGATCAGAACCCGAACGAGAATTTGCGCACGATGCCCAGTCGCAGGGCGGGCTGGTAATCATCCTGCACGATGGGCGAATCCGCCGCATCGCCAATCAGCTTGCCATATTCAACCTCGCCCAGGATGGCGGTCTTGTCGTTGATCGCGTAGCGCGCGCGAAACTTGATCGCGGCGGAATTGAATCCGCCGCCGGGGCTGTATGTCGAATAGCCGCTGGCGATCGCCTCGGAGGGCGAGACGCCGAAATAGGTGCCGTTGTAGTCGTCGTTTCCGTAGCCAAGCTCCAGCCCCGACCACAACGTCACGCGGTCGCTGAGATCGGTCCGGTAGGTCGCGCCGACCTCGCCCGTCAAGCCCTCGTTGCCGCCAAAGCCCCGCCGCAGCGTTCCATAGGCGGTGACAGGCCCGGCACCATAGCTGACCTTGGCCCCAACCTCATAGGAACGGTCGATCTTGTCCAGCCCGGCCAGCGCCGCATCGTCGGAAGGATCGCGCGGGCCGACCAGACCCAGCGACGGCGCGATCGAAAAGCCCTGCTTCTCGCCGCCGGCGCCGCCCAGCCGCGCGTTCTGCCAGATTACCCAGGGCGAGACCTCGGCATCCTCTGCGCCCGGATAGGTCGGCTTGCCCTGCACCCCCAGCCCCAGTTCGACCGAGAAGTCGCGCCCGCCGGTCGCGCCGAAATCCTGCGCCAGCGCCGGCGCGGCCAAGGGTGCTGCAAAGAGCGCGGCAAGCAGAAGCTTTTTCATCAAGCAAAATCCGTCGGCATGACTATCTGAACTCTCTTTACGGGCGAATCGGGCCGTCGCACAAGCCGGTGCCTCACAATCCGCGCGGATGGCCGCGACGCGCGCGCATCCTGGCAACAGAATCAACCGGTTTCGGCGGCTTCCAGGTTTTCCAGCGCGGTCAGCCACAGTGTTTCGGCCCGCGCCATGGCCTGCGTCGCCTCATCGCGTTTCAGGGACCATTTCCGCGCTTCGTGCGGATCGTTGTAAAGTGACGGGTCGGCCAGTTTCACATCCAGCTTTTCCAGCATCTCGGTCAGCTTCTGCACCCTTTCCTCGGCCCGCCGGACCTGGGACCGCAGCGACAGCAATTCATCGCGCGGCGCGCGCCTGGGGGCGGGTTTCGACGTCTCGGCCTTCGGCTTGGGGTCGTCATCGCCCGACAGCAGGAAACGGCGATAATCGTCCAGATCACCCTCGTAGGCCGTTACCGCGCCCTCGTTGACCAACCACAGCCGGTCTGCGACCAACCCCAGCAGGTGCATGTCGTGGCTGACCAGCACCACCGCGCCGGTATAATCGTTCAGCGCCTCGGACAGCGCCTCGCGGCTTTCGATGTCGAGATGGTTGGTAGGTTCATCCAGGACCAGAAGATGCGGCGCGTCGATGGTCGCAATCAGCAGCGACAGCCGCGCCTTCTGGCCGCCCGACAATTGCCCGACGCGGGTTTCCGCCTGCGCCTCCATCAACCCGAATCCCGCGAGCCGGGCGCGCAGCCGGGCCGGAGCCTCGTCCGGGCGCAGGCGGCGCACATGGTCGATGGGGGTTTCGTCCAGGTAAAGCTCATCGACCTGATGCTGGGCGAAATAGCCCACGCGCAGCTTGCCCGATCGGATCAGCTTGCCCGCCATCACGTCCAGCCTTTCGGCCAGCAGCTTCGACAGGGTCGATTTGCCCTGCCCGTTCCGGCCCAGAAGCGCGATCCGGTCGTCCTGGTCGATGCGCAGGTTCAGCTGCCGCAGCACCGCGCGATCGCCATAGCCCACGGCGACATTCTCCATCGCCACGATGGGCGGCGACAGATCCTCGGGCTGGGGAAAGCCGAAACGATGGAACCTGGCCTCTTCCGGCGCCGTGATGGGCTGCATCTTCTCCAGCATCTTGACCCGTGCCTGCGCCTGCCGCGCCTTGCTGGCCTTGGCGCGAAAGCGGTCCACGAAGCTTTGCAGATGCGCGCGCCGGGCGTGCTGTTTCTTTGCCTCGGCCGCCTGAAGCGCCCGCTTCTCGGCCCGAAGCCGGGCGAAATCGTCATAGCCGCCCGTGTAAAGCGTCAGCTTGCGCTGTTCGAGATGCAGGATATGGCCCACGGCGCGGTTCAACAGGTCGCGGTCGTGGCTGATAATGATGACGGTATGGGGATAGCGGGCCAGATAGGTCTCCAGCCACAACGCGCCTTCCAGGTCCAGATAGTTCGTCGGCTCGTCGAGAAGCAGCAGGTCGGGCCGCGCGAACAGCACCCCGGCCAGGGCCACGCGCATCCGCCAGCCACCCGAGAAATCGCTGGTCGGGCGGGCCTGATCGGCGGGCGAAAAGCCCAGCCCAACCAGAATCGAGGCCGCCCTAGCCTCGGCCGACCATGCGTCGATATCGGTCAGCCGGGTCTGGATCTCGGCGATGCGATGGGCGTCGGTGGCGCGGTCTGCCTCGGCCAGCAGGGCAGACCGTTCGCGATCTTCGGCCAGGACGGTTTGCAGCACCGGCAGCGCGGTTCCCGGCGCCTCCTGCGCCACACCGCCGATCCGGGCACGGCTGGGCAGCGCGATCTCACCCCCGTCCGGTGCGATCTCGCCGCGCAGCAGCCGGAACAGCGTGGTCTTGCCGGCGCCATTGGGGCCGACAAGGCCGACCTTGTGGCCTTCGGGAATGGTGGCCGAGGCCGCCTCGAAAAGCGGCCGGCCCTGAATGGAATAGAAGATGTCATCGATGCGCAGCATCCGCGCGACATGGCGCAAGGCAAGCGGGTCGTCAATGCCTGGTGGGGTGGCCATGCGCCCACGCTCATGCGTCGGACCGGCGAAGCCCGCGATCGGACCGATCGCCGTCAGACCGGACATGAAACCGCCCCGCGCAAGACGACGCTGCCTTGCAGATGCGCGGCGGCCATTCAGGTTCGCTCACGGCCCTCGGCCAAAGGGCTGGCGCCGGGGCAGAGGGCGGAATGTTCAAATCACCGTGGGATATCCGCATCGACCGGATCCAGGACTGGCGCACGGCAGAATCGCCATCCAGGCCGCAGGCGGCCAATCGGTCACAACCGCGCCAACTCCAGCCCGGGTGCGCCCTCGTTCTCCGTGAGCAAATACCCCGGGGGGCGCGGGGGGCTGGCCCCCCGCCGTCGCGGGACGCAGGAAATCCTGCCTCAGATCAGGCCTTCGGCGCGGAACTGCGCACGAATGTCGCGTTCGGGGCGCGGACCGACATGACTGATCACCTCCGCGGCGGCGATGCAGCCCATCCGGCCGGCGACCTCCAGTGGCGCGCCAAGCGCCAATCCATGGATCAGCCCTGCCGCGAATTGATCGCCCGCCCCCGTCGCGTCCACCGGCACGACCTTGTGGACCGCCGCCCCGACCCGTTCGTCGCCGCGTATCAGGATCGCGTCCTCGCCCGAGCGGGTGCAGATCACGGTGTCGCAATCGGCGCGGGCCAGAGCCAGGGCCTGCTCCAGATCCTCGGTTTGATAAAGCGAGGTCCATTCATGGACATTCCCGATCACGTAATCCATCGGTCCCGCGACCAGCCGGCGGAAATCCTCGCGGTGCCGATCGACGCAGAACGGATCCGACAGCGCGATGCCCGCCTGTCCGCCCGCCTTGTGACAGCAATCGGCGGCCTTCAGGAACGCCTCCTTTCCCTTCGGCTTGTCGAAAAGATAGCCCTCCAGAAACAGCCATCCGGCACCCTGAAAGACCGACGGGTTCACGTCGTCGGGGCCGAGTTCGGCCGAAATGCCCAGATAGGTGTTCATCGAGCGTTCGCCATCCGGCGTCACCAGGATGATGCTGCGCGAGGTCGGCAGCGCGTCACCCGCAACCGGTGGGTTGACAAAGACCGTCCCCGCAGCCTCGGTCTGCTCGGCATAGGAAAGGCCCAGGGCATCCTCGGCCACGCGGCCGATGAAGGCGGTCTTCAGCCCCAACGCGCCGATCCCCGCCAGCGTGTTGGCGACCGAGCCGCCCGGCACCAGCCGCGCCTGCGCCCGGCCCGGCCCGTGATCGTCGGCCTGGGCGGCCATCAGATATTCGGACCTGTCGCGTTCGATCAGCTGCATGATCCCCTTGGTCACGCCAAGCGCGCCCAGCCGCGCCTCGTCTGTGGGCGCGATCACGTCCATGACCGCATTGCCGATCCCGATGACATAGGGCGTGGTCATTCGGTCTTCTCCTCATAGGGACACAGGTCGCGGAAGATGCAGATGCCGCAGCGGGGGCGGCGGGCCTGGCAGATATAGCGCCCATGCAGGATCAGCCAATGATGGGCGTGGCGCTGAAAGCGGGCGGGAACGTTGTCCTCGATCGCGCGCTCGACCTCGCCCACGTCGCGGCCGGGCGCGATGCGGGTGCGGTTGCCGACGCGGTAGATATGCGTATCCACCGCCTGCGCCGGCTGACCGAAGGCGCTGTTCAGCACGACATTGGCGGTCTTGCGACCGACCCCAGGCAGGCTCATCAGCGCAGCGCGGCTGTCGGGGACGACGCCGCCATATTCCTCGACCAGGATTCGCGACAGCGCGATGACGTTCCTGGCCTTCTGCCGATAAAGCCCGATGGTCCGGATATGCCCGGTCAAGCCATCCAGCCCCAGATCCAGCATCTTCCGGGGCGTGTCGGCCACCGCGAACAATTCCCGCGTGGCCTTGTTCACCCCCAGATCGGTCGCCTGCGCCGACAGCGCGACGGCCACGACCAGCGTGAAGGGATTCGAGAAATTCAGTTCGCTCTCGGGCCGGGGATTGGCCTCGCGCAGCCGCGAAAAGATCGCGACCTGCTGATCGAAGGGCAAGGGGGCGGGCAGACGGGCCATGACGCGGTGCTTGTGACGCCGGTCGCGCGGCTTTGCAAGCCAGGTGTTCCCGCGTCGCGATTCTCACCGGATTGTGCCGACAATCCAGCCACTTCCACGCGGACGTGACTTTCCTTCCGGCGGGAACTGCGACAGCGTGACGCGCGTTGGAAGGCGGTCCCGCGCGGGGTCCGCTGGTCTTCGGCCCGGCGCCAGGCAAGGGCCTTGACGAACAAGGAAGGGGAATCCCATGAAGATTCGCGTCACCACGATCCTCGCCGCATCGGGCCTGATCGCCCTCGGCGCCTGCACCGATCCCTCGCTGAACGGCGGCACGTCCGGCGCCGGCACAGGCCCCGGCGGCCTGAGCCGCACCCAGCAAGGTGCCCTGGCCGGTGCGGCGATCGGCGCCGTGCTGGGTGGCACGCGCGACGAGGACAAGAACAACCGCGGCCGCGACGCCGCACGGGGCGCGATCCTCGGCGCGGCGGCAGGGGCCGTCGCGGGCAATATCCTCGACCGCCAGGCGGCCGCGCTGGAACAGGCGGTGCAGAACCCGAACGTGCAGATCGTCAACCGCGGCTCGTATCTGCAGGTGACCCTGCCCGAAGGGATTCTGTTCGCCACCGATTCGGCCGCCGTCTCTGGCCCGGCGCAAAACGATCTCTATGCTGTCGCGCGCAACCTGAACCAGTATCCCGACAGCCGCGTCGAGGTGGTGGGTCACACCGACGATACCGGCAGCGCCGCCTATAACCAGGATCTGTCGGAACGCCGCGCCCGGTCGGTCGCGGGCATCCTGACGGCAGGCGGCGTGTCGCCCGCGCGCGTCGTGGCCGTGGGTCGCGGCGAAAGCCAACCCGTTGCCTCGAATGCGACGGCGCAGGGCAAGGCGCAGAACCGCCGTGTCGAAATTCTGATCCGCCCGACCCGCTGATCGCGGAGGACGGAACACAGGATTGGCAAGGGCCGGTTTCGACCGGCCCTTTCATGTTGAATTTCCGGGCAACCGACCGGCAAGAAATCGCGGAAATCCGCGCCACGACGTTGCGTCGCGAACCCTCCGACGCGCGAAGAGTTGTGGTCTGGTGGAGGCGATCGCTGTAAAAGCCGCACCTGCCCCGTATCGGACAGCCGGCCCCGGGCGAGCCCTGTGCAGGTTCGGCGCGGACATCCGACCCGCCCGGGCATGCCGCCACAGCCCGATCGCCGCATGTCGGTGGCCGGCCGATTCGTCCGTGTGAGCAGACGCGAGACGCGGACGAGGAAACCCCCGGCCATGCGGCCGGGGGTTTTTCACTGTCCGACTGAACGAAAGGCTCAGTTCAGGCGACGCGCCACGTCTTCGATGGCGTCATCGATACCGGCCGACCGCTGCCCTGCGGCGACCTGCTGCGCCAGAAGTTCGGATGCGGCGGCGACGGCGGTGCGGACCGCGCGGTCGCGGACGGCACGAACCGCATCGCTTTCGGCGCTGGCGATCTGTTCCTCGGCGGCCTTCAGGCGACGCTCGATCGAGATCTTCAGATCTTCCTTGGCCTTGGCGGCCTGCGCCTCGGCCTCGCGCTTGGCATTGGCGATGATCTGGTCCGCCTGCCCCGAAACCTCGCGCTGCCGGCGTTCATAGCTGGCATAGATTTCCTGCGCTTCCTCGCGCAGACGCTTGGCTTCGTCCAGATCCCTGCGGATGCCACCGGCGCGCTTGTCCAGCAGATCGCCGATGATCGTGGGCACCTTGTAGTAGATCAGGATGCCGACAAAGATCAGGAAGGCAATGGTGACGATGAAGTCGGTATTGCCGAGCGAGAAGAACGACCCCGGTGCCGCGGCGGCCGGTCCGGCGGCGCCTGCCGCAAATACGGCGATGATGCCGGTTTTCTTCATTGCAACGCCCTCTCCATACGGTTGTCCACAGCCTGATCGACGGCGCCCTGATCAACCTGGCCACCGAAGGTTTCGACCAGTTGCGCGGTCACCTCGCGGGCGACCTGACGGGCATCGGCCTGGGCGGAATCGCGGATCTCGCGGATGCGCTTTTCCGATTCCGACACGCGCGCGGCGATTTCCGCATCGGCATGGGCGATGGCGGCATCCAGTTCCTTCTGGATCTCGGCGCGGTTGGCCGCGACGATCTTTCCGGCCTCGCCGCGGGCCTCTGCCAGCGCCTTGTCATAGGCCGCCTCGGCATCCTTGGCGCGCTGCTTGAACTCTTCCGCCGCCATCAGATCCCCGGTGATCGCGCCCTGACGGTCCGAGATGACGGCCGCGATCCGGGGCAGCGCGATTTTCGACAGAACCCAATACAGCACCACCAGCGAAATCGCGAGCCAGAAGATCTGGTTCGGGAACGTGTCGAAGTTCAGCTGCGGCATGCCGGGCGCGCTAGCCTCGCCGGCAGCCGCGGCGGCTTGCGCAGTTGCCCCGCCATGCTCTGACGCGGCTGCGGCGCCTTGGGATTGTTCGACCACGGTCGTCGCGGCCTCTTGCAACAGGCTTATCATGTCCTAACCCCCTGGCCTCTCGGGTCACGAAGGGGCGAAGGCGTCGGCCCTCACCCCGCCGCAAGGATGGCGTGGGATCAGACCGCGAACATCAGCAGAAGCGAAACGAGGAACGCGAAGATCCCCAGAGCTTCCGCGAAGGCGATGCCGATGAACAGCGTCGCGGTCTGGCCGGCTGCGGCCGACGGGTTGCGCAGGGCGCCGGACAGGAAGTTGCCGGCGACATTGCCAACACCGACGGCGGCCACGCCCGAACCGATGGCAGCCAGACCGGCACCGATATACTGACCCAGTTGAGCGATATTGCCTTCCATGATGAATCTCCTTGCGGTTGGAAGTGATGAATTGGCGGATGGATTGACCTGACGGCCGGCCGGCGCCTAGTGCGACGGGTGCAGCGCGTCCTTCAGATAGACACAGGTCAGGATCGTGAAGACATAGGCCTGGATGAAGGCCACCAGCAGTTCCAGCCCGAACATCGCGGTCACGGCCAGGATCGACAGCGGCGAGATCACGGCGATGGCCGAGAAGCCGGCAAAGACCTTGATCACCGCGTGACCGGCCATCATGTTTCCGGCGAGACGAACGGAATGGCTGACGGGGCGGACGAAATACGAGATCAGCTCGATCAGCGCCAGGACGGGGCGCAGCACCAGCGGAGCGGATGTCACCCAGAACAGGCCCAGGAACGCGGTCCCGTTCTTGAGGAAACCGATGGTGGTGACGCTGATGAAGACGGCCAGCGCCAGAACGCCGGTGACGGCGACATGCGAGGTGACGGTGAAGGACTTGGGCAGAAGGCCCAGCATGTTGCCGAACACGATGAACATGAACAGCGTCATGATATAGGGGAAATATTTCAGCCCATCCTTGCCGGCCACGTCCTCGACCATCTTGTGGATCATGCCATAGGCCAGCTCGGCCACGGATTGCAGGCGGTTGGGCACGATGGCCCGGCCGCGCGTGCCCAGAACCATCAGCGCGGTGATCGCCAGCACAGCGATCGCCATCCACAGCGTCACATTGGTGGGCGTATACCAGTGGACCGGGCCATCGCCGAAAAGCGGACTGACCTCGAACTGCTGCATGGGATGGAAGACAAGGCCGGTTTCTTTCTCCGTATCGGATGCCACGGTCAATCCCTCTTCTCGGTCTCCGGCGCGGGGCCGGGCTTGCGGTCAAGTTCGGCTGCGGTGCGCATCATCGTCTTGATGCCGGCCGCGAAGCCGAGGAAAATGAACAGGATCATCAGAAGCGGCGTGGTGCCGAGCAGATAATCCAACCCGTAACCGATCCCGAAGCCGATCCCGATCCCGGCCACGATCTCGATCACCATGCGCCAGGCCAGATGGGCCTGGTCATGGCCCGCCATCGGCGCGTCGGCCTTCGGCTTGGGCGTCAGCTTCGACAGCCGTTCCTCCAGATCGCGCAAGCGAGAGGCCTCGTCCTCTCTGTCGCTGCCGGTCCGGGGCCCTTCGGCCATCTCTGCTGCCCCCTTGTTATCCGTGCGGTGTCTAGGGTGGTTTGGCAGCCAAGTCAAGCAACCGGGAAAGATGCGCAATGGTTTGTATGGAAACGACATTTCTATTTTCGGGCAGGGATGCGCGGCGGTTGCAATCGCGCCCGCGCGCGGACATTATTCAACCGCGCAGTTGACCTTTGCCAGCCCGGAAAGCCATGACCCTCCCGGATCCCGACCGCCTGAACCTGATCTTCGCCGCGCTGGCCGATCCGACGCGGCGCCGGGTCCTGTCGATGCTGCTCGAGGACGACATGGCCGTCAGCGACGTTGCGCATCCTTTCGAGATGAGCCTTGCGGCGATCTCGAAACATCTGACGGTGCTTGCGGCGGCCGGATTGATCCGGCAGGAGAGGCGCGGCCGGATCACCTGGTGCATGCTGGATCCCGACGGGATGCGTCGCGCCTCGGTCTGGATGCAGGGTTTCGGTCAGTTCGATCCCGTCGATCTGGACGATTTCGAACGGTTTCTGAAAGCCGAGATGAAGGAATGGACCGAAGAATGACCGACCGCCCCGACATCCTGTGCATCGGCGCGATGCTGTGGGACGTGATCGGGCGCGCGCCACGCCGGATGGCGCCGGGCGCCGACGTTCCGGGCCGAATCCGTCACCTGCCGGGCGGAGTGGCGCTGAACGTGGCGGTGGCCCTGGCCCGCCGGGGCCTGGCCCCCGCCGTGCTGTCGGCGGTCGGTCGCGACCCCGAGGGCTGCGCGCTGGTGGCCGAGGCCCAGCGGCTGGGCGTGCTGACCGGCTGGCTGTCGCGCGAAACCGGCCTGCCCACGGATTGCTACATGGGCATCGAGGACAGCGAGGGCCTGATCGCGGCCATCGCAGACGCCCATTCGCTGGAACGGGCGGGCGGCGCGATCCTTGCGCCGCTGTCGGGCGATCTGGCGGGCTGGACGGCGCCCGTGGTTCTGGACGGCAACCTGACCGAGGATCTGCTGTCCGCGATCGCCCGCGATCCGCGTCTGGCAGGGGCCGACCTGCGGATCGTGCCCGCCAGTCCCGGCAAGGCCGAGCGGCTGGAACCGCTGATCGCCGCCCGCCGCGGTTGTTTCTACCTGAACCGGCTGGAGGCCGAGATTCTTGCCGGCCGATCCTGCCCCGATGCCGCCGCTGCCGCCGAGGCCGTGGTGGCGCGCGGCGCGGCCCGTGTCCTGGTCACCGACGGCGCGCATCCGGCGGCCGAGGCGATGGCCAATGCACCGACCCTGACCTGCGCCCCGCCGCATGTGACGGTGGCGCGCGTGACCGGCGCGGGCGATTGCTTCCTCGCCGCGCATCTGGCTGCCGAATTGAAGGCCCAGCCACGCGGCGACGCGCTGCGCCGGGCGGTCGAGGCATCGGCCGCCCACGTCTCGGGGCGCGACGTGCCATGAAACACCGTTGCCGGTACCCGTCCGCCACCATGCCGCCGAGGCAGAACCAGCCGGCGCGCGTTCACACCGCCAGTCGGGCGCGGCCCTCTGCACCCTGTTCGTCGAAGCCCATCTGAAAGCCGTATCATGACCGCCCCCCTGACCTTCTCGCCCGAAGTCTCTGCCGCCCTGGATGCCGGCGATCCCGTCGTCGCCCTGGAATCGACCATCATCACCCACGGCATGCCCTTTCCGCAAAACCTGGACATGGCGCGGCAAGTGGAAGCGGTGGTCCGGCAAGCCGGCGCGACGCCCGCCACGATCGCCGTCATGGGCGGACGGATCCATATCGGCCTGACCGACACGGCGCTGCAGGACCTGGCCCGGACCCCGCCCGAACGGGCGATGAAGCTCAGTCGCGCCGATCTGGCGGTCTGCGTGGCCGATGGCCGGACCGGCGCGACCACCGTCGCCGCGACCATGATCTGCGCCGCGCTTGCGGGAATCCGGGTTTTTGCCACCGGCGGCATCGGCGGCGTTCATCGCGGGGCCGAGACCAGCTTCGACATCTCGGCCGATCTTCAGGAACTGGCCCGGACCCCGGTGACCGTGGTGGCGGCCGGCGCCAAGGCGATCCTCGATCTGCCGAAGACCTGGGAAGTGCTGGAAACGCTGGGCGTGCCGGTCATCGCCTATGCGCAGGACGAATTGCCCGCCTTCTGGTCGCGGACCAGCGGTATTCCGGCGCCGCTGCGCATGGACAGCGCGGACCAGATCGCCAGGGCCGCCGCGATGCGCGCCCGGCTGGGCCTGGCGGGTGGCCAACTGGTCGCCAACCCGATCCCCCACGAGGCCGAGATCCCGCGCGATCGGATCATGCCGGTGATCGAACAGGCGCTGGCCGAGGCCGCAGCGCAGAAGATCGCCACCAAGCAGGTGACACCGTTCCTGCTGCAACGGATTTTCGAACTGACCGAGGGACGCTCGCTGCACTCCAATATCGCCCTCGTGCTGAACAATGCGCGACTGGCGGCCGAAATCGCTGCCGCGATGGCGAAAGCGGCTTGACCGCCCGGCCAAGCCGCCCGATCCATTCCTCATGCGCATGGACCCTGCCCTGCCTCCAAGACGCCCGGGACTTCTGGGAATGCTGCGGTCGAACTTTCTGGCCGGGCTGGTCGTGGTCGCGCCGATCGGGATCACGGTCTGGCTGATCTGGACGCTGACCGGCTGGATGGACAGCTGGGTCCTGCCGATGGTGCCGCCGCGCTGGCGACCCGAGAATTACATCGGCATCCCGCTGCGCGGGGTCGGCGTCGTCTTCTTTTTGCTGTTCACGGTGCTGATCGGCTGGGTCGCCAAGGGCTGGGTCGGTCGCGCGCTGCTGCGCACCGGCGAGCGGATCGTGGCCCGGATGCCCATCGTGCGATCCGTCTATGGTGCGGTGAAACAGATCGCCGAGACGATCCTGTCGCAGGACGAGGCCCGGTTCGACCGCGCCTGCATGATCGAATATCCGCGAAAGGGCCTGTGGGCCCTGGGCTTTGTCGCCGGGCCGGCCAAGGGCGAATTGGTCAGCCGCACCGCCGATGACCTGATTGCCGTCTTCGTGCCGACGACGCCCAACCCGACCTCTGGCTTCCTGATCTACGTCCCGGCCAGCGACGTCACGATCCTGTCGATGTCGGTCGAGGATGCGGCCAAGCTGATCATCTCGGCCGGGCTGGTCTATCCGGCGCAGTCGTCCAAGACCACGCCGCGCGAGGACAGGGCGGGCGACAGGAACGGCTAGGTCACCGACTCATAAGCGCGCAACCAGATGCGTGTTGCGGCAAGTTTGACGAGTGCGAGGAAGTTGGCGTCGTGTTTCTCGTATCGGGTCGCTATCGCCCTGTAATGCTTGAGCTTTGAGAAGAACCGTTCGATCCGGTTGCGACGGCGGTAGGTGTTCTTGTCCAGCGGCGGCGGGGCGGAGCGTCGTGGGATCTGTCTGATGACTGCTTTCGCGCCAACCCGCGCGAGATGATCGCGCAACCGATTGCTGTCCTAGGCCGCGTCCGCGAGCAGGGTCTGGCCCGATCCGATCGTGCCCAGCATGTCGTCGGCAGACCGACCGTCATGGGCATGCCCGGCGGTCAGCTTGAGGGTGATCGGCAGGCCCTGGGCATCGGTGACGGCGTGGATCTTGGTCGTCAGGCCGCCCCGCGAGCGCCCCATGCAGACGGCTCGAAAGTCACCCACACCGGCGGGGCCGGCGGGCGCTTTGCCCCCGTTTTTGCGTTGGCTCCGTGCTGGTGGACGCGGATCGAGGACCTGTCCACCGACTGTTCCGAACCTTCGTAAGCCGCTGACACAGCTTCGAATATCCGATCCCATACACCCAGACGCGCCCAACGGACAAAGCGGTTATAACACGTGGTGTAGGGGCCATGGCGCTCGGGGATGTCGGCCCAGGGAGAACCGGTCCGGAGCCGCCAGTAGATGCCGTTCAGGACCCGACGATCATCGACCCGCGCAACCCCGCGCGGCTTGTTCGGCAAAAGTGGCGCGATGACAGACCACTCGAAATCGGTCAATTGGTAGCGACGTTGGGACAAGCTGCTCTCCTCTTTGCAAGGAATGAATCAGCAAAGCTCAAACGCCGCTAGTCATTTATGAGTGCATGACCTAGCCCACGACCTCGGATCCCGCGAACAGCGCCCGCAGATCGACCGTGTCGCGATCGCCCAGGGCATCGCCATGTTCATCGAGAAATCCGTCGGCGGCGGCCTGTCCAGCCTCTTTCATCCGCGCCAGAAGGCCGGGCGCGGGCATCATCTTGGACCGCGCGGTCAGGTCATTCATCAGCGTGTCGTCCAGGATCATGTGGATCAGCGGATTGGCCATGACGCGATCGTGCAGCCGATCCTCCTGGTGCAGCTTCTTGACGAAGTTGATGGCGCGAAGCTGCGCCATCAGCGACGAGTTGAAGCTGATCTCGTTGACCCGATCGGCGATCTCGACCGGTGTCTTCGGCACCCCGTCGCGCATCAGCGGATTGATGTTGACGATCACGATGTCACGCGGAAAGCGCGGCTGATAGAATGGAAACAGCGCCGGATTGCCGGTGAAGCCGCCATCCCAGAACGCATCCAGCTTGCCAGTGGCCGGATCGCGGATCTCGACCGCGCGGAACAGGTTCGGCAGGCAGGCCGATGCCATCACCGCGTCGGGCGTCACCGCCTCGCCGGTAAAGACCCGGATGCGACCGGTGCGGACATTGGTGGCGGCGACGAACAGTTCGGGGCCCCGCCTGTTGCCGAAATCGCGATGCGGCAATTCGCGCAACACCGGCCCCAGCGGATTGACGTAGAAAGGTCCGTAATCATAGGGGCTGAAAATGCGGGTCAGATTGTCCAGCCATGCGGCGGGCGAGAACATCTCGGTCAGGCGGTGCATTCCGCGCGGCATCGGCATCAGCGAATTCATCCAGCGAACCAGGCGGTTGTCGGAAAGCTGCCCGACCTCGGACCACAGGTAGTCCAGGTTGCGCCGGGCGGCGAGCCTGCCGGCGGGTCCCGAATGCGCCGACAGGCCGGCCTTGAGCGCGGCCCCGTTCAGCGCCCCGGCCGAGGTGCCGCTGATCCCCGCGATGCGCAGCCAATCCTCGTCCAGCAGCCGGTCCAGGACGCCCCAGGCGAAGGCCCCATGGGCGCCTCCGCCCTGAAGGGCCAGATTGATGCTTGTCTCTTTCATGCCACGATCCGCCATTTCGCACCCGCAGCATAACCAAGCCCGATCCCGGCGCAAGTCCGGCCTTGTCCGGCCGGATTGGCTGCCGCCACCGCCGCAATCCCTGCCGTGAAGGCCGGGTCATCCGCGCGACGGCCATGGATCGGGGCCGCCAGCCAGCCACGCGATCCGGCCAGCGGGGGGCCGCCGCGCTCAGCAATAGGCTTGCGGTCCGTTGGACATGGCGGGACCGTAGCGCGCGCCGTGCGCCCAGCCGACCGGCAGGATCTGGTCGATCCGGGCGATCTGATCCGGCGTCAGATCCAGCGTCGCGCCAAGGGCGTTGGCGCGCATGTGATCGGGACTGCGCGATCCGGGCAGCGCGATGACATGCGGTCCGCGCGACAAGAGCCAGGCAATCGCGAGGCTTGCCGGATCATGGCCGATATCGCGAGCGAAGTCCTGAAACGCTCGCAGCCTGACCAGATTATGCGGCCAGTTCTCGGCCGAAAAGCGCGGCATCGCCTGCCTCAGATCGGTCTTGCCGAATGTCGCGGGATCGGGGATGGCGCCGGACAACACGCCGCGTCCCAAGGCCGAAAACGCGACAAGGGCCGCATCGCCGCGACCCGTCGCCTGCAACATCCCCAGTTCCACCTGCCGCGTCCACAGCGAATATTCCGACTGCACCGCCGCGACCGGCCCCACCGCCCGCGCCCTCTGCAATGTCGCGGGCGAAACCTCGGACAATCCCACGGCACCGATCTTGCCCTCGTCGCGGAACCGCAGCAACACCTGCATCACCTCCTCGATGGGGCGCGCGACTTCGTGGCGGTGCAAGTAATAGAGATCGATCCGCTCGACCCCCAGCCGCCGCAGCGAATCTTCCAGCGCCTGCCGCATGTGGTCCGCGGAATTGTCGAAAGGGTGATCGGGATTGCGGGTGATCCCGCATTTGCTGGCCAGAACGACCCGGTGGCGGTGATGCTTGAGAAACCGCGACAGCAAATCCTCGGCCCGGCCCATTCCGTAGACATTCGACGTGTCGAAATGATCGACGCCCAGGTCCAGACATTCCGCCATGCAGCGCAGGGCCTGATCCTGTGTCGTCTCGCCATAGGTGCCGCAGAAATTCATCGTCCCAAGGGCCACCGCCCCCACCATCGGACCATTCTGCCCCAGTTGCCGCTTCTGCATCCGCATCCCCCGCCTTGTCGCGCCGCGATCAAACCCTGACGCCGGGGCGGCCGCAAGCCGCGCGAAGGCTTCTTTCGGCCTGATCCCGGCGAAGCGCGGCTTCGACGCCGGCGGGATCAATCGTCGGACTGCGCCTCGGCCCGGGTCTTGCCCGCGACATCCAGCGCCAGCGTCGCCGCCATGAAGGCGTCCAGATCGCCGTCCAGAACGCCCTGTGTGTCGCTGGTCTCTTCCGAGGTGCGCAGATCCTTGACCATCTGGTAGGGATGCAGCACGTAGGAGCGGATCTGATTGCCCCAGCCGGCCTCGCCCTTGGCCGCGTGCTGGGCGTTGACCTCGGCGTTGCGACGATCCAGTTCCATCTGATACAACCGCGCCTTCAGCGCTGCCATGGCGTTGGCGCGGTTCTGGTGCTGCGATTTTTCCGAACTGGTCACGACGATCCCGGTCGGCAGGTGGGTGATCCGCACCGCCGAGTCGGTCGTGTTCACATGCTGCCCGCCCGCGCCCGAGGACCGATAGGTGTCGATGCGGATTTCGTTGTCGGGCACGGTGATCTCGATATTGTCGTCCACGACCGGATAGACCCAGACCGACGAGAACGAGGTATGCCGCCTGGCCGCGCTGTCATAGGGGCTGATGCGGACCAGCCGGTGCACGCCGCTTTCGGATTTCAGCCAGCCATAGGCGTTGCGCCCGCTGATCTTGTAGGCGGCGCTTCGGATGCCCGCCTCGTCGCCGCCGGTCTCGGACAGAAGGTCGACCTCATAGCCCTTCTTCTCGGCCCAGCGGACATACATCCGCGCCAGCATCGCGGCCCAGTCGCAGCTTTCCGTGCCGCCCGCGCCTGCGTTGATTTCCAGAAAGGTGTCATTGCCATCCGCCTCGCCGTTCAGCAGCGCCTCAAGCTCTTTCTGCCGGGCCAGTTCGGCCAGCGATTTCAGGTTCGCCTCGGCCTCGGCGACCAGATCGGCATCGCCCTCTGCCTCGGCCAGTTCGACCATCTCTGCATTCGCCGACAGATCGCCCTCGATCCGGCGATAGGTCTCGATCGCATCGGACAGGGCCTGCCGCTCGCGCATCAGCTTCTGCGCGCGCGCCGGATCGGACCACAGATCGCCATCCTCGATCATGGCGTTCATCTCTTCCAGACGGTGCGGCGCGGTCTGCCAGTCCAGCCGCTGGCCCAGCAGGCTCAGCGATCTGCGGATCGTGTCGATTGTGGACTGCGTCTCGGCGCGCATGGCAGAACCCCCTGGAATTCAGGCGCGACAGATAACGCGGGGGCGGGACGGGAACAAGTGGCCGGGCCTTCAGCGCGCGAGGCGCAGCGGAATCAGCCCGCGCAGCGCGTTGCCACAAAAGAGATCGCCCCGGTGCAGATCATCCGCGTGCAGGACGGCCTCATGGGCGCGGCCCGAAGACAGCAGCGATGCGCGCAGCACACCGGGCAGCAGCCCGCAGGACAAGGGCGGGGTCAGCAGCCGATCGCCCCGACGCAGGAAGATGCTGGTGATCGTGCCCTCGCAGACCTGGCCGCGTTCATTGAGCAGGACCGCCTCGTCGCAGCCCGCGGGCATCGCCCGGCGCGCCGCATCATAGGCCGGGCGGTGCGAGGACTTGATCCGCAGCCACGGATCGGCGCTGTCCAGCCGGATATCCGAGACGACCGCCCGCCAGAAATCCGGGTTCGGCGCCAGCGGCTGATGCGTCAGCCCGGTCCCCGACGCATCGACGGTCAGGCGCAGGCGCAGCACGCCACGACGCGGGATCCCTGCCAGCCGCGCCGCCAGCGCATCTTCGTCCACGGCAAAACCGACGGCCGCGCAATCGCGCCGCATCCGGTCCCGATGCAGGGACCACAGCGCGATGCGGCCATCCTCGGCCCGCATCGTCTCGATCACGCTCAGCTTTTCGGGGACAGGTCGAGGAATGCGGATTTGCAAAGAGCTTCCTCCCATTCGGAACCGGCGCGGCTGTCATGGGTGATGCCGCCGCCGACATTCAGCCGCAACAGGCCCGGTTGCGTCATGACCGGCGATCGGATGGCGACGCTGAAACGCATCGGCCCGGCCGGATCGACCCAGCCGATGGCGCCACAATAGACATCGCGCGGCGCCCGTTCCAGCTCGGCGATGATCTGCATCGCGCGGATCTTCGGCGCGCCCGTGACCGAGCCGCAGGGAAACAGCGCGCACAGGATATCGGTCAGGCTGGTGCCGGGCGCAAGCCGGCCCGCCACGGTCGAGGTCATCTGATGCAGCGTCGCATAGGGCTCGATCCGGAACAGGTCCGGGACATGGACGCTGCCCGGCAGGCAAACCCGGCTGATGTCGTTGCGCAAAAGGTCCACGATCATCAGGTTCTCGGCCCGGTCCTTCTCCGAGCCGGCCAGACGGGCCGCGGCCTGCGCATCCCCGGCCGGGGTCGCGCCGCGCGGGGCCGTGCCCTTCATCGGTCGCGTCTCGATCCGGCCCGCGGCATCGGCGGCAAAGAACAGCTCCGGGCTGCGCGACAGCACCACCGGCCCGCCCAGATCGACAAAGGCCCCCTCGCCCACCGGCTGCCGCGCGGCCAGCGCCGAATACAGCGCCAGCGGATCGCCCGTCGCCCGCGCCTCCATCGGGAAGGTCAGGTTGACCTGATAGCAATCGCCCGCCTCGATATAGCGATGGGTCGCAGCGATCGCCCGGTCATAGCGATCCCGCGACCACAAGGGCCGCGGCGCGCCGATCGCCCCGCCGGGGGCGGGCAAAGGCAGTGCCGGGCGCGGGCCGTCGAACACGCCGATCAGGATCAGCGGCATGGCGCGGCCCGCAGGCATCAGCGGCGCCAGTTTCGGATCCAGGACATAGCCCAGCTCATAAGAGAAATACCCCGCCAACCAACGGCCGCGCGCCCGCGCGGATTCGATGGCGGCGAGGGCCGGGATCACGCCCGCCGCCGTATCGGCGCGGATCACGGCTTGCGGGGCCTCGAAGATCGTCCCGCCCGGCAAGGGACCGTGATCGAAGCGGATCACCTTGCCGCCCTGGCCTTCTGGGCCAGATCGCGGGCGATGCCGAAGGCCCCCTTGATGCGGTCCGCATCCGAGGACCAGTCGCGGCGGATGACGATCTTGTTGCCGTCCACCTTTGCCTGTCCGTGCTGATCGGTCAGGAATTCGACCAGCCCGGCCGGATTGGGGAACTTGTCGTCATGGAACTGCACCGTGGCGCCCTTGGGCCCCGCATCCAGGCGCGCGATACAGGCACGTTTCGCCATCGCCTTGATGCGAATGACCAGAAGCAGCGTGTTCACCTCGCGCGGAAGCGCCCCGAAACGGTCGATCAGCTCGGCCGCGAAGCCTTCCAGCTCGACCTTGGTGGTCAGGCTGGCGAGGCGGCGATAGAGGCCCAGCCGCACGTCGAGATCGGGAACATAGCTTTCGGGGATCGTCACCGGCACACCCAGGTTCAGCGTCGGCGCCCATTCGTCCTCGGGCGTGCCCTCGATCTCGCCCGACTTCAGCTTGGCGATGGTTTCCTCCAGCATCTGCTGGTAGAGTTCGAAGCCGACCTCCCTGATATGGCCGGATTGTTCCTCGCCCAGCAGATTGCCCGCCCCACGCAGATCCAGATCCTGAGAGGCGATGTTGAACCCCGCGCCCAGGCCGTCGATCGCACCCAGGAATTTCAGCCGCCGCAGCGCCTGCGGGGTCAGCGGCGCGCGCGGCGTGGTCGTCAGATAGCAATAGGCGCGGGTCTTGGATCGCCCGACGCGCCCCCGGATCTGATACAGTTGCGCCAGCCCGAACATGTCCGCCCGCCAGACGATCATCGTGTTTGCAGTCGGGATATCCAGCCCCGATTCCACGATGCTCGTGGCCAGCAGCACATCATGGCTGCCGTCGTAGAAGGCGTTCATCCGCTGATCCAGATCGCCGGCGGCAAGCTGGCCATGGGCGACGATGAAGCGGATTTCGGGCACGTTTTCGGCCAGCCAATGTTCGACATCGGGCAGGTCCGACAGGCGCGGCACGACGAAAAAGCTTTGCCCGCCGCGATATTTCTCGCGCAGCAGCGCCTCGCGGATGGTCACGCTGTCGAATTCGCTGACATAGGTGCGGATCGCAAGCCGGTCGACCGGCGGCGTGCCGATCACCGACAGGTCGCGCACGCCCGTCAGCGACAATTGCAAGGTGCGCGGGATCGGCGTGGCGGTCAGGGTCAGGACATGGATGTCGCTGCGCAGTTCCTTCAGCCGTTCCTTGTGGGCGACGCCGAAATGCTGTTCCTCGTCGATGATCAGCAAACCCAGCCGCTTGAACCGCACCCCCTTGGCCAGCACCGCATGGGTGCCCACCACGATATCGACGCTGCCATCGGACAGCCCCTCGCGGGTCTTCGCGGCATCCTTCGCACCGACAAAACGCGACAGCGGGCGGACGACGATCGCACTGCCCCGGAAACGGTCCGCGAAGGTCCTGAAATGCTGCCGCGCCAGCAGCGTGGTCGGCGCGACCACCGCCACCTGCATTCCCTGGCTTGCGGCGATGAAGGCCGCGCGCATCGCGACCTCGGTCTTGCCGAAGCCCACATCGCCGACGATCAGCCGGTCCATCGGCCGGCCCGCGGCCAGATCCGCGGCCACGTCCTCGATTGCGGCCTGCTGGTCGTCCGTCTCGCTATAGGGGAAACGCGCGGCAAAGGCCTGCCAATCGTGGTCCTCGGGCTCCAGCACCGGGGCGGGACGCAGCAGGCGTTCGGCGGCCACGCGCATCAGCTTGTCCGCGATCAGCTTGATCCGTTCTTTCAGTTTCGCCTTGCGGGCCTGCCACGCGCCGCCGCCCAGACGGTCCAGCAGACCTTCCTCGTGGCCATAGCGCGACAGCAATTCGATATTCTCGACCGGCAGGAACAGCCGGTCCCCGCCCGCATATTCCAGCGCCACGCAATCATGCGGCACGCCGGCGGCCTTGATCGTCTCAAGCCCGGTATAGCGCCCGATGCCATGTTCGACATGGACGACCAGATCGCCGGGCGTCAGGCTGGTCGTGTCTTGCAAGAAATTCTCGGCCTTGCGGCGTTTTTTCGCGCCCCGGATCAGCCTGTCGCCCAGCACGTCCTGTTCCGAAATCACGGCGATCGGCCCAAGCGCCCGACCTTCGGCCACGAAACCCTCGTCCAGCGGCCACACCGCCAGCCCGAGCGCACCGGCGCTTTCCGGCAGATCACGAATATCGCCGATCTCCCTGGCGCCGGTCAGTCCCTCATCGGCCAGCAGGCCGGCCAGACGGTCCCGCGCGCCATCCGAAAAACTGGCCACGATCACACGATGATCTTTCGATAATGCCTTTATATGATCGGCCAGAACCTTGAACAGGTTGAGATTTTCAGACTGGCGTTCCGGCGCGAAATTGCGCCCGGGACGGCCGCCGGCATCCAGAATGCCCGGCCCGGGCGGCTGCGCCAGCACCGACAGGCGCAGCACCCGGTGCGCGTCCAGCCAGCCGGCCCATTCCGTCTCGGGCGGAAAGATCAGATCGGGGGGCACGGGCTTGTAGACCGTGTCGCTGCGCCCCTTGGCCGCCAGCGCGGCGCGGCGGGCCTCGAATTGTTCGCGGATCATCTCGCGCCGCGCAAGGGCCACCTGCCCCAGATGGTCGTCCAGAACGACGGATGCGGCGGGCAGATAGTCGAACAGGCTTTCCATCCGGTCGTGGAACCAGGGCAGCCAATGTTCCATTCCGGCCATCTTGCGGCCGGCGCTGACGCCTTCATACAGCGGATCGCTGGTGCCGCCGCCATATTCTGCGCGGTAACTCTGTCGAAACCGGGTGATCGACGGCTCGTCCAGGATCACCTCGGACATGGGCGCAATCTCGACCCGGCTCAGCTTTTCGGTGGTCCGCTGGGTTTCGGGGTCGAACCGGCGCGCGCCGTCCAGCACATCGCCGAACAGGTCCAGCCGGACGGGACCGGATTCGCCGGGCGGAAAGATGTCGATGATGCCGCCCCGGACTGCGTAATCGCCCGGCTCGGTCACCGTTGGCGATTGCACGAACCCCATCCGGACCAGGAAGTCGCGCAAGGCGGCCTCGTCGATTCGCTGACCGACGCGGGCCGAGAAACTGGCCCCCGCCACCAGATCTCGCGGCGGCACCCGCTGCATCGCGGCGTTCAGCGTGGTCAGCAGCACGAAAGGCCCCCTGATCGCGCCCTGCGCCAACCCCGCCAGCGTCGCCATCCGTGCCGCCTGAAGATCGGCCGATGGCGAGATCCGGTCATAGGGCGTTGTGTCCCAGGCCGGAAAGTCCAGCACCGGCAGGGCGGGCGCAAGGAAGGCCAGGGCCGCGCGCATCGCCTGCATCCGGCGGTCGTCGCGGGCGATGTGGATCACGGCCGCGCCAGTGCCGGATTGCGCGGCCTCGCGGGCGATCAGGGCGGCATCATAGCCCTCGGGGGCGCCGGAAAGGGTCAGTTGTTCGGACATGGCCCGTCAGGTAAAGCGCCGCGCCGCGGAGTCAAGCGTCACAGCCCGTTGGGGTGAACCAGCGCCCAGAGCGCGCCCCAAAGCGCGGTCGCCGCGACCGACACGACCGACAGCAGAAGGACCAGGCGGCGGTGCCGGTTCATCAGCCGGACCGCCCCGGCGGCGACATCTGCGATGGGGGTCTCGCCCGCCTGCCCTGCCTGCAACAGCGGGATCAGCCGCCGCGCCAAGCGGACGCGCATCCAGAACAGCGCCATGAACGGCGCCATCAGCAGCGCCAAAGCCTGCGCCATCTCCAGCCCGTAGCCAAAGCCCAGAATGGCCAGCGAAGTCAGCAGAAACGTGGTCACGCCCGACACGATCGCGCCCTCGCGCCTGCCAAGCTGCCATCGCGGCAGGGTCAGCGACAGCCAGTCCAGCAGCGTGATCGCGGCCAGCCCTTCTTCGGAGGCATCGCGGACCGAAGCGCGACGGGCAGCGGCCAGCACCTCGACCGGGACGCCGATCACGTTGCGGCCGGTGGCCGACCACATCCCGACCAGAGCCAGCCAGAACCAGATGGACCCGAAAGAGCGGCTGTCGAGAAAGCTGATCAATCCGTCGAATTGCGGCACGTCCGCGCCTTCCTTGTCCTTGGCTGCGCGCGACCTTAGAACGGGCGCGCGGGAAGGGAAAGCAGTTGCCTTTCCCGGCCGCCGCCGCGAAAGGACCCCGCCATGGCCAGCCCGATCATCGCCCCCTTCCCCGCTTCGCGCCTGCGCCGCCTGCGCCGAACGCCCGGCCTTCGCGCCATGGTCGCCGAGACCAACCTGACATCCGCCAACCTGATCTGGCCGATCTTCGTCACCGAGGTCGCCGGCGCCGAGGGCGAGATCGCATCCATGCCCGGGGTCGAGCGGCTGACACTGGACGGCGCGCGGCGCGCTGCGGAACGCGCCGCCCGCCTGGGCATTCCGGCGATCTGCATCTTTCCCCATTCGGATCAGGACCTGAAGACGGAAAGCTGCGAACGCGCCTGGGATCCCGACAATATCGGCAACCGCGCGATCCGCGCGGTCAAGGAGGCGGTACCCGATCTTGCCGTGATGACCGATATCGCACTGGATCCTTATAACGCCAATGGCCATGACGGCATCGTCGTGGATGGCGAGATCCTGAACGACGAAACGGTCGAGGCGCTGGTCAGGATGGCACTGGTCCAGGCCGAGGCCGGGGCCGACATCCTGGGTCCTTCAGACATGATGGACGGCCGGATCCGCGCGCTGCGCACGGCGCTGGAGGCGCAGGGCCACAAGAACGTGGCGATCCTGTCCTATGCGGCGAAATTCGCCAGCGCCTTCTATGGTCCGTTCCGCGATGCGGTGGGCGCCACGGGACGGCTGGTCGGCGACAAGAAGACCTATCAGGTCAATCCCGCCAACCGGGGCGAGGCGATGCGCTGCGTGGCTCGCGATCTGGCCGAGGGCGCGGATATGGTGATGGTCAAGCCGGGCATGCCCTATCTGGATATCTGCCGCGCGGTAAAGGACGAATTCGGCGCGCCGACCTTTGCCTATCAGGTCAGCGGCGAATACGCGATGCTGGAGGCCGCGATCCGAAACGGCTGGCTGTCGCGCGAGGCGATGCGGGAAAGCCTGCTGTGTTTTCGCCGCGCCGGCTGCGACGGCATCCTGACCTATTTCGCGCCCCAGATGGCCGAACTGGCCGCGCAAGCGGGCTGATCGGCGGAAATCCGGCGCACGGCCGGACATCCGCCCGAATCCGCCACCTTGTGCAGTGCGGCGATGACAGGGCGCGGCGAATGGCATAGGCTTGCGGCGAAGGCCGCGCCATGACGGCCATAATGCGACGAGGCAAGAGACAATGACAACCATGCACTTGATGACGCGCCGCACCCTGCTGCTGAGCGCGGGCGCGGTTCTGGCCACGGCCACGCTGGGCGGCTGCAGCAATGCGGTGGGCACGGATGCGGCCGCACAACTGGATGCGCGTGTCGATGCGACCCGACAATATCTGCTGCAGACCTATCCCGCCGCCGCGCCGATGGTCGAGAATGCGCGCGGTGTGCTTTACATGCCGCTGATGACCGAGGCCGCGCTTGGCGTCGGCGGCGCCTATGGCCAGGGCGCGCTGCGGATCGGCGATGCGACGGTGGATTACTATTCCGCGACGCAGGCCAGCGTCGGCTTTCAGGCCGGCGCGCAGCAATACGCCCATGTTCTGATCTTCCAGACCGACGCGGCGCTGGCCGCTTTCCGCGCCGCTCCGGGCTGGGTCGCGGGCGCCGATGCCTATTACGCGGTGCCCGCCGGGGGCATGTCGCTGGGGGCCGATACGATCACCGCGCAATATCCGGTCGTGGCGATGATCTTCGGCCAGTCCGGGCTGATCGCCGGTGCCGCGATCGACGGGACGAAATACAGCCGCATCATTCCCTCGGCCCTGCTGACGATGGCCAATCGCAACATGCCGTCGCTGGGGCTGCCGCCGGGCTGATCGACCGGCAGGGACGGAATCGGGCGACCTGCGGGGCGTGAAGGATCACGCCGCTGTCAGGTGCCGCAACCCACGGGTGACGTCGGCGCGCACCGCCAGCCGCAAGGCGGGTTCATCGCCGGCGCGCAGCGCGGCCAGGATCATGCGGTGATGGCGCGGCGGCTCCTGCCGTTTCACCCGGCCATAGAGCGCCCGCATGGTCGGCCCCAGTTGCAGCCAGATCGTCTCCAGCATGGCCAGCATCGCCGGGGCCTGCGCGCGCAGATACAGCATCCGGTGAAAATCCAGGTTGCAGCGGATGTAACCCACCGAATCGTGGCGTTCGACGGCATCGGCGATGCGAGCATTCATCTGTGCCAACCGGTCGATCAGCGCAAGATGCGCCCTCGGCAGGGCGCGGGCCGCCAGTTCCGGCTCGATCAGGGCGCGCAGGGCGGCAAGTTCCTCGATCCGGTCATCCGACAGCGCCGGCGTGGTGACGCGGCCCGAGCCCGACAGACTCAGCGCGCCCTCGGCCACAAGGCGCCGCACCGCCTCGCGCGCGGGGGTCATCGACAGATGGTATTCCTGCGCGATTCCGCGCAGGGTCAGCGGCTTGCCGGGCGGCAATTCGCCCAGCATGATCCGGCTGCGGAGGCTGCGATAAAGCCGCTCATGCGCGGCGGGGTCGGACGATCGGGACGGGGTCATGCGCGCCTTGTGATCACAAATGCGCCGCCCGTCAATCCCGCCCGGCAGGCCGATCAGACCGAATCGAAGCGCCAGATCAGCAGATCGCCGCCATGACGCCGCAGCCAGGCCCGACAGGTCCCGTAACCGGGCTTCAGCGCCTCGACCGCGGCCCAGAACCGGGGCGAGTGATCCATATGCGCCAGATGCGCGACTTCGTGGGCGGCGACGTAATCCAGCACCTCGGGCGGGGCCATCGCCAGCCGCCACGAGAACATGATCCGTCCGTCCGAGGTGCAACTGCCCCAGCGTGATCGTGTGTCACGCAGGACGATGGCGCGGAACGGCCTGCCCAGCCGCGCGGCATGGCGGTCGCAGGCCGATCCCAGACGCTGATGGGCCAGATGTTTCACGAAGGCTTGAACGACGGGTCCGGCCGGTCGGTTGGCAGGCAGCATCAGGCGATCGCCCTCGATCCGGGCAAGACGGGTCTGTGCAGGGGTCAGGATCAGTCTCCGGCCCTCGATCGGAAAGGCCGTCCCGATCTGAACCCGCTGAGGCTGCGGCACGCGCCCGCTGGCCCCGCGCAGCCAGTCGAGCCGCGATTCCAAGAAGGCGCGCCCCTCGGCCTCGGGGATGTGACTGGGCAGCGTCAGCACCGGCGCACCACCATCGCGCGGCACCCGCAGAATCATGCGCCGCGCCCGCGCCGAGCGGCGCAGAAGGACGTGCAGGCCGTCCTCGATCCGGATGCTTGCGGCCATGTCCCGCCCCTTCTGCCCGACCGGCCGGCGCGCAGCTTGCAACGCCGCGCGGGGCCTGTCAGAAAAGCCTTTGACACCCCTCTGGCGCTGTGGCAGGGGGACCACCGATTTCCCTAAACGCGGCGGAAGGAGAATGCCATGCCCAAAGAGGAATGGGGCACGAAACGCCTGTGCCCGCATTGCGCAACGCGCTTTTACGATTTGCAGAACGATCCGATGACCTGTCCGGCCTGCGGGGCCCAGTTCACGCTGGAAAGCCTGACCGATGGACGCGGCAAGACGCTGGTTCCGGAAAAGGCCGCCTCGCGCGACACGAGCGAGGCCGCCGAGGAAGAGGACGACATCGACAGCGACAGCGGCGATCTGGACGACGACCTGCTGGAAGAGGAGGACGACGACGGCGACGTGTCGCTGGACGATATCGCCGACGTCTCGGACGACGACGAGGACTGATGCGATTGCGGGGGCCGGCTGCGGGGCCGGCCCTTCTTGCCCTGCCCCGACCAAGGATATCCCGATGGCCCTCAACGCCTATGCGCCGCTGATGCGCAGCGTTCTGCGCATTGTCAGCGCGCTGACGTTCTTCGCCCATGGCACACAGAAGATTCTCGGCTTCCCGGCCAGCAACCTGAATCCCCCTGCCCTCTCGCTTCCCTGGATTTCGGGCATCATGGAGCTGGTTGGCGGCGCGCTGCTGATCGTCGGATTGTTCACCCGTCCGGTGGCCTTTCTGCTGTCCGGCCTGATGGCGGTCGCCTACTGGATCGCCCATGCGCCGCAGGGTCCGTTTCCGGCCCTGAACGGGGGCGATCCGGCGATCCTGTATTCCTTCGTATTCCTCTACCTGGTCTTCGCCGGCCCCGGCCCGCTCAGCGCGGATGCGGTTCTGGGTCGTGACAAATAGTCGTTCAGGGCGATCGAACACGCGCAGGACGGGATCTTGCATCCCGTCCTTTTCCCTGTCGCGGCCTGCCACCGGATTACCTCGGGATTTCGGACCGGCCCGGCGAATTTTCCACTTGCACCCTCTTCGGCGCGCCCCTATAGACCGCCCCACGCAAGCGCAAAGCAGCGCCCGCGCAGACCTCCGGTGGGGCCATAGCTCAGTTGGTAGAGCGCTTGAATGGCATTCAAGAGGTCAGGGGTTCGACTCCCCTTGGCTCCACCAGGTTTTCCCGAAAATGATACCTGCCAGATCGTCTCGACTTTTTGTCACAACGATGAACAAGGCAGCCGCGTCTAGTCCGGGATCATCGGTATCTGACTGAACAGAGGCGCATCTTTTTTTCCATCCTTGCGGCGAACGGCAAGTCCGAGCCCCTGTTTTCAGGCACAACACTGACGCCGATTGACCCCTTCCCGAAAATCGTGCCGTGATAGTCAGGTGTTGACCTAATATGTTCCGCCCGCCTAGTTCTGGCTGATGGCCAACTTTGATACCGTGATCGAAACAACATTCAGCGCACTTTCCGACCCGACGCGGTGCGCAGTGGTGAAAGCCCTCAGCCAAGGACCGGCGGCGGTCTCGAAGCTGGCACAGCCCTTCGACATGGCCTTGCCATCCTTTACACAGCACTTGGCAGTTCTGGAGGACGCTGGGCTTATCTCATCGGAACGGCAGGGACGAACGCGCATCTGTTCTCTTGATCCAGATGCACTTCGCAGGGCTGAAGATTGGCTGGCAACATACCGCCGGCAGGCAGAAGAACGCCTCGATCGTCTTGAGGCACATCCGGACCAGCAAAAGAAGGATAATCCCGATGACTGAAAAAGTCAGAAGCACAGCAAAGGATTGGTCATCGGCCCCGCTTGATCGTGAAATCGTCATCACCCGCGTGGTAGACGCGGATCGCGCAACTGTCTGTGCGGCGTGGACGGATCCCGAACAGATCGTGAAATGGTTCGGGCCGGAGGGTTTCAGATGCAAGACTCATGAAATCGACATCCGGACGGGCGGCGTGTGGCGGTTCGACATGACCTCACCTGATGGCACGAACTTCTCGAACAGGATGGATTTCGTCCGCGTCGAAGCTCCGGACCTGATCGAGGCGGTCCATGGCAAGGACGAAGCCAACGATCCGGATCGGTTCCGTCTGCTTGTAACCTTTGATGAGCAGGAAAACGGAAAATCGGTCGTTACCCTGCGACAGATCCATCCGACGCCGGAACGCCGGAACACCGTCATTGCCTTTGGCGCCGTCGAACTTGGTGGTCAGACCCTCTCGAAACTGGCTGCACAAGTCGAAAGCCGGTGACTGACTGGCAAAATCGGACGTGAACCGTCAGATGCCCCGCATCCGTGCAAATCGGCGATGCTGCCTGCGAAACCCTTTGCCGGCGATGGAAAAGCGACCGGTCAGGCCCCGGCCTCGATCCGCTGGCTGCGGCGACGCAGGGCCATGGTGACAAGCGGTATGACCCAGATCAGGATCGTGAAGGCGCCCAGGGCGCCCGAGACGGGGCGATCAAAGAACCCCACGATACCGCCATCGGACTTGATCACTGTCGCCATGAAATTGTCCTCGAGCATCGGGCCGATGACGATGCCCAGGATGGCCGGCGCGATCGGGAAGCCGTTTTCCTCCATGAGAAAGCCAAGAACCCCCAGCACCAGCATCACGGCGATGCCGAAGACGCTGTTGGTGATGGCGAACGAGCCGACGATGCAGAACAGCAGGATCACCGGCATCAGCAACCGCGCCGGGGTCTGAACGACGAACCTGGCGCCGCGGATCGCGAAATAGCCCAGCACCAGCAGCAAAAGATTGGACAGGAAGAAGGTCAGGAAAATGGCATAGGTCAGGTCGGCCTGCTGGACGAAGACCATCGGACCGGGGGTGATGCCCTTCATGAAAAGGACGCCGACCGCGATGGCGGTCACGGAATCCCCCGGAATGCCGAAGACCAGCGCGGGGATCCAGACACCGCTGAGCGCCGCATTGTTGGCGGCGCCCGCCGAGGCAAGTCCCTCCGGATGACCGGTGCCGAACTTCGCGGGCGTCCGAGAGATCTTCTTGGCCATGGCATAGGCAACCCAGGCAGCGATATCGGCGCCGGCGCCAGGCAGGATGCCGATAACGGTTCCGATCAGGCTGCCCGAAACCAGATGCCGCTTGTTTTCGCGCACCATCTTCCACTGACCGCCATAGACGGTGGAATTGGATTTGGGTGCGGAACTGGTCTGGTGCGACGCGTTCATGGAAAAGCGCAGTATTTCGGTCACGGCGAACATGCCGATCATTGCCGGAATGAAACTGACCCCGCCCATCAGGTCGACCGATCCGAAGGTGAAACGCGGGTAACCGCCGGTCACATCGATGCCAATGGTCGAGATGAAAAGACCGATCAGCAGTGACACCAGCCCCTTGATCGGCGAGCCGCGCGAAATGATGACAGAGCAGCTAAGCCCCAGAACTGCCAGCCAGAAATACTCTACCGTGCTGAACTGAAATGCGAATTCGGCAAGGAAGGGCGCCCCGAGGGTCAGGATGATGGCGCCCACGAAGCCGCCGAAGACCGAACTGACCAGCCCGATCCCAAGCGCCCGCTCGGCCTCTCCGCGCAAGGTCATCTGATAGGCGTCATCGACATAGGCGGCCGAGGCTGGGGTTCCGGGGATGCGCAGCATCGCGCCGGGAATGTCTCCGGCAAAGATCGCCATGGCGACGGCGCTGACGATAGAGGCGATCGCCGGCAGCGGATCCATGAAGAAGGTAAGCGGCACCAGAAGGGCCGTGGCCATCGTGGCCGAAAGCCCCGGAATCGCCCCGACAAACAGGCCGAAAAGCGACGAGGCGATGATGACGCCAAGCACCGAAGGATCGGCGATCATGGTGAAAGCGTTGAGAATGTTGTCCATGACGTGCCCCTTGTCGACCTACCAGGCGACCGATTGCAGGATGCCCCACGGCAGAGGCACCAGAAAGACCTTGCTGAACAGGGTGTGGATCGCCAGCGATGCCGTTACCGACACCAGGACCGAGGTCATCACGTCCACCCGCAGCGACAGCAGGAATGCCAGAAGCATCGCGATGCTGAGGACAGGAAACCCGATCACGTCCAGCAGCGGGATGAAGCTTGCCGTTCCCAGCAGCACGATCGCCACCCGGATCAGACGGCGGTGGTCGGAAATCCAGTCGCCCGGTTCGGCCAGTTTTGGCCGCGGCCTCGCGATCATGTCTTTCACGATGAGAACGAGCGAGCAGAGGATGAGGCCCGAGGCCACGATCATGGGCAACAGGCCTGAACCGATGGACAATCCCGGGATCAACGGAAAGCGGCTGGCTTCCACCAGGATGGCTGTCGCAAACAGCAACAGCACGAAACCTGTCAAACGGTCACTGATCTTCATGTCGTCTCCCGCAAGTTACCCCGATTTCCGACGATGATCCCTGCCGGATCGTCCGGGCGGTAATCAGTCCGCCCGGGCGGCGTACCGGTCGCGGCCGGTGGCGCGAGGGTCGGGGATGATCCGGCGCAACGGCCTGTGGCCGATGCGCCGGGCTGGCTATTTGGCGAGGCCGGCGGCCTTCATGACCATGCCGTTGGCAGCATCGGCATCGGCCATGAATTTGCCGAATCCCGGTCCGTCCAGCCAGACCTTGCCGAAACCGCGTTCCGCCATGAAGGCGGTGAATTCTTCGGATTTCCAGGCAGCTTCCAGCGCGGTCGAAAGCCTGGCGACGACATCGTCGGGCAAGCCGGCGGGCCCGGCCAGGCCACGCCAGGTGGAAACCGTCAGATCAATTCCGGTCTCTGATTTTACGGTCGGCAGATCGGGCACGTCGGCAAGCGGTTCGTCCCCCATCACCGCAAGCGACTTGACCTTGCCGGCCGAAATCAGCGAGGCGGCCTCGGGATAGGAGGATGCGACGATGTCGACGCCGCCCGACACCAGGTCCTGCAGGCCCGCGGCCGCGCCCTTGGATGGCACCCAGGGCACCGTGTCCGGAGCAAGGCCGCTTTCGACCAGCAGACCGGCCATGGCAAGGTGCCAGATGCCGCCCTGACCGGTTCCCGAAGCCTTCATCTTGCCCGGATCGGCCTTGGCGGCCTCGAGAAAGGCCGGAAGCGTATCGAATTCGGAATCGGCGCGAACGTGGAAGGCGGCCGGGTCCGCATTGAACAGCCCGATCGGAGTATAATCCGAATAATCCAGATCGGTCAGGCCCGCGTGCCGCATCATGGCGATCTCGACGGTCACGGTGCCGATCGTATAGCCGTCGGGCTGCGCGTTGGCGATTGCCGAATGGCCGACAACGCCCGATCCGCCGTCACGGTTGACCACGTTCACGGGAACCCCGAGTTCCTGTTCCATCAGCCCGGCAAGCATCCGGCTGGTGGCGTCGGTGCCGCCGCCGGCGCCCCAGGGCACGATCCAGGTGATCGGCCGCTCGGGATATTCCGCGAGGGCGGACTCGGACAGAACAAACGTTCCGGCGGCAAACGCGGCCGCGCCGAGGCCGAGAGTGAAGAAATTGCGAAGCATGAACATCCTCCTTACATGCATTTGATTGTGACCTATCCGCGCTCTTCGGTGCGGTTCCGGTCGTGAACGAAGCGACATGGCGCTTCGAAACTTGATCCTATGACGGCTTTCCGGCTTTTCGACCTCACGTTAGCGATCTTCTTCGGACCGTGTCATGGCCGGGCCGCGGCGAGCGGCGGGAAGAATAGTGCATATCGCCGTCCCTCCTGTCTCGATCCGTTTCAACGGAACGCGCCCGGCATCAGGGTTCGCGGCAGCCAGAGCGCCAGTTCCGGCACCAGAATGATCAGCAGCAGGATCAGCAGCATCGGCATCAGGATGATGACGACATCCCGCATCACCTGCGCGACGTTCATTCCGCCTATCGCGGCCGAGATCAGCAGACAGAGCCCATAGGGCGGCGTCACCAGTCCGAAGGCCAGCGAGACGATCCCGATGATCGCGAAAACGACCGGGTGGATATCGGCCGCGGCCGCCACCGGCAGCAGCACGGTGCCCAGGATGATGATGGTGGGAATCGCATCGATGAACAGGCCGAAGAACAGGAACAGGGCGGCAATGACGATCGCGGTTCCGAAAGTGCCGAACTGCAGGCTGGTCATGCCCTCCACGATCAGCCGGGGCACGTTGAAGAAGGCCAGCATCCAGCCGAATGCGGAGGCGGTGCCGATCGCGAACAGCGAGATCGAGGCGAACCGCCCGGTCTCGTAGAAGATGCCACCCAGATCGCGCAGCGAAACCGTGCGATAGACGAACATCCCCAGGATCAGGGCATAGGCCGCGGCGATGATGGCGCTTTCGGTCGGTGTCACGATGCCGCCGACGATGCCGCCGATCACCAGAATCGGCGTCAGCATCGCCAGCGCCGCACCCTTCAGCGCGTGCCAGAACTCGGACCAGTTGGGGCGGCCCGCCCTGGGGTAGTTGCGGACCTTGGCATAGGCATAGACCGTCCCCATCAGCGCCAGGCCGATCAACAGGCCGGGGATGGCGCCAGCCAGGAACAGCGCCCCGACAGAAACCTGCATCACCCCGCCCCAGACCACCATCAGGATGCTGGGCGGGATGATGACGCCCATCACCGACGAACAGGCCGTGATGGCGATGGCAAAGCGGGTATCGTAGCCTTCCCTGACCATTGCCGGGATCAGGATCCTGCCGCAGCCGGCCGCATCGGCGGTCGACGATCCCGAAATGCCGGCAAACAGCATCGACACCGCCACATTCACATGTCCAAGCCCGCCGGGCATCCAGCCTGTCAATACTCTGGCCAGTTCGATCAGCCGGTCGGTGATCTTGCCCGAATTCATCAGATTGGCGGCCAGCAGGAAGAACGGCACCGCCAGCAGGACGAACGAATTATAGGACTGAAACATCCGGTCCAGAACGATGAACGGCGTCAGACGGATATCCAGAAGCACGATCGGAACCGTGGCGATGCCAAGCGCGAAGGCCACGGGCACGCGGATCAGGACAAGAAGCAGAAACCCGCCAACCAGGACGGCGCTGGCCAAACCTGTAGACACGATCATGACGTGACCTTTCGCGATGCGCGATAATTGCTGAAAGTCTCGGCCAGGCGGTAGAATGCGAAGATCGCCCAGACCGCGCCGGCGATCGGCACCGAAATGAAGGTGACAAGCTTGTTGGCCTGCATCATCACGGATCGCTGCAAGGCGCCGAACCTCGCATATTCAAGACCGTACCAGGCGAAAAGCAGGGCGAAGCAGCCGATCAGCAGGAACACGACGCCCTGCTGCAGAAAGATTGTCAGCGGGCGGCTTGCGTCGGGCGTCACCCGGACATCGAAATGGGTGCCTTCCCAGACCGCGATCATCGACCCGATCATGACCACCCAGACGAAGATGAAGGTGGCGAGTTCCTCGGTCCACAGATAGACCGGGATCATGCCGGTATATCGCGCGATAACCTGCATTCCGACCGGAATGGCCAGTATCGCCGTCATTGCGCCCAGCAGGATGCGCAGCACCTGGCAAAATCCTTCAAGCATCCGTTTCACGCCGTCTTCTCCCCCCTGCCCTCGCGGCCTGTCCCGCGCTTTGAAAAGCGCGTTGCGGACGATGCCGCCGCGAGGGCGTTCCAGCTGTTCGGACCCCGATCACATGCCGCGGATGGCGGTCAGCAAATCGGTCGCACCCAGGCTTTCGGCATAGGCATCCTGCACCGGAACCACCATTTTCAGCAGTTCGTCGCGACCTTCGAATTCCAGGACGGTCAGTTGGCCGGCATCGACCATTTCCTGCAGTTTCTCTGCATCCTCGCGGGATTCCAGTTCGCGTCCGAAGGCTCCGGCCTCGTCGCCGGCTTCCAGGACGGCGGCCTGCAAATCCTCGGGCAGATTGCGGAAAGTCTTGCCGCTCATCACGATCGGGCGGACGGTGATCGCGTGGCGAGTCAGCGTCAGATAGGGCGCGACCTCATAGAACTTGAGGTTCTGGATGCTCGCAGCCTCGTTCTCGAACCCGGCGATGACGCCGGTCTGGATGGCGTTGTAGACCTCGTTATAGGCAATCGCCGAGGGCGCGGCGGTCAGCGCCGAAAAGATCTGGGCCTGGATCGGGGCCCCCATGACGCGCATCTTGAAGCCGTTCAGTTCTTCCAGATTCTGGATCGGCGCGTTCGAGATGATGTTGCGCACCCCGCCCCCGGTATAGCCGATCACCATGATGTCGGCCTTTTCCAGAAGCTCGTCTTCCAGCGGCTTCAGGACATCGCTGGACAAGACCGCCTCCCACTGGGCCTGGTCGCGAAACAGGAACGGCATGTCCATCAGCGGGATGGACGGCGCGAAAGTCGCCATGTTCGACGGCGCCATGATCGTGTAGTCGATCGCGACACCCTGCTGCAGGAACGTCACGTAGTCGGCTTCGACCCCCAGTTCGCCGTTCAGGCGCAGGTCGAATGTGACGTCGCCGTCATATTTTTCGTTCACCAGTTCGGCAAAACGGCGCATCGTCTTGGTGAAAGCATGGTTCTCATCGAACATGCTGGCACCGCGCAGCGTGATCTCCTGCGCGCTGGCGGCCGAAACCGTGGCCACGAATGCACAGGCAAGGCCGACGCCACGCAGCAGCGTTCCGGCGGAAAAGTGGTTTGTCATGTGTTCCTCCTCGAAAATTCCGGGGCGCGAGTCCGTTGGCCCGGCGCGGCAGGTCGAAGCTTCAGTCAGGGCTGAACGGATCGACCAGACTGCCGTATTGATTCGGACTCCCCCTCCCCATCTTTGCACTAGCATGTTGTCTTCTAGTATACCAGATCAATCTTGCCGAATGGTCCTGCTGATCGACGGGTCGGGACGTTGATTGTGCAACGCCCTTCAGCCCCCTTGCCAAAAGCGGAAGGATGGGACGATCGGGCCTGACGGCTACGGCAAAGCCTGTTGCCCGACCCTGTCTCCGCGACGGTCCGGCACATGGGCGCGGCCCGTCCCTGCCTCAGGAGAACAGCATCCCGCCATTGATGTCGACATTGGCTCCGGTGATGAAACCGGCTTCGTCACTGACCAGGAAATACACCAGATTGGCGACATCTTCCGATGTCCCCTGGCGCCTGACCGGCGATGCCGCCTCGACGTTGCGACGCACCTCGTCCTTGGTGTGGATGTTGTGAAAATCGGTGTCGATCATGCCGGGGCAAAGCGCATTGACGCGAATCTTCGGACCAAGTTCCTTGGCAAGACCGCGCGTCATCGTCATCACCGCGCCCTTCGACGCGCCATAGGCCACCGAACCCGGCCCGCCGCCGTCGCGCCCGGCCTGGCTTGCAAGGTTGACGATCGAACCGGATTTCAGGTGCGGCAGGCAGGACTTGATCATCAGGAATGTGCTCGTCACATTCAGGTCCATGACTGCCTGCCAATGCTCCAGCGACATTTCCGGAATGGTCTTGCGCGCGATCAGACCGCCGGTGTTGTTGACCAGGATGTCGATGCCGCCAAATTCTTCCAGGGTTCGCTTCACCAGCGCATCCGCGCCGTCCCGGGTGGTCAGGTCGCCGCAAAGCGCGAAAGCCTTGCCGCCCCTGGAACGAATTTCTTCGACCGCGCTGTCCGCCCCGGCGCTGCTGGAGAAGTAGTTGATTGCGACCATCGCGCCTTCTTCGGCAAGACGCATGGCGCAAGCGCGCCCGATGTCGCGACCTCCGCCGGTCACGATAGCGGTTTTTCCCTTGAGCGTCATGTCTGGTCCTTCTCTTACGTTTCTGTCTGTCTGTCCGGGCGGCAACACGCCGCCGGGTCAGGCCGTTGGCCGATCCTCGCAGTCAGGACTTTGAAATACCGCGATCCGCGCCCGGACATCAGCTTCCTCCCCCTGTGCGACGCCTCCATCTGTCGCCTGTGAACCGGCAAGCCGATTCGCTGTCGTGTCTTTCTGGTATACTAGTAATCTTTGTGGTATACTAGATGAGAGTAAGGTAGGGTCATTCGACGGGTGGAACCCTTGAAAAACAAGGCAACAGCCCGATGGGTCATCGAGTTCGCCGACGAAGTTGGCGTTTACCCATGGACGCCACCAACCCGATGGTGTGCCTTCGCGTCGAGGCTTCGAATGAACACAGGATGGAGATGAGGCGATGGTGCAGCCAAGCCATTTGAGTGAGCGGCGGACAAGCGTCGATGACATTTTCGACTATCTCCACGACGAAATCCTGTCGTTGCGCCTGCGGCCCGGTGACAAGATCTCCGAGGCAGAGATCGCGTCGCGATTTGGCGTCTCGCGTCAGCCCGTGCGCGATGCATTCAGCCGTCTCGCGAACCTTGATCTTCTTTTGATCCGCCCGCAGCGGGCAACGGAAGTCAGGCGATTTTCGTCCCGAGAGATCGAGAAATCGCGTTTCATCCGCGCGGCGGTCGAAAAGGAAGTCCTGCGACGGGCGGCACAACATTGCGAAGCCGAGGGTGCCGCGCAGCTCGACGCAGCGCTTGCCAGCCAGGAAAAGGCGATCCGGGACAGCGACGTCGAGGGTTTCGGCGCGCTCGACTATGAATTTCACAAGACGCTTTGCGCCATCGGCCGGGCAGACTTCGCCTTCGATGTCATCATGAGCGAGAAATCCAAGGTGGATCGGCTGTGTACGTTGGGCCTTTCGAAAGAGGATCGCATGCCCCATCTGGTGGCGGATCACCGCGGCATCGCAGAGGCGGTCAAGAACCATGATGCCGAAAAGGCCGTCGAGATCGGCGTGCTGCACCTGTCGCGGCTGGACGACACGATCGCGCGGATCTCGGCAACCAACGCGAATTACTTCGAGCCGGAAGAAACCTGAAATTGCTCTGACCTGCCGGGGACGAATTCGGTCCGGAAGACCCAGGAAAAAACCGGCCCATGACGGGGCCGGTCAAGTTGCGCGTGCAGGGGACAGATTCGGCGCACAGGCGCGGCGCCGTCGCAACGCGGGGCAGAAACGGAAATCAGGCTTGCAGGATCGCGGGCAGCCACAGCACGATGCCCGTGGTGACGGACAGGGCGACAACGCCAAGAAGATCGGACAGAAACTCGCGGGTCATGG
>DBFD01000015.1 GCA_002294185.1 Paracoccus sp. UBA889
GTCGAGCTGTTCGTGACGCCCGACGGGCTGATCGTGAACGAGATCGCGCCGCGCGTGCATAATTCGGGCCACTGGACGCAGGCCGGCTGCGCCGTCGATCAGTTCGAACAGCATATCCGCGCCGTGGCGGGCCTGCCCCTGGGCGATGGCAAGCGTTTCGCCGATGTGGTGATGGAGAACCTGATCGGCGATGATATCGGCCGCGTGCCGGATCTGCTGGTCGCACCGCGCACGCAGGTTCATCTCTATGGCAAGGGCGAGGCGCGGCCGGGCCGCAAGATGGGCCACCTGAACCGGATTGCGGAATGAGGGTTGCGCGCCCGAGGCTGGCGGTCCGCGCCGCGATCCTGCATCGTGACCGGCTGCTGATGGTCAACGCCTATCCGGGCGAACGCAGCGATCTGTGGTGCCTGCCCGGCGGCGGGGTCGAGCCGGGCCAGTCCCTGCCAGAAAACCTGATGCGCGAGGTGGCCGAGGAAACCGGTCTGCTGATCAGCGTCGGCGCGCCGTTTCTGGTAAACGAATTTCACGACCCGGCGCGCGGCTTTCATCAGGTCGACCTGCTGTTCCGCGCCACGCTGATCGCCACCGACGAGGTTTCGCTGGCCGATCCCGAAGGCGTGGTGAACCGTTTCCGCTGGGTCACGCAGGTCGAACTGGGCGCGTTGCGCCACAAGCCGGACAGCCTTGCCGCCGCCATCTGGGGCGATGCCGCGGCGCATTACGACCCCCTGGAAACCATCGTTCCCTGACTGGCCTCGGTCTTCGGCCAGGGACGATCAGCCCCGGCGTTTGCGGAACGCAAGCCTTACTCGGCCGCCTCGTTGATTGCGGTTTCGGAACCCGGCTTCATGCGAAAGCCGCGTTCGAGCTGGTCGAAGGGCGCGACCGGGTAATCGCCCGAGAAACAGGCATCGCAATATTGCGGGCTCTTGGTGTTGCGGCCTCCCGCCTCGCCGACCGCGCGGTAGAGCCCGTCCAGCGATACGAAGGCCAGGCTGTCGACGCCGATCCAGTCGCGCATTTCCTCGGGGCTCATCTGGGCCGCCAGCAGCTTGTCCCGCTCGGGCGTGTCCACGCCGTAGAAGCACGGCCAGGCGGTCGGAGGCGAGGCGATGCGGAAATGCACCTCGGCGGCGCCCGCGTCGATGATCATGTCCTTGATCTTGCGGCTGGTCGTGCCGCGCACCACGCTGTCGTCAACCAGAACCACCCGCTTGCCCGCGATCAGCGATCGGTTGACGTTCAGCTTCAGGCGCACGCCCATGTTGCGGATCTGTTCGGTCGGCTCGATGAAGGTCCGGCCCATATACTGGTTGCGGATGATTCCCATGCCATAGGGGATCCCGGATTCCTGCGCGAACCCGATCGCGGCCGGCGTGCCGCTGTCGGGGACCGGACAGACCAGATCCGCCTCGATCGGCGCCTCGCGGGCCAGTTCGACCCCGATCTGGCGCCGGGTCTCATAGACCGAGCGGCCGCCGATGATCGAATCGGGACGCGAGAAGTAGACATGTTCGAAGATGCAGAACCGGCCGGTCGAGGGCCCGAAGGGGCGAGAGCTTTCGACCTTGCCCTTGGTGATGACCACCATCTCGCCCGGTTCGATCTCGCGCACGAAATCGGCACCGATGATGTCCAGCGCGCAGGTTTCTGATGCCAGACAGAAGCCATCGTCGCCGACCTTGCCCAGAACCAGCGGCCGCACGCCCAGCGGATCACGCACGCCGATCAGCTTGGTCCGGGTCATCGCGATGACGCTGAACGCGCCCTCGACCCGGCGCAGCGCATCCTTCATCCGTTCGGGGATGTTGCGCTGGATCGACCGCGCCATCAGGTGGATGATGCATTCGCTGTCCGATGAGGACTGGAAGATGCTGCCGCGTTCGGTCAGCTCGCGGCGCAGGGCGGCGGCATTGGTGATGTTGCCGTTATGGGCGATGGCGCAGCCGCCCATCGAGAATTCGCCGAAGAACGGTTGCACGTCGCGGATCGCGGTATTGGCCTTGGTCCCGGCGGTGGAATAGCGCACATGCCCGATCGCCAGCGGTCCCGGCAGCGTCGCCATCACGTCGGTCTTGGTGAAATTGTCGCGCACATAGCCGAAGCGGTGGGCGCTGTTGAACCCGTGTTCGGGATCATGGGCGACGATGCCGCCGGCCTCCTGCCCGCGATGCTGCAACGCGTGCAGGCCGAGAGCGACGAAATTCGAGGCATCCGCCATCCCGATCGCGCCGAATACCCCGCATTCCTCGTGCAGGCGGTCCGAATCGAACGGATGGGCCAAGAATGGCTGCATCATGGCATCCTGACTGGCTTTGGACTGTCGAGGGCTATGTAGTGCGGGCCGGACCCAGAGTCACGCCCCGGCTATCCGCAGAAGCGGAATTTTCGTCACATCACCGACATCAGCGGCCATGGCCGGGCACGCCGCCTCAGTTCGAGGCCGGCGCCGCATCACCGGTCCGGGCCGGGGCGGTGTCCGGATCGACGGTTTCGGTCGTCGCGCCGCAGCCGCCGACCATCTGTTCGTAGCGGCTGACGATCCAGCCGGGCGCATCTTCGGGGATACGTTCGTCCATCTGGCCGCGCATCCGTTCGAACACCTGCGCCGAGCGTGAATTTTCGACCATCGCGACCTGCTGGCTGGTCATCACCCGGTCGTAGACGATGAAGACGATGGCGACCAGAAGGATGCCGCGCGCCACGCCGAACAGAAAGCCCATTCCCTGATCCACCCCGCCCAGGGCCGACCGTTGCACGACCGAGGAAAACAGCGGCGTGATGATCGAGAAGACGACCAGGGCGAGGGCGAAGACCACCGCGAAGCCCGCGATCGTGGCCAATTCGCAACTGTCGCCCAGGAAACGGTCCAGAACCGGAAGCTGGGCGATCATCGGCCGCACCGCAGCGGCGAAGAGAAAGGCCAGGATGGCCGCCGCGATCCAGCCCAGGATGGCCAGCGATTCGCGCACGAAGCCGCGCGACCATGCCAGTATCGCGGAAAGAATGATGACCGCCGCCACCACCGCGTCGATGATCGTGAAACCGTCCATGTAGTCCCGCCCCCGCGCCGGATATCGTTGCATTTTCAGGCGGTTCAGCCGGCGCCGAAGATCTCGCCCACAAATTCCGTCAGATCGGCGATGCGCCGCGTTCCCATGCCGCCGCGATCCGATCCGACCCCCTCGACCTTCTGGCCTTCGGGTAAGATCGCCTGTGAAAAACCAAGTTTCTGCGCCTCTTTCAACCTGTTTTCGGCCTGCGCGACGGGGCGCAGCGCGCCCGACAGGCTGATTTCGCCGAAAAGCACCGCCTCGGGCGGCAGCGCGCTGTCCTCGCGCGCCGACAGCAGGGCGCCGGCGATGGCCAGGTCGGCGGCCGGTTCGCTGACCCGCATCCCGCCGGCGACGTTCAGGAACACGTCGAGCCCGGCGAAGGGAATGCCGCAGCGGGCCTCCAGCACGGCAAGGATGGTGCTGACACGGCCGCTGTCAAGCCCGACCACGGTGCGGCGCGGCGAGGCAAGGGTGGAGGGCGCGACCAGGGCCTGAACCTCGGTCAGCACCGGCCGCGTGCCCTCGATCCCGGCAAAGACCGCGCTGCCGGGTGAAGGCTGGCCGCGTTCGGACAGAAACAGCGCCGAGGGGTTGGCAACCTCGGCCAGCCCCGCGCCGGTCATCTCGAACACGCCGATCTCGTCGGCGGGGCCGAAGCGGTTCTTGACGCTGCGCAGGATGCGGAACTGATGACCGCGCTCGCCCTCGAAATACAGCACGGTATCGACCATGTGTTCGACCACGCGCGGCCCGGCGATCTGGCCCTCCTTGGTGACGTGCCCGACCAGAACCACCGCCACGCCGCGCCGCTTGGCGAAGGTCACGAGCTCGTGCGCGGCGGCGCGCACCTGCGCCACGCTTCCGGGCGCGGCCTCGACATGATCGGACCACAGCGTCTGAACCGAATCGATGATGGCAAGATCCGGGCGTTCGCCGTCCAGCGTGGTCAGGATGTCGCGCAAGTTGGTTTCCGCCCCCAGCCGGACCGGCGCATCGGCCAGACCCAGCCTTTGCGCGCGCATCCTGACCTGTGCGCTGGCCTCCTCGCCGCTGATATAGACCGCATCGAGGCCGCGCCGCGCGAAGGCCGCAGCGCCCTGCAACAGCAGGGTCGATTTGCCGATGCCGGGATCGCCGCCGACCAGGATCGCGCTGCCGGGCACCAGTCCGCCACCCAGAACCCGGTCCAGTTCCGCCATCCCCGAGACGCTGCGCGGCGGCGGCGGCTCGTCGGTGGCAAGACCCGTCAGCGCAACGCGGCGCCCCTTGGCCGCGCCCAGACCGCGCCCCGGCCCGTGGCTCAGCGGAGCTTCCTCGACGATGCTGTTCCAGGCCCCGCAGGCATCGCAGCGCCCGGCCCATTTCTTGTGTGCGACGCCGCATTCGGTGCAGCTGAAGGCAGAGACGGATTTGGCCATGGGCGTCTTGTGCCATCTGGCCAGGGCGCCCGCAATACGCGTTGCAGCGGATCGCGCAGGCCCTTGGAGGGGTCGGCCTGCGCCCAGGCCCCGGTGCAGGAAAAAAGAACGGCGCGCCGGATTCGGCGCGCCGTGTGTCAGGTCCGGCATCGGAACCGATCAGGCCAGGCTATTGTCGATATCCTTGCAGGCCGCGACAAGACCCCTGACCGCCTCGACCGACTTGTCCAGCATCGCCTTTTCGTCCTTGTCCAGCTTGATGTCGATGACCTTCTCGATCCCGTTCGCGCCGATCACGGTCGGCACGCCGACATAGATCCCCTTCAGGCCATAGGCCCCGTCCACATTCGCCGCGCAGGGCAGCACACGCTTCTGATCCTTCAGATAGGCCTCGGCCATCTCGATGGCGCTGGTCGCGGGGGCATAGAAGGCGCTGCCGGTCTTCAGCAGGCTGACGATCTCGGCCCCGCCATCGCGGGTGCGCTGGACGATGGCATTCAGCTTGTCCTGCGTGGTCCAGCCCATCTTGACCAGATCGGGCAGCGGGATGCCCGCGACGGTCGAATAGCGGGTCAGAGGCACCATCGTGTCGCCGTGCCCGCCCAGCACGAAGGCGGATACGTCGCGCATCGAGACGCCGAATTCGAGGCTGAGGAAATGGCGGAAGCGGGCCGAATCCAGCACGCCGGCCATGCCGCAGACCTTGTTCGCGGGCAGGCCGCTGAATTTCTGCAGCGCCCAGACCATCGCGTCCAGCGGGTTGGTGATGCAGATGACGAAGGCGTCGGGCGCATGGGTCCTGATACCCTCACCGACCGATTTCATGACCTTGAGGTTGATCCCCAGCAGGTCGTCGCGGCTCATCCCCGGCTTGCGCGGAACGCCGGCGGTGACGATGCAGACATCGGCGCCGGCGATGTCTGCATAATCATTCGTGCCCTTCAGCGCCGCGTCGAAGCCTTCGGCCGGGCCCGATTCGGCGATGTCCAGCGCCTTGCCTTGCGGCGCGCCCTCGGCAATGTCGAACAGGACGACGTCGCCCAGTTCCTTCATCGCGGCCAGATGGGCCAGCGTGCCGCCGATCTGCCCCGCACCGATAAGTGCGATCTTGGGTCGGGCCATGGTTAACCTCCGATGTCATGGATGGAATCTCGCGGCGTTGGTTAAGCCCTCGACATCCGAATCGCAAGTCTCTGCCCGTGGCGTGCGGCATGGCAGCAGCCTTGGTCGCCGTTTCCGGATGCGGACCCAAGCGGCCGGCGAACCGGATCCGCAGGTCCGAAGGCAAAGGCGCCCCCATGGGCTGATATGGGGCTGATCCGGCCGGCGCGGGGGGGGGCGATGCCGCGCCGCGGCAATTTTTTCCTTGCCATTTCTGGCTGCCAGAGGCAGTTTCGCGCAACATTATTTCCCGGAGGTCTGTCATGGCGCGCCCCTATCGTTCCGTCCTCTACATTCCGGCAGCCAACCGGCGCGCGATGGAAAAGGCGCAGGGGCTGCCGGCCGACGCAATCATCTTCGATCTTGAAGACGCGGTGGCGCCGCCGGAAAAGGTCGCGGCGCGAGAAGCACTGGGGGCGGCGCTGACCAGGGATTACGGAGCCCGTGCCCGGATCGTGCGGATCAACGCGCTGGCGAGCGAATGGGGCGATGACGATGCCCGCTTCTGCGCGGATCTGGTCGGATGCGCCGATGCGGTGCTGATCCCCAAGGTGGATACCGCGGCCGATCTGGATGCGGTCGCGGCGCTGTGCCCGGATCTGGCCCTCTGGGCGATGATGGAAACGCCGCTGGCGATGCTGAACGCGGCCGAGATCGCCGCCCATCCGCGCCTGCAGGGCATGGTCATGGGCACGAACGACCTGGCCAAGGAACTGAACAGCCGTTTTCGCCCCGACCGATTGCCGATGCAGACCGGGCTGGGGCTGTGTCTGCTGGCCGCGAAGGCCTTTCGAAAGGTGATCGTGGATGGCGTGTTCAACGCCTTCAGGGATGACGCGGGCCTGCGGGCCGAATGCGAACAGGGCCGCGACATGGGCTTTGACGGCAAGACCCTGATCCATCCGGCGCAGCTGGCCGTCGCGAACCAGGCCTTCGCCCCGACCGAGGCCGAGATCGCGCTGGCCCGACGCCAGATCGAGGCGTTCCGGCAGGCCGGCGCCGATGGCCGGGGCGTGGCCGTGGTGGATGGCCGGATCGTCGAGAACCTGCATGTCGAAACCGCCCGCAGCACCCTGGATCGCGCCGAGGCTATTGCAGCCATGGCCGGTTAGCGTCAACGTGAGGCCGATCCAGCCGAAACGAAAGGAAGCCAGATGCTGATCCTGATCCTTGGCGTGGCCCTGTGGTGGGCTGCGCATCTGTGGAAACGCGTGGCGCCCGCCCAGAGGGCCGCGGTGGGAGACAAGGGCAAGGGGATGGTCGCCGCTGCCCTGATCGTTTCGGTGCTGCTGATGATCTGGGGATACAAGGCCGCCGACGGCCCGGTCTGGTGGGGCCCCTCGGCGGCGCTGGTCGGAATCAACAACCTGCTGGTGCTGATCGCCTTCTACCTGTTCGCGGCCAGCGGCATGAAGACGCGGGTGACGGCGATGACCCGCCATCCGCAACTGATCGGCTTTTCGCTGTGGGCGGTGGCGCATCTGCTGGTCAATGGTGATCTGCCCAGCCTCGTGCTGTTTGGCGGTCTGCTGGTCTGGGCGCTGGTCGAGATGGCGCTGATCAACCGCAGCCCCTGGACCCCGCCCGCCGGCCCGTTCCCGGCCCGCAAGGAGGCGATGGCCGCCGTCGGCGCAGTCGTCGTGCTGCTGGTGGTCGGTCTGATCCACGGCCTGATTGGCCCATGGCCCTTCGGAGGCTGAGATGACGACGCTTTACCGCTGCATTACCGATGATGACACCTCTCGCTTCTGCCACCGCGTCAGCGAGGCGCTGTCGAAGGGCTGGACCCTGCATGGCGGCCCCTCGATGGCCTTCGATCCGCAGAAGGGGGTGATGCGGATGGCGCAGGCGGTGACCAAGGACATCCACGCCGAATACCATTCCGAGATGAAGCTGGGACAGCAATGAGCAAGACCGATCCGGGCCGCTTCTTCGAGGATTACCGGGTCGGTCAGGTGATCCGCCACGCCGCGCCGCGCACCCTGGCCGAGGGCGAACGGGCCCTTTATCACGCGCTCTATCCGTCGCGGCATGCGTTGTATTCCAGCGACGATTTTGCCGCCGGTTGCGGCCTCGAAGGCAGTCCGCTGAATGATCTGATCGGCTTTCATGTCATCTTCGGCAAGACGGTCCCCGATATCAGCGTCAATGCCGTCGCCAATCTGGGCTATGCCCAGGGCCGCTGGCTCAACCCGGTCATGCCGGGCGACACGCTGCGCGCCGAATCCGAGGTGATCGGCCTCAGGCAGACCTCGAACGGGACATCGGGCGTGGTCTGGGTGCGCACGCGCGGACTGAACCAGATGGGCGAACCGGTGCTGGATTACGTCCGCTGGGTGATGGTGCGCAAACGGGCGCCCGACGCGCCGGCGCCCGACACCGTGGTGCCGGATCTGGATCCGGTCGTCGACCCGGCCGGTCTGGCGGTTCCCAAGGGTCTGGATTTTTGCGATTACGACTTCGAACTGGCCGGCGAGCCGCATCGTCTGGGCGATTACCATCCGGGCGAGCGAATCGACCACGTCGATGGCGTCACCATCGAAGAGGCCGAACATATGCTGGCCACGCGGCTGTGGCAGAACACCGCCAAGGTGCATTTCGACGCCACCTTCCGCAACGATGGCCGGCGGCTGATCTATGGCGGGCATGTCATCTCGATGGCCCGCGCCCTGTCCTTCAACGGGCTGGCCAATGCGCAGATGATCGTGGCGCTGAATGGCGGCGCCCATGCCAATCCCTGCTTTGCGGGCGACACGATCCGCGCCTGGTCCGAGGTGCTGGACAAGGCCGAGACCCGCGCGCCGGGCGTCGGCGCGATCCGGCTGCGGCTGGTCGCGACCAAGGGCGACAGCGCGGCCTTCGCGCTGAAGGGCGCGGATGGAAAATATCTGCCCGAGGTTCTGCTGGACCTCGACTACTGGGCCTTGATGCCGGTCTAGGATGCGGATTCTGGCCCGCCTGATCGCGGTATTCTGTCTGATCGGGCTGGCCGGCAGCCTTGCCGGGGCCTGGCATCCGGCCGGGGATTCGCTGGCCGTGTTCCGTCCGGCGCTGGCCGTCGCGCTGCTGCTGACGGCGCCTGTCCTGCGCGGGCGGGCCGGTTTGGCCGCAAGCGCCGTGGCACTGGTCGCGCTGGCGCCGATCCTGTGGGATCTGTGGCGGCCGGTGCAGGGGCCGGCGAACGGGATCGTGGTCTATCAGAAGAACCTGCGTTTCGATCTGGCCGATCCGGCGCCGATCATCGCCGATATCCGGGCCAGCGGCGCCGGAATCGTCTTTCTGGAAGAGGTCAGCTGGCGCAACCTTGCCGTGTCCGAACGGCTGAAAGCCGGGCTTCCCTATCAACTGATCTGTCCCGGAGACACCACCGGCGCCATCGCGATCCTGTCCCGCTGGCCGCTGGATCGTCGGGATTGCGTGCCGAAAAGCGGCCTGGCCTCGGCCCGCGCCCGCACCCCGATGGGGGCGGTGTCGGTCGCGGTGCTGCATCTGACCTGGCCCTGGCCCTACGGGCAGGCGGCGCAGCTGGACACGCTGATGCCGAAGATAAGAGGCATCGCGCAGCCGGCACTGGTCGGAGGAGATTTCAACATGGTTCCTTGGTCCCGCGCGGTCCGCGCGATCGCATCCGCGACCGGCACGGCGCCGCTCGGCCCGCTGCGCACGACGTTCATGCTGAAAGGGATCTATCCGATGGCGATCGACCATGTGCTGATCCCGCGGGGCTGGGCGGGCCGCGGCGGGACACGGCCGCGATTGGGCTCGGATCATCGCGGTGTGCTGACGCGGATCGGGCCGTGACAGGCGCCAGGCCGGGCTGTGCGGCCGGGAAGCGGGCAGGTGGCGCCAATGCGAGACATTGCGGCATTCCTGCTGTGATCACGCAGGCCGTGGCCGTGATCACAAACCGCGAATTCGACTTCTTTTCCACCGAAGCTCTGGTAACTGCGGATGACAGGTGGCACAAACGCGGTCAGTAACGGCACCAATCGCCAGCCCGTGCGGCCAGCCATCGCGCCCGCGCCGGGTCTGACAGAACCGACAAAGGAGGGCCGCATCATGGCCGATGTGAACCGGGGCAACCGGCCGCTTTCCCCCCATCTTCAGGTCTACAGGCTGCCCATCGCGGCGATCGCCTCGATCATGACGCGCATCACCGGGCACGCCCTTGTCGCGGGGATCGTGCTGCTGGTCTGGTGGCTGGTGGCCGCCGTCGCCAGCCCGGGCGCGTTTGCCGCCGCCGATTGGGTGATGCGGTCGTGGATCGGCTTCATCGTGATGACGGGATCGGCCTGGGCGCTGTGGTTTCACGCGCTGTCGGGTGTGCGCCACCTGTTCTACGATGCCGGTTACGGGCTGGAAATCGACGAGGCGAAAAGAAATTCCTGGGTGATCATCGTGGGGTCGGTCGTGATGACGCTGATCTCGCTGATCCTGTTCTTCATCGGCTGACCGAGGGCAACCATGCGCTACATCACCCCCCGCAAGGCCGCCGAAGGTCTTGGCAGCGCCCATAGCGGCACCGCACATCACTGGGCCATGACGGTCAGCGCCTGTGCGCTGGTCCTGCTGACCCCGGCCTTCATGCTGGTGGTCGGCAGCGCGATCGGCCTGCCGCGCGAGGGCGTCGCGGCCTATTTCGGGCGCCCCTATCCGGCGATCATCACCGCGCTGTTCATCGTCGTGGGCATGCTGCACTTCATCAAGGGCACGCGGATCATGATCGATGACTATCTGAACCATACCGAGCGCAAGGTCGCGATCATCGTCTCGGTCATCTTCGGCTGGGCCGTGATCGCGGCCGCCCTCTTCGCGCTGGCGAAGATGGCCCTTGTGACCATCGTGATCTGAGGAAACCATGGCTGCTTACGAAATCCAGACGCATGATTATGACGTGGTCGTGGTCGGCGCCGGCGGTGCCGGGCTGCGCGCGACGCTGGGCATGGCCGAACAGGGCCTGCGCACGGCCTGCGTGACCAAGGTCTTTCCGACCCGCTCGCATACCGTCGCGGCGCAGGGCGGGATCGCGGCCAGCCTGTCGAACATGGGGCCCGACAACTGGCAGTGGCACATGTATGACACGGTCAAGGGCAGCGACTGGCTGGGCGATACCGACGCGATGGAATACCTGGCCCGCGAGGCGCCCAAGGCCGTCTACGAACTGGAACATTACGGCGTGCCCTTCAGCCGCACCGAAGAGGGCAGGATCTACCAGCGGCCGTTCGGCGGCCACACCACCGAATTCGGCGAGGGCCCCCCGGTCCAGCGCACCTGCGCTGCCGCCGACCGGACCGGCCACGCGATCCTGCACACGCTTTATGGTCAGTCGCTGAAGGAAAACGCGGAATTCTTCATCGAATATTTCGCACTGGACCTGGTCATCACCGATGGCCGCTGCACCGGTGTCGTCTGCTGGAAGCTGGACGACGGCACGATGCATGTCTTCAATGCCAAGATGGTGGTGCTGGCGACCGGCGGCTATGGCCGCGCCTATTTCAGCGCCACCAGCGCCCATACCTGCACCGGCGATGGCGGCGGCATGGTGGCGCGTGCGGGCCTGCCGCTGCAAGACATGGAATTCGTGCAGTTCCATCCGACCGGCATCTATGGCTCGGGCTGCCTGATCACCGAAGGCGCGCGCGGCGAAGGTGGCTATCTGACCAACAGCGAGGGCGAACGCTTCATGGAGCGTTACGCCCCAACCTACAAGGATCTGGCCAGCCGCGATGTGGTCAGCCGCTGCATGACGATGGAGATCCGCGAGGGTCGCGGCGTCGGCGAGGAAAGCGACCACATCTTCCTGAACCTGATGCATCTGCCGCCCGAGACGCTGCATGAACGGCTGCCGGGCATCAGCGAAAGCGCCAGGATTTTCGCCGGCGTCGATGTCACGCGCGAACCGATCCCGGTTCTGCCGACCGTTCACTACAACATGGGCGGGATCCCCACGAATTACTGGGGTGAGGTGCTGAACCCGGCCGAGGGCGCCCCCGACGCCGTATTCCCCGGTCTGATGGCGGTGGGCGAGGCCGGCTGTGCCAGCGTCCATGGCGCGAACCGGCTTGGCTCGAACAGCCTGATCGACCTGGTGGTCTTCGGCCGCGCGGCCGCGATCCGGGCGGGGCAGGTCATCGACCGCGAGGGCCCGATCCCCGCGACCAACCAGGCGCAGGTGGACCACGCGCTGGAGCGGTTCGACAAAATCCGCAATGCCGATGGCGGCACGCCGACGGCGGAGTTGCGCAACGAGATGCAGCGCACCATGCAGGCCGACGCGGCGGTGTTCCGCACCGACAAGACGCTGGCCGATGGCGTCCGGAAGATGGAGGCAATCGCCGCAAAGCTGGATGATCTGAAGGTGACCGATCGTGGCCTGATCTGGAACACCGACCTGATGGAGACGCTGGAACTGACCAACCTGATGCCCAACGCGCTGGCCACGATCGTGGCCGCCGAGGCGCGCAAGGAAAGCCGTGGCGCCCATGCGCACGAGGATTACCCTGAGCGGGATGACGCCACCTGGCGCAAGCATTCGCTTGCAAGGGTAGAGGGGAACACGGTTAAACTCGACTACCGCCCCGTCCATCTGGAACCTCTGACGAAAGAGGCAGAAGGCGGGATCGACCTGAAGAAGATTGCTCCGAAGAAGAGGGTTTACTGATGCGTTTCAAGATCATTGCCGCCTCGGGCCTCGCCGCGCTGACGCTGGCAGGCTGCGTCGCACCGATGCCGACCGCGACCGTTTCCACGCCGACCGCACCGGTCGTGACCACCCCGACCACCCTCGACGCCGCCTCGCGTCAGGTGGCGCGCAGCGTCGTCAACAGCGAGATGCAGAAGCGTTTGCCGGGCGTGAACACGGCGCCCTATACCGATTGCGTCATGTCGAACGCCACCACGGCGGAACTGATCGACATCGCGCAGGCCACGCGCAATGGCGTGGCGGGCACGGCCGACAGCGTCGCTTCGATCGTCTCGCGTCCCGCAACCACGCAATGCATCGCCAACGCCGCGCAGACGGCCTGAGCCGATGCGCGCCTGGGCGGCCCCGTTCCGGTCCGTGCCGCTGCTGGCGGCGCTGGCAGCCTGTGCTCCGATACCGGTGGAGCAGGCGGAACGGGTCTGCCTGCGCGATGCCGAACTGGCCCAGGCTCCGCGCGGCGAAGTCGCCCTGGGGGTGGGCAGCGGTGGCGGAGGTTCGCGCCTCGGCGGTTCGGTCGATCTGGAAATTTCCAGCGATTACATCATGCAGCGCGATCCCTCGGACGTGTTCAACCGCTGCGTGGTGAATCGATCGGGACAGATGCCGACGCGGGTTCTGGCCGACCAGCCTGGCTGGCGGGGCTAGGCCGATGACGGCAGCGCCGACGAAATCCGACCAGCGCCGCCTGATCCTGCATCTGGGCGTGCAGAAGACGGGCAGCACCGCGATCCAGCGCCATCTGAACCGCAACGCCGCCGCGCTGGCCCGGCGGCTGATCGTGCGCACCCCCGAGGAGGGCTCGCCCATGCGGCCTTTGGGACGCGCGGCGATTGCCTATTCGCTGGGACCCACCGAGGACCGCGAGATCGCGCTGCGGATCGCCTTCGAGGATGTGCTGGAGACGCTGCCCGCCAATGACCTGCCGGTGCTTCTGAGCCACGAAAACCTGGCCGGCGCGATGCCCGGCAATGGCGGTGAGACGCGGCTTTATCCGCAATTGCCGCGGATCGCGGGTCTGCTGTCGCGCTGCGCGGCGGGCTTTGCGGTGGATTTCGTCATCTACACACGCAGCATGACGGCGTGGAAGGCCAGCGTCTGGGCGCAGGCCGTACGCACCGACGGCTATCAGCACGGTTTCGAGGATTTCCTGAACCGGACCGATGCGATGCCTGGCTGGGGCGATCTGATCCGCCGGATGGCCGATGTCCTGGGGCCTGATCGTTTGTGCCGCTTCAAGCTGGAAGACGAGCCCGATCCCGGTCGTCCGGGGCGGCTATTGCTGCACCATGCCGGGCTGGACGATGCCATTATCGAGGCGCTTGCCCCGCTGGATGGGCCTGCGATGCAGCGACTCAATGCCGGTTCGACCGAATTCCTGAGGCGGCTCAACGGCCTGACGCTTAATCCTCATGCGCGCGGAAAGGTGGTCGATCTGGTCGCCCGCGCGCAAAACCTGTTCATCGCCGAGGTGCCTGGAAAAGGCACGTCCTGAAAGGAGCATCCGATGGTCCAGTTCACCCTGCCCAAGAACAGCCAGATCCGGGTCGGCAAGACCTGGCCCAGGCCCGAGGGCGCGACCAATGTGAAGAAGTTCCAGATCTATCGCTGGGATCCCGAGGCGGGCGAGAACCCCCGTCTGGACACCTATTTCGTCGATCTCGACAAATGCGGACCGATGATTCTGGACGCGCTGATCAAGATCAAGAACGAGATTGACCCGACGCTGTCGTTCCGGCGGTCCTGCCGAGAAGGGATTTGCGGATCCTGCGCCATGGTCATCGGCGGCGGCAATCATCTGGCCTGCATCTACGGAATCGACGAGGTTCCGGGCGACATCGCCATCTATCCGCTGCCGCATATGCCGGTGGTCAAGGATCTGATCCCCGACCTGACGCATTTCTATGCCCAGCACGCTTCGGTCAATCCCTACCTGGTCACCAAATCGCCGACGCCGGGAAAAGAGTGGAAACAGTCGATCGAGGATCGCAAGAAGCTGGACGGGCTATATGAGTGCATCCTCTGCGCGTCCTGTTCGACCGCCTGTCCGTCCTATTGGTGGAACGGCGACCGCTATCTGGGTCCGGCCGCGCTGCTGACGGCCTATCGCTGGATCGTCGACAGCCGCGACGAGGCGACCGGTGAGCGGCTGGACGAGCTGGAGGATCCGTTCAAGCTGTATCGCTGCCACACGATCATGAACTGCACCAATACCTGTCCGAAGGGGCTGAATCCGGCCAAGGCCATCGCCTCGATCAAGCACATGATGGTTGACCGGGTGGTCTGATTGCGTCCCGCGACAGCCGGGGGGCTGTCTGCCCCCCGGACCCCCCGAAGGTATTTGGAAAGAGTGCGAGGGCCGGTCAGGTCCCGGCCTTGTCAGCCTTCGATCTTCGTGAAATCAGCGATCTCGCGGCCCGCGTTGCGGATGCGCGACAGCAGGTTCAGGCGGTTGCGGCGCAGGATCTGGTTGTCGCTGTTGACCTGGACGGCCTCGAAGAAGGCGTCGATGGGCGCGCGCAGCGCGGCGATGGCGGTCATGGCGGCGGGGAAGTCTTCGTCCGCGATGGCCCGTCTGATCGCGGGTTCGGCTTTGTCGAGGGCGGCAAAGAGGGCGCGTTCCTGATCGGTTTCCGCGAATTTCGCGTCCGCGCCGAAGCTGTATTCGACGCCGTCCTTCTCCTCGGCCTGCGCGAGGATGTTTCCGGCGCGCTTGAGGCCCTGGGTCAGGTTCCGGCCGTCTTCGGTTTGCAGCATGGCGTTCAGCGCCGTGGCGCGGTTGACGACCAGCACGAGGTCGTCATTGCCGGGTTGGGCCAGGACCGCGTCGATGATGTCGTGGCGGATGCCCTGATCGCGCAGATGGACCTTGAGGCGGTCGTGGAGGAAGGCGAGGAGGTTGTGCGACGTATGGTTAAGGGTGCCCGGGCGGTCAGGGTCAAGTTTGACCCTATCAGGGCTTTGCGCCTTTGCCTTCTCAACGGCCGCGTTCCAATCGATTTTTGAATTCCGATCATTCAACGCCTTTGCAAAGATTTTTTGAGCATGTTTTGCCAATCGTCCGTCTTCCGCGACGATGGTCTCCCATGCAAGATCGACGGCCTTGGTTCGCTCCTCTCCAATAGTGTTGAGCTGATGAGAAAAATTGGCCAAGAGACCGGTTTTTGCAGCGTCCAGTAGATGACTTCTAACAACATTGTTAACGATCAATCGAATAGTCCCCAACGCCGCCCTTCTCAGCGCAAAGGGATCCTTCGAGCCGGTCGGCTTCTCGTCGATCGCCCAGAACCCGGTCAGCGTGTCGATCTTGTCGGCGAGTGCGACGGCCACGGAGACCGGGGCGGTGGGCACCGCGTCGGATGGGCCGAGTGGCGAGTAGTGGTCGCGGGCGGCGTCGGCCACCGCGTCGGGATAACCGGCGGCCTGCGCGTAATATCGGCCCATGATGCCTTGCAGTTCGGGGAATTCGCCGACCATGGCGCTCTGCAGGTCGAGTTTCGCGACCCGGGCCGCGGTTTCCGCCTGATCGGGGTCGGCGCCGACCATGGGCGCGATCTCGCGAGCCAGTGCGGCGACGCGGGCGATGCGGTCGGCCTGGCTGCCCATCTTGTTATGGAAGGTCACGGATTTCAGGCCCTCGGCCCAAGCGTTCATGCCCGATTTTGCCTCGCGCAGGTCGTTTTCCCAGAAGAAGGCCGCGTCGGAGAGGCGGGCGGCGAGAACACGCTGATTGCCAGCCAGGATCGTTTCGCCGTCATCGGGGGTGGCGATATTGGCGACGGTCACAAAGCCCTCGATCCGGCCGGTTTTCGGGTTGCGGGCCGAGAAGAATTTCTGGTGCTCCTTCATCGAGGTTTGCAGCACCTCGGGCGGCAGGTCCAGGAAACGATCCTCGATCACGCCCATCAGCGGCACCGGCCATTCGACGAGGCCCGCGACCTCGGACAGCAGCGTATCATCGGGGACGATCTGCCAGCCGCGTGCGAAGGCCAGATTCTCGGCCTGCTGGCGGATTTCGGCCTCGCGCTCGGCCGGGTCCAGCATGACATGGGCGCGGCGCAGCCTGGCGACGTAGTCATCGAAGCCGGTGACGGTGAAGGCGTCGGGCGACAGGAAGCGGTGACCGCGTGTGCTGTTGCCGGACGCGATGCCGTCGATGTTCAGCGGCACGGTGGTCGCGCCGGATTCGTCGCTGAGGATGCAGAGGATCGAATGCAGCGGGCGGACCCAACGCAGAGAGCCCGTGCCCCAACGCATGGATTTGGGCCAGGGGAAATCGCGGATCGTGGTTTCCAGAACCTCGGCCACGATCTCGGATGCCGGGCGACCCTTGCGGGCGATGACGGCGAACCAGACCTGACCCTTCTTGTCGTCGCGGACTTGCAATTGGTCGCGCGTCAGGCCCGCCCCGCGCAGAAAGCCCTCCAGCGCCTTTTCGGGCGCGTCGGTGCGGGGGCCCTTGCGTTCCTCGCGCGTGTCGGGGCTTTGGGCGCTGAGCCCCTCGACGGTCAGGGCAAGGCGCCGGGGCGTCGAAAAGGCGCCCGCGCTGGCATAGGTCAGCCCGGCCTGGACCAGCCCGTCGGTGACCAGCCGCTTCAGATCATCGCGCGCGCGGGCCTGCATCCGGGCGGGGATTTCCTCGGAAAAGAGTTCGATCAGCAGATCGGGCATCAGTCCATCACTCCGCGTTCCGGGGTCTTGTCGTTGAATTGCTGCCAGCCATAGGCCCGGCCATCGGGATAGATCGCCAGCACGCGGTCCACATCGGGACGGATCTCGGACTGGCTGAGAAATGCCCTTGCGGCACCCGATTCCAGATCGGCGCCGATCCGGGCGGCGTCGTAGCAGTCGAACCAGAACGGGCCGTTCAGCGGCGTGGCGGCCGGGAAGGGCACGGCATCGGCGGGCAGATCGCCCTGGATCCGGAAACAGGCCCGCCAGCGGATCGGTGAACTATCGGCGTCGATGGCCTGAAAATCGGTCATGTTCAGCCGCGACGGTCCCTCGGCGGTCTGGATCGGCACCGCCGCATCCGGGCTGGCCGGATCGATCGGCTCGTAATAGCCGTATTGCTGCGCATACCAGACCCCGGCCCCCGAGGCGAGGGCCGTCAGCGCAAGCCCGATCGTCGCGATCCTGCCCCAGTTCATGCCGATGCCCCCGCTGCTTCGGTCGTCAGGAACAGATCGGCGCAGGCGCGGGCCAGTGCGCGGACGCGGCCGATATAGGCCTGCCGCTCGGTCACGGAAATGACGCCGCGCGCGTCCAGCAGGTTGAAGATATGGCTGGCCTTGATGCACTGGTCATAGGCCGGATGCGCCATCGGGATGCGGCGGCCGGCGCTGTCGGTTTCGGACGCCGCGATGATGCGGGCGCATTCGGCCTCGGCATCCTTGAAATGCTGAAACAGCGTTTCGGTATCGGCCTGATCGAAGTTCCAGCGCGAATATTCCTGTTCGGTCTGGCGGAAGATGTCGCCATAGGTCAGCGCAATCGCGGCCCCGGGATCGTTGAAGGGCATGTCCATGACATGTTCCGCGCCCAGCACATACATGGCCAGCCGTTCCAGCCCATAGGTCAGTTCGCCCGAGACGGGGCGGCAATCATGCCCGCCGACCTGCTGGAAATAGGTGAACTGGCTGACCTCCATGCCGTCGCACCAGACTTCCCAGCCAAGGCCCCAGGCGCCCAGGGTCGGGGATTCCCAGTCGTCCTCGACAAAGCGTATGTCATGGATCATCGGGTCCAGCCCGATGGCTTTCAGGCTGCCCAGATACAGGTTCTGCAGATCGGGCGGGCTGGGCTTGATGATGACCTGATACTGATAATAATGCTGAAGGCGGTTCGGGTTTTCGCCGTAGCGGCCGTCGGTGGGTCGGCGCGAGGGCTGGACATAGGCCGCCGCCCATGACCGCTGTCCCAGCGCGCGCAGGGTCGTGGCCGGATGGAAGGTGCCGGCGCCGACCTCCATGTCATAGGGTTGCAGCACGGCGCAGCCCTGACCGGCCCAGTAGGTCTGCAGGCGCAGGATGATTTCCTGAAAGCTGCGCGGAGGCTTTGGGCTGGTCATCGGGCCGTCCTTTTGCATAGATCGGGCTTGGGCTTTCGCGCCTTCTAGGCGCAGGGTAGGACAGGGTCAATAAAGGGCCCGCGGACAGGCGCCATCGGGCGCGCGACAAGGAGACCGGAATGCGGCGACTGGCTTTCATGATGGCTGCGGTTCTGGCGGCCGGGGCGGCCTCGGCGCAGGAGGCGGTGATCCGGATCGAGGCCAAGCGCGGCGCGGCGCAGGCAGCGCAGGCTGCGGCAAAATGGCGCGAGTCATTCGACGACGTGGTGACCTTTCCGTTGACGGGCGGCTGGATCGCCATCGCCCTTGGGCCGCAGGAACGATCCCAGGCCGAGGCGCGGCTGGCCGGGCTGAAGGCCGCGAACCGCGTGCCCGGCGACAGTTTCGTGGCCGAACCGGCGGCCGGCATCGCGCTGTCTCCGGTTGCGGCCGATGCGGTCGCGACACCATCTCCGGTGCCGGAAGATGGCGGACCCCTAACAGGGGCCTCGCAGGATGCGGCAAGGCCCGCCGCGACCACAAGCGAAGGCGAGGCCGCCACCCCGGATCGCACGCCGATGCCGGAAGCCGGCAGCTATCTGCGGCTGGAATCCCTGCGTGGTGATGCGGAAAGCCGCGCGGCGCTGTCGAAATGGCGCGAAACCTTTCCCGAAGCCGGGCTGATGGCTCTGCCCGGTGGCTGGCGGACGATCACGCTGGGGCCGCTGCCCGCGGAGGCGGCGGCGGAATGGCTGGCCGCGTTCAAGGCCTCGGGCGATGTGCCCAGGGATGCCTTTCTTTCGCAGGCCTCGGATCTGGGCGAGGTGATCGAGCCCGGCGCGGATCCGGACCTGCCGGCATCCGCGGGCGCGCAGGAGATGCCGCCCGTGGATGAGATCCAGCGCGCCTTGCGTTGGGCCGGCCGCTATGATGGCGCGGTCGACGGGCAATGGGGGCCGGATACGCGCAAGGCAGTCGCGCGCGAGGTCGCCGAGGGGCGTCTGTCGCCCGATCCCGGAACGGCGATGCGCAGACTGATCGAACGCCGGGACGCGTGGCGCAGGACGATGGGGCTGACGACGCTGACCGATGAACAGACCGGCCTGTCGGTCAGCGCCCCGATGGACAAGCTGGCTTTCGAACGGGCCGAACGGGCCTTGTCGATCTACGGACCCAGGCAGGATTCCGGTGTCGCGCTGATCCTGTTCAGCCAGCCCGGCGGACAGCAGGAATTGCTGGACCTGTCGGGGTTGGTGACGGCGCTTGGCTGGGTGCCGCATCCGACACGGATGATCGAGCCGGGCCATATCCTGCTGAAGGGGGCCAACATGGCCCAGAGCGCCATGGCCGAAGGCTGGGTGCGCGACGGCCGGGCCGAGGGCTTCGTCCTGATCTGGCCTGCCGGCGATCAGGAAAACCAGGCCCGTGTCGCGGCCGAGCTTTCCGACAGTTTCGCGCGGGTGGCCCCCGCTAAGAACGACGGACGCGACCCTTTCGCGGTATCGCCCTGAACGGACCGGGCCGATCGCGGTCTCCTTCGGGAGAAACCGTCTGTCCGCTGGCATGACCGCAGGGTGGCAAGGCCCGAATTTTTGGCAATGCTGGTCCGGCGCGCGGCCGGATCCCGGCGGGGCTTGCAAAAGGGTGTCCTTGCGTTAGTGTGAACCAATTCATGATTGGTTCAGGATTTCATGACACCCGACCGGATTGCCGCCGACAGCCACGCGCTTCTTCACCTTCAGCAGGCCACCTTGCGCCTGCCACGGCACCAGGCCGCGCTGCTGGACGATGTGTCGCTGTCCGTTTCGCGGGGTGAAACCCTGTGCATCGTCGGCGAATCGGGCTGCGGCAAAAGCCTGACCTCGCTGGCGATGATGGGGTTGCTTTCGCCGAACCTGCGCGACGGGCTGTCGGGACGCATGGTCTTCGAGGGGGACGAGATCGCCTTGACCGACCGCAAGGCGCTGGCCGGGCTGCGGGGTCGGCGGATCGGCATGATCTTTCAGGAACCGATGTCCAGCCTCAACCCCGCCCATCGCATCGGCGACCAGATCGCGGAAGCATGGCGGCGGCACAATCCCGGCGACGGGCGCGATCGGGCGCTGGCCATGCTGCGCCGTGTGGGCATCCCGGCCGCGGAACGCCGGATGCGCGACTATCCGCATCAGATGTCGGGCGGGATGCGGCAGCGGGTGATGATCGCGATGGCGCTGGTCAACAATCCCGACCTGCTGATCGCGGACGAACCGACCACGGCGCTGGATGTGACCATTCAGGCCCAGATCCTGGATCTGATCGCGGAATTGCAGGCGGGCGGCGAGATGGGCACGATCCTGATCACGCATGATCTGGGCGTGGTCGCCGAGGTTGCGACCAGCGTCGCTGTCATGTATGCGGGACGCATCGTCGAGACCGGTCCGGCCGAGGCGATCTTTCGCGATCCGCAACATCCCTATACGATCGGTCTGATGTCCTCGGTCCCCGCGCTGCGCGGTCCGCGCCGCAGGCTGGCCACGGTGCCCGGTATCGTGCCCTCGATCGAAACCATGCCCCGGGGCTGCCGCTTTTCGACCCGCTGTCCCTTCGCGCGGCCAATCTGCGCAACCACGCCGGATCTGACAGAGGTCGCACCCGACCATCGCACGGCCTGCCATTTCGCGCCGCTGGAAACCCGGCTGGAGGGCGCCGCATGACCCGTCCCATCGTCGAGGTCGAGGGCCTGACCAAACGGTTCGCAGTCGGTGGTGGGCTATTGCAGAAACCGCGTCCGCTGCATGCCGTGGACGGCGTCGACCTGCACGTGAACGAGGGCCAGACCTTTGCCATCGTCGGCGAATCGGGCTGTGGAAAATCGACCCTGGCGCGTCTTCTGATGCGACTGCTGGAACCCTCGGAGGGCCGGATCCGCGTGGCTGGCCGCGACATTTCCGACCTCGCCGGCGCCGATCTGCGCGCCCTGCGTCGTGATGTGCAGTTCATCTTTCAGGATCCGTTCTCATCGCTCAATCCGCGCCTTTCGGTGGGGCGTCTCGTGGGCGAGCCGCTGGAGGCGCACCGACCCGAGATGAGCAGCCGTGACCGCCGGTCCGAGGTCGCGCGCCTCCTGGCGCAGGTCGGCCTGCGCCCCGAGCATATGGATCGCTATCCGCATGAATTCAGCGGTGGCCAGCGCCAGCGCATCGGCATCGCGCGGGCGCTGGCTTCGGGACCGAAAGTCCTGATCGGGGACGAGCCCGTCAGTGCGCTGGATGTCAGCGTTCAGGCGCAGGTGGTGAACCTTCTGGGGGACCTGCGCGACCGGCTGGGGCTGACGCTGATCGTCATCGCCCATGATCTTGCGGTGATCCGGCAGATGAGCGATCGCGTCGGTGTCATGTATCTGGGCCGCATCGTCGAAACCGGCCCGACCGACACGATCTTCGAAGCCCCGCGACATCCCTATACGCGCGCGCTGCTGGCGGCGATCCCCGGACCCGATGGCGGCCATGGCGGGCCGGGCCTGTCGGGCGAGACGCCAAGCCCGCTGGACCCGCCCTCGGGCTGCCATTTCCGCACCCGCTGCCCTCATGCGCAAAGCCGCTGCGCCGAGATCCGGCCGGCGCTGGAAGAGACCGGACAGGGCAGTCAGGTGGCCTGTCTGCGCTGGCGCGAGATTGCCGGCGATGGACAGGCCGCGCCACCCCGGTCGGCCCGCAGCGACGGCGCCGAGATCCGCTTTCGTCTCTATCGCGAGGCTTTGGCGCAAAAGGAAAACACCAAGAAAACCCAACAGGAGACAAAGACATGAACATTCGCAGAACCCTGCTGCTGGCGGCCCTGCTTGGCACCAGCGCGATGGCCGCGCAGGCCCAGACCCTGCGCATCGGGCTGGAAAGCGATCCTGATGCGCTGGATCCGGACAAGAGCCGCACCTTCGTCGGGCGGATCGTGTTCACCGCCCTGTGCGACAAGCTGATCGACGTGACGCCGGATCTGAAACTGGTGCCGCAACTGGCCACGGAATGGAGCGTCAGCGAGGATGGCAAGACCGTGGACATGACCCTGCGCGAAGGCGTCGTCTTCCATGATGGCACGCCCTTCGACGGCGAGGCGGTCAAGGCGAATATCGAACGCTCGCAAACGCTGGAGGACAGCGTGCGCAAATCCGAAGTCAGTTCGATCACCGAGGTCGAGGTGGTCGATCCGACCCATGTCAGGCTGCGCTTGTCGGCCCCCGACGCGCCGCTTCTGGCGCAGCTGGCCGACCGGTCGGGGATGATGATGTCGCCGGCGGCGTTCGATGACGATTTCAGCGCCCAGCCAGTCTGTTCGGGGCCGTTCAAGTTCAAGAACCGCGTCGCGCAGGACAAGATCGAGCTTGAGAAATTCGCCGATTACTGGAACGCCGACCAGATCAAGGTCGATGCCGTAAGCTACCTGCCGATCCCGGATTCGACCGTGCGGCTGGCCAACCTGCAATCGGGCGATCTGGACCTGATCAACCGACTCGCCGCCACCGATGTCGAAGCGGTCAAGAGCGCCGGGAACCTGAAATACGAACGCGCCGACGGGCTGGGCTATCAGGGGATCACCTTCAACACCAACAACGGCGCCAAGGCCGACAACCCCTTCGGGCAGGATCCGAAGCTGCGTCAGGCCCTGTCGCTGGCCATCGACCGCAACGCCATCAACCAGGTGGTCTTTGCCGGCCTGAATGCGCCGGCCAGCCAGTTCGTGCCGGCCGTCAGCCCGTTCTTCGATCCGGCCTATCCGGTCCCCGAACGCGATGTCGAGAAGGCCAAGGCGCTGCTGGCAGAGGCCGGTATCGAGGGCGGAATCGATCTGGAACTGCAATTTCCCAACCGTCCCGAAAGCCAGCAGGTCGTGCAGATGATTCAGGCCATGGCGGCTGAGGCGGGCATCAACATCACCCTGACCGCCAAGGAATTCGCCACCATGCTGGCCGATCAGGCGGCGGGCGATTTTCAGGCGTCCCAGGTGGGCTGGTCCGGTCGGATCGACCCGGACGGAAACATCTACGGCTTCGTCACCACCGGCGGCGGCTTCAATGACGGCAAGTATTCGAACCCCGAGATCGACCGTATCCTGGGCGAGGCCCGCGCCGTCAGCGACGAGGCCGCCCGCAAGGATCTGTACAAGCAGGCCAACCAGATCCTGCAGACGGATCTGCCGTTGTTCTATCTCTATAACGAGGCGTGGCTCTATGGCGTCTCGGACAAGGTCGCGGGCTTCACGCCCAGCCCGGACGGGATGATCCGGCTGGAAGGCGTCAGCCTGTCCGAATGAGGCCCGGCCGGGGCGGCGTCGCCGCCGCCCCGGCCCTTTCCGAAAGGCGCCGCCATGCTGACCTATCTTGCCCGCCGCGTGATGATCGCGATCCCGACGCTGATCCTGATCTCGATTTTCGTCTTCGCGTTGCAGAAGATGCTGCCCGGCGATCCGGTGCTGGCGCTGGCCGGCGATGACCGCGACCCCGAGACGCTGGCGCGGCTGCGTGAATTGTATCACCTGAACGATCCGATCTGGATGCAATATCTGCAATGGGTGAAGAACGCCCTTCAGGGCGATCTGGGGCGTTCGATCCGGACCGGGCTGCCGGTCAGCGACATGATCGCCCAGAAGCTGCCGGTGACGATCCAGCTTGCGGTGATGTCGATGATCTTCGCCGCCGCGATCGGGATCCCGGCGGGGATCATCTCGGCGGTGAAGAAGGGCACGATCACCGATTACGCAGCCAATGTGATCGCGTTGTCGGGCCTGTCGATCCCCAATTTCTGGCTGGGGATCATGCTGATCCTGCTGGTTTCGGTGAAATGGCGGCTGCTGCCGGCCTCGGGCTATGTGCCGCTGAGCGAGGATCCGGTGCAGTCGATCCGCACCATGCTGATGCCTGCCTTCGTGCTGGGCACCGCGCTGGCGGCGTCGCTGATGCGGCACACGCGATCGGCGATGCTGGGGGTGTTGAGGCAGGACTACGTCCGCACCGCCCGCGCCAAGGGTCTGGCCGAACGCAGGGTGATCATGCACCACGCCTTCCGAAACGCCCTGACGCCGGTCGTCACGCTGATGGCGCTGCTGTTTGGCGAACTCATCGCGGGGGCTGTGCTGACCGAACAGATCTTCACCATCCCGGGCTTCGGCAAGATGGTGGTCGATGCCGTCTTCAACCGCGATTACGCGGTGGTGCAGGCGGTGGTTCTTGTCACCGCGCTGGGCTTTATCCTGATGAATCTTCTGGCCGACCTGGCCTATGTGGCACTGAACCCGCGGCTGAGGACCGGCTGATGAACGAGACCGCCGCGACCGATCCCGTCCTGTCGAAACGCCCGCAAAGCCGCGTCTGGCGCAAGCTGCGCGGCCATCGCAGCGCCATGTTCGGCGCGGTGCTTGTGGGAATGTTCGTCCTGCTGGCGCTGGCGGCGCCGATCCTGCCCGTGCCCGATCCCGCCGCCGTCGACTGGACCGCGATCCGGCAACCGCCCTCGGCCGCGCACTGGCTGGGCACGGACGAGTTGGGCCGCGATCAGTTGTCGCGGATGATCTGGGGCGCGCGCGCCTCGTTGATGGCGGGGGTGGTATCCGTCGGCATTGCCATCGTGATCGGCGTGCCTCTGGGGATCATTGCCGGGTATTTCGGCGGCTGGACCGATGCCGTGATCTCGCGCTGCACCGAGGCGCTGCTGGCGATCCCGTTCCTGATTCTCGCCATCGCGCTGGCGGCGTTCCTGGGGCCCTCGCTGACCAATGCGATGATCGCCATCGGGATCGCGGCCACGCCGGTCTTCATCCGACTGACGCGAGGCCAGGCAATCAACGTGGCATCCGAGGATTACGTCGAAAGCGCCCATGCCATCGGCCTGTCCACGGGCGTCATCCTGCGCCGCTATATCTTTCCCAATGTCCTGCCGCCGATCCTGGTGCAAGCCACGCTGACCGTCGCCAGCGCCATCATCGCCGAGGCATCGCTGTCCTTTCTGGGGCTGGGCCAGCAGCCGCCCGCGCCAAGCTGGGGGGCAATGCTGAACGTGGCCAAGGGCTTCATGACGCAGGCGCCCTGGATGGCGCTGTGGCCCGGCATCGCGATCTTTCTGGTGGTGCTGGGATTTAACCTTCTGGGCGACGGTCTGCGCGACGCGCTGGACCCGCGCGAGGATTGATCGACAGGAACAGGCATGAACAATTTCACCACACGACCCGATATCCGCGGCACCTTCGGCACCGTCACCTCGACCCATTGGCTGGCCTCGGCGACCGGGATGGGCATTCTGGAACGCGGCGGCAATGCCTTTGACGCGGCGGTGGCGACGGCGCTGGTCCTGCAGGTGGTCGAGCCGCATCTGAACGGACCGGCCGGCGATCTGCCCGCCATCGTCCATCTGGCCGAGACCGGCGAAACCCGCGTGCTCTGTGCGCAGGGCGTGGCGCCGAAGGCCGCCACGATGGACCATTACCGCAGCCTGTTCGGCGACGGACTGATCCCCGGATCGGGGCTGCTGGCGACGGTGGTGCCGGGCGCCTTCGATGGCTGGATGCTGATGTTGCGCGATCACGGCAGCATGGAGGTGTCGGAGGTTCTGGCACCGGCCATCGCCTATGCGCGGGACGGCCATCCGGTGCTGCCGCGCGTGGCCGATACCATTGCCGGTCTGGCCGATTTCTTCCGCGCGGAATGGCCCAGCAGCGCCGCCACCTGGTTGCCCGGCGATGCCGCGCCGCAGCCCTGGTCGCTGTTTCGCAATCCCGATCTTGCCGCCGCCTATCAGCGGATCGCGGACGAGGCCAGGGGCGACACCCGCGCGGCCCGGATCGACGCGGCCCGCAGCATCTGGTCACGGGGTTTCGTGGCCGACGCGATCGGCGATTATCTGGCCGGGGCAAGCGTGATGGATGTCTCGGGAAGCGCGCATTCCGGCGTGCTGTCGCGGCAGGATCTGGCGGAATGGAAGGCGACATGGGAAACGACGCTGTCGCTGGATTATCATGGCTGGACCATCCACAAGACCCATAGCTGGTCACAGGGGCCGGTGCTGTTGCAAGCGCTTCAGATCCTCAAGCATTTCGATCTGGCGGCGCTGGATCCGCTGGGCGCGGATTTCGTTCATGTCGTGGCCGAGGCGATGAAGCTGGCCTATGCCGACCGCGAGGCCTATTACGGCGATCCCGATTTCTTCGAAATTCCCATGGCGACGCTGCTGTCCGAGGATTATGCTGCGGAACGCGCGGCTCTGATCGGCGAGAAAGCCAGCCTGGAACAGCGCCCTGGCCGCCTGCCGGGTCTGGAGCATCTGGCCGACGACGCCATCGCCCGCGCCGCGCATGATTTCGATGCCGCGCGCGGGGTCAGCGCCGGCGAGCCGACGATGGCGCATCTGACCGAACGGCGCGGGGATACCGTTCACCTGGACGTGATCGACCGCTGGGGAAACATGGTCAGCGCCACGCCCTCGGGCGGATGGCTGCAATCCAGCCCGGTGATCCCGGGCCTGGGTTTTCCGCTGAACAGCCGCGCCCAGATGTTCTGGCTGCGCGATGGCTTGCCGAGCTCGCTGCGGCCGGGGGCGCGGCCGCGCACGACGCTGACGCCGTCGATGGCGGAAAAGGGCGGCACCCGGATCGCCTTTGGCACGCCCGGCGGCGACCAGCAGGATCAGTGGCAACTGATCTGGTTCCTGCGCTATGTCCATCACGGGCTGTCGATGCAGCAGGGAATGGACGCGCCGCTGTTTCACATCATGCATTTCCAGTCCAGCTTCTATCCGCGCGAGGCCAAGCCCGGTGAATTGATGGTCGAGCCGAATTTCGGCGAGACGGTGATCGAGTCTCTGCGCGCGCGGGGCCATATCGTTACCGTGGCCGAACCCTGGAGCATCGGCCGCCTGACGGCCGCGAGGCGCGAACCCGACGGGATGCTGACCGCCGCCGCCACGCCCCGGCTGATGCAGGCCTATGCGGTGGGCCGCTGATGACCTGGTCCCTGATCGCCCGCGATCCCGCGTCCGGCGCGCTTGGTATCGCCGTCGCCAGTCGCTTTTTCGCCTGCGGATCGCTGGTGCCGCATGTCGGTCCGGCAGCCGCCTTCGCCACGCAGGCCTTCGTCAACCCGGTCTGGGGCACCGAGGGGCTGCGCCGCCTGGGCGCGGGCGAGGCGGCCGATGCCCTCCTGGCCGATCTGGTTGCGCGCGATGCGGGGGCGGCGCAGCGGCAGGCCCATGCGCTGGATGCGCGGGGCGGCGGCGCGGCCCATACCGGCGCGGAATGCGTGCCCTGGGCGGGACATGTGACGGGTCAGGGCCTTTCGGTCGCGGGCAACATGCTGGAGGGGCCGCAGGTGATCGAGGACACGGCGCGCGTCTTCGCAGACCGCGCCGACCTGGACTTTCCCGACCGGATGCTGGCCGCGATGCAGGCGGGCGAGGATGCGGGCGGCGACCGTCGCGGGCGGCAGGCGGCCGGGCTGCGCATCCATCGCGGTCAGGCCCATCCCTGGCTGGATCTGCGGGCCGATGATCATGCCGATCCGCTGGCCGAACTGCGCCGATTGCTGGCGGTGGCGCGCGAACGCTATCTGATGGTCGCCGAGATCATGCCGACCGCGGAAAATTTCAGCGGCGCCCCGGATCGCAGCGATACCGACCGCCGCATCGCAGAGGCGGAACGGGCGCGGATCGCGACCGGCCGCGCCAGCGCCTCGTTCGCGACGACGAAAGGCTAGCGAGATGGAGGCAATCACCACAGCCGCGCTGCTGGAACTGGCCGCCGTCGCCGTGGGCGCGGGCATCGGCGGCGGCATTCTTGCCGGCTTGCTGGGGGTCGGCGGCGGGATCGTCATCGTTCCCGCGCTCTATTTCGCGCTGAACCTGACCGGCATGGATCCGGGCCTGACGATGAAGGTCGCGGTCGGCACCTCGCTGGCGACCATCGTGTTCACCTCGCTGGCCTCGGGTCTGGGTCATCACCGCAAGGGCGCCATCGACACCGCGCTGCTGAAACTATGGGCGCCGTCGATCCTGGTGGGTGTGGTCATCGGCAGTGTTCTGGGCGGCTATGTCTCGGGCAAGGTGCTGATCGCGGTCTTTGCCGTGGTGGCACTGGCGGTTTCGGCCGACATGATCCTGCGCAAGGGGCGCGCCGATCCCGAACCCAAGGGCTTTTCCAGACCCGTCTGGGCGGCCTTCGGGGTCTTCGCCGGCGGGGTCAGCGCGATGATGGGGATCGGCGGCGGCACGATCGGCGTGCCGCTGCTGAATTTCCTCGGCTACGACATCCGCCGCGCGGTCGGCACCTCGGCCGCGATCGGTTTCCTGATCGGGCTGCCCGGCGCGGTGATCTATGCGCTGACCGGGCTGGGCCAACAGGGGCTGCCGCCGTTTTCGCTGGGCTATGTAAACCTGCTGGCTGCGATCGTGATCATTCCGCTGACCACCAGTTTCTCGCAACTGGGCGTCAGGCTGGCCCACTCGATCCCCCGGCGGGCACTGCGCCTTGCCTTCGGCGCGTTCCTGCTGCTGACCGCGATCCGCATGTTCATCGACCTCTTTTCGGGCTAGGACATGGAGCCGCCGACCGACGACCCGGCAGCGGTCATCGCCGCCCTTGCGCCGATCCTGACCGAGGCCGCCAAGACCGGCGGCCGGCTGCCGCCCGAACGTCGGCTGGCCGAGATTCTGGGCATCCCCCGTCGCCGGCTGCGTCTGGCGCTGGACGAATTGCAGCGGCGCGGGGCGGTCTTTCGCCGCCACGGGCAGGGCACCTTCGTCACCCCGCCGCCCCGCCCCGATGCCGGACGCCACCGCCTGCTGGCCGGCAGGCTGAGCCTTGATCAGCTGATGGATGTCCGTCGCCAGATCGAGCCGCGGCTGGCCGAACTGGCGGCGACCCGTGCCGGGGCCGGGGATCTGGCGCAGCTGGAAATCCTGATGCGGCAATCGCGCGAAGCCGTGCAGCCGCAGGAATACGACCTGGCCGACGAGGTGTTTCACTACCGAATCGCCGAACTGGCGGGCAATGCGCTGTTTCTGGAAGTCTATGATCTGATCCGGCAGATGCGGCGCGAGGCCGGCTGGCGCGAACGCAGAGAGGAAACCAACGTGCCCGGTTTCCTGAGGCTTCTGGGCCAGCAGCATCAGCATATCTTCGACGCCATCGCCGCTGGCGACGCAGCGGGCGCGGGTCAGGCGCAGCGGGACCATCTCGATTTCGTCGCCAGCGCCATCGACAGCGATTGAGACCGGCTTGACAGATCTGTCGGCTTGCCTAGCTTCGGGGCGATGCGACCCGATTTCGATGATTGTTTTCCGCTGCGCGTCGCGCGCGTCCATGAGGTTTGCGGGGCCGGCGCGACGGCCTTTGCCGCCATCGCCGCCGCCCCGGCGCAAGGTCCGGTCCTGTGGCTGCGCGAGGCATGGCGCGGCGACATGCTCAATCCGCTGGGACTTGCGCCGTTCATCGATCCGTCGCGTCTGCTGGTGGCGCGCAGCGCGAACCAGACCGACAGCCTTGCGGCCGCCGAAGAGGCCTTGCGTGACGGCGCCATTCCCTTCGTGGTGGCCCAGATCACCCGCCCGCTGAACCTGCGCGAAGGGCGGCGACTGCAACTGGCTGCCGGGGCGGGGGGCACGACCGGCCTGTGCATCATCCCCGAAAACATGGGCAGCAATGCCGCCGAGACGCGCTGGCGGGCGGTCCCGATCCTGGATGACGGGCGGGGGGACTCGACTCTGATGCAATGGGAAATTATCAAGAACAAATCAGGAACAATCGGGGCCTGGCATGTTCGATGGGATCCGGAAGCGCGTGGTCTGCATGTGGTTTCCCCGGCTGGCGAGCGACCGGGCCCTGCGGGCACGCCCGGTTGAGGCGCCCTTCGCGCTGATCGTGAGCCGGAACAATGCCGAGCGTCTGGCCTGCGTGAACGTCGCGGCCGAAAGCCGTGGTCTGTGGCCCGGCATGAACCTTGCCGATGCCCGTGCCTTCTGTCCCGATCTGGTCACCCGGACCGGCGATCCCCAGGGCGATCGGGCATTCCTGGTCGCCCTGCGCCGCTGGGCCACGCGCTATTGCCCCTGGGTCGGGCTGGACGGGACTGACGGATTGGTTCTGGACATCACCGGCGCGGCGCATCTGTGGGGCGGCGAGGCGGCGATGCTGGCCGACATGCGCGCCCGCGCCGCCCGGGCCGGGCTGACGCTGCGCCTCGGCGCGGGCGACACGCGCGGCGCGGCATGGGCGCTGGCCCGGCATGGCGAGGGGATCGCGCCCGCGGGCCGGCCGCTTGCGGCCCTTGCCCCGCTGCCGGTCGCCGGGCTGCGGCTGGATGCGGATATGGTGATGGCGCTGCAACGTCTTGGCCTGCGCCGTATCGGCGATCTGGCGGGGACGGCGCGCGCGCCCCTGGCCCGCCGCTTTGGCCCCGGCCTGCTGATGCGGCTGGATCAGGCGATGGGCGAGGCAGCCGAGCCGATCACCCCCGAAGCCGATCCCGTTCGCTATGCCCTGCGCCTGAACCTGCCCGATCCGGTCGGCCTTCTGGACGACGTGATGGCGGCTGTCGGTCAACTTCTGGGTCCGCTCTGCGACCGGCTGAAGGCACAAGAGACCGGCGCGCGGCGGTTGATCCTGACCCTGCGCCGCGTTGATCAGGTCAGCCGTCAGGTGGAATTGCGCCTTGCCGCCCCGATGCGCGAGACGGCCCGAATCCTGCCCCTGTTCGAACGCGGCATCGCCGAGGTCGATGCCGGTTTCGGCATCGATCAGATCCGGCTGGAGGCGACCCTGGTCCAGCCGCTGCCGATCCAGCAGATCGGGTCTGCGACCGCCACCGGCAGTCATGACAGCCAAGACGGCCAAGACAGGCTGGACGACCTGATGACCCGGATCGGAACCCGGATCGGGCTGGAAAACCTGCTGCGTTTCCTGCCCGCCGACAGCCACATTCCCGAACGCGGCTTCGTAGCCGCCGCAGCCGCCCACAGCCGCGCCGAGACCGGCTGGTCCGCGCCGCGCCCGCGCCCGGTGATCCTGTTTCCGCCCGAACCCGTTGCCGCTTCGGGCGCGCGTCCCCCGGCCCGGTTTCGCTGGCGGCGGATGATCTTTGCCACGGCCCGCGCCACCGGCCCGGAACGGATCGCGCCGGAATGGTGGCTGGATGATCCCGCCTGGCGGTCGGGGCTGCGCGATTACTGGCGGCTTGAAACCCGGCAGGGCAGGCGGCTGTGGCTGTTCCACACGCCGCAGGATCCCGGCTGGTTCGTCCAGGGGGAATTCGCATGAGCTATGCCGAACTGGCCGTGACCACGAATTTCACCTTCCTGACCGGCGCCTCGCATCCCGAGGAACTGGTCGCCCGCGCCGCCGAACTGGGCCTTGCCGCCATCGCCATCACCGACCGCAATTCCGTCGCCGGCGTGGTGCGCGCCCATACCGCGCTGAAAGAAATGCGGCGCGAACTGGGCAAGGCCACGATCCGCTCGACCGTGCAGGTCGACACCTGCTCGCATCAGCCGGTGGGGGAATGGAAAACCGTCGGGGCCGCGGACCGGCTGTTGCCGAAACTGATCGTCGGCAGCCGTCTGGTGGCCGAGGATTGTCCGGTCGAATGGCTGGCCCTGCCGACCGACCGACCCGCATGGCACCGGCTGTCGCGGCTGCTGAGCCGTGGCAAGCGGCGGGCCGCCAAGGGCGAATGCCGGCTGATGCTGAACGATCTGCTGACCGGCTGCCGGGGCTTGATCCTGATCGCGCTGCCGCCAACCGAGCCGCACCGGGCGATCGCGCCGGTGCAGGCGATGGCCCGGCGCTATCCGGGGCGGGTCTTTCTGGGCGCCGCGCCGCGTTACGACGGCAGCGATCAGGCCTGGTTCGATACCTGCGCGGCGCTGGCCCACAGGGTGGCGGCCCCGATGGTCGCGGTGGGTGACGTGCTGATGCACCGCGCCGCCCGGCGCCGTCTGGCCGATGTGTTGACCTGTCTGCGCGAGGGGATCAGCATCGACCGCATCGGCAGCCGTGCCCTGCCCAATGCCGAGCGCCGCCTGAAATCCCCCGCCGAGATGGACCGTCTCTTTGCCCGTCACCCGGCCGCGATCCGTCGCACGACCCAGATCGCCTCGCTGTGCTGCTTCGATCTCGACCAGCTCGGCTACGATTATCCCGACGAGGTTGCAGCAGACGAGGCGCCTCAGGACAGGCTGGTCCGGCTGACCCGCGAGGGTCTGGCGCGGCGCTATCCGGGTGGCGCGCCGCAGCGGGTCCATGATCTGATCGACAAGGAACTGGCCCTGGTGGAGGAACTGAAATACGCCGCCTATTTCCTGACCGTCCACGACATCGTGGCCGAGGCACGCCGACGCGGCATCCTGTGCCAGGGGCGCGGCTCGGCCGCCAATTCGATCCTGTGCTACCTGCTGGGCATCACCGATGTCAGCCCCGATCTGATCGGCATGGTCTTCGAACGCTTCATCTCGCGCCATCGCGGCGAGCCGCCCGATATCGACGTGGATTTCGAACATGAGCGCCGCGAAGAGATGATCCAGTGGATCTACGGGAAATATGGCCGCCATCGCGCGGGCCTTTGCGCCACGGTGATCCATTTCCGTTCGCGCGCGGCGATCCGCGAGGTGGGCAAGGTGATGGGATTGTCCGGGGACGTGACCGCCGCGCTGTCGGGCCAGATCTGGGGGATGTCGAACGCGGGCGCGGATCCCGAACGGATGCGCGAACTGGGTCTTGATCCGCGGGATCGCCGCCTGTCGCAGACGATCCGCCTGATCCGCGAGATCATCGGTTTTCCGCGCCATCTGTCCCAGCATGTCGGCGGTTTCGTCATCACCCGGGGGCGGCTGGACGAATTGTGTCCGGTCGAGAATGCGGCGATGGAGGACCGCACCGTCATCGGCTGGGACAAGGACGATATCGACGCGCTGAACATCCTGAAGGTCGATGTCCTGTCGCTGGGGATGCTGACCTGCATCCGCAAGAGCTTTGACCTTCTGGAAAGCCACGAAGGCATCCGTCACAGCCTCGGTTCGGTGCCGCAGGGGGACGAGCCGACCTACCGGATGCTGCAACAGGCCAATGCGGTGGGCGTCTTTCAGGTCGAAAGCCGGGCGCAGATGAATTTCCTGCCGCGGATGAAGCCGCGTGAATTCTACGACCTGGTGATCGAGGTCGCCATCGTCCGCCCCGGCCCGATCCAGGGCGGCATGGTCAAACCCTATATCCGCCGCCGTCAGGGGCTGGAGAAAGCCGAACCTTTCGGCCCGGCCTTGGCCGAGGTGACGCGGCGGACCCTGGGGGTGCCCCTGTTTCAGGAACAGGCCATGCAGATCGCCATCGTCGGTGCGGGCTATAGCGCCGAAGAGGCCGACCGCCTGCGCCGCTCGCTGGCCTCGTTCCGGCGCATGGGCACGATCGGCGAGCATCGCGAACGCTTTGTGCAGGGGATGCTGTCGAACGGCTATGACCGTGGGGTGGCAGAACAATGTTTCTCGCAGATCGAGGGGTTTGCCGATTACGGCTTTCCCGAAAGCCACGCGGCGGCCTTCGCGATGCTGACCTATGTCTCGTCATGGCTGAAATGCCATCATCCGGCGATCTTTGCCTGCGCGTTGCTGAATTCGCAGCCGATGGGGTTTTACGCCCCCGCCCAGATCGTCCGGGACGCGCGCGAGAACGGGGTCGAGATCCGCCCCGTCTGCGTCAATTCCAGCCTCTGGGACAACCGGCTGGAACGGCGCGCCGATGGCGCATGGGCACTGCGGCTGGGATTTCGCCAGATCCGGGGCTTTCGCGACGGCGATGCCCGGCGGATCCAAGAATGTCGCGGCAACGGCTATACCGATGTCGAAAGCCTGTGGCTGCGCGCCGGAATTCCGCCCGCCGTGCTGGAACGGCTGGCCGAGGCCGACGCCTTCGCCGCCATCGGCCTGACCCGGCGTGACGCGCTGTGGCAGGTCCGTGCGATCCGGGCACCCGCGCCGCTGCCGCTGTTTTCCGATCCGCTGGATGGCGAGGCCACTTGCGAGCCGCAGGTTGCGCTGCCCGCCATGCATCTGGGCGAGGAGGTGGTCGAGGATTACGTCGCCCTGCGCCTGTCGCTGCGCGCCCATCCGATGGAATTGCTGCGCCCGCGCCTGCCGGGCCTGATCCCGAACCGTGATCTGCCACGGGTTCCGCCGCGCCGGGTTTCGGTCTGCGGCCTCGTCATCACCCGCCAGCGCCCCGGCACGGCATCGGGCGTGATCTTCCTGACGCTGGAGGACGAGACCGGGGTGGCCAATGTCGTCGTCTGGCGGCGCATCCATGACCGTTTCCGCCGCGCGGTGATGGGCGGGCGGCTGTTGCGAGTCACCGGGCGGCTGGAACGCGAAGGCATCGTGGTGCATCTGATCGCCGATCGGATCGAGGATCTGTCCCATCGCCTTGCCGAACTGGGCCATCCGCTTGAGGGTGCGGTCGGCACGACCTCGCCCCGCGCGGACATCGCGCCGCGCCCGAAACATCAACCCGCCCATGCCGGCCATCCCCGCGATCAGGCGAAACGACTTTTCCCCAGCCGGGATTTTCATTGAAAGCAGCATCGCGGCTTTGCCCGGGTCCTGGCCCGCTTGTGTCGGATGATGCACGCCGACGCATCGATGCCACCGCGACCGGTGATGGCCGACGATCAGCCTGCCTCGCGGCGTTCCCCATGCCCCAGGATTTCCGCCCCCGAGGCCGGGATCATGACATGGCCCTCGACGCGGTTCCGGCCGCTGCGCTTGCCCTGGTAAAGCATGGCGTCGGCGGTCGAGATCCACAATTCCATCGACAATTCGGACGAGCAGCGACCGCTGGCGACGCCGATGCTGACGGTCACGACAGGGCTGACATCAGAGCCGCCGTTGCCGATACCCAGAGCCTCGACCCTCCGGCGCATGTCCTCGGCCACCTCCAGCGCGCCATCGTGATCGGTGCGCGGCAGGATGCAGGCGAATTCCTCGCCGCCATAGCGCAGGCAGGTATCGCCGCTTCGCCGGACCGCGCCGCCTAGTGCCGAAGCCACCTTGCGCAAGCACTGGTCCCCTTCAAGATGCCCATAAAGATCGTTGAACTGTTTGAAGAAATCGATATCCAGCATGATGAAGGACAGCCAGTCGCCCTCGCGAGAGAGGCGGCGCAGTTCGGTCTGAAGCAGCTTTTCCAGAAGCCGGCGGTTGCCAAGACCCGTCAGCCCGTCCGTCATCGCCAGATTGGCCAACTGGTCTCGCATCCGCTTCAATTCGATATGGTTGTCCACACGGCTGCGCAGGGCAACCGGCTGAATCGGTTTGGTGACATAATCGATGGCCCCGGCGGCCAGACCGCGCACCTCGTCCTCGGTGTGGTAAAGGCCGGTGGTGAAGATCACCGGTATGTCGGCCGTGGCGGGGTCGTCTTTCAGCTTTCTGCACACCTCGTAGCCATCCAAGCCCGGCATCACGATATCCAGCAAGATCAGATCCGGCGTCACCCGCTGAACGACCCGCAACGCATCTTCCCCCGAACGGGAAAAGCAGATCTCGTAATCCTCGCCCAGGACAGCGCCCATGATCTCGATATTCGCGATCTCGTCGTCCACGATCATGATGACCGGTTTGCTCATGTTGCGACCTCACCATTGTCGGGACCGGTTTCGGGCTGCGTGCCGTCCAGAAGGCGCAGCGCCTCGGCATAATCCAGTCGCAGCAGAGCCTGAAGCACGGGATGGGCGTCACGCGTGCCGGCGTCCAGGCCCAGGGCATCGGCAAAGGCGTGAAAACCGGCTCGTGCCGAAAGGCTCCTGCGACACAGTTGTTGGCGCAGCGCATCCCGGGCGGCCCGAGCCTCGGCCGAGGCGTGCGAAGCCGCGTTGATCCGCGCGGCAGCCGGGGCGTCGGCACTTGCCTGCGACGGCGCGGGCTGAAGGCTGTTTGCCGCGGCGATGGCCGGCGCCATCCTGTCCGCCAGTTCCGCGATCAACCCGGCCACGGCGCCGGATTCGCCGGCGCCAAGCGCCGCCTCGATCTGCCCGGCCAGATCCGGCACCTCGGCCAGTTCCAGCGATCCGGCGACGCTTTTCAGGGTGTGGGCCAGCCGCGCCGCATCCTCGATCCGCCCAGCCCGGATCATGGCGCGCAGATCGTCGCCGACACGGCCGTAGCTTTCCCCGAAACTGACGATCAGACGCCGCAACAATGCGGCCTTTCCGTTCACGCGACGAAGCGCGCGGTCCAGGCCGAAGGGCGGCAGTTGTGCAGGCAGGACGGGCACCAAGCCGGTCGCACCGGCACGTGTCCGCTCTTTCCGGACCGCCTGCGGTCCGGTCTTCAGCCAGGTTCCAAGAACCCTGATCAACTGATCGGGATCCACGGGTTTCGAGATGTGGTCGTTCATGCCGGCTCCAAGGCAGCGCTGCCGCTCTTCTTCGTAGGCGTGGGCGGTCAGGGCGATGATCGGCAGGCAATCGGCCGAATGTGTCTGCCGGATCAGCTTCGTGGCCGCCACGCCGTCCATCTCGGGCATCTGCACATCCATCAGCACGGCCGCGTAGCCATGATCCTCATCCAGAATCCTGCGACAGGCGATGACACCGTTTTCGGCGCAATCGACGACCAGACCCGCGTCGTTCAGCAACTCCACCGCGATCTCGCGATTGATCGCGTTATCCTCGACCAGCAGAACGCAAAGGCCCTGCATCGCTTGCGGAAGGTGCAGACCGGCGGACGAAGCGCGCAGGTCGGCGCCGGAACTGACGGGCGGCGCGGCGGGCGGAATCAACTGGTTCAGCATGTCCAGCAGGCCGTGTGCATCAAGCGGTTTGCGCAGGACTGCGCTGATCGCGGCACGATCCTGGTCCCGGATGAATTCGTCGATCGGATAGGCGGTGACGATCAGCGTTGTCGGCATTACCGCCAGATGCGGGCTGGATTGCATCGCCCGGACCGTCTGCAAGCCATCCATTCCTGGCATCTTCCAGTCCAGAAGAACCAGATCATAGGGGTTGCCGGCCATTGCCTCGCGTTCCAGCATTGCCAGCGCCTCGGAGCCCGACGGGACCAGATCGCCCCGCATGTTCCAGCGGGTCAGGGTCGCGTCGATGAAATCGCGCGAGGCCGGGTTGTCGTCAGCCACCAGCACCCGCAACGCCCGCAGGCGATCATGGGGCAGTGGCGCCTGACAGCTTGCATCGGCCCCGATCCCAAGCCGCATCGTGAAGGTGAAGACACTGCCCAGGCCCGGGGTGCTTTGAACCTCGATCCGGCCGTCCATCTGTTCGACGATCTGGCGGCAGATGGCCAGGCCCAGTCCGGTCCCTCCGAAGCGCCGGGTGGTGGAACTGTCGGCCTGCATGAACGAGGCGAAGATATGCGCCTGCTGGGCGGCTGTCATCCCGATGCCGGTATCGCTGACCGCGCATTCGATACAGACCCTGTCCGCATCGCTCCTGATCTGTCGGACCGAGATGGTGATGCCACCCTTTTCGGTGAACTTGATCGCGTTGCTGAGCAGGTTCAGCACGACCTGATTCAGGCGCAACTCGTCGCCTGTGACCAGCGCAGGAATGCGATCGTCGATCCGCGCCGCCAATGAAAGGCCCCGGGCCCGCGCGCTTTCCTCGACAAGCTGGATCTGGCTGCCGATCGCGGCGCGAAGGTCGAAATCATGCGATTCCAGCGTCAGCTTGCCGGCCTCGTTCTTCGAGAAATCGAGGACGTCGTTGATCAGTCGCAGCAGCGAGACGCCGGCATCGTTCAGCTTGGCCACGTGGTCGCGCTGGCGTGGTTCCAGGCGCGAACGCTGCAACAGGTGGCAAAATCCCAGGACGGCGTTGATCGGTGTGCGAATCTCGTGACTGATATTGGCCAGGAACATGCTTTTCGCGCGGCTGGATTCCTCGACCAGGCGATTGCGATCTTCCAGCGCGACGCTTTTGGCGATCAGTTCATCGCTCATCACGCTGATCCGCTCGAAGGCCTTGCGAACCATGTCGATCACCCACAGCAGCACCAGCATCTGGAAAATGACGATGACGGCGTGCAGGACGACGCGCGCCAGATCGCCGTCGCTGGGAAACACCGCATAGGGCAGGAAATAGAGCAGCAGCAGATGGTGCAGCGCCGTGCCGGTTCCCGAAAATACGATTACCGCGCGGTCGAACCAGGCGATGTTCAATGCGATGACGGCAAAGAAATACATGTGCATGTCCATCTGCCAGGGGTGACCGGCAAACAGGATCAGCAGAAAGGCCGGCTCTCCGATCAGCACGATGCCTGACAGGTTGCGCGTGACCGCGCCCGTGCCGCAACGCAGCCAGGCGATGTGATAGATCAGCGCGAGTCCCGCCCCAATCAGCATGGCGGCCGGCACCGACATGACCTTGTTCCATGCCGCCGCCGCGCCCAGCACCGGCACATGCGCCCACAGCAGCCAGACCAGAAGCGCGCCGAAACGTTCGCGCAAGCGATGAATTTCGGCGTTCATCACAGATCTCTTCCGGGGGGACCGAAACAGCCCAGCAGCTTGGGCGAGGGCAGAACGATCCAGGCGCCTTCGGCACGGACGGCCTCCGCGAAACCCGGATCGTCTGATGCGGCAAGGGCTATTCCGGGAAGTCCGCCGAAGCCCACGATGCCGCCGCGCGCGCGATAGACCATGTCCAGGATCGCCCCGGTCGCCGTCCCGGGGCGTGCCAGGATCAGATATTGCCCGGGAACGGTGCTGGTCAGAATGGTGGCCGTCGCCAGTCCTGCCAGCCCCAGCACCAGCAGGACCAGAGCGGGCAGGGCATCGGCCCAACCGCTGCTCTGTTCGCCGGGGGCGGGTGCCCCGGTTTCCACGATTTCATCCGTCACTGCCCACCCATTCGCGCTGCCGAGACTTGCAATGTTTGCACACTAGCGCAGGGGGGCTGTCCGATCCGTTAATGGCTGGCCGGAAAACCATGAAAGTTTGTCGCGCTTCGGACGGGCGCGGCGGCGCGGTCGTCGCGCCCCGGTTGCGATCGGACGGGCGGCGGCGCGATTCGCGCGCGCGACCGGCGGGTTTCGCTCAGAAGGCGAGGCGCAAGGGATCGGTTCTCTGCAAGATAGAAATGAACAGCGAAAAGCCGCGGAAACCCGGCCGAACACCAAATCTTGTAAGGACATCGGCCATGTGGGGATTAGGCTTGCGGGGTCAGGTGAAAGGTAGCTTCATGTTCAGACGATATCCCCTCTTGATTGCTCTCAGCGTCGGCCTGGCGCTTGCAACCTCCGTCGGCGCTCAGCAGACGAATGCAGACACATTGAAGATTTATTTTCAGACCGGCAGCGCCGGCATCTCCTCCGATGGGCGCGGCACGCTTGATCAGGCGGCGCGCCTGTTCCGGGACGGCAACCCCATCGTCATGATCGTGGCCGGGGGGGCGGATACGGTCGGCAAGCCCGATTACAATCTTCGCCTGTCGATCCGGCGCGCGCAGGCCGTGGCCGACGGCCTGGTGGAAAGAGGCATTCCCGTCGATCGGTTGCAGGTCCTGGGACGCGGCACGAGCGAATTGGCCGTCGAGACCGATGACGGGATCGCCAAACGAGAAAATCGCGTTGTCGAAATTTCTTGGCGATAGAGGCTGCCAGTCGGTCTGGGCCGGTGCGCTGTCTCTATCCCTTGGCCTGGCGCTGTCCGCCGGGGCGGATCCGCTTGGAGATGGCCAGCAGGCTTTCGAGGCTCGCGACTTCGCCCGCGCCGATGCGGTGTGGCAGGCCGCGGCGGACGAGGGTTCGGCCGAGGCGATGGTGCGGCTGGGGCTGTTGCGCGATCTGGGCCTGGGCGGGCCGCGCGATGCCGCCGCCGCGCTGGCTCTGTATCTGAAGGCCGCCAGACTTGGACTGGCCGAGGCGCAATTCAACGCGGCGGTGCTGCTGGATTCCGGCGACGGCGTGGCGCGCGATCCCCGGGCGGCAGCGGGTTGGTATGGTCGGGCCGCGGCGAACGGGCATGTCAGGGCACGCTATAACCTGGGGCTTATCCTTGCTGCGGGTGACGGGGTGCCGAGGAACGCGGATCTTGCCCGCTACTGGCTGGAGGATGTGGGCGGCGGCCTGCCGGCGGCGGCGGATCGGCTGGCAAATCTGGCGCCGCCCCCGCCCGGACAGCGCCGACTGGAGCCGCCGATCCCGCTTTCGGCCGGGCTGGTCCCGCGGGATCCGGCCCGGTCCGGACCGATCAGGGCCGAGATGGCATGGGCCGGCGCGCCTGCGGCCCGGGCTCTGCCTTTCCGGGTTGAAATCGCCCGGAGAGACAGGCCGTCCGACCCGGCGCGGATGGTGTTTTCCGACGATGTCCCGGGCTCGGCGCTGCGCGTCGATCTGGCCGGCACGACAGGGCGGCTGGTCTGGCGGGTGTCGCGCGTCGGCCCTGCCGCGTCACGCTATGCCGCGATGCCGTGGCAGGTTTTCGATCAGGCCGGTGACGAAGGCGAGGCGCCGTCCGGATTGATCCGGATCCAGGTTTCGCCCGGCGACGCCGCGGCGTCGCGTTTCGCGCGCGATCTGATCCGCGTGTTCGACGCGACGGGATATTGGACCGAGATCGTGGAAACCGCAGCGCCGCCCGACGCCGGCAGCGCGGTCAGCTATGCCTACGATGCCGATGCTGCTCTGGCCCGCGACATTGCGCTGTCGCTGCCGGGCCTGGGCGCGGGCAGCCTGTCTTTCGTCACCGATCCGCAGCGGTCTCCGGGAATGGTGGTGCTGCGCCTGATCGGTGGCCCGGCAAGCTGACCGGAACCATGATGATCGGGGCGTCAACGAAAAAGGCCGGGCGATTGCCCGGCCTTTTCCCGTGTCTTTGCAAAATTGCGCCTTATTCGCGTCCGCCCATGAATTGCAGCAGGAACATGAACAGGTTCAGGAAGTCGAGATAGAGCTGCAAGGCGCCCATGATCGCGGATTTGCCGAGGAAATCCTGATCCGAACCCGCCAGCCGCAGGTAGGTATTCTTGATGTTCTGCGTGTCATAGGCGGTCAGACCGGCGAAAATCAGCACACCCAAGGCCGAGATCGCGAATTGCATCCCCGAGGATTGCAGGAAGATGTTCACGATCGAGGCGACGATCAGGCCGATCACACCCATGATCAGGAAGCTGCCCCAGCCCGAGATGTCCTTCTTCGTGGTATAGCCCCACAGCGAAAGTCCCGAGAAGGCGATCGCCGTCACCAGGAAGGTCTGCACGATCGAGAACGGCGTATAGACCAGGAAGATCGAACTGATCGACAGCCCCATCAGCGCCGCGAAACCGTAGAACATCATTGTCGCGGCCTGCACCGACAGGCGATTCAGGGCGGCGCCGAAGGCGAAGACCATCAGCAAGGGCGCGAAGACGATCACCCATTTCAGGGGCGAGGCATAGATTGCGGTGCCCAATTGCGTCAACTGGCCGGCGGAATCGACCGCGGCGCTGCTGATGCCATAGGCTGCGACGGCGGTTACACCCATGCCGACCGCCATCAGCCCATAAACCTTGTTCATGTAGGCCCGCAGCCCTTCATCGACCGCACCCGTCCGGGTGCCGACGCTCTGGGCCGAGCGGTACGTATTGTAATCTGCCATCTACGTCTCCCTTTTGCGGTTGGGCTCAACGGCCCCAAGTCATGCCGATCATATTGGCAGACCCGGCCCGCGATTCAATATGCCGCGCGTATCACATCTGCGCTGTTTACAGGGTTATCACGACTTTTCCAACGGATTTGCGTCGCCGCAGCATCTCGAAGCCCTCGTCCAGCCGCTCCAGCGGCAGGCTGCTGCCCGCGACCGGCTTCAGCCGGCCGGCCTCGAACAAGGCCAGAAGCGCCGTCATGCTGTCGCGCCGGGCTTGCGGATCCAGGCTGGCATAGCCGCCCCAGTAGAAGCCGTGAATGGCGATGTTCTTGACCAGCGCGTGATTCAGCGCAAGGACCGGGGGCTGGCCGCCGGCGAAGCCTATGGCCAGAAAGCGACCGCCGCGCTTCAGGGCGCCGAAGGCTGCGGCGCCGGGCCGGTCGCCGACCGGATCATAGACCACGTCGATCCCCCCGCAATCGCGCAGCGCGGCCTTCAGATCCGGGCAATCGTCGCTGTCGATGACCAGATCCGCACCGGCGGCGCGCACCGCCTGCAACCTTTCGCGCCCGCGGGCAACCCCGATGACGCGCGCACCCATCGCCCGGCCGATCTCGACCGCGGTCAATCCGACGCCACCCGCGGCGCCCAGCACCGCCAGCGTTTCGCCCGGTTTCAGCTTTGCCCGCATGGTCAGGGCCAGATGGCTGGTGCCGTAGGCGATCTGGAAACCGGCCGCCTGTTCGTCGCGCATCGCATCGGGCAGGGGCAGGCAGGCATCCGCAGGCACCGCAACGATCTGGGCCATCGTGCCCGGATGCAGCACCGCCACCCGGTCGCCACGCTGCAACCCGCAGCCGTCGGGCGCCGCGACGACCTGGCCCGCACCCTCCAGCCCCGGAACATAGGGCGGCGTGGCCTTTTCCTGGTATTGGCCGCTTGCCTTCAGCAGATCGGCAAAGTTCAGCGCGGCGGCGCCGATCCGCACCAGAACCTCGTCCGGGCCGGCCGCGGGCGGGCCGGCGTCGCGCAGCACGGGCACCTGTCCCAAAGCGGTGATCTCGGCGATTCGAATCGTCTCGGCCATTTCTGTCTCTCCATAATTAACGCAATGACTTCATCCCGTTGTGCCAACCTGTCCAAATGGACAGGACTACGGAAACCCCGACCTGTCTTTTTGGTCAGAAACGGGCCTGTTAACCATGTTGACACTCGATAATTGTGACACCTTGGGCTACTGCCTCTTTAGATTGAGCGAGGTAGGACGATGAAGCACGGTGTTGATGTTCATGTTGGTAAGCGTATCCGCCATCGTCGCTGGATGATCGGAATGACCCAGCAGCAGCTTGCTGACAAGGTCGGGATCAAGTTCCAGCAGATCCAGAAATACGAGACCGGGATGAACCGGGTCTCGGCGTCCCGGTTGTGGGACATCGCCCGCGCGGTGGATGTCCCCGTCAGCTTCTTCTTCGAGGGCCTTCATGAAGGCGCGCTGGCCGATGAGGTCACGGGCGACATTCTGGCCGACAAGGAGGCGCTGCAACTGGTTCGCGCCTATTATGCGATGCCGGCCGCGCAGCGTCGGCAGATCTTCGAACTGGCGCGGGTTCTGTCGGACGCTGCCTGAAAGGCAGAAGACGGCCAGGAAAACCGCCGCTGACCGGCTGGTGTCACGGTCCGTCTTGCACCGGCCGCCGCCGGGGGTGGCGGGTCCGGGCCGATGCGGCTAGACCTCGTGACGCAATGTCACGGGGGCGCCGATGGAAGACAGGCAGCAGATCATCGAGACCGCGCACCTGATGGCCGATGCCGCAAGGCGCGCGATCCTGCCGCTGTTCCGAACCGGCATTCTGGCCGAAAACAAGCGCCCGGCCGGTTTCGATCCCGTAACCGAGGCCGACCGTGCCGCAGAGACCGCCATGCGCAGGGTTCTGGCCGAACGCCGCCCGGACGATTCCGTGCTTGGCGAGGAATTCGGATCGCGGCACGGCAGCAGCGGTCTGACCTGGATCCTCGATCCGATCGACGGCACCCGCGCCTTTCTGTGCGGGGCGCCAAGCTGGGGTGTCCTGATCGGCCTGCGCGACGCGGGCGGGATCCGATACGGGCTGATCGACCAGCCCTATCTCGGCGAACGTTTCGAAGGCGGCTTCGGGATCGCCCGTCTGACCCATCGCGGCGGCACCTCGCCGCTGCGCGCCCGCACACGGGTCGCGCTGAACCACGCCCTGCTGATGACCACCTTCCCCGAAATCGGCACCGGGGCCGAGGCCGCCGCTTTCCGCCGCGTCTCGCAACAAGCGCGGCTGACGCGCTATGGTCTGGACTGCTATGCCTACGCGCTTCTGGCGATGGGGCAGATCGACCTGGTGATCGAGGCGGGCCTGCAAGCCTATGACATCGCCGGACCGCTGGCGGTGGTCCAGGCGGCGGGCGGGATCGTGACCGACTGGCAGGGCGGCTCTGCCGCCGGGGGCGGGCAGGTGGTCGCCGCCGGCAGCCCGGAATTGCACCGCGAGGCGCTTGACCTGTTGAACCGCTAGCGCGCCCGACCTAATCAGTCACGGAACCTCGAACGGCAGGAGACGAGGCATGGCCGACGACGACAAGAGCCCGGAAACGGACCACGAGATCGCCGCCGACGCCGCTGATCGCGACGACGAGGATTTCCAGCTGCGCGACGACCTGCTGGATCGCATCCACGCCGCCATCGAGGACGAGGATTCGGCACGTCTGAACGACCTGCTGGAGCCGATGCACGCCGCCGACATCGCCGACGTGATCGAGCAGCTTTCCAGCGCCGAGCGTCGCGCCTTTCTGCATCTCTATTCCGGCGAGATCGACGGCGAGATCCTGTCCGAAATCGACGAGGGCATCCGCGAAGAGGTGCTGGAACAGTTGCCCCGCGCGGTGCTGGTCGAGGCTGTCCGCGAGATGGACAGCGACGATGTCGTCGACCTGATCGAGGATCTGGACGAATCCGGCCGGGCCGAGATTCTCGCTGCGCTGGATGACAGCGACCGGGCGGCGGTCCAGCAATCGCTGGGCTATCCCGAATATTCCGCCGGCCGACTGATGCAGTCCGAGACCGTGACCGCCCCCGAGCACTGGACCGTCGGCGAGGCGATCGACTTTCTGCGAAGCGAGGAGTGGCTGCCGGAACAGTTCTACCACGTGATTCTTGTCGATCCGCGCCGCCATCCGACAGGATATGTCGCGCTTGGCCGCCTTCTGGCCTCGCCCCGTGCCACCGCCCTGAGCGACATCACCGAGGACAGTTTCCGTACCGTCAGCGCCTATGCCGAGGAAGGCGACGTGGCCTATGCCTTCAACCAGTATCACCTGATCTCGGCCCCGGTCGTGGATCGGGACGAAAGGCTGGTCGGCGTGATCACCATGGATGACGCGATGAACGTCATGGATGAGGAACACGAGGAAGACATCCTGCGCCTTGCCGGCGTGGGCGAGGATTCGGCGATCACCGATACCGTGGTCGAGACCCTGCGCCAGCGGCTGCCCTGGTTGCTGGTCAATCTTTTCACCGCCATCGTCGCCTCGCTGGTCATCGCGATCTTCGAGGCGACGATCCAGCAGATTGTCGCGCTGGCGGTGCTGATGCCGATTGTCGCCTCGATGGGCGGGAATGCCGGCACCCAGACCCTGACCGTCGCGGTCCGCGCGCTGGCCACCAAAAGCCTGACCGGCAGCAATGTCTGGCGCGTGGTCCGGCGCGAGGCGATCGTCGGGGTGATGAACGGGCTGGCCTTTGCGCTGGTGATGGGCGTGGTGGCGTGGTTCTGGTTCGACGGCGTGTCGCTGGCCGCCGTCATCGGCATCGCGATGATCGTCAATCTTGCCGTTGCCGCCCTTGCCGGCATCCTGATCCCGCTGGCTCTGGAACGGGTGGGCGCCGATCCGGCGCTGGCCTCGGGCACCTTCGTGACCACCGTGACCGACGTCGTGGGCTTCTTCGCCTTCCTCGGTCTTGCCTCGGCCGTGCTGCTGTGAGCGCCGCCGCAAAGGCCGCGCTGCGGGCGCGGGCGCTGGCCGCGCGGCTGGCGGGCCAGGGCGACGCGACGGGGATCACCCGCCATCTGACACAGGCGCTGGCGCCCCATGCGGGGGCCGGGCTGGCGGGCTACTGGCCGATGCGCGGCGAGGCCGATCCGCGCCCGGCCATGATGGCCCATTCGGGCCCGCTGGCCCTGCCCGTGGTGACGGGCAGGGGGGTCGCGCTGATCTTTCGTGCCTGGGACGGCGGCGCGCTGGAACCCGGTCCCTATGGCACCGCCCATCCGCCCGAATCGGCACCCGTCCTGACGCCCTCGGTTCTGATCGTGCCGTTGGCCGCCTTCGACAAGGCCGGCAACCGAATCGGCTATGGCGGCGGCTATTACGACCGCAGCCTGCAATTGCTGCGCGCCGCGGGCCCGGTCTGCGCGATCGGGTTGGCCTTCGCGACGCAGGAATTGCCCGAAATCCCGGCAGAGCCCTTCGATCAGCCGCTGGATCTGATCGTCACCGACCAGGCGATCCGGCATCCAGATCGCTGAATTCTGTCATTGTGGCCTTGTCGCATCATCTGTGCACAACCTCTGGATGAATCGCGGATAAGGCTGTGGAAAAGTTCCGGATAAAATTCCGTATGTGATTGACGATAAATAACTTATTTGGCCCCTCTGAGGGGCGGACAACTTGCGGCGAGCAAAGCTGTGAGCGAATCCACGGCGACGCCGAACCGGGTCTGTCAACGCCCAATCTTTCGCGCATATGGTAAAAAAATAGTTGAAACCGACCAAATCTGGCGTCAGTTTGTATTTCACGGCGAAGGTGGCACAAGATGTGGTGGCGGCTGCCACCGGCACCACGAAACACCGGGCCGGACCCTGATCGAAAGCCTTGCAGGCGCTTGCCGCGCCTGACTGCCTTCTGCCGCAAGTGGAAGGCTGGGGATGCATGTCCATGGTACCGGGGCAGGGGCGCGGGGACAGCGATACGAGCATGAACGAGGGGCAGGCATGAAAATCGAGCGGCGTTTCACCACCGAGGAATCCGGGGCCTATGGCGCGGTGGACTTCACCATGACAACCAGCGAGATCCGCAACCCGGACGGCAAGATCGTCTTTCGCAATGATCAGGTCGAGGTGCCGAAGGGCTGGAGCCAGGTCGCCAGCGACGTGATCGCGCAGAAATATTTCCGCAAG
>DBFD01000026.1:0-3516 GCA_002294185.1 Paracoccus sp. UBA889
CTTTCGGCGGGCGCGGTTCGCGACCACGACGGCAAGGCGCGCCTGGCGGCCGCGACGGCGGCATCGGTATCGGCCTGGTTGCCCAGACTGATCACCGCGACCGGCTCTTCGGTCGAGGGGTCGATGACCTCCAGATCGTTGGGCGTGGCCGGCTCGACCCATTGGCCGTCGATATAGAATTTGCGCTTGTCCAGCAGCGTGCTCATCGCGATCTCCGTTTCTGACCTGGCATGAAGGTGGCACCGCCGCCGGGCGCCTGCAAGGGCCAGCGGCGGTCAGGCGGCGCGGGCGGATTCGCCGCGGCCGGCGGCCTCTGGCATTCGTTCGCGCGCTGCCTATGTTGGAAACGACGCAATCAAACGGAAAGGACGTCCCATGTCCCTGCGCATCAATGACACCGCTCCGGATTTCACCGCCGAATCCACCGAGGGCCAGATCCGGTTCCACGACTGGCTGGGCGACAGCTATGCCATCCTGTTCAGCCATCCGCGCGATTTCACCCCGGTCTGCACCACCGAATTCGGCGCCGTGGCGCAACTGGCCCCGGAATTCGAGAAGCGCAATACCAAGGTTCTGGGTGTCTCGGTCGATTCGGTCGAGGACCACAAGAAGTGGAAATCGGACATCGAGAAGGTCGCCGGAGCGCCCGCTAATTTCGCCATCATCGACGACACCGCGCTGAACGTGGCCAAGGCCTATGACATGCTGCCGGCCGAATATTACCTGCCGCAGGAAGGCCGCACGCCGGCCCATTCGGCCACGGTGCGCAGCGTCTTCATCATCGGGCCGGACAAGAAGGTGCGGCTGACCATGACCTATCCGATGTCCATCGGCCGCAACTTTGCCGAGATCCTGCGCGCGCTGGATGCGGTCCAGCGGACCGACGGCGTTCCCATCGCGACGCCCGCCAACTGGGTACCCGGCCAGGACGTGATCGTGGCCCTGTCACTGGACGACAAGGCGGCGGAAGAAAAGTTTGGCCCGCTGGATATCAAGCTGCCTTACCTTCGCTTTGCCAAGGATCCTGCGTAGAAGGGGCGAATGACACGTTCGGACCGGCCGCTTTCGCGCAAGCTGGTCCGCCTCGGCTTTCAGGTGCTGGGGCGGGCGCGGGCGCATCGTCAGGATCTGTGGCCGGGCCTTGCGATCGACCGGGCGTCGGGCGCCGTCTCTTGGAAGGGAGGGCACCTTTTGACGCTGGTGCCGGCCGCGCGATTCATACCCTCGGGCCGGTCCCTGTTGGCAATCGTCGGATCGGGCCCGTCACTCCGGGATCAGCGGGTCGAGGCGCTTGGTTCCGGCACCGCCATCCTCTGCAATGGGGCCGCCGCGCTGGCCGACAGAATTCGCCCGCTGGCCGTGGCCGTCGAGGACGAACGCTTCGTCTTTCGCCATCACGCGATGCTGGCGGCTCTGCCCTGCGATATTCCGTTGATGCTGTCGCCCTCCGCCATGCGCGCCCTGGCCGAGCGCGACACGGGCCCGCTTCGTGATCGCGATGTCGCGCTGATCGAAAACGTGATCAAGCCCATCGGCGCGGCCCGGCGGGCGCTGACGGACCCGGAACTGAGCGATTTCGTGATCCTTGGCCGCGAGGGGGCGATCTCGATTGCACCGGATCGAGGAGTTGTGATCACCGGCACCGTGGCCTTCTCGGCGTTGCAATTCGCACTGGCGGCCGGGCCGGAAAGGATACTTCTGGCCGGAATCGATCTGACCAACGACACAGAACCCCGGTTCTATGAAAGGCGGGCCGATTCGGCGCCCTCGGGTCTGAGGTCCGGACTAAGGCGGATCCTTGCGGGATTCAGCCTCGCCGCGACGGTCGCGGGGCGTCGCGGCATCGCGCTTGACTGCGCCTCGCCGGTCTCGGCTCTGCTTGACATCGGTTATCGCCGCGATGAATTGCTGAATCCATGACCGCGAACGTCCGCCGGCCCGTGTTCCTCGAAAGCCGCGATGAATTCTGCGACGGCGTCATGCAGTCACTGACTTGCAACGGCCAGGCCCCGCACCGGATCTCGATGCGGCAATTGTCGCTCTGTATCGGACCACGGGCCTTGCACGATGCGAAAGAGGTGGTGCGTATGACGCATGGCTGGGCGAACCCGGCCAAGATGCTGACAGCGGCCAGCCGCCATGCCGGTATTGCGCGCCGGTTGCGGCAGGAGGGCGCCAATATGGTCTATGTCTGGCGTGGCCTTCTGGGGCGAGCGGCGCTTGCCGCACGTGCCGCGAACGCGGCGGATCTGGCCTGCGTGTTCTTCGAGCGCGGCCCCCTGCCCGGCTGGCTTCAGATCGACATGCAGGGCGTCAATGCACGCAGTTCGATCCCGCGCGATGCGGCCTTTTTCCGAAATTGGCGCAGCCAGTGCGGCAAAACCTCAAGCGGCTGGCGCGACCTTCGCGAAACGCTGGCCGCACGCTCGCCGCGCCGCAAACAGGTGGCGCAGGCCGCGCGCGCCGACTGGTCGGACGAAGCGCCCTTCCTGTTCTGCCCGCTTCAACTGAACGCCGCGGGCGATCTGTTGCCGGATGCCGGCTGGGTGGCCGATCCGGCCGATCTGATCGCGGCGCTGGCGGCGGCCAGCCGCGCCTTGCCGGCGGGCTGGCATCTGCGGCTGAAGCCGCATCCCAATGCTCGCGGCGATCTGGCGCGTCTGGTGGCGCGACATCCGCAGGACCGGCTTGTGATCGACCGTGACACCAATTCACTGGATCAACTACGCGCCTCACAGGGCGTGATCACGGTCAATTCCGCCATGGGACTCGAGGCGTTTTTCTTTGACAAGCCGGTGATCGTTCTGGGTGCCAGCTATTATGGTGGGCTGGGCCGCACCCGGACCGCCGATTCGATCCCGGCGCTTTCTTCATTGTTGCGTCAGCCATGGGCCCTGGACTTTGATCAGGCCGCCCGCGATGATCTGATGGATTTCCTCTTCAGCGACTTCTTCGTGCCCGAGGCTGACCTGCGCGCCGGTCGCTTTGACGTGGCTGCCCTTGTGGCGCGACACGCCCGCCATCGCGCATTGATGGATCTGGCCTGAACGCAACAGCCCCGGAACAGGGCCGGGGCTGTCACATCGCGGTTGACCGGGCCGATCACTCGGCGGTCTGTTCCTGCTTCTCGTCGATCTCTTCGCCGGTCTGCTGATCGACCATCTTCATGCCAAGGCGCACCTTGCCGCGATCGTCGAAGCCCAGCAGCTTGACCTTCACTTCCTGGCCTTCCTGCAATACCTCGCTGGGATGGCCCAGGCGCTTGTTGGCGATCTGGCTGACATGGACCAGCCCGTCACGCTTGCCGAAAAAGTTCACGAAGGCGCCGAAATCGACCAGCTTCACCACCTTGCCGGTGTAGATCTGACCTTCTTCCGGTTCGGCCACGATGGACCAGATCATGTCATGCGCCTTCTTGATCGCATCGCCATTGGCCGAAGCGATCTTGATGACGCCGTCGTCGTTGATATCGACCTTGGCGCCCGACACCTCGACGATCTCGCGGATCACCTTGCC
>DBFD01000026.1:3860-4090 GCA_002294185.1 Paracoccus sp. UBA889
CGGATCTTGTCGGTGGGGATGGTCATCGTCTCGATCCGCGGCGCGTGGGCCGAGAACGAGCCCGCTTCGCTGATCGCCTTGGACATCTCGGACAGGATATGCATCCGGCCGTCCTTCGCCTGAGCCAGCGCCTGTTGCATGATCTCGGGGGTGATGCCGGCAACCTTGATGTCCATCTGAAGGCTGGTGATCCCGGCCTGGGTTCCCGCGACCTTGAAGTCCATGTCGCC
>DBFD01000026.1:4406-13847 GCA_002294185.1 Paracoccus sp. UBA889
GAAGTCCATGTCGCCCAGGTGATCCTCGTCGCCCAGGATGTCGGTCAGGACCGCATATTTGCCGTCATCTTCCAGAATCAGGCCCATCGCGACACCGGCGACCGGCGCCTTCAGCGGCACACCCGCATCCATCATCGACAGCGAACCGCCGCAGACCGACGCCATCGAGGACGAGCCGTTGGATTCGGTGATCTCGCTGACCACCCGGATCGTGTAGGGGAAATCCGTCGCCGCCGGCAGCACCGCCTGCAACGCGCGCCAGGCCAGTTTGCCGTGCCCGATCTCGCGCCGGCCGGGGCCGGACACGCGACCGACCTCGCCGACCGAATAGGGCGGGAAATTGTAGTGCAGCAGGAAATTGCTGCGGAAATTGCCATGCAGGGCGTCGATGATCTGTTCGTCGTCGCCGGTTCCCAGCGTGGTCACCACCAGCGCCTGGGTTTCGCCGCGCGTGAACAGGGCCGAGCCATGCGTCCGCGGCAGGAAGCCCACTTCGCTTTCGATCGCGCGCACCGTCCTGGTGTCGCGGCCGTCGATCCGGGCACCGCCATTGATGATATCGCCGCGCAGGATGGCCGATTCCAGCTTTTTCAGCGCCGAGCCCAGATTCGGATCCTCCAGATCCTCATCCGACAGAGCGTCCCTGACCTTCGCCTTGACCGCAGCAACCGCGTCCTGGCGGTCGGACTTGTCCTTGATCGCATAGGCCGCGCGCATGTCAGCCTCGCCCAGCGACTTCACGCGGGCATAAAGCGCGCTGTAATCGGGCGACTGGAAGTCGAACGGCTCTTTCGCCGCGGCCTCGGCCAGATCGACGATCAGGTCGATCACGGGCTGCATCGCCTCGTGGCCGAATTTGACCGCACCCAGCATCTCGTCCTCGGTCAGCTCATAGGCTTCCGATTCGACCATCATCACGGCGTCCTTGGTGCCCGCCACGATCAGATCCAGCCGTTGCTCGGGGTTGCCGCGCAGCCCCTGCATGTCCTCGACGTCCGGGTTCAGAACATATTCGCCATCGACGAACCCGACCCGCGCCGCGCCGATCGGGCCCATGAACGGAACGCCCGAGATCGTCAGCGCGGCACTGGCGGCGATCATCGCGACGATGTCGGGGTCATTGACCAGATCGTGGCTCAGCACGGTGCACATGACCAGCACTTCGTGCTTGAAGCCCGGCGCGAACAGCGGTCGGCAGGGACGGTCGATCAGACGCGCGGTCAGCGTCTCTTTCTCGGTCGGGCGCGCCTCGCGCTTGAAGAAACCGCCCGGCACCTTGCCGGCGGCATAGTATTTTTCCTGGTAGTGGACCGTCAGCGGGAAAAAGTCCTGTCCCGGCTTCGGTTCCTTGGCGAAGGTCACATTGGCCATCACGCTGGTCTCGCCCAGGGTGGCGATCACGCTGCCATCGGCCTGACGGGCGACCTTGCCCGTTTCCAGCGTCAGGGTATCCTGCCCCCACTGGATCGATTTCTTCACATCATCAAACATCTGATTTCCTCATAGGCACGCCAGCCCTCTGGCCGCGCCTTGTCCTATGGCGGCCCCATTGCCGCCGTCCCGATCCTCAGGCGTCACCCCGGAGCCGGGTATCACGTCACAGATTTGTGGCACGTACAGGAAAATACGCAGAATGGAAAGATGTCTGACGTCCCGCCCCACAGGGCCATCGCAGCGTGCAGGAACGGCTTGACGGCGCCCGTCCGGCGATCAGTATTACTGCGATGCCGATCTTTCAGAATGCCGGAAAGCTGCTGTATTTTGCGCATGTTCCGAAATGCGCGGGCACCAGCATCGAAAATTATCTGACCCGGCGGTTTGGTCCGGCCGCGCTGCTGGATCGTCGCTTCGTTCCGGGCCGGCAACGAAACTGGACCAGCACCTCGCCCCAGCACGTGCCCGCGGCGCAACTGGAACGTCTGTTTCCCGAAGGTTTCTTCGATGCGGGTTTCGCCTTCGTCCGCGACCCTCTTGCCCGCGCCACGAGCGCGTTTCATTTCCACCAGTCCAATCGCGGCAAGATCGACGCCGATCTGTCCCTTGCCGACTGGATCCGGCGCATTCCCGGCTTCAAACCCGACATGCATGACCGATATGACGGGCATTTCCGCAGCCAATCCCACATCGTTCCGCAATGGTGCCGCGTCTTCAGGCTGGAGGACGGATTCGACGAATTCATCGCCTGGCTGGACGCATGGTCCGCCAGCACGCATGGTGCGGGCATGGCTCACACCCTTGCGGGACGATATGAAGCCGGCAGCCTGGACAAGGTGACGCTCGGGCTTTTCCACAATCTCTACCGCGATGATTATGACAGATTCGGCTATGATATCTGATTCGGGGAAATGGCCGCCGCCGCGCTGCGAAACAGGCTGGTCCCGCACCGTGCTGCGGTTGCGCAATGTCGTCGTCGATCCCTCCAACGCGGCGCTCTATCATCATGGCCGCCACGTGCCCGAGGGCGCCCTCTATCGCAACGGCTCGATCTATCGCGGGAACGCGGCGCAGGCTCCTTCTGCGGTGAACAGGACACAGGGACGCCACCTTTGGGGCGGTCCCCTCTTTTCCCATTTCGGGCATTTCCTGACGGAATCCCTGTCCCGGCTCTGGGCCGTTCGGGACAGCGGGGTCCAGTCGATCGTCTTCTCGCCAAAGGATCCCGGCAGAAAGCGCCAGGACCGTCTGCCGGACCATCAAGACCTGCTGCTGAAATGTCTGCATATCGATCTGCCCGTCCGCATCGTCCATGAGCCTGAAGAATTCGAGGATCTGCTGATCGCAGGCCCCGGCTTCGGCCTTGGGCCGATGGCGGCGGGAACGCCCGAGTTCCGCGAATTCCTGCGCGCGATCGCGGTCCCGTCCGACATGACGGGCCGCAAGCGCCTGTATCTTTCACGTTCGGCGCTGCCGGAAAAGGCGGGCAGCATTCTGGCCGAGCTCCATCTGGAACAGCTGCTGGAGCGGCAGGGATTCGAGATCTATCATCCCCAGCAGCATTCCATCACAGAGCAATTCGCAACGTTCCGGGCCGCCAGACAGATCATCGGGCCGGACGGGTCCGCGTTTCATCTTGCAGGTTTCGTGACCGATCCCGGGCAATCTTTCACGATCATCAAACGCCGCAGCGCCCCCGATCATGCCAACATCGTCGATCAGCTTGTGGCGATGGGTGCGAAGGTGCAGGTGGTGGATGCGATCCGCGCGAACTGGATCCGACCGGGAAAGCGAAAGGCCGACGACAGAAGCTGGGCAGAGCTGGATTTCGCCGATCTCTTTGCCCGGTTGTCGGCTCTGGGCCTGCTGTCGGCCCCCGTGGACGCGTCCGATCTGGAGCTTCCGCCCATCGCGCAGGAAGTCGAACGGATCGGCCACGCCAACAAGGGCCGGATGACGCGGCTGGCGACCGGCTGAACGCTGGAAACCCTTCGCCCGTTGGCGATCGGGCAAGCGCGAACCAAGACGCCCGCCGCTTTCGCGACGGGCGTTCGGAACTTCGCCGCAAGGCGACAGGCTCAGCGGCGGATACCCAGACGCTTGATCAGATCGGCATAGCGCGATTCGTCCTTGCCCTTCAGATAGTCCAGCAGCTTGCGGCGCTGCGCGACCAGCTTCAGAAGGCCACGACGCGAGTGGTTGTCCTTCTTGTGCGTCTTGAAATGCTCGGTCAGGGTGGAAATGCGCGAGGTCAGGATCGCGACCTGCACCTCGGGCGATCCGGTATCGTCGGCCTTGGTGCCAAATTCCTTGATGACCTTGGCTTTTTCCTCGACAGTGATCGACATCGGGGTCTCCTTCTCAAAAGTTCGGGTTCATGGCGCAGGCCGGGATGTCGTCCAGCACAGGCCCGTGGAGGTCCGCCAGCGACGAAGCGCCAGCGAAGGCGCGCGTATAAAAGAGAATCGCGCCCTTGGAAAGCGGAAACCGTGTCCGCGTCAGGCCCGAATGGGGACGATGCCGATATCCTCGACCCGCAGGCCGCCAAGCTGCAACATCCGGGCGACGGCGTCGCCGTTGACATTGATCAGGGTCGTGCCGTCGTCGTGTTGCACCAACTGGATCTGGGCGCCTTGGGTCATGTCCTCGGGCAGATGCAGGATGATACGATCCTCGGTCCCGTCGAAATCGGCGATGGTCGGCAGATCGCCGTCCACCGGCTTCAGCACGAACTGGTCGGCGCCGGCATTTCCCTCGGCGAAATCGCCGGCCCCCGGCATCAGCGTGTCTTCGCCGTCACCGCCGTGAATCCAGGCGGTTTCATCGTCGTCGCCACCGATCAGAAGATCGTTGCCGGCGCCACCATCAAGATCGTCCGAACCGCCGCCCGAGACCAGAACGTCGTCGCCGTCATTTCCCGACATCCAGTCATTGCCGGCGCCTCCGAACAGGCTGTCGCTGCCCGCACCACCCAGGATGGTGTCGTCGCCCTCGTCGCCCCAGATCAGGTCGTCGCCGCCCTGCCCGGCCAGCGAATCGTCGCCGGAGCCGCCGTGGATCTCGTCGTTGCCACCGGGGCCATAGGCGGCGTCACCCTGAATCCAGTCCTGGCCCGACCCGCCCCTGATCGTGTCGTCGCCCAGGCCGCCCCGCAAATCGTCGCTGCCGCCCAGGCCGTCGATGCTGTCGGCACCGTCGCCGCCCATCAGCGCATCGGCCCTGTCGGTCCCGATGATCGCGGCCAGGATCTGTTCCGGCGTCTCTTCGGCCGTGCCCGGATCGCCCGGATCGCCGGCAACCGCGCCGGTGCCGGCCGAAACGGCGGGATCTGCGCCAGCCTCGGGCGCAAGATCGGCGGGCAGGCTGCTGACATCGGAAATGAAGCCATCGGTTTCGGAACCGGCACTGTCGCCCTCGTCCGGCATGTCGGGCTGTGGCATGATCGGCGGCAGGGAATCGCCCGCCGCCTCGTCTTCGGGCAGATCGTCTTCGGGCATGTCATCCGCCTGCGTCTGCCCAAGCGGAGACAAGTCGATGCTCATCCCGGCGACCAGAAGCCCCATCAAACCTGCAAGCATAAGCATCGGCCGACACCTCGAAAAACCGCGCAAGGCGGACACACGCATGAAGTGTAGCCCAGATCACGCGGCAGGGAATCGTTTTCTTAAGAATACGTTAACGCCACGGCACCGGCATGACGCGATAGGCGACATAGAGCGGATGCCGCGGCGCGCCCGTGCCGGTCAGGCCCAGATGGCACAGATCGCGCGCCCGTTGCCGCAGGCGTGCCTCGACCGCGGGTCCGCGCCCCAGATGCGCGCCGTGCAGACCCCAGCCGCACAGCACCGTATCGGCCCAGTCGGCGGATCGTTCAAGGATCGCGTCATTGTCCGGACCGACAGGATCGAGGGCACGTTTCAGGTCGCGGGGATCGGTCGCGCGGAAGGCGAACAGGTTGGTCACGCGAAATGCCCCGAAGCCAAGCGCGCGGGCACGAACCTCGCAGCGGGCGACGGTGGGATCATTGCGGCGTTCGTCGGCGGTCGAGGGGTTCAGCAGCACCAGGGTCAGCCGCCTGCCCCTGCCCCACCGGCGCGTCAGCGCATAGCGATAGGCGCCGCATTCCGAAAACAGCGCCCGGGAATGCGTGTCCCGGTCACTGAAGGACCGTTCGATCACGGATGCCCCCTCGTGACTGCGCCCCCAGCCCGCGCGCACCGGATCCGGCAGGCGATGTCGGGCGGCTTGCCAAGAAAAAACCCGCCGGGGGCGGGTGATTTCGATTCCGTGGCGATCTGCCGGGACGCCCGGATCAAGGGCGCCGGTTCAGCCCTGACGAGCCTTGAAACGGCGGTTGGTCTTGTTGATCACGTAGACGCGGCCCTTGCGGCGCACGACCTGGCAGTCGCGGTGCCGGCTCTTGAGCGAGCGGAGCGAGTTGCGAACCTTCATCGGTCTTCTCCATCGTCGCGGCGCTGCTGAGCCGCCCTGGAAAACGAAATGCCCCCGGTTGCGGCCGGGGGCGGCGAAAAAATGGTGGGCGGTACTGGGATCGAACCAGTGGCCACTACGATGTCAACGTAGTGCTCTACCGCTGAGCTAACCGCCCGTGCTTCGGCACCCAGGCCCAACCCCCTCGGGATTCGGCCCGACCGCTTCGGTCCGCGTGTCTATATAGGCGGCTTTCGACGGATTCAAGGCCTATTGGCGCAACATTCTTCGGTCTATATTGGCAGGATCAAACAGAGCCCGGAACCAGCAATTGAGCCTGTCCGATCTGCCCTTTTCGCTTGTCAGGCCCGCACGCTGGGCCAGCGGCGTCATCATGGCCTCGCCTCATTCGGGCCGCGACTATCCCGAATGGTTTCTTGCGGGCACCAGATTGCCGATTCCCGTCCTGCGTTCGTCCGAGGATGCGTTCATGGACCGCCTGACCGCCTGCGCCAGCGATCATGGCGCGGTGACGCTGGCGGCCAAGGTGCCGCGCTGCATCGTCGATCTCAATCGCGGCGCCGACGAGATCGATCCGCTGGTCGTGCGCGGCGTGCCCCGGCACCCGCTGAACCAGCGCACATTGGCCGGTCTGGGGGTGATTCCGCGTGTCGTGTCGCAGGGCCGCACGATCCACGACCGCCCGATCGACCGGGCCGAGGCCGAGCGCCGCATCGCCGCCTGCTGGCGGCCCTATCATGCCATGCTGGCCGGGCTGATCGCCGAGGCGCGGACGACCTTCGGGCAGGCGATCCTGATCGACATGCATTCCATGCCGCATGACGCGCTGAGCCACCTTCAGGGCCCGCGGCCCGACATGGTGCTGGGAAATCGCCACGGGCTGTCGGCCTCGGCCCGCGTCTCGGATATCGTCGCCGCCGCCTTCGAGGCCGAGGGTTGGCGCATCCGCCGCAATTCCCCCTTCTCGGGGGCCTATATCTGCTCGGCCTATGGTCGGCCCGGCCGGAACGTCCATGTCGTCCAGATCGAGATCGATCGAGCGCTGTACATGGACGAGAAGTCCCTGACGCCGCTGCCTGATTTCGACCGCTTTGCCGAAAGACTGGGCAGGGTGATCCGCAAGCTGGCCGTGATCGACGACGCGGACGGAACCGGCGCGCGGATCGCGGCCGAATAGGGGGGATGGGGATGGACAATCTGCCGCAGGCGCTGAGCGATCTTCCGGGACGCAACCTGGCGCTGATCGTGCTGGCGCTGGTGATCCTGCTGGCCGTCAGCGCGGCCGTCAGGATCGTGCCGCAATCCGAGAAATTCGTGGTCGAACGGTTTGGCAGGCTGCGCTCGGTCCTGGGGCCGGGGATCAACATCATCATGCCGTTTCTGGACCGGGTGGCGCACAGGATCTCGATCCTGGAACGGCAATTGCCCACCAGCAGGCAGGATGCCATCACCGCGGACAACGTTCTGGTCGAGGTCGAGACTTCGGTCTTCTACCGCATCATCGAACCCGAAAAGACCGTCTACCGCATCCGCGACATCGATGCTGCCATCGCCACCACGGTCACGGGTATCGTCCGCTCCGAGATCGGCACCATGGAACTGGATCAGGTCCAGTCGAACCGCGCCCAGCTGATCGAACGAATTCGCGATTCGCTGGCCAATGTCGTCGATGATTGGGGGATCGAAGTGACGCGGGCCGAGATCCTGGACGTCAATCTGGACGACGCCACCCGCGCCGCGATGCTGCAACAATTGAATGCGGAACGCGCCCGTCGCGCGCAGGTGACCGAGGCCGAGGGCAAACGCCGGGCGGTCGAACTGGCCGCCGACGGCGCGCTTTATGCGGCCGAGCAACAGGCCAAGGCGCGCCGCGTCATGGCCGACGCCGAAGCCTATGCGACCTCGATCATCGCCGAGGCGATTTCCAGCAAGGGGCTGGAGGCCGCGCAATATCAGGTGGCGATGAAGCAGGTCGAGGCTTTGGTGCAGGTCGGACAGGGCAGCGGCAAGCAGGTGGTCCTGTTGCCGGCGGCGGCGCTGGATGCGTTCAAGGATGCCTTCAGCCAGCTTCGGGGACATTCGTCTTGAGCTGGCTGAACGGATGGCTGTGGCTGATCGCGGCGCTGGCTCTGGCGGCGCTGGAACTGTTCGCGCCGGGCTGGGTGTTCATGGGGCTTGCGGCCTCGGTCGGGCTGATGGGGATCCTGCTGTTGACCGGGTTGTGGGGGGCCGGTCTGGCGGTGACGCTGGTGGTGACGGCGATCCTGTCGGGCGTGATCTGGCTGATCCTGCGCCGGGTCGCCGGGAGCAATCGGGGTCAGGTCCGCCGGTGGGATCGAGACATCAACGAATGACGGCGCGGGGGGCCGCGTCCCACGGGTATTTGGGCAACGAAGAAGCGCCGTTTCACGGTGCGAAACTGCTGCTGATGGAGAGCAGGCGGTTGCTGACCTGCCTGCGCGACGATTTCGCCCATATCCCCTTCCCAGCGCATTGGGATCTGCCCGGCGGCGGCCGCGAGGGTGCCGAGCGGCCGGTGGATTGCGCCTTGCGCGAATTGTTCGAGGAGTTCGGGCTGCGCCTGGCGTCAGAACGCCTGTCGGCGCATGTCTTCCGATCGCATCAGCGCCCCGACATGGTGTCATGGCTGTTCGCCGGGCGGCTGGTGCCGGCCGAGATCGAGGCGATCCGCTTCGGCGACGAGGGCCAGGAATGGCGGATGATGTCGGTCGCGGAATTCCTGACCCATCCGCGCGCCGTGCCGCATGTCCAGGACTGGATCATGGCCGCGCTGAGATAGCGCGCCCGGCAGAGAGGACAGATCCGGATCGAGAACCGAAAAAGGGCCGCGAAAGGTTTTCGCGGCCCTCTTCTTCAATGCAAGGTTGCGTCGGGCTTCGGACCTTCGCCCACAGCGCCCAGCTTCGGGCCGGCGCGGCCGACGCGGTTGCCGACGATCAGCCCCTCATCGCCCGCGCCGACATGCACCGTCTGGCCGTCCAGCACCTCGCCCGACAGCAGCAGTTCCGCCAGCGGATCCTGCAAGGCCCGCTGGATCACCCTTTTCAGCGGGCGGGCGCCGAAGACCGGATCATAGCCCTGATCGGCCAGCCATTGCCGTGCGTCCTGATCCAGATCCAGCGTGATCTTGCGCTGCGCCAGGCGATGTTCCAGCCGCATCAGCTGGATGCTGACGATGCCGTCCATGTTTGCCCGCGACAGGCGGCGGAAGATGATGATCTCGTCCAGACGGTTCAGGAATTCGGGGCGGAAATGACCCCGCACGGCCTCCATCACCTGATGGCGGGCATCGGTCGAATCCGCCTCCTCGGGCAGATGCGACAGCGCCTGGGAACCGAGATTCGAGGTCAGGATGATCAGCGTCTGCTTGAAATCCACGCGCCGCCCCTGCCCATCGGTCAGCACGCCGTCGTCCAGCACCTGCAACAGCACGTTGAAGACGTCGGGATGCGCCTTTTCGACCTCGTCGAACAGGATCACCTGATAGGGCCTGCGCCGCACGGCCTCGGTCAGCACGCCGCCCTCGTCATAGCC
>DBFD01000026.1:14175-36465 GCA_002294185.1 Paracoccus sp. UBA889
ACATAGCCCGGAGGTGCGCCGATCAGCCGCGCCACGGAATGTTTTTCCATGAATTCGGACATGTCGATGCGGACCATCGCGGAATCATCGTCGAACATGTATTCGGCCAGGGCCTTGGTCAGTTCGGTCTTGCCGACACCGGTGGGACCCAGGAACAGAAAGCTGCCCAGCGGACGGTTCTCGTCGTTCAGACCGGCGCGGGCGCGGCGCACGGCGTTGCTGACGGCGGTCACGGCCTCGGACTGGCCGATCACGCGGCGACCGATCTCGTCTTCCATCTTCATCAGCTTGTCGCGTTCGCCTTCCAGCATCTTGCTGGTCGGGATGCCGGTCCAGCGTTCGACGACCTCGGCGATCTGTTCGGGGCGCACGGCCTCTTCGACCATGGGCCCGTCGGCTTCGGCTTCATCCGTCTGCGAAAGCTGCTTTTCCAGCCCCGGAATGACGCCATAGGACAATTCGCCCGCCCGCGCCAGATTGCCCTCGCGCTTGGCCTGATCCAGTTCGGCGCGCGCCCGGTCAAGCTGTTCCTTGAGGTTGCGCGAGCCCTCCAGCCGGTCGCGTTCGGCCTGCCAGCGGGCGGTCATCTCGGCGCTGCGTTCCTGCAGGTCGGACAGATCCTTTTCCAGCCGCTCCAGCCGGTCCTGGCTGGCCGCGTCGTCTTCTTTCTTCAGGGCCTCGGCCTCGATCTGCATCTGCAGGATCTGGCGATCCAGCGCGTCCAGTTCCTCGGGCTTGCTGTCCACCTCCATCCGCAGCCGCGAGGCGGCCTCATCGACCAGATCGATGGCCTTGTCGGGCAGGAAGCGGTCGGTGATGTAGCGGTTGGAAAGCTGCGCGGCGGCGACCAGCGCGGCATCGGAAATGCGCACGCCGTGATGCAGTTCGTATTTTTCCTTGATGCCGCGCAGGATGCTGATCGTGTCCTCGACCGTCGGTTCCTCGACCATCACCGGCTGGAAGCGACGGGCCAGGGCCGCGTCCTTTTCGATATACTTGCGGTATTCGTCCAGCGTCGTGGCGCCTATGCAATGCAGTTCGCCCCGCGCCAGCGCGGGCTTGATCAGGTTCGCGGCATCCATCGCGCCGTCGGTCTTGCCGGCGCCGACCAGCACGTGCATCTCGTCGATGAACAGGATGATCTCGCCCGCGGCGGCCTCGATTTCCTTCAGGATCGCCTTCAGCCGCTCCTCGAATTCGCCGCGATACTTCGCCCCGGCGATCAGCGCGCCCATGTCCAGCGCCATCAGCTTCTTGTCGCGCAGGCTTTCGGGCACGTCGCCGTCGATGATGCGCAGCGCCAGACCTTCCGCGATGGCGGTCTTGCCGACGCCGGGTTCGCCGATCAACACCGGATTGTTCTTGGTGCGGCGCGACAGAACCTGCATCGCGCGCCGAATTTCCTCGTCCCGGCCGATGATCGGGTCGATCTTGCCGTCGCGCGCGGCCTGGGTCAGATCGCGGGCGTATTTCTCCAACGCCTCATAGCTGTCTTCGGCGCTGGCACTGTCGGCCGTGCGCCCCTTGCGGATGTCGTTGATCGCTGCGTTGAGGTTCTGCGCCTTGACCGATCCGGCCTCCAGCGCGTCCTTGGCGTTGGTGTTCACCATCGCCAGCGCCATCAGGATCCGTTCGGCGGGCACGAAGCTGTCACCCGCCTTCTTGGCGACCTTTTCGGCCTCGTCCAGCACGCGCACCATCGAGGGATCGACATAGACCTGGCTGTTGCCGCCCGAGACCTTGGGCAGCTTCGCGACGGCCTGATCGACGGCCTGCTGCACGCGCTTGGCATCGCCGCCCGACCGGGTGATCAGGTTGGACGCCAGACCCTGATCGTCATCCATCAACGCCTTCAGAAGATGTTCGGGGACGACCCGCTGGTTTTCCTCGCGGATCGCGATGGTCTGGGCGGCTTGCAGGAAGCCGCGCGACCGTTCCGTGAACTTTTCCATGTTCATCGGCAATTCTCCTTTTTCATCAGCCCCCGCGTCGCGGACGCCCTGTCGCGGCGCGTCCCGGTCCGGGTCATGGCTTGGGAAATGGGCACCGGCTTTCGTGCTTTCAAGCCGCGAGAAACCGTGTATAAGGCGGCCGTTTGCGAAAAATCGGGGGCGATGATGGACGACCGGCTGATCGTGGCGCTGGATGTGCCGAACGCGGTGGCGGGACTGGATCTGGCACAGAAGCTTGGCGATTCGGTCGGCTTCTACAAGATCGGGCTGGGGATGCTGACCGGCGGCGGACTGGCCCTGGCCAACGAGCTGAAGGCCGAACATGGCAAGCGCATCTTTCTGGACATGAAGCTGTTCGACATCGGCGCCACGATCGAGGCCGCCGTGCGCGGGCTGGCGCAGTTCGATCTGGATTTCCTGACCGTCCACGGCGACCCGCATGTCATCCGCGCGGCCAAGGAAGGCGCGGGCGGATCGAACATGAAGATCCTGGGCGTGACCATCCTGACCTCGCTGGAACGTGCCGATCTGGATGCCGGGATGATCCGTCCAGGCGATCTGGCCCAGATTACCGTGGAACGTGCCGCCCGCGCCTTCGAGGCCGGCGCCGACGGCATCATCTGTTCCCCGCGCGAGGCGGCGGCGATCCGGGCGCTGCCCGGTTCGGGGCTGATCGTGACGCCCGGGGTGCGCCCGGCAGGTGGCGATCCGGGCGACCAGAGACGGGTCGAGACGCCGGCCACCGCCATTGCGGCGGGCGCCGATCACATCGTCGTCGGCCGACCGGTCTGGAAAGCCGCCAATCCCCGCGCCGCCGCCGAAGCCATCCTTGCAGAGATCTCATCGCCGCAGGCGCAACGTCCGGCGCAATGAGAAAACACGCAACACGTTGACCCAAGGCTAAGCGCGCGGCAGATTCCGCCCTTTCCAGGCGGAGGCGATCATGGGCGACAAACAGGGTATCATCCAGAAGGCCGAGAACGATCTGGTCCTGTCCTTCCTGGCGGTGCGCCGCGCCATCGGTCTGCTGGGCTTCTTCCTTCCGGTGGTGCTGATCCTGTGGGGGCTGGCGGCGCCCGCGGGACTCTTTCGCAGCATTTCGGCGGCCTATTATTCGCCCATGCGCGAGATTTTCGTGGGCACGCTGATCGCCCAGGCGGTGTTTCTGTGGAGCTACGAGGGCTATCGCCCCCGCGGGTCCGAGATCGTCAGCGACAAGGCGACGGCGCGGGTGGCGGCCGTCTCGGCCGCGCTGATCGCGCTGGCGCCGACCAGCCCACAGGGCTTGGGCATCGCGCCCGATTCCCTGCCCGATTGCACGCTTCTGCAATGCCGGCTGGGGGTCGGGCTGACGGGCGGAATCCATCTGGTTGCGGCGGCGCTGTATTTCGCGGCGCTGGCGGTCACCTGCCTCGTGCTTTTCCGGCGCGGCGCGGCAGACAGCATGGAAAAACGCGCGTCGAACCGCATCTATCTGATCTGCGGCTGGCTGATCGTGATCGGCATCGGCCTGATCGGCGTTCTGTTCGCCACAGGCTGGGATGCCCGGCTGGCGGCGCTGCGCCCGGTCTTCTGGCTGGAAACGCTGGCCACCTTCGCCTTCGCGACAAGCTGGCTGGTCAAGGGCGACGCCCTGCGCCCGCTGGTCCGGGGCGTCGCCGCGCTGCGCTGATCATTCGGGGGCGGGCATCGCGGCCAGGAACCGCTTGACCAGCAATGCCGAATTTTCCGAGGCCAGCGACATGAAGATGCCCATCTCGTTGGCGCCTTCGCCGCCTCCGGCCAGATCGGACAGCGACCGGAAGGCGATGAAGGGCACCTGATTGGCCCAGGCGACCTGCGCCACGGCCGCCGATTCCATGTCCACCACCTGCGCGTCGAAGGTTTCAAAGATCCATTCGCGCAGGCCCGCATTGTCCACAAAGGCCGAACCCGAGACGCCGTTCCCGCCGACGCGGATCTGCGGCGTCCTGTCCAGACAGGCATTCTCGGCGTTGCAATCGGCCAGTTCGGTGCTGTCGGCAACACCGCGCGCTGTCTGCAAGAGAATTTCGTCCACCGGAAACCAGAACCGGCTTTCAGGCTGACCCCGGTCCGAGGCGACCGTGGTCTCGCTGGTAAAGATCATGCCGTAATTCGGAAACGGCGAATCCAGAAACGGCGGAATCGCAAAGCCTCCATCCGTCTCGCGCGCCATGATGCTTTCCAGATAGGATCCCCACTGGCCGGCCACCACCACATCGCCGATATTCAGCGACGGATCGACCCCGCCCGCGATTCCGGAAAAGACGATGGCGTCGATCTGGAACCGGTCCAGCGCCAGTTGCGTCGTCATCGCCGCATTGACCATCGACACGCCCGACAGGAACAGCACGACCGGCTGGCCCGACAGCGTGCCGGTGACGAATTCGGTGCCGTTGACGATCTGTGTCTCGGCGCCTTCCAGATCGGCCTGGAGACTGACCCACTCCGGCGGAAATGCGGACATCACGGCGATGCGGCCGGTCCCGGCCAGGGCGGGCAGAGGCAGGGCAAGAAGTGCCGCGAGGCTCAGGCGGGACAGCGTCATGGATTCTCCTTCGCGATGTCTGGCCCCCGTCATAGACCGATCCGGCGGCTCGGGCCAGCGCGGCGCGACTGTCGCGGCGTCACGGTTGCCGCCTGCCCGGGGTCGCGCCATCCTTGCCCAAATTCACGGAGGAACCCATGCTGCCACCGATCCTGCAGAACCTGCGCATTCCCGTCGTCGCAGCGCCGATGTTCATCGTCTCGGGACCGGACCTGGTCATCGCGCAGTGCAAGGCCGGGATCGTCGGCAGCTTTCCGGCCCTGAACGCGCGAGAGAAGGATGGCCAGCCCGCGCTGCTGGACGCCTGGCTGACCCGCATATCCGAGGAACTGGACCGCCATAACCAGGCCAATCCCGACCGCCCCGCAGCGCCGTTTGCGGTGAACCAGATCGTCCATCGCAGCAATGCGCGGCTGGAACGCGACATCGAGATCTGCCACCGCCACAAGGTGCCGATCTGGATCACCTCGCTGGGCGCGCGACCCGAGGTGAACGCCGCTGCCCATGATTGCGGCGGCATCGCGCTGCATGACGTGATCAACGACAGATTCGCGCGCAAGGCCATCGACAAGGGCGCGGACGGGCTGATCGCCGTCGCGGCGGGGGCGGGCGGTCATGCCGGGTTGCAATCGCCTTTCGCGCTGGTGCAGGAAATCCGCGACTGGTTCGACGGACCGCTGCTGCTGTCGGGGGCGATCGCGACCGGCCGGGCGGTTCTGTCGGCGCAGGCGATGGGCGCCGATCTGGCCTATATCGGCAGCCCCTTCATCGCCACCGACGAGGCCAATGCCCCGCCCGAATACAAGCGGATGATCGTCGAAAGCAACGCGATGGACATCGTGACCTCGTCGCTGTTCACCGGCGTTTCGGGGAATTACCTGGCCCCCTCGATCCGCGCCGCGGGACTTGATCCCGACAATCTGGGCAGCGCCGATGCGAGGGCGATGAATTTCGGCGACAATGCCGCCAAGGCCAAGGCATGGAGCCAGATCTGGGGATCGGGCCAGGGCATCGGCGCCGTGCGCGACGTCCTGCCGGCCGGCCAGCGCATCGAGATGCTGGCCCGCGACCATGCCGAGGCAAAGCGCATGCTCTGCGCCGCGTGACCTTTGCGGACCGCCCGGTCCACCCCATATAGGGAACCGAACAGGATTCGCGGAGGACCGACGTGGAATATCGCAAATCGCAGGATGCGATCGACCGGCTGAACCCGGAACAGTTCCGGGTGACCCAGAAAAACGGCACCGAACGCGCCTTTACCGGCGAATATGACCATCATTTCGAACCCGGCATCTATGTCGATGTCGTCACGGGCGAGCCGCTTTTCGCCTCGGCCGCGAAATACAATTCCGGCTGCGGCTGGCCCGCTTTCACCAAACCCATCGACGCGAATGTCACCGAACATCGCGACGTGACCTTCGGCATGGAACGGGTCGAGGTCCGGTCGAAACACGGCGACAGCCATCTGGGACATGTCTTTCCCGACGGCCCGCGCGAGTCCGGGGGCCTGCGCTATTGCATCAATTCGGCCGCCCTGCGCTTTGTGCCCAGGGACCGGATGGAGGCCGAGGGTTATGGCGCCTACCTTGATCAGGCAGAGGAGGCCTGAGATGACCGAGCGCGCGACACTGGCGGGTGGCTGTTTCTGGGGCATGCAGGATCTGATCCGGCGCCTGCCGGGCGTGATCAGCACCCGCACGGGCTATACCGGCGGCGAGGTTCCGAACGCGACCTATCGCAACCACGGCAATCATGCCGAGGCGATCGAGATCGATTTCGACCCCGAGATCATCAGCTATCGCCGGCTGCTGGAATTCTTCTTCCAGATCCACGATCCGACCACGCCGAACCGGCAGGGCAACGATATCGGCCCCAGCTATCGCTCGGCGATCTACTACGCGGATGCGGTCCAGAAGCGCGAGGCCGAGGACACGATCGCCGATGTCGAGGCCTCGGGTCTGTGGCCGGGCAAGGTCGTGACGGAAATCGAACCGGTCGGGGATTTCTGGCAGGCCGAGCCCGAACATCAGGATTATCTGGAACGCTTTCCCAACGGCTATACCTGCCATTTCCCGCGCCCGAACTGGGTGCTGCCGAGACGAAGCGCCGCCGAATAGGCGGCGCGATTTGACGGTCGCGGCGTGCCGCAAGGGCGTCTTTGCAGAATTGGCCGCGAAACCGGCAGGCAGGGCGCCGCGAAGACAAGCTTCGCGGCGCTGTTTTTTGCGTCCCGCGATGGCGCCGCCGTCGGGGCGCTGTGCCTGCCGCCAGGTCGCACGGCGGCGCGCGCAGACCCGTTCGCGGGCAAGGGCAGGCATCAATCCCGCGGCGGCCTGACCCGGAACACCGCGCAATAGAGCGCCGGCACGAAGACCAGCGTCACCAGCGTGCCGGCGATGATGCCGCCCATCATCGCATAGGCCATCGGTCCCCAGAACACCTGTCGCGCAATCGGAATGAGCGCCAGCGACGCCGCCGCCGCCGTCAGCAGGATCGGCCGGGCGCGGCTGTCCGAGGCCTCGAACACCGCATCCCATTGCGAGCGGCCGCGATGCAGCAATTCCTGGATTTCGTGGACCAGGATCACCGAGTTGCGGATCAGGATGCCGACCAGCGCCAGGATCCCCAGGATCGCCACGAAACCCATCGGCACCCGGAACGGCACCAGCACCGCAACCACCCCGATCAGACCCAAGGGTGCCGCCGCGAAGACGATCAGCGAAAGCCGGAAGCTTTGCATCTGCATCATCACCAGCACCGCGATGATCAGCAGCATGACCGGCACCACCGCGGCGATGGGCGCCTGACTGTCGCCCGAGCTTTCGACGGTTCCGCCGACGGCGATGTCGATTGTTGGCGGCAGGCCGGCCGCGTAATCCGCGATCCGGCCGGCCAGGGCCTCGACCAGGGTCGCGGGCTGATCCTTGCCGTTGATCGCCGCCTTGACGGTGATCGTTGGCAGGCCGTTGCGCTGCTGGATCAGCGGCTGTTCGGTGTCGAAATCAAGACTGACCAGGGCCGTAAGCGGCAGGTTCCGGCCGGTGCCGTTCAGCAATTGCAGATTGCGGATCGAATTGATGGAATTGCGGTCGGCTTCGTTTCCGCGCGCGATCACATCGACGAGGAAGATCCCGTCGCGCAACTGGGTGACGGTCTTGCCGGAAAACACCGCCGACAGCGACGAGGAAATATCCTGACTGGTCACGCCCAGACGCCGCGCCTGTTCCTGATCGACCTCCAGCCGGACGACCCGCGCAGGCTCGTTCCAGTCCAGCGCGATATCGCGCAGGCGCGGCTCGGTCGCCATCACGGTGGCCAGCCCACGCGCGGCATCGCGCACCGAATCGACATCGGCACCGCTGACGCGATATTGCACCGGCTTGCCGACCGGCGGCCCGATTTCGAGGTTCTTCACATAGATGTCGACACCGGCGAATTCCTCGGCGGCCAGCCGGTTCAGCCGCGCCTTGACCCGGTCGCGGGCGGCCAGGTCGGGGGTCTGGATCACGATCTGGCCCATATGCGGTCCCGGCGTCGGCACGTCCATCGACAGCACGAAACGCGGCGCCCCCCGGCCGATGTAAGAGGTCCAGAACGACACGTCCTGATCGCCTTCCAGCGTCGCTTCCAGCCGGTCCATGTCGGCGATGGTCTTGGTGATCGAGGCGTTCTGGCGTTCGGTCACGTCCACCAGAACCTCGGTCCGGTCCGAGGTCGGAAAGAATTGCTGCTCGACGAAGCGCATTCCGAAGACCGATACCGCGAACAGCGCCAGCGTGATCGCGATGGTCAGCCAGCGGAACCGCATCGCCAGCCGCAACAGCACGTGAAAGCCGCGCCGCAGCCGACCGGGCCGGGCGTCGTGGCGGGCGATCCGGGTGGTCAGGAAGGTGACGCCCAGAAGCGGCGCGAACAGCACCGCCACGATCCACGAGACGACCAGCGACACCGCGATCACCACGAACAGCGAGAAGGTAAACTCGCCGGCGGCTGAATCGTTCAGTCCTATGGGAATGAAACCGGCCACCGTCACCAGCGTCCCGGTCAGCATCGGAAAGGCGATCGACGTCCAGGCATAGCTTGCCGCCTTTTCCAGCGATTCTCCGATTTCCAGCCGCGAGATCATCGTTTCGATGGCGATCATGGCATCGTCCACCAGCAGGCCAAGCGCGATGATCAGCGCGCCCAGCGAAATCCGCTGAAGCGTGATTCCATAAATCTCCAGGATCACGAAGGTGATTGCCAGAACCAGCGGGATCGTCATCGTCACGACGAAACCGGCACGGAAGCCCAGGCTGATGAAACTGACGATCAGAACGATGAACACCGCTTCGGCCAGGGCCTTGACGAAGTGACCGACCGCCTGGTCGACGACCAGGGGCTGGTCGGCGACCTTGGCCATCTCGATTCCGATCGGCAGGTCGGCCGCGACGCGATCCATCAGCGCATCCAGCTCCTTGCCGAATTCAAGGATGTTCTGGCCCTCGCGCATCCCGATCTGCAAGCCGATGGCGGGCTTGCCACGATAGCGGAACAGGGTCAGGGGCGGGTCCTCGTAGCCCCGCGTCACCGTCGCCACATCGGCGACGTTGAAGAACCGCTCGCCCACGCGCAGGTTCACCGCACCGATCGCCGAGGCGTCGTCGAACTGCCCGCCCACGCGGACCAGCACCCGCTCGGGCCCGGCCTCGATCACGCCCGAGGGCACGATGGCGTTCTGCGTGGCCAGAGAATTCAGCACCTGCTGCTGGCTCAGGCCCATCGCGGCCAGCCGCGCGGTCGAGAATTCCAGAAAGATCTGTTCGTCCTGCTCGCCCAGAAGATCGACCTTGCCCGAGGCATCCAGCGCGGCGACCTGCCTGCGGATCGCCTCGACCCGGTCGCGCATCTCGCGCGGGCTGAAACCGTCGGCGGTAAAGGCATAGATGTTGCCATAGACATCGCCGAAATCGTCGTTGAACTGGAACCCCGCGAATTCATCGGGAAAATCGGCGCGGATATCGGACATCATCCGCCGCACCTGCTGCCAGATTTCGGGAACGGCGGGTCCGCGCGTCGTCGGCAGCAGTTCCACATAGACGACCGATTGTCCCGGCGTCGTGACCGAGCGGGTAAAATCCAGCGCGTCCAGTTCCTCCAGCTTCTTCTCGATCCGCGCGGTGACCTGATCGCGCGTCTCCTCGATCGAGGCGCCGGGCAGGGCGGCCCCGACCACCATGGTCTTGATGGTGAAATTCGGATCTTCCTCGCGACCCAGGGCAAGATAGCTGAGCGTGCCCGCCAGCATGGAAACGATCAGCAGGAACCAGACGAAGCTGCGGTGATGCAGCGCCCAGTCGGACAGATTGAAGCGGTTCACGGATCGACCCTCCGCCCCACGGCCTGACCATCGCTCAGCGACCGCACGCCGCGGATCACGATTTCATCGCCAAGATTCAGACCGCCGGTGACCAGCACCCGCCCCATCAGCGTGGCGCCGGTCCCGATCGCCACCGCCTCGACGCGACCGGGCCCGGACGGGCCCTTCCCATCCTCGCGGATCACGCGCCAGACATGGGGACTGGCGTCGCGGTCGAAGACGGCCTGTTCGGGGATGGTCAGCGCCGGATCGCGCGCGCTGCCCAGCCGCGCCCGGATCAGCGCGCCCAGCCGCAGCGTCGTGTCCGGCGGCAGCGTCAGATACAGCCTGCGCGTTCGCGTCGCGGTATCGGCCAGCGGGTCGATGCGGTTCAGGATCGCCGGCACCTCGCTGCCGGGATCGCCGCGCTGCCAGATGGTGAAGACGGCATCGGGCGGCAACCCGGCCAGCGCCGGTTCCGGCAGGTCGATGACCGCCTCTCGTTCGTCTTCGGCCGAAAGCCTCAGGATCGGCTTGCCGGCATTGACCACCGCGCCCTGGGTTTCGAAAACGGCGCTGACCACGCCGTCGAAGGGCGCTTTCATGGTCGCGTAGCCTTCGGTATTCTCGGCCTGCGCCAGTTCCGAGCGGGCCTGTTCGACGGCCGCGCCCGCGGCGGCGGCGGCGCGTTCGGCCTGTTCAAGCTGCGCCGCCGAGGCGACGTTGCGCCGGGCCAGCGCACGGGTCCGGTCCAGCGTTGTCAGGGCCGTCCGCTGCTGCACCTCGGCGGCATCCAGCTGCGCCCGCGCGGCGCGGGTATTGGCGGCCAGATCCTCGGTCGCAAGCTCGGCCAGAATCTCGCCCTTGCGGACCCGGTCGCCCAGATCGACGCGACGGGCCGTCATGCGGCCCAGCGTCTGGAAGGCCATGTCGACCTGATTGCGCGAGGCGATCACGCCGGGCACCCAGCGCGATGATTCGCCGCTGTCCTCGACGATTTCGGTGACGACCGGACGCGGGGCCGCGGGTTCGCTGACCGCCTTGCCAAAGGCCAGCCAGCCCGGCAGTTGCAAGGCCTGAAGCGGACCGGCCGTCATCAGCAGCACCGCCAGAATCGTGGCGGCGTGCCTCATCGGACGACCTCGGCCGCCATGACCGCCCGGCCGGGATACAGCAATTGCGATCCCGCGCCGACGACCACCTGCCCCGGCGTCAGCCCATCCGCGACATAGACCGCCCGGTCGGTGAAGCTGCCGATGGTGACATCGGTCAGGGCGACGCGGCCGTCCTGACCCACCACCCAGACGGCGGCGCCGCCATTGTCGCGCATCAGCGCGGTCCAGGGGACGACGATGCCTGCGGCCCCCTCGATCGTCAGGTCGCCGCGCACCGCCGCGCCCAGCAGCGCGGTCTCGCCCGGCATGTCCTCGATCCGGGCGCGCAGGGTGACGGTGCCCGAGGCCGGATCGACCAGCGGCGCGATCTCGCTGACGATGCCGGTCATGGCCGGACGTTCGACATCCAGCGCGCGCAGGCGCACCGGTCGGCCCATGGCCTCGCGCAACATCGGTTGATCCGCGACGCCGAATACCGCTTCCATCCCGTCCAGCGCGGCCAGAGACAGGACCGGCTGCGCCACGCCGACGATCTGCCCCGGAGCCAGGTCGCGTTGGGTCACGACGGCATCGTCCGGCGCCAGAAGCTGCGTATCCTCGACCGCCCGGCGCGCCTGCTCGACCCGGCTTTGCGCGCTTTCGACCATTCCTTCCGCCTCGGACAGGGCCTGCACCGCCGAATCGCGCGCCGCACGGGTGCCGACACCGCGCGACAGCATGGCCGCCGCACGGTCGCTGGCCTGTTGCGCCTGCGCGCGCCCGGCCTCGGCCGAGGCCAGGCCAGCCTGGGCCAGTTTCAGCGCCTGATCCTGCTGCGCCGAATCAAGCCGCGCCAGAACCTCTCCCCTGGTCACGCGGTCACCCTCGCGCACCAGGACCTCGACCACGCGCCCGGCCTGACGAAAACCCAGATCGACACTGTTTCGCGCCTCGATCGTGCCCGACAGGCGCATGTCCAGCATCAGCGTCTGTTCTTCTGCCGTGACGAATTCGACCCGCAAGGCCGGATCCTCGGCGATGGCCGGCTGGGCTGACAGGATTATTCCCATAAGCGGCAGATATCGCGATGAAATCATTCTTGTCACCAGAAATGTGCCCGCCTTTTGCGTGATCGTCGCGCGACCTCGGGAAGTTCGTCTCAGGTGACGGCAGCTTTTCTCATGAACTGCGCCTTTTTCCAGCCTTCATCGCGCAGGATCCGGGCTAACGTTGCGGCAGCGCGCGACACGTCGTCGCGATCGTTGTAGAGCGGCGCGAAACCGAAGCGCATCACGTCCGGCGCGCGAAAATCCCCGATCACCCCTTCGGCGATCAGCGCCTGCATCACCGCATGGCCCTGGCGATGCCGGAACCCGACCTGAGAGCCGCGCCGTTCCGGGTCGCGCGGGGAATTCAGCAGCAGATCGGGGCAACTTGCCTCGACCTCGGCGATGAAGGCCCCGGTCAGATCGACCGATTTCGCGCGCAGATGGTCCATCGAAACCTCGTCCCAGACATCCAGCGCCGCCTCCAGCGCGGCCATCGCGATGACCGGCGGCGTGCCGACCCGCATCCGCTCGATCCCCGGGGCGGGGGCGTAGTCGGGCGTGAAGGCAAAGGGCGCCTCGTGCCCCATCCAGCCCTGCAGGATCGGCCGCGCGACATCTGCATGGCGCGGATTGACCCAGATGAAGGCCGGAGCGCCCGGCCCGCCATTCAGATACTTGTAGGTGCAGCCCACGGCGAAATCCGCCTCTGAGCCGGTCAGGTCCACATCGACCGCGCCGGCGGAATGGGCCAGATCCCAGATCGTCAGCGCCCCGGCCCGATGCGCCCGCGCCGTCAGCGCCGCCATGTCGTGCCGGCGCCCCGTGCGGTAATCGACCTCGGTCAGCATCAGCACCGCCAGGTCGTCGCCGATCGCATCGGCCACGCTCTCGGGCGCGACCACGCGCAACCTGGCACCCATCGCGGTGGCCAGGCCCTGCGCGACATACAGATCGGACGGAAAATTGCCGCTGTCGGACAGGATCACCCGCTGTTCGGGCCGCAGGGCCAGGGCCGCGCTCAGCGCCTGAAACACCTTGATCGACAGCGTGTCACCCATCACCACCTCGCCCGGCCCGGCGCCGATCAGCCGCGCGATCCGGTTCCCGACGCGTTGGGGCTGTTCATACCAGCCCGCCTTGTTCCAGCCCGTGATCAGCATGTCCGACCATTCATCGGCCATCATCGCCGCCACCCGCTGCTGCGCCGCCCGCGGCATCGGCCCCAGCGAATTGCCGTCCAGATAGGTCACACCGGAGGGCAGGTGGAAGGCGCGTTTCGTTCGGCTGAAATCGGTCATGCGCGTCTCCCTGCTCTTGACCCAAGGCTACCAGCCGCGTGACCTGCGCGGAAGAGGAGCACCGCCATGCTGTATCGGATCACCGACTGGGACGACGCCTACGCCAATGCCCGCCATATTCCCGACGGCGAGGCATGGCCCGCCCGCTGGGCCGAGGCGGCGGCAGCCTTCCGCCAACGCCACATGCCGCAGCCCCTTGGCCAGGGGCATCTGTTCAGGCCGGACGGGGATGTGCAAGGACTGGTGGTCTTCGTTCATGGCGGCTACTGGATGCGGTTCGACCCTTCCTTGTGGTCGCATCTGGCGGCGGGTCCGCTGGCCCATGGCTGGGCGGTCGCCCTGCCCGCCTATACCTTGGCCCCAGCCGCCCGCATCCCCGGGATCACGCAAGAGGTCGCCCGAACGATCGCCCAGGCCGCCGCCGCGATCGCGGGCCCGATCGCGCTGACCGGCCATTCCGCCGGCGGCCATCTTGCCGCGCGGATGATCTGCGACGACGGCACCCTGCCCGCGCCGCTGGCCGCGCGCGTCTCGGCCTGTGTGCCGATCTCGGGGCTGTTTGACCTGCGCCCGCTGATGCGCACCAGGTTGAACGACACGTTGCGGCTCGACCCGGCCGAGGCCGCCGCCGAAAGCCCGGCCTTGCTGACGCCCCGCGCGGATATCCCGGTCACGGCCTGGGTTGGCGGCGCCGAACGGCCGGAATTCCTACGTCAGGCGCGCCTTCTGGCCGATATCTGGGCGGGCCTGGGGGCGGCCACGCAATGCGTGATCGCGCCCGGCCGTCACCATTTCGATGTGATAGAATCGCTGGCATGCCCCGACAGCGCGATGACGCGGGCGCTGCTCAGCCGTTGAAACTCGCAGGATCGGGGCCAGTTCGCCGCCCCGTGTCCAGGGCATCGATGGCGGCCATGTCATCATCGGACAGCGTGACCTGCAAGGCGCCGAAATTCCCGCGCTGGCGACCCGGATCCTGCGATTTCGGAATCGCCGACAGACCATGCGCCAAATGCCACGCCAGCACCACCTGCGCCGGCGTGGCCTGCAGCCGTTCCGCGATCCGCCTGATCGGCGCGGCGGCCAGATCCTCGCCGCGGCCCAGCGGTGCCCAGGACTGCGTCACGATCCCCAGACGCCGGTTCTCGGCCCGAAGGTCGGCCTGGTTGAAGCCGGGATGCAACTCGATCTGATTCAGCGCCGGGGCCACGCCGGTCTCGTCGATCAGCCGGATCAGGTGCGGCGGCAGGAAATTGGCGACCCCGATCGACCTGACCCGCCCGGCATCGCGCAATTCGATCAGCGTCTTCCAGGTTTCGACATAGAGCCCGCGGTCCGGACAGGGCCAGTGGATCAGATACAGATCCAGATGATCGAGGCCCAGCCGCTGCATCGTCGCATCGAACGCCCGCAGGGTCCGGTCCCGCCCCTGTTGGTCGTTCCACAATTTCGAGGTCACGAAAACCTCGTCGCGCGGCAGGCCGGACGCGCGCACCGCCTGCCCCATCCCCGCCTCGTTGCCATACATCGCCGCCCCGTCGATCAGCCGGTAGCCGGTTCGCAGCGCCTCGCCCACCGCCTCGGCAGTCCGGCCTTCCGGCATCTGCCAGACACCCAGGCCAAGCTGCGGCATCGGGCGGTGATCGTTCAGGGTCAGAATGGGTTGGGTCATGTCTACACTCCTTTGGCAGCGGGTGAACGCGGCCGGGGCGCGGCCCGTTTCACCGGCCGCTGAAATCCGCCACCACCGCTCCGGTGATTGCCAACAGACGATCGGGCGCGATGGCGAAGATGTGGCGCGGCGTGCCCGCCGCGGCCCAGACCCGGTCGAAATCCGACAGGCGCGGATCGAAATAGGCTGTGACCGGCTTCAGATGCCCCAGCGGAGCCACCCCGCCGATCGCGAACCCGGTCTCGGCCCGAATCAGCGCCGCATCCGCCTTGCCCAGGGCCTGCCCGGCGACCGCGGCCGCCCGGGCCGGATCGACCCGGTTGCCGCCCGCCGTCAAAAATAGCACGACATGACCGCTCTCCTCGCCGCGAAAGATGACCGATTTCGCGATCTGGTCGATACCGCAGCCCGCCGCCCGCGCCGCCTCGGCCGCGGTGCGGGTAGATTCGCCCATTTCGACGATCTCGACCGGCGCGCCCGCCGCCACCAGCGCGGCGCGCACGCGGTTCAGGCTCTTGCTCACGCCGCCCTCCGCTTCTCTGTTGTCCAAATACCCACAACCGCGCCGCCGGGGAACCCGGCCCGAGAAGGCGCGTTCGGCCACACCTATCCACGAGCGCCCGGCATGGACCAGCCCGTCACCCCCTTTGACCTGCAACGCATGTTCCTGGGCGAACAGCCGCTGCTGTTCTATGCCGAAATCCTTGTGCGGACGCTGATCATCTATGCCTATACGCTGGTCATGATCCGCTGGATCGGCGGGCGCGGCGTGGCGCAATTGTCGATGGTGGAATTCGTCCTGGTCATCGCTCTCGGCTCCGCGGTGGGCGATGCGATGTTCTACCCCGATGTGCCGTTGCTGGCGGCGATGCTGGTGATCACCGGCGTCATCGGCATGAACAAGGTTCTGGACCTGCTGATCCTGCGATCCGACAGCGCCAAGCACATGATCGACGGCCGCGCGGTGGCGCTGGTCCATGACGGGCGCCTGCTGCCCGAGGGGATGGATGCCTGCGACATGGGCTCGGCCGAAATCAAGGCCCTGCTGCGCCAGAACGGCGTGCGCAATCTGGGTGCGGTCGAACATGCCTATCTCGAAAGCAGCGGCGGGCTGTCGGTATTTCGCTTTCCGTCACCGCGCCCCGGCCTGTCGCTGGTGCCGCCCCATTCCGTGGTCCCCGACCAGCCCGGCGCCGCGCCGCTGACCGATCCGGCCCTTGCGCCGGGCGGCCTGACATGCTGTGCCAGATGCGGCGCGATCGAGGCGGCGCATGTCGCCCTGCCCGACGGCAGATGCGGCCATTGCGGCGGCAAGGTCTGGGTTGCGCCGGAGACGCCAATGGCAGGGACCGAGCGATCATGAATGTCTATACGCTGCTGGTCGAGGTCGGACGCAGGACGGGCGACGGGTTGCCCGGCGGCAGCCGGGGCGCGGCGCTGGTCTGCTATGCCTCTGGCCGCAACGAGGACGAGGCCGTTCGCGAAACCGTGGCGATCCTGAAACAGGCCGGGATGGCGCCGCTGGACGTCACCGGCTATGGCACGCGCGAGGAAAGGCTGGCCGATGGTCACGAGATCGACGACGAGGAACGCGCGCTGATGGATCGCGCGCGCGACGAAAACGCGGTCATCATCGCCCAGGTGCAGCCCTTCTTCGACGAGGCCGGCGGATCGTCCGCCGATGACTGAGCCGATCAACCGCCCGTGTGGCGGTTGTGGCGCGGGCCGCGATGGCTTATTTGCGGGGGCGAAACCCAAAGGTGCCGCATGTCGCTGAACCCGATCCGCCCCTGGCGCAATATCGAGCGGCGGAAATCCCGCCAGATCATGGTCGGCAATGTCCCGGTCGGCGGCGACGCCCCGATCAGTGTCCAGACCATGACCAATACCGACGGCCGCGATGTCCGCGCGACGCTGGACCAGGTGATTCGCGCTGCCGATGCGGGGGCCGATATCGTCCGCATCAGCGCCCCCGATCAGGATACGACCCGCGCGCTGAAGGAAATCTGCCGCGAAAGCCCGGTGCCGATCGTGGCCGACATCCATTTCCACTACAAGCGCGCGCTTGAAGCGGCTGACAAGGGTGCAGCCTGCCTACGCATCAATCCAGGCAATATTGGTGACAGCAAGCGCGTGGCCGAAGTGGTGCGCGCCGCAAAGGCAAATGGCTGCGCGATCCGCATCGGCGTGAATGCTGGCAGTCTGGAAAAGGACCTGCTGGAAAAATACGGCGAGCCATGTCCCGAAGCGCTGATCGAAAGCGCTCTCGATCATATCAAGCTCCTACAGGATCATGATTTCCATCAGTACAAGGTGGCGGTGAAAGCCAGTGACGTGTTCCTTGCCGTCGCTGCCTATCACGGGCTGGCAGAGGCCGTGGATTGTCCTCTGCACCTTGGCATAACCGAGGCTGGCGGACTGATCGGCGGGACGGTCAAATCGAGCATCGGCATTGGCAGCCTCCTGTGGGCGGGCATAGGCGACACGATCCGCGTATCGCTTTCGGCCGAGCCTGAGCAGGAAGTGAAGGTCGGCTTCGAAATGCTCAAGGCGCTGGGCCTGCGGACGCGCGGCGTGCGCGTGGTGTCCTGCCCAAGTTGTTCGCGCCAGGGTTTCGACGTGATACGCACCGTGGAAACGCTGGAAAAGCGGCTCGAACACATCAAGACGCCGATGAGCCTTTCGGTCCTCGGTTGCGTCGTCAACGGCCCGGGCGAAGCGCGCGAGACCGATATCGGCCTGACCGGTGGCGGTTCGGGCAAGCACATGGTCTATCTGTCGGGCGTGAAGAACCATCATATCGAGAGCGACGATATGCTCGATCACATCGTGAAGCTGGTGGAAGAGAAAGCAGCAGCAATCGAGGCAGGCGAGGCCGTGGCGTTCGATCCGCATGCCTCCAAACAGGCTGAACCGGCGGAATAGGCGGAACGCCTAGGGCGGTCTTCCGTAAATTGGGGACAACCATCCGGAGCGCCTTACGATGATCGATGCCGAACACCTTGCCCGTTTACCGGCTCGATCCGAAAAAGGCCTGCTCCACGCCTTCATCGAATGCCCCAAGGGCAATACGCACAAGATCGATCTCGACAAGAAGCTGGGAATTTTCCGCTGGGCCATCGAATTGCCCCAGGGATTGGCCTTCCCCGCCAATTTCGGTTTCATTCCTGCAACAATGGCCGAAGATGGCGACGCGCTCGATGTGATGGTGCTGACGGGTGGTCCCCTTCCCTCGGGCACGCTGGTCGACGTCCGGCCCGTTGCCATCCTGCGCATGGAACAGGAAGAGAATGGCGAAATGGTCCGCAACGACCGCCTCGTGGGCGTCCCGCCCCTATCCCAGACATTCGGCGAGATCGAGCGCCTCGACCAGCTCCGCCCGACGATGCTGTGGGAACTCGGCGTGTTCTTCGAAGTCTATAACCGCCTGATAGATCGCAAAGTTAAAATACTCGAGCCTGGCGATGAGAATGACGCGGCCGCCCTTGCCGACAAGGCGATCGCCGCAAAGCAGGATATGAACGGGTAGCCACGCCTTGCTTCATGTTGTCCACCACGTAGATTACATGGCCCCTGCGCCCACGCGCGGGACGTTCCGGTTCGACAAATATATGGCAGTCATGGCAGCCCTGCGTGACAGCGGTTATCCTATCACCGAACATGCCCCGCCCCCAATGCCGCGGCGCTGGCTGGAAGCCGTACACTGCCCCGATTACGTCGATCAGGTGTTCACATCCACCGTTCCGCGCGAAAAGGAACGGCGCATAGGGTTTCCCGTCACCCCGCATATTGCGCAGCGAGTAGCCCATACGAATGGCGGAACATGGCTCGCTGCCCAGCTGGCGCGGCGCCATGGCTATGCTGCCAACAGCGCGGCGGGCAGCCATCACGCGCTGTATGACACGGGTGCTGGTTATTGCGTCTTCAACGATCTCGCCGTCGTGTCCCACCGCCTCATTGCCGAAGGCGATGCCAGCCGTGTTCTGATCGTCGACCTCGATGTGCATCAGGGCGATGGCACCGCCAGCCTTACCGCTGGGCGGGACGATATCTTCACTCTCTCACTCCACGCCGAAAAGAACTTTCCGGTACGAAAGGCACGGTCCAGTCTCGACGTGCCGCTGGCCGACGGGACCGATGACGATGGCTACCTCGACGCGCTCGACCGGCATCTCCCACGGACCATCGCGCAATTTGACCCTGATTTCGTTCTATACCAAGCGGGCGTCGACGTTCATGCGGAGGACAAGCTGGGACGACTGGCCCTGACCAGTCAAGGTTTGCTCCGCAGGGATACTTATGTCATCGAAGCGGTGCGATCGCGCGACCTGCCCGTGGCCAGCTCGCTGGGTGGGGGGTACGGGCCCGATCCGCACGAGGTCGGCGAAAGGCACGCCAGATCGATGATCGCATGCGCCAGGGCAAATGCCGCGTTTGCTCGTTCAGCTTCCGATAGCCTGCACGATGTTATAGGATGACACCATGAACCGCCGCGATCTTCTCAAGAGCTCGCTTGCCGCCGGCGCCGCGCTTACGTTGCCCGTCCGGGTGAGCGCGCAGGTCAATCCCACCGCCAGCCGTGATGCGCAGCTATTCGCCATCGCGCGCGAGCAATTGGCGCGGGTGGGCGATGTGCTCTGGAAAAAGGACATTGTCGGCATTGCCGATTTCGGCCTGCATTCCTCCAAGCGACGCTTTCATTTCGTCGATCTGGAGAACGAGCGCGTGCAGAGCTTCCACGTCAGTCACGGCACAGGCTCGGACAGCGAGCATGACGGCTGGCTCAAGCGCTACTCGAATATCGAAGGCAGCGAGGCGACCAGCCGCGGCGCCTACATGACCCGCAGCTGGTACACCGGGCGGTATGGCACGTCGATCAGGCTCGACGGGCTCGATCCTACCAACGACCATGCCCTGCCCCGGGCCATCGTGATGCATCAGGCAGAATATGCCCGTCCCGAACACGTTGATCGCTGGGGTCGCCTGGGACGATCAAACGGCTGTTTCGCGCTCGGTCCCGACCAGTTCGACTTTGTCTTGCTGAAATTGAGCGGCGGTCGCCTGCTCTATGCCGAAAGCCTGGGGCTGACCGAAAACGGTAGCCGGGTGCCACCGCCGGTCACGCAGACCGAATTGCTGCGCAGCGACAACGGCGGTACTTTCGAAAGGACGAACCCCGGCGTTTTCTAACGCCGGGGACGCACTCCTTTTCTTAGCTGATCTGCATGTCGTCGACGATTTCGACGGCTTCTTCACTCGTCTCCCGCGCGCGATCCGATACCCGCGGCGCATCGAGCGCGGCGAGCACGGGCGCATCGCGATCGTAGATGTCGCTGAAAGTCTTCATCTCACCGTTCACGTCGCTCGCCATGGTGAAATAGGTGATGTAGACCGGCCACTGCTTCTTCATCTCGTAGCGCGTGTATTCGCCGCTGGTCGTGATTTCCGAAACTTCCTGCTGGATCGCCGGGATATCTTCGCGACTGCTGGCATTGCCGAGCATCGACATGGTCATTGCCAGTTCACGCGCACCCTGCACGCGGATGCACCCGTGGCTCAACGCACGGTTGTCATTCGCGAACAAGTGACGGCTAGGCGTATCGTGAAGGAAGATCGCGTGTTCGTTAGGCATGTCGAGCTTCATCAGGCCGAGTGAATTCTGCGGGCCAGGCTGCTGCACCACAGTAACCCAGCCATTTTCGCCCTTGGTTGCCTTGTAGCCAGCGGTCCGGGCCCAGCCGGGATTGTTGAGCACCTTAGCGCCCAGACCTTCGCCCTTCACGATCGACTGAGGCACGGTCCACGTCGGGTTGTAGATCACCGCCTCGACCATTTCGGCAAGTTGCGGCGTCGCAGTACGACCGGGCTTCCCGACGACGGTACGGTAGCTTTTGATGATCTTGCCGTTCACCGTAAGGCGCAGCATGTATTCGGGCACATTGGTAACGAGATACTGCTTACCAAGATCCTGCGGCAACCAGCGCCACCGATCCATATTTGCCCGGATCAGCTTGATCCGCTTGGCGTCTTTTGCCGTGGTAAGTTCCTCCCTCAAAGCCGCATAGTCGGGATGAACCGGATTGAGCGAGGTCAGCGTGCCGGAAATATCACCGCTGGCCAGCGCATCTTCGAGCAGCTTCCAAGTCGGCAGACGGTCCGCATCAGGATCGACGACGAACCACTGACGACGCGATTCCATTGGCGTGCGGCCATCGCGTAGATCTTCGACCAGCCAGACGAAGGTTTCGCTGGCCAGCTTGTTGAGCGCCTCACCCTCGCCCGCAGCGATCGCGGTCTTGAGCGCGTCGGCACGATAATCCGTTGGGTTCAGCCCCTCAGCGACCAATGTAGGGATGAATGCGAGCAGTTGCTCGGCCTGTGCCACGCTCCATACGCCTTCCAAAGACGGTATTTCCTGCACCACCTCGCCGCTAGCCATGCGGATATCGCCGAAAGCTTCGTCCACCGTACGTGCGTCATCGCCACTTTGTTGCGGCGCAGACTTGGCAACACTTTGGCTTTGTCCCGCAACTGGCAACAGGCTTTCAGGCGCCCTCTGCTGAGCCTGCGCGGAAGTTGCAAGAAGAACGGCGGCGATCGCGGTTCCGGAGGTAAGATTAAATCGTTTCATTTGGCCCACCAATTTTGCGCTCCGCCATATATACTGCTTTACGGGCGCTATGTATCGTAAACTGTAGGATACAATCCGCGATCCCGGCTTACCCACCGCTGAACCAAGTTGCGCTTGGGACAGGGCGCACTATGCCAGCGACGATGAGCGCGAATGACGACAGCTTTAGGCCTGTTCTGGCAACAATCATCGGGATCGCGCTGTTTTCGGCAATGGACGCCGTGATGAAGAGCGCCAGCCTATCGGTGGGGGCCTACAGCGCATATCTGCTACGCTGCGCGATCGGTTTCGTGATGATTGCGCCAATCTGGTGGTGGCGGGTGAGAAAGCTTCCAACCAGATCCGTGCTCAAAGTTCATCTCATGCGGGGGATAGTGGTCGCCTTTATGGGCTGGACCTTCTTTGCAGCGCTGGTTCGCCTTCCCCTTGCTGAAGCAATTGCGATCAGCTTCATCGCCCCTCTCATCACGCTTTATCTAGCGGCGATCATTCTGGGAGAGCGGATCGAGCGTCGCGCCATCATGGGGGCCTTGCTGGGACTTGGCGGAGTGATTGTCATCGTCGGCGGCCGTATCGGACGCGAGAAGATGAGCGAGGATTCCCTCGTCGGGCTGCTGCTCGTCGGTATTTCGGCGTTGCTATTCGCCTGGAATCTGATCCTCCAACGGCAACAGGCTTTGATATCAT
>DBFD01000022.1:0-43388 GCA_002294185.1 Paracoccus sp. UBA889
CGGACCGGCCTGGAAAACGTCGTCTTCGCACGCAAAGGATTCATGTCGGGCGCAGGTGGCCCCCTGCGCCGGGGCCTGTCATCCATTCGCTTCCGCCTGATGCGCCTGCAGCAATTCCAGCGGAACGATATCCAGCGCCCGTCGATGCGTCGCATCCAGGACCACCTTGGGCGCGGCCATTTCCTGCGCCGCCTGCAGAAAGCGCGCGGCGCACAGGCACCAGCGATCGCCAGCCTTCAGCCCGGCGAAGCGGAATTCCGGTCGGGGCGTGGACAGATCGTTGCCCAGATATTTCGACATGGCCAGAAATTCGTCGGTCACGATCACGCAGATCGTATGGCTGCCGCGATCCTCAGGTCCGGTATCGCAACATCCGTTGCGAAAGAAGCCGGTCTTCGGCCGGTCCGAACACGTCTCCAACGGCCCGCCGAGAACGTTCAGGGATCGCTCCATCCTCGTCTCCTCCTGGAAACAGGATAAACCAGCCGCGCCTGTCGGCCAATCCCCCGCCGTTCACAAGCCCGATGGCAGGGGGGCAGGGTGCCATGACACCCATCGGCCGTGAAAATCCGCGCGCCCCAGCGACCAGCCATGGACGGCGCCGTTCCACAGCCGCAGCGACAGCGCCGCGCCGGGGCCGCACCCGTCGGATTCCATCGCGAAATGCGCCAGTGGTGCGTCCGGGCCGGCCCGCGCTGCCGCAGCCTGCAGGGCGGCCGCGCAAACCCCTTGCGTCGCTTCCGGAAAATATTGTGCCGCCACGGTGTGACAGACGAATGTCACGCGCCCCGGCGCGGCCTTGGCCAGACGCGCAATCAGCCAGTCGCCCGCATCGCCCTGCGCCACCTGCGGCGGAAAGACCCGCGCCAGATCCAGCGCGCCGCGCAGCCGGGCCAGCCGGGCCGACTGATCCGCCCAGCAATAGGCCTGCAACCGCAGCCGGTCCGCCACCGGATCGACCGGCCGCAGATCGACGCCCTCGGCCTCGGCCAACCGGAACTCTCCGGCTGGAACCTGTCCGTCCCATCGCGGCCGCAAGGTCACGCCGGCGCCCTGGTCGGACGCAGGCCGGTCGGAATGGGCGCCGGGCTGCGCGCGCGCGGGCCGCAGATGGTAATGCGCGAAATTCAGGTTCAGACCGGCCGAGGCGCCCAGTTCCAGCGCCCTCAGCGGCAAGCCACATCGTTGTGCGAGGAACCGGGCCGCTGCGATGATCGCCGCCGACCGCGCGACCTCGTTCGTCTGCGGCGGACTGTCCAGCCAGCGCAGAAGACAGGCCTCATGCGCGGTCAGGACCGACAGCAACAGCGCCGCGTCCACCCTGCCCGAGGCATAGGCGCGGGCCAAGGCTGGGGCGGCGCCGCGCAGGACCAGCGCGTGCAGCCCGCCGCACAGCCGCAGAGGCACGGAATCGGCGCTGGATGAGGGATCGCCGCGCCAGTCCAGAACGCGCCGCGCGACCGCGCCCGAATCGTGGCGCAGGCAATCCGCAAGCAGATCGCAGACGCGCGCAGTCAGCGGTGAGCCCAGATCGCGGCAGGATCGCGCCTGATCGCGAAACGCGGCCCGAACCGCCGCTTCGTTCATCGGAACCGCCGGGTCAATGCGCGCAGACGCTCGGCCATGCTGGCCGGAGCGGCCTCGATCTCGGTCGCCGGAGCGGGATTGCCTTCGGTCCTGCCGGGCGAGGGTTTTGTGGATCCTGCCCCGTCCGGCCCGGTCCTGCCGGTATTCCGCGCAGGCTGGGTGCGGGCTGCGACGGCGTTCTGAAACCGCCCGCCATCGCCTGCGGCCAGAAACGGCGATCCATCCGCGATTCCGCGCAGCAGATCATCCAGCCAGTCGCGATCGGACCTGGCGAAGTCCGACAGAACATAGGCCGCCACCCGGTCCTTGTGTCCCGGATGGCCGATGCCCAGCCGCACACGCTGGTATTCCGGCCCGATATGCTGATGGATCGATCGCAGCCCGTTATGGCCGGCGTGACCCCCGCCCGACTTTACCCGGCATTTGCCCGGCGCAAGATCCAGTTCGTCATGGAACACGATCACATCGGCAGGCGTCAGCTTCAGATAGCGCATGGCCTCGCCCACCGATTGCCCCGACAGGTTCATGAACGTGCCCGGTTTCAACAGGGCAATGCGGTTTTCACCCAGCCGTGCCTCGATGCTCTGGCCCTGAAACCGTGCCCTCCACGGACCCAGGTCGTGGTCGGTCGCGATGCGGTCAACCGCCATGAAACCGATATTGTGACGGTTCCCTGTATATTTCATGCCCGGATTGCCCAGGCCCACGATCAGTTTCATCTGCCTCTCCCGGCGCGAAATTCGTTCCATGCCTTGCGGCGGACCTTGCCGGTTACTAAGACTCTGTCAACCTTTCGCGGCTAAGGGATGGGACAGCGCCCGGTCGAATCGCGCGGACGGGAATAACAGGCAAGGACAGACGATGAGCGATCCGGCGGAATTCTACATGAACACCCTCGTTCCCATGGTGGTCGAACAGACCTCTCGCGGGGAACGGGCCTACGACATCTTCTCGCGGCTGCTGAAGGAACGCATCATCTTCGTTTCGGGTCCGGTCCATGACGGCATGTCCACGCTGGTCTGCGCGCAATTGCTGTTTCTCGAGGCGGAGAATCCGTCGAAGGACATCAGCATGTACATCAACAGCCCTGGCGGGGTCGTGACCTCTGGCCTGTCGATCTATGACACGATGCAATATATCCGGCCCAAGGTCTCGACCCTGGTGGTGGGGCAGGCGGCCTCGATGGGATCGCTGCTGCTGGCGGCGGGCGAACCGGGGCTGCGGTTTTCGCTGCCCAACAGCCGGGTCATGGTGCACCAGCCCTCGGGCGGCTATCAGGGCCAGGCAACCGATATCCTGATCCACGCCCGCGAAACCGAAAAGCTGAAGCGGCGGCTGAATGAAATCTATGTGAAGCATACCGGGAAATCACTGGCCGAAGTCGAGGAGGCGCTGGAACGCGACCGCTTCATGTCGCCCGACGAGGCAAAGGAATGGGGCCTGATCGACGAGGTGGTGCAGCCGCGCGGCAAGGCCGAGAGTGGGAAGAAATAGACACGTTTGGGGGATTGTGACGCGGGCGCGTCATCCCTAACATGAGCAGGACGATCCGCGCCGCCGATCCTGGTGGCGGCGGAACAGACCAATGCGGCGCGGACCGGGCCCCGGCCGTGCCGCCCGTCAGGCCCCGGCGGCGGGCGGAAATGAAGGAAGTGGACGATGGCCAACCAGTCCGGCGGTGACAGCAAGAACACGCTTTATTGCAGCTTTTGCGGCAAGAGCCAGCACGAGGTCCGCAAGCTGATCGCGGGTCCGACCGTGTTCATCTGCGATGAATGCGTCGAATTGTGCATGGACATCATTCGCGAAGAAACGAAGTCCAGCGGTCTGAAATCCGGTGACGGCGTGCCGACGCCGAAGGAGATCTGCCAGGTTCTGGACGATTACGTGATCGGGCAGGAACATGCCAAGCGGGTTCTGTCGGTCGCCGTGCACAATCACTACAAGCGGCTGAACCATGGCGCGAAATCCGATATCGAACTGGCCAAGTCCAACATCCTGCTGATCGGCCCGACCGGTTGCGGCAAGACCCTGCTGGCGCAGACGCTGGCGCGGATCCTGGATGTGCCCTTCACCATGGCCGACGCAACCACCCTGACCGAGGCCGGCTATGTCGGCGAGGATGTCGAGAACATCATCCTCAAGCTGCTGCAATCCAGCGAATACAATGTCGAACGCGCGCAACGCGGCATCGTCTATATCGACGAGGTGGACAAGATCACGCGCAAGTCGGACAACCCCTCGATCACCCGCGATGTCAGCGGCGAGGGGGTGCAGCAGGCGCTTCTGAAGATCATGGAGGGAACGGTGGCCAGCGTGCCGCCGCAGGGTGGCCGCAAGCATCCGCAGCAGGAATTCCTTCAGGTGGATACGACCAATATCCTGTTCATCTGCGGCGGGGCCTTCGCGGGACTCGACCGGATCATCTCGCAGCGCAACAAGGGCACGGCGATGGGTTTCGGCGCCGAGGTGAAAGAGAACGATGACCGCGGCGTGGGCGAGACGTTCAAGGACCTGGAACCCGAGGATCTGCTGAAATTCGGCCTGATCCCGGAATTCGTGGGCCGTCTGCCGGTGATCGCGACCCTGACCGATCTGGACGAAGATGCGCTGATCATCATCCTGACCAAGCCTAAGAACGCGCTGGTCAAGCAGTATCAGCGCCTGTTCGATCTGGAAGGCGTGCAGCTGACCTTCACCGAAGATGCGCTGGACGCCATCGCCAAGCGCGCCATCGCGCGCAAGACCGGCGCGCGGGGCCTGCGTTCGATCATGGAGGATATCCTGCTTGACACGATGTTCGACCTGCCGGGCATGGACAGCGTCGAAGAGGTTGTCGTGAACGAGGATGCGGTGCTGAATGCGTCGGTCAAACCGCTTCTGATCCATGCCGATCAGAAGAAGGAAAGCGCCTCGGCCGGCTGACGGCGACGCTGGCGCCTGCTGCGGGGACAGCGCCGGTTCCGGCCGGGAGCGCCGCAGACAGGCCGGCGAAAACCGCAATCGGACGGCCTGGCTTTTTCCCTGTGCCGGCGATGCCCCTGCGCGCTGCGAAGGCTGGACCTGAGAAGCTGTTTGCGCCATAGCTTGCGGCGAAGATGATGAAGAGGCCGGTGCCGATGTCCCTGAAATCCAAGCTGCTGCGCATGTTGACCTGGTGGAACGGCCAGACATTGAACACCCAGTTCTGGACCTGGCGGAACGGCATCAAGGTCGGCGAGGACGATCAGGGCAATCTCTTCTATCGGAACAAGGACGGCTCGCGCCGCTGGGTGATCTATTCGGGCGAGGCCGAGGCCAGCCGGATCAGCCCGGAATGGCACGGCTGGCTGCACCACACCTGGGCCGAGCCGCCGACCGAAGCACCGTTGATCCACAAGACCTGGGAAAAGCCGCATGTGCCAAACATGACCGGCACCCCGGGCGCCTATTATCCACCCGGCTCTTTGTATCGGGCCGATCCCGCGCCGCGGCGCGACTATGATGCGTGGCAGCCCGAGTAGATGACGGCAGCGGTCGAGCAGCGGGCAGAGCAGCGCGCCGAATTGCTGGCCGGCGGCGTCGTTCTGGCCGTCGCCGCGGGCTTTCTGATCTGGGCCCTGGGCGGCACGATGGCCGGACGCGGCGGCTATGAATTGACAGCCTCTTTTCCAGATGTGGACGGCATCGATGTCGGCACCGAGGTTCGGCTGGCGGGCGTCAAGGTCGGCCGGGTCAGCGCCATCAGTCTGAACTCGCAGACCTACATGGCCGACGCGCGCATCAGCCTGCCCGACACCGTGGCGCTGCCGGTCGACAGCGCCGCCATCATCCAGTCGGACGGGCTGCTGGGCGGTTCCTATATCCTGATCCAGCCGGGCGGCAGCCCCGATGACCTGCGCCCGGGCGACGAGATCGAAGAGGTTCAGGGCGCCGTCAGCCTGTTGCAACTGATGATGAAATTCGTCGACAGCCAGGCCAGCGGCGACAGGGGACCGCCGCAGCCATGATCCGCGCCGCGCTTCTGGTGCTGGCGCTGGTCCAGCCGGCTGCCGCGCAAAACGTGGCGCGGGCACAGGGCGCCTTGCTGCGCGGACTGGACAAGGTGTCGGGGCGGACGACGGACATCCGGCTGCAGGTGGGCGAGGCAAAGCGTTATGACCGGCTGCAGATCAGGCTGGGCGAATGCCGGTTTCCGGCGGGCGATCCCAGCTCTGACGCATTCGCGCAATTGACCATCACCGATCTGGCGCAGAACGTCACGCTGTTCAGCGGCTGGATGATCGCCTCGTCGCCCGCCCTGTCTGCCCTGGACGACGCCCGCTATGATGTCTGGGTGATTTCCTGCCAAAGCTGATCGGCGGTGGGCAATGTCGCGCGACGGAAATCGGCATCGCGATCCAGTGCGGCCTGCAATCGCTGGCGGTAGGTTCCGCGCGGCAATTCGAAACCGCCCATCCGCGCCAGATGCGGGGTCAGGAACTGGGTGTCGAACAGCGTGAAGCCGCAACGCGCCAGGTGGCCCGACAGCCAGATCAGCGCCAGCTTGGACCCGTTCGTCCGGGCCGAGGCCATGGATTCGCCAAAGAATGCGCCACCAAGCGTCACCCCGAAGATGCCGCCGGCAAAATGACCATCACGACGGATTTCAAGCGCCTCGGCATGGCCCGCCTCATGCAGTTCGCGATACAACCGCCGCAGCGGAGCGTTGATCCAGGTCACGTCGCGGGCGGCGCAGGCAGCCACCACCGCGTCGAAATCGCCATCCAGATGCGCCGACCAGCCGCCACGCCGCAAGTCTCGTCGCAACGATCGCGATGCGTGGACACCGCCGACCGGCAGAAGCCCGCGCATCGGCGGATCGAACCAGTAAAGATTGGGGTCGTCACCGCTTTCGGCCATGGGAAAGACGCCGCGCGCGTAGCCTGCCAGCAATTGCGCGGCGCCGATCACCCCGGCCGGCTCAGCCGAAAGCCCGGTCGAGCCAGCGTTCCAGCCAGTGAATCGAATAATTTCCGGTCTGGATGTCCGGCTCTTGCAGAAGGGCGCGGAACAGCGGCATCGTGGTGTCGATCCCATCCACGATCATCTCGCCCAAGGCGCGGTCGAGCCGCGCCAGCGCCTCGCGACGGTCACGGCCATGCACGATCAATTTGCCGATCAGGCTGTCGTAATAGGGCGGGATAGAATAGCCCTGATACAGCGCGGAATCGATCCGGACGCCCAACCCGCCGGGCGCGTGGTATTGGGTGATCCTGCCGGGGCAGGGGCTGAAGGCCGGCACCTTTTCGGCATTGATGCGAACCTCGATCGCGTGGCCACGGATCGACAGCTTGTCTTGCTGAAACTCCATCTCCTCGCCTGCGGCGACGCGGATCTGCTGCCGAACCAGATCGACGCCGAAGATCGCCTCGGTCACGGGATGTTCGACCTGAAGGCGGGTGTTCATCTCGATGAAGTAGAATTCGCCGTCCTCGAACAGGAATTCGATCGTGCCGGCGCCGGCATAGCCGATCTTGGCCACTGCATCGGCGCAGGTCTTGCCGATCCGGTCGCGCTGTTCGGGGGTGATGGCGGGGCCTGGCGCCTCTTCCAGAACCTTCTGGTGGCGGCGTTGCAGGGAACAATCCCGCTCGCCCAGATGGACGGCGCGGCCGCGGCCGTCGCCGAAGACCTGGATCTCGATGTGACGCGGCTTTTGCAGATATTTCTCGATATAGACATCGGGGTTGCCGAAGGCGGCCTTGGCCTCGGCCCGGGCGGTGCGGAAGGCGACCTCCAACCCCTTTTCGTCGGCCGCCACCTTCATGCCGCGACCGCCGCCCCCCGCCGTCGCCTTGATGATCACCGGATAGCCGATTTCGGCCGCGACCTGGCGGGCTGCTTCCACGTCATCGACGCCGCCCTCGCTGCCCGGAACGCAGGGCACGCCAAGCGCCCTCATCGTGTCCTTGGCGGTGATCTTGTCGCCCATGATGCGGATATGTTCCGCGCGCGGGCCGATGAAGGTGATGCCGTGATCTTCCAGCATCTGCACGAATCCGGCATTTTCGGACAGAAATCCGTAGCCGGGATGGATCGCCTGCGCCCCGGTAATCTCGCAGGCCGAGACGATGGCCGCCATGTTCAGATAGCTGGCCGAGGAAGGCGCAGGCCCGATGCAGACCGATTCGTCGGCCATGCGGACATGCATCGCATCGGCGTCGGCGGTCGAATGAACCGCGACCGAGGCGATGCCCATCTCGCGGCAGGCGCGGATCACGCGCAGGGCGATCTCGCCCCGGTTGGCGATCAGAATCTTGTCGAACATTCCGCCCTCACTCGACGACCATCAGGGGGGCGCCGAATTCCACCGGGCTGCCATCGTCGACCAGGATCCGCTTGACCGTCCCGGCGCGGGGCGAGGGGATGTGGTTCATTGTCTTCATCGCCTCGACGATCATCAGCGTCTCGCCCTCGGCGACCTGCTGGCCGATCTGGACGAAGGGCGCGGCGCCGGGTTCGGCCGACAGATAGGCGGTCCCGACCATGGGCGAGGTCACGGCACCCGGCAGGCTGGCCGGATCGGAGTCGGCCGAATGCGCGCCAGCGGCGGGGGCGGGGGCGGGGCCGGAAACGGGCGCGGCGGGGGGCAGGGCCGGTGGTGCCGGCGCGGCAGGGGCTGCCGGCGCGGACTTGCCGTATTTCGACAGGCTGACGGTCAGGCGGTCATGTTCGCCGTATTCCCGCTTGACCGAGATTTCGCTCAATTCGCTGGCGTTCAGCAATTCCGCGAGGGACTGGATGAAGGCGACGTCGCCTTCGTGATGCTTGCCGTTCATCGAATCGTCGCTCATGCCATCCTCTGTCATGTTTTCACTGCCGTCTGCCTGCCTGTCGCGGCGGTTTCGCCGCTTATAGCCCCCAAGCCTGCCCGAGGGGAAGGGATTCGCGCCAGAACCCTGTCTTGCCGCGCCTTGATCCCGCCTTCAGTCGCCCCGCGCGGCTTTTTCCGCAAGGCCCGACAGGCCTTCGCGCCGCGCCAGTTCCGCCTCGACATCGGCCAGCGCCACATCGCGCGCGGCCAGCATGACCAGCAGATGGAAGATCACGTCAGCGGCCTCCGCGGTCAGCCGGGCGCGGTCGCCGCGAACCGCTTCGATGACCGCCTCGACGGCCTCTTCGCCGAATTTCTCGGCGCATTTTTCCGGCCCCCCGGCCAGCAGTTTCGCCGTCCAGCTGCTTTCCGGATCGGCCGATCGGCGCGTCGCGATGGTGGCGGCAAGTCTGTCGATGGCGCTCATGTCAGTCTCATCGGAATGCCGGCTGCGGCCATGTGGGCCTTGGCCTCGGTTATGGAATAGGAGCCGAAATGGAAGATCGAGGCGGCCAGGACGGCGCTGGCATGGCCCTGGGTCACGCCTTCGACCAGGTGATCCAGGGTGCCGACCCCGCCCGATGCGATGACCGGTATCTGCACCGCATCGGCGATGGCACGGGTCAGCGCCAGGTTGAAGCCAGCGCGCGTGCCGTCGCGGTCCATCGAGGTCAGCAGGATTTCCCCGGCGCCGCGTTCGGCGACGGTCCGCGCGAAGGCGACCGCGTCGATTCCGGTCGGCCTGCGCCCGCCATGGGTGAAAATCTCCCAACCGCCGCCGGCGACGGTCTTGGCGTCGATGGCGCAGATCACGCATTGGCTGCCGAACCGGTCGGCGGCCCGCGCGATCACGTCGGGATCGGCGACGGCGGCGGAGTTGAAGCTGACCTTGTCCGCGCCCGCCAGCAACAGGGCGCGCACGTCCTCGGCTGTGCGCACACCGCCGCCCACCGTCAGCGGCACGAAACATTGTTCGGCCGTGCGCGTGACAAGATCGAACATGGTGCCGCGGTTCTCGTGAGTGGCGTGGATGTCCAGAAAGCAGATCTCGTCCGCGCCCGCCGCGTCATAGGCGCGCGCCGCCGCGACCGGATCGCCCGCATCGATCAGATCGACGAAGTTGACGCCCTTGACCACGCGGCCATCGGCCACGTCGAGGCAGGGAATGATGCGGGTCTTCAGCATGGCCGATCCTCGTTCGTGGCGCCCCTGATAGGCGGAAACGGCGGCGCGGGCCAGAGGCGTTCGATTGCCGCCGACCGGAGGCGGTGCTAGTCTTCACCAAAATTCCGGAGGCTCCGATGGACGACCAAAGCCCGACCGAACCGCGCCTGACCTCGCTGTCCCATGGCGGCGGCTGCGGGTGCAAGATCGCGCCCGGCGTGCTGACCGGCCTGTTGCGCGGAACCGCGATGCTGCCGGTCCCGGACGAGCTGCTGGTGGGCATCGAGACATCCGACGATGCCGCGGTCTATCGGCTGAACGATCAGCAGGCACTGGTGGCCACGACCGATTTCTTCATGCCGATCGTGGACGATCCACTGGATTTCGGCCGCATCGCCGCGACCAACGCGATCAGCGATGTCTATGCCATGGGCGCCACCCCGATCATGGCCCTGTCGCTGGTGGGAATGCCGATCGACAGGCTGTCGCCCGAAACCATCGCCCGCATCCTCGAAGGCGGCGCGATGGCCTGCCGCGATGCGGGCATTCCCATCGGCGGCGGCCACAGCATTGATTCGGTCGAGGCGATCTATGGCCTGGTGGCGCTTGGCCTGGTCCATCCCGATCATGTCAGGCGCAACACGGGCGCGAAACCGGGCGATGTGGTGATCCTGGGCAAGCCGCTGGGGGTTGGCGTCTTCTCTGCGGCGCTGAAGAAAGAGGCCCTGTCGCCAAAGGATTACGCAATGATGATCGAAACCGTCACGCGGCTGAACACGCCCGGTCCCGATCTGGCGCGATTGCCGGGCGTTCATGCGATGACCGATGTGACGGGGTTCGGGCTGGCCGGTCACGCGCTGGAAATGGCGCGCGGATCGGGTTGCACGCTGCGGCTGGACTGGGCGGCGGTGCCGCTGCTGGCGGGCGCGCGCGATCTTGCCGCCGGCGGCTTCGTGACCGGCGCTTCGGGGCGCAACTGGGCCAGCTATGGTGGCGAGGTCGCGCTGCCCGACGGTTTCGCACCCGAGGATCGCGCGCTGATATCCGATCCGCAGACCAGCGGCGGCCTGCTGGTCGCCTGCGCCGAGGCCGAGGCGGACCGGGTTCTGGCCATCTTCCGCGATCACGGCTTTGCCGAAGCGGCCGTGATCGGACGCGCCGAGGACGGGGCCGGGCGGCTGGTGCTGGGCCAGGACGGTCTCAGGCCGTTTTCGGGCGCATCAACAGCCAGATCAGCGCCCCGCCGGCCAGGGCCAGCAGCGGCAGCATGGCCAGATTGACCGCATACCAGCCGCCCTCGTTCGAGCCTCCGGTGCAGTTCATCAGTCCGCCCGAGGACAGCGACGCCAGAAAGACGCCGCCGAAGACGAACAGGTCGTTGATGCCCTGCACCCGGCCGCGTTCCTCGGGGCGATGTGCGCGCGCCAGCATCGTGGTCGCGCCGATGAAGCCGAAATTCCAGCCAAGTCCCAGCAGGATCAGCGCGCCGAAGAAATTCGAAAGCGTGATCCCGCTCAGCGCGACCGCCCCCGCGCCGGCCAGGATCGCAAGCCCGGTGCCGACGATGCGCGCGGCGCCGAAACGGTTGATCAGGTAGCCGGTGAAGAAGCTGGGCGCAAACATCGCCAGCACATGCGCGCTGACGATATTGGCGGCGTGTTCGGGCCGGTAGCCGCCGCCCACCACCGCCAGCGGCGTCGAAGTCATGACCAGGTTCATCAGCGAATAGGTCACCATCGCGCAGATCATGGCGACGACGATACGCGGCTCGCGCAGGATCTGGCCCAGCGGGCGGTCCCGATCCTGTCCGGGCCGGGCGCGCGGCGGGCGGGGAATATCGAGAAAGGCGAAGAGAATCGGGCCGATCAGGTTCAGTCCGATCACCGCCAGATAGGTGCCCAGAAACGGAATCGCGGTCAGATCGCCGGTGGCACGGACCAGACCCGGCCCGATGATGGCCGAGGCAAGGCCACCCGCCATCACCCACGAGATCGCGCGCGGTGCGAAATGGTCGCTGGCGGTATCGGTCGCGGCGAAGCGGAAAAATCCCTGCGCCGAAAAGTAGACCCCGCTCAGCAGTCCGCCCGTCAGGAACAGCAGGAACGAGCCCAGCCAGATTCCGGCCGCCGACACCGCCGCGCCGGAGCCGCCCGCGGCAACCGCCAGCAGAAAGCCCGCGCGCCGTCCCCGCATCTGCATGAACCGGGCCAGCGGCCGCGCACTGATCGCCGAGCCCAGCACGATCAGCGAGATGGGCAGGGTTGCAAGGCAGGGACTGGGCGACAGTTTTTGCCCGACCAGACCGCCGACGATGAATTGCACCGGCATCTGGGCGCCAAGTATCGCTTGCGCGGCCACCAGGACCGCGACATTCCGCCTTGCCCTGTCCATGGCCGCGATCAGCCTTGGCGCAGGGCGGCGGCGGTCCTTGCGCGGGCCTCGATCGCATCCCAGTCTTCGGATGCGACATCGGCATCGGTGACGATCCAGCTGCCGCCCACACAGACCACATTGGGCAGAGCCAGGTAGTCGCGGGCGTTCTGCGGCGAGACGCCGCCGGTGGGGCAGAAACTGATCCGCGGCAGCGGGCCGGCCAGCGATTTCAGCGCCGGCGCACCGCCCGAGGTTTCGGCCGGGAAGAATTTCAGCATGTCATATCCCGCATCCGCCGCCCGCATCACCTCCGAGGCGGTGACGGCGCCGGGCAGAAGCGGCAGGTCCAGATCCGCGCAGGCCGCGATCAGCGGGTCGGTCAGCCCGGGCGAGACCGCGAATGTCGCGCCGGCGTCCTTGGCGCGCTTGGCGTCGTCCGGGCTCAGCACGGTGCCGGCGCCGACATGGCCGCCCTCGACCCCTGACATGGCGCGGATCGCGTCGAGCGCCGCGTCAGAACGCAGGGTGACTTCCAGCACCGGCAGGCCGCCCGAGACAAGGGCGCGGGCCAGAGCTTCGGCCTTCGCCGCCTGCTGGATGACGATCACCGGGATGACCGGCGCGATGTCGCACAGCGCGCGGCTTTTCCGGGATTGGGTTTGGGGGGTCATGCGTCACCTCGCTGGCAGGATCGCTCCGAACCTGACGCCTGCGGCGGCCGGATGCAAGCGGCTTGGCGCCGGTCGGCTACAGCGTCGCGGGCGACACCGCCGCCGTCAGCACCGCGACGTAATGCACCGCCGCCGCCGTCACCACGAAAGCGTGCCAGATCGCGTTCTGGAACCGCAGCTTTTGCCACAGGTGGAAGATCACGCCCGCCGTATAGAGCAGTCCGCCAATGACGATCAGAACCATCGAGGTCGCGGGCAGATGCATGGCGATGGGCCGGATCGCCAGGATGCCGCTCCATCCCATCGCGAGATAGAGGATCACCGCCAGCCTGTCATAGCGCCCCGGAAAAAGACATTTCACCGCGACGCCGATCCCGGCCATGAACCAGATCGCGACCAGCAGCGTCAGGATCATCGGGTCGCTGGAGGCGCCGGGTTCCAGAAACGGCGTGTAGGTTGCCGCGATCAGGATGAAGATGGCCGAATGATCCAGCCGCCGCATGATCCATTTGAAACGCGATGGCGGCAACATGTTGTAGATGAAAGAGATTGCCAGCGCCCCGATCAGCCCCAGCCCGTAGATCCAGGCGGCCAGCATCGCCGCCTGCGTGCCCCAGACCGTTGTCTGGAAGATCAGCACGGTCACACCGATCAGGGCGGCCACGACGCCGACCCCATGGACGATCGCGTCGGCAAGGGTTTCCAGGAAATCGTAGTCTCGGCCGAAGCGGAATTGCATTGTCATCCCCGGAAGATGGGGCAGGCGGGAAGCCAAGGCAATTCACCCTTTTGGTCAACCCTGCGTGAAAGCGTCGCGGCCGCGCGTCGATGTCGCATCATGGCAAGGGAAAGGCGCAAACGGGCAGCACGGCCTTCGGCGCGCAGCCTATCACGGGACGCAGTCATGTTTGCAGGAAGGGGATCGCCATGACCGAGGATGCCGTCGCCGAACGCCGTGGCCGCCGCAGCGGAGGCGGGGCCGCGCGCCGGGCCGAACGCACGGCGACGCGCTTCGAATATGCGCGCTTCATCAGCCGCAACATCCCGAACCTGGAGATTCTGAACGACGAGGCGCTGGAAATCATCGAGGCCAATGCCGAGACGGTGCTTGCGGAAATCGGCGTGAACTTCGTCGACAATCCCGACGCGCTGGCGCGGTGGAAGGAGGCGGGGGCCGACATCGACGGCGAACGGGTGCGGCTGCCCAGGGGGCTGGCGCGACAGCTTTGCGCCACCGCGCCGGCCAGCTTTACCCAGCACGCCCGAAATCCCGAACGCAATGTCGAGATCGGCGGACGCAATCTGGTTCTGGCACCGGTCTACGGCCCGCCTTTCGTGCGCGATCAGGCCGGCGGCCGGCGCTACGCCACGATCGAGGATTTCCGCAATTTCGTGAAGCTGGGCCAGATGTCGAAATGGGTCCATCACAGCGGCGGCACCGTCTGCGAACCGACAGACGTGGCGGTGAACAAGCGCCATCTGGACATGCTGCACGCCCACATGACCCTGTCGGACAAGCCCTACATGGGTTCGGTGACCCTGCCGGAACGCGCGGCCGATTCGGTCGAGATGTCGAAGATCCTGTTCGGGTCGGATTTCGTCGACCGCAACACGGTGATGACCAGCCTGATCAACATCAACAGCCCGCTGACCTTCGATTCGGTGATGATGGGCGCGCTGGAGGTCTATGCGAGGGCCAATCAGGCCGCGATCATCAGTCCCTTCATCGTCGGCGGCGCGATGGCGCCCGTCACCGTCGCGGGCACGCTGACGCAGGTTCTGGCCGAGGTGATGGCGGGCGTGGCCTACAGCCAGCTGATCCGTCCCGGCGCGCCGGTGATCTTCGGCGCCTTCGTCACCTCGATCGACATGAACAGCGGTGCGCCCACCTTCGGCACGCCCGAGGCCGCCCAGATCACGCTGGGGGCGGGGCAACTGGCCCGGCGGATGGGGTTGCCCTATCGCAGCGCGGGCTCGTTCTGCGGATCGAAGCTGCCGGATGCACAGGCGGCCTACGAGACCGCGAACACGCTGAATATCGGGCTGCTGGCGGGGGTGAACTTCATGCTGCATTCCTGCGGCTGGCTGGAAGGCGGGCTTGTCAGCAGCTACGAGAAATACGTGATGGACGCCGATCAGCTGGGCCTGCTGCACCGGATCGCGGCGGGCGTGGACATGTCCGAGAACGGGCAGGCCATGGACGCGATCCGCGAAGTGGGGCCGGGCGGGCATTATCTGGGCTGTGACCATACGCAGGCCAATTACAAGGAAGCCTTCTGGCGCACCGGCATCCTGGATTACAAGCCCTTCGAAACCTGGGAGGAGGAAGGCGCGCGCGACACGGCGACGCTGGCCGCGCTGAAGGTCGCCAGGATGCTGGGCGAGTATCAGGCCCCCGATCTGGATCCGGGCATCGCCGAGGCGCTGTCGGAATATGTCGCGGGCCGGAAAGCCGCCGTGCCCGACAGCTTCATGTGAGCGGACAGGCCCGTTACCCCTTGCAAAGCGTGCGCACAGCGTCTATCTGCGCGCTCACTTCACAGGCAGTGGGCGGGCCTTGCGGACAGACATCCCCGTGGGTCCACCGGTTGAGGCAAAAGCCTTCAGAACCCCTGCCAAGGCGCAAACCGGAAAGGACATTGGAATGGCGCTTCCCGAATTTTCCCTGCGTCAGCTTCTTGAAGCTGGCGTCCATTACGGCCACCAGACGCAACGCTGGAATCCGCGCATGGCGGAATTCATCTATGGCGACCGCAACGGCATCCACATCGTCGATCTGACCCAGACCGTCCAGATGCTGGACGCCGCGCTGCAGGTCGTGCGCGACACCGTCGCCAAGGGCGGCCGCGTGCTGTTCGTCGGCACCAAGCGCCAGGCGCAGAAGCCGATCGCGGATGCGGCCGAACGCTCGGCCCAGTTTTACATGAACCACCGCTGGCTGGGCGGCACGCTGACCAACTGGAAGACCGTCAGCCAGTCGATCAACCGCCTCAAGGCCATCGACGAGACGATGGCCGGCGGCGCCGAAGGCATGACCAAGAAAGAGCGCCTGGGGCTGGAACGCGAACAGGCCAAGCTGCAGGCCAGCCTTGGCGGCATCCGCGACATGGGCGGCCTGCCGGATCTGCTGTTCGTCATCGACGTGAACAAGGAAGACCTGGCGATCCTCGAAGCGAAGAAGCTGGGGATCCCGGTCGTCGCCGTGGTCGATACCAATTGCTCGCCCGACGGCGTGGATTATATCATTCCGGGCAACGACGATGCGGCCCGCGCCATCGCGCTGTATTGCGATCTGGCCAGCCGTGCGGCGCTGGACGGCATGACCGCGCAGATGGGTGCCGCCGGTGTCGATCTGGGCGCCCTGTCCGAAACGCCCGACGAGGCGCTGAACGAGGGCGAGGCCGAGGCGAAAGCCGACGAGCAGGCGACGGCCGACGCCTGATCGATCCGGCCCGTCCGGACCCCGGATGCATTTACGGAAACGTCGTCAGGCGGGGATATGCCCCGCCTGACGTGTTGATCAAAGGAGACGGATCATGGCTATCACCGCCGCGATGGTGAAGGAACTGCGCGAGACCACCGGCGCAGGGATGATGGACGCCAAGAAGGCGCTGACCGAGACCGATGGCGACATGCAGGCCGCGCAGGACTGGCTGCGGACCAAGGGCCTGGCCAAGGCCGCGAAGAAATCCGGTCGCGTCGCGGCCGAGGGTCTGGTCGCCGTGGCCGTCAGGAACGGCAAGGGCGTCGCTGTAGAGGTGAATTCCGAGACCGACTTCGTCGGCAAGAACGAGGAATTCCAGCGCATGGTCCGCAAGATCGCCGAGGCCGGTCTGGACGTGCAGAATACCGAGGAACTGAACGCCGCCAGGATCGACGGCAAACCCGTCTCGGAGGTTCTGACCGACGCCATCGCCAAGATCGGCGAGAACATGACCCTGCGCCGCATGGTCAAGGTCGAAGCGCCGCTGGTCGTCTCTTACGTCCATAACGCCGCAGCCGAGGGGATGGGCAAGATCGGCGTTCTGGTCGGTCTGGACGGGGGCGACGAGGAAATCGGCCGCCAGATCGCGATGCATGTCGCCGCGACCTCACCCGCCTCGCTGAGCCAGGACGATCTGGATCCGGCCCTGGTGGAACGCGAGAAGTCCGTCCTGACCGAACAGGCCCGCGAATCGGGCAAGCCGGAAGCGGTGATCGAAAAGATGATCGTCGGCCGGATGGCCAAGTTCTTCGAGGAAGTGACGCTGCTGGGTCAGAAATTCGTCATCAATCCCGATGTCACGGTCGAACAGGCGGCCAAGGACGCCGGTGCCAGGATCGTGGGCTTTGCCCGCGTCGCGGTCGGCGAAGGCATCGAGAAGAAGGAAGAGGATTTCGCGGCCGAGGTCGCCAAGACCCTGGGCGGCGCCTGATCCGTTCCCTGCCGTTTTCTGCGAAGACGCCGGTCAGCGATGGCCGGCGTCTTTCGTCGTTTTGCGACATCGGCCGGGAACGCGCGACATCCGCCGACGACGACAAGACCGCCATCGGCAGATGCCCCCCGTTTCTGACGGGATGCGCGGCCCGGGCAACACTCGGACCCTTGCGCAGGTTCCTGACACATTCTGTGTCACCACTCACGGAACGTCACGATTCAAGGCCGATTTGCCGCAAAGAGAAAGTCAGGCAAACCCTACCCCTATTGGCCTATCCTCACGTGAACGGGTTCAGGTCTTGGCCGTGCGGGAAAATCTGGTGGGCCAGATGGGCGCGGAGGATGGCGTGGGCGGTCGTATCGGCCCCGATCGCCTGCCGCGCCAGACGCAGATGTTTTTCGACCGTGGCGGCCGCTACGCCCAGGATCGTGCCGATCTCGGCCACCGTCTTTCCGGCCGAACTCCATTCCAGAACCTCGCGCTGACGCTGCGTCAGGCGGGTTTCGACCAGCCGCCGGCCCAGCGTCGCCAGCCGAAGATGCAGGACCGAGGTCAGAATCCCGATCTCGCCGCGCGCGGATTGCCAGGCCGTTTCGGCGCGCTCGTGGCTGATCCCGCCGCCAGGGCACAGCAATACCGCGCCATGACTGCGCGGCACCCTGTTCCTGAGGCTGATGACTCGACCCGCCTCGACGCCGTGATCCATCGCCAGACGGATCGCAGGGTGGATTTCCGCGGCCCCGTCTTCATGCCCCAGGCACGCATCCCGCAACGAGGCATTGCCGGAATTCTGCAGCGCCCAGACCGCCCAGGGCGCGGTGGCCAGCAGCCCCCCGGCGCCTAGCCGTGCGACAAAGCCGTCGGGGAAATTGCCGAACAGGATCGGCTCTTCGCGCAGCACGGCGGCGGGAAGCGACAGCAGGAAGCGCGCGATATAGAGACCGTGTTGAAAACCGTGTTCGCGCAAAGCCGAAAGATAGGCATCGCTTGCCTCGGGCACCGATCGGGCATTGGCGACACGATCAAGATAATTGATCGACATAAATCACTAAACCGAAATAAATTCTTCATTTCGGCGATAGAAATGCAGAATCACGGTGATGCCAAGAAGAATTCGCCCGCCCGACCGCCCTCTTGCCGGTCCGACAAGGGCCGTTCCGCGACCTCTGCTGCCGGCTGGACCTTTGCCGCGCGGATATGCAAAGAGGCGGTGACGGGTAAAACGGCAGGCCGGGGACATGGCGTTCATCATTGCGATCGACGGGCCGGCGGCCTCGGGGAAGGGGACGATCGGGCGGGCGCTGGCCGCCGATCTGGGCTTTCATCATCTTGATACCGGGCTGCTCTACCGGGCGACCGGGGTGAAGGGCGGCGATCCGGTCGCAGCGGCCCGCGGGCTGGTCGCAGCGGATCTGGCACGCGACGATCTGCGCAGCGCCGAGGCCGGTCAGGCCGCCAGCCGCGTCGCGGCGATCCCCGAGGTCCGCGCGGCCCTGATCGATTTCCAGCGCCGCTTCGCGATGCGCGAACCCGGCGCGGTGCTGGACGGGCGCGATATCGGCACGGTGATCTGCCCGCAGGCGGATCTGAAATTGTATGTCGTCGCCTCGGACCAGGTGCGGGCCATGCGCCGGGCGTCCGAACTGGGCGCCGACCCGGCCGAGATGCTGGCCCAGTTGCAGGAACGCGACCGCCGTGACAGCCAGCGCGCCAGCGCACCGCTGCGGCCGGCCGATGACGCGGTAGTGCTGGACACGACCGATCTGACCATCGAACAGGCGGTCGCCGCGGCTCTGTCAGCCGTCGGCCGGCGTCGCGCCACCTAGCCCCGCTTGCGCGCCGCGCCGCGATGCGCAAGGATCCCCGGGCATCACGAGGAGGGTCCGATGAACATCGCCGCGCGCAATCCCGATTCCGTCATCGACGGTGTGTTCATAGACAACGAATGGCGCCCCTCGGCCAGCGGCGAGACGCTGCCGGTGATCGACCCCGCCACCGGCGAGGCATTCAGCCGCATCGCCTCGGGCAATGCGGCCGATATCGACACCGCCGTCGCCGCCGCGCGACGTGCGCGCAATGGCGCATGGGGCGCGTTGAGCGCGACCGAGCGCGGCCGCATCCTGTCGCGCGCCGCCGCCCTGGTTGCCGGGGCGGCCGGGGATCTGGCGGCGCTGGAGGCGCGCGATACCGGCAAACCCATCTCGCAGGCGCGCGCCGATATCGCGGCGACGGCACGTTATCTGGAATTTTACGGCGGCGCGGCGGACAAGTTGCATGGCGACACGATTCCCTTCCTGCCCGGCCATTTCGTGACCACCGAATACGTGCCCTTCGGCGTGACCGGACATATCATCCCATGGAATTATCCGGCGCAGATGTTCGGCCGCACCATCGCCGCTGCGCTGGCGATGGGCAATGCCTGCGTGCTGAAACCGGCCGAGGATGCCTGCCTGACGCCGCTGCGCCTGGCCCAGATCCTGTGCGATGCGGGGCTGCCCGCCGGGGCGCTGAACTGCGTGCCGGGACGCGGTGATCGGGCCGGGGCGGCGCTGGCCGCGCACCGCGGCATCGACTTCATCAGCTTCACCGGCAGCCCCGAGGTGGGCGCGGCGGTCCAGCAGGCGGCGGCCGGCCACCATATCGGCTGCACGCTGGAACTGGGCGGCAAATCGCCTCAGATCCTGTTCGACGATGCCGATCTGGACCATGCCATGCCGGTGGTCCTGAAGGCGATCACCCAGAATGCGGGACAGACCTGTTCGGCCGGGGCGCGGCTTCTGGTTCAGGACGGCATCGCCGAGGCGGTGACGGAACGCCTGCGTCGCGATTTTCCCGCCCTGACCGCAGCCCCGCAGGATGCGGATCGCGATCTCGGGCCGCTGATCTCGCCGAAACAGATGCAGCGGGTCCGCCGCTTTTGCGATCGCGCCGATGCCGATGGCATCCCGCTGATCGCCGAGGGCCGGATCGATCCGCAGGCCGCGCGGGACGGCAATTTCGTCGCCCCCCGCGCCTACGGCCCGGTTCCGCGCGATCACCCGCTGGCGCAGCAGGAGGTGTTTGGCCCGATCCTGTCGTTGATGACCTTTTCCGACGAAGCCGATGCAATCGCCCTTGCCAACGATACCGATTACGGCCTTGTCGCCGGGGTGTGGTCGCGCGATGGCAGCCGCGCCATCCGAGTCGCCCGGCAGATCATGGTCGGGCAGGTCTTCGTGAACGCCTATGGCGCGGGCGGCGGGATCGAGTTGCCGTTCGGCGGCATGAAGAAATCAGGCCATGGCCGCGAAAAGGGGTTCGATGCGCTCTACGAATTTGCCGCGACCCGGACCATGGTGATCCGCCACGACTAGGGGTCGGCGTCGGCACCACCGCCGGGTGCGCGGCTTGGACGCCGAATCCCGGCGCCCGCAGCGACAACCCGGCGCGCGCTGGCGCGCCGGGCACGTGATCACCGCCAGCCGAGGGCAGGGGCCACGTGTTTCAGAATCGCGTCGAGGACATGGACGTTGTATTCGACGCCCAGCATGTTCGGCACCGTCAGCAACAGCGTATCGGCCTCGGCGATGGCTTCGTCCTGGCGCAGCGCCTCGACCAGCCGATCCGGTTCATCCGCATAGGAGCGGCCGAAGACCGCGCGGAAATTGTCGATATTGCCGATCTGGTCGCTGTCCTTGCCGCCGCGTCCGAAATAGCGCCGGTCCATGTCGCTGACCAAGGCAAAGATCGAGCGGCTGACCGAAACGCGCGGGTCGCGCGCGTGTCCGGCCTCGATCCATGCCGCGCGATAGGCGCGGATCTGGCGGGCCTGCTGGACGTGGAACGGCTCGCCCCCTTCATCGACCTTCAGGGTCGAGCTTTGCAGGTTCATTCCCATCCGCGCGGCCCAGACCGCCGTCGCATCCGAGGCCGATCCCCACCAGATCCTGTCCCGCAACCCCTCGGAATGGGGTTCCAGGCGCAGCAGCCCGGGTGGATTGGGAAACATCGGGCGCGGATTGGGGCGCGCAAAGCCCTTGCCTTCCAGCTGTTGCAGGAAGACCTCGGTATGGCGGCGGGCCATGTCCTGGTCGGTTTCCCCCTCGGCGGGCTGATAGCCGAAATGCCGCCAGCCCTCGATCACCTGTTCGGGCGAGCCGCGGCTGATCCCCAGTTGCAGCCGCCCGCCCGCGATCAGATCCGCCGAGCCGGCATCCTCGACCATATAAAGCGGGTTTTCATAGCGCATGTCGATCACGCCGGTGCCGATCTCGATCGTCGATGTCCGCGCACCGATCGCAGCCAGCAGCGGAAAGGGCGAGGCCAGTTGCCGCGCATAATGGTGGACGCGAAAATAGGCCCCGTCGAGGCCCAGTTTTTCCGCCTCGACGGCCAGATCGATGGATTGCAGCAGGACATCGCTGGCCGAACGCACCTGCGAGCCGGGCTCGGGCGCCCAATGCCCGAAGGACAGGAAACCGATCTTTTTCATGGATAATCCTTTCTCGCGACCGTCATGCCGCGCGCTTCTGCCGGCAGATATGGTCGGCCTGCGCGGCAGGCAATGCCGGTTCGCGCACATCGGCTGTGCGCTGTCGCAGGGGCTTCATTTCCAGCGCCGGTGCACCCAGAACCATTGATCCATATGCCGGCGGACCAGCATTTCCAGATCGTCATTCAGGGCCTGCATCATCCGGTCCGGAGCGGCCTTTTCCAGCGGTTCGCCAACATGGACACGGAAGGACAGACCATCGGGCTGCCGGATACCGTGGACCGGCAGGATCAGCGCGTCATAGCGGATCGCCAACTCGGCCGGGGTCAGCACGGTCCTGGCCGGCAGGTCGAAGAAGCGCAGTTCCGGCGCGTGCCGGTCATGTTGGTCAAAGCCCAGGGCCAGCCAGCCGCCGCCCTTGAGAAAGCGCAGCATCGCGGCCAGCCCGCCACGCCCGCGCGGAAACAGCGGTTCGGCGATGGCGCTGATGGTGGGCACATAGTGACGGTTGAACGCATCGTTGTTCATCGGGCGATAAAGCGCGCCGACCGGCCAGCCGCGACCGGCGAGGGCGGCGCGCATGGCGTCGTAATTGCCGAAATGCGCGCAGGCGATGATGACCGGTCGCCCGGTCTCGAACGCCGTCTCCAGCGCCGGCAGGCCCGGACCCTCCAGCGGATCCGAGGCGCGTATCCGGGCAGTGAAGGCGTCGCCGGAATAGATCTCGGCCAGCGACCGGCCGGTGTTCTCCGGCACGGCCCGGACCAGGATTTCGACCGCCTCGTGATCCAGATCGGGCCTGGCCAGCGCCAGATTGTCGCGAATCCGCCGCCGCCAGCCCGCGACCGGGGCCAGAAGATGGGCGAACACCCAGCCCATCACCGGTATCCTGCGATCATAGGGCAGCAGCCGCGCCGCCGCCATCACCGCCAGAAAGGCGGCGTTCGCCAGGCGGTCGGTGAAGGATGTCCTGTCGTCGTCGCTCATCGGTCCTTCCGGGCGGCACCGGCCTCGCGCGACCAGACGTAGAGGCCCGCGCCGACGATAAGCGCAGCGCCCGCGACGGTCCAGCGATCCGGCAATTGTCCGAAGAACAGCCAGCCCCAGAATCCCGCCCAGACAAGACCGGTATAGCCGAACGGAGCCAGAACGCCGGCCTCGGCAACGGTGAAGGCACGCACCAGGAAATACTGGCTGGCGGTGCCGAACAGCGCCAGCGCCGCGAAGGCCGACAGATCGCCCGCCGCGACCGGAAGCCAGAAGAACGGCACCAGCGCCGAGGTCGCCACCGTGCCCAGAACCGCCGACCACAGCACCGAGGTCGCCACCGAATCCGCCCGGACGATCCTTGTCAGCAGCGCCCCCGCCGCATAGGTGAAGGCACCGGCCAGCGGCAGCAGGGCCGCGGGCTGGAACACGCCAAGGCCCGGCCGGATGATGATCAGCGCCCCGATCAGCGCCGCAGCGATGCCGGCGATCCGGCGCGGCCCGATCGCCTCGCCCAGAAACAGCGCCGCACCCAGCGTGATCAGGACCGGGTTCAGATCCATGATCGCCGTCGCCTCGGCCAGCCCGATGAATTGCAGCGCGGTGAAGAACAACCCGACCGAGGCAAGCTGCATCCCCGCGCGCGCCAGTTGCAGGCCCGGCTGGCGCGACCGCATCAAAACGAAGACCCGTCCGCGAAAGATCGCCAGAAAGATCAGAAGATTTCCCAGAAATCGTGCCCAGACGATCTGTGCCGGAGGATAGGTTCGGGTCAGATGCTTGGCGGTCGCGTCCATCAGCGTGAAACCGATGATCGCGGCCAGAAGAAAGACGATTCCCGCCGTCTGTGCGGGCCGCGGCTGGCGAGGGCCGTCACGTTCGCGCGCCATCAGCGCGAAGGCCCGCGCCAGGACTCGCATCAGCTGTGGGCGTCATGGGTATTTGAGCAACGAAGAAGCGGCGGCTTCTCTGTTGTCCAAATACCCTCGCCGAAGGCGAAATGTCGCCTCACAGCATCGCCTTCACCCTGGCCACGACATTGTCGGCGGTGATCCCGAATTCCTTGTAGAGCGCGGGTGCGGGCCCCGAGGCGCCAAAGCCCGTCATGCCGACGAAATCTGATTTCTCCTCGCGGCCACGTTCGCCCAGCAGCAGCCAGTCCCAGGGCTGGCGCACCGCGGCCTCGATCGCGACGCGCACGGTGCCGGCCGGCAGAACCTCTTCGCGATAGGCGGAGGGTTGATCGCGGAACAATTCCATCGAGGGAACCGAGACGACGCGGGCGGGTGTGCCCTCGGCCTCCAGCGTGTCGCGGGCGGTCGCCGCGATCTCGACCTCGGAGCCCGATGCCATCAGCACCACCGCGGGTTTCCCGCCCGAGGCCTCGCGCAGCACATAGGCCCCCCTGGCCGACAGGTTCTCGTCCTGATGGCTGGTGCGCAGGGCCTGAAGTCCCTGCCGCGACAGCGCCATGATCGTGGGGCGGGCGGTCTGCGTCAGGGCCAGTTCCCAGGCCTCCGCGGTCTCGACCTGATCGCAGGGTCGCAGGGTCAGGATGTTCGGCGTCGCGCGCGCGATGGCCAGATGTTCGACCGGCTGGTGGGTCGGCCCGTCCTCGCCCAGGCCGATGCTGTCATGGGTCATGACATAGATGACGGGCAGGCCCATCAGCGCCGACAGGCGGATCGCGCCGCGGGCGTAATCGGTGAAGGTCAGGAAGGTGCCGCCATAGGGGCGAAAGCCACCATGCAGCCAGATCCCGTTCATCGCCGCCGCCATGCCGTGCTCGCGGATGCCGTAGTGGATATAGCGGCCCATCCGGTCTTCGGGTCCGAAGATGCCCAGATCGGGGGTGCGGGTGTTGTTCGAGCCGGTCAGGTCGGCCGAGCCGCCGAAATTCTCGGGCATGTGCGGGTTCAGCACCTCGAGCACGTTCTCGCTGGCCTTGCGGGTGGCAATCTTGGGCTTGCTTTCGGCCGCCTGCGTCTTCAGCGCCACGATGGTCGGCACCAGGTGCGGATTGGCGCCGTTCCCGGTCCGGCGGCGGAATTCCTCGCGGTTGTCGGATGCGAGGGCTTCGACGCGGTCTTCCCAGGCCTTGCGCGCCTTGCCGCCCCGCGCGCCGATCTCGCGCCAGTCGGACAGGATGTCGTCGGGGATCTCGAAGGCCGGCGCGGTCCAGCCAAGGGCGCGGCGGACGGCCTCGATTTCCTCGGCGCCGAGGGGCGAGCCATGGGCCTTGGCGCTGTCGGACTTGTTGGGCGCGCCAAAGCCGATGATGGTCTTGCAATCGACCAGGACCGGTCGGCCGTCATCCGTGGCGGCCTTGGACAGGGCGCGTTCGATATCGGCGACATCGTGTCCATCGCAGGACAGCACGCGCCAGCCCGAAGCCTCGAACCGGGCACGTTGATCGGTTCTGTCGGACAGGCTGACCCGGCCGTCGATGGTGATGTCGTTGTTGTCCCACAGCACGATCAGCCGACCCAGCCTCTGCGCGCCGGCAAGCGCCACCGCCTCCTGGCTGATCCCTTCCATCAGGCAGCCGTCGCCGGCGATGACCCAGGTGCGGTGATCGCATAATTCGGCGCCGAATTCCGCGCGCATCGCCTCTTCGGCCATGGCCATGCCGACGGCGGTGGCCAGGCCCTGGCCCAGCGGGCCGGTCGTCGTCTCGATCCCGGTTGCGTGGCCGTATTCGGGATGACCCGCGGTGATCGAGCCCAGCTGGCGGAAATTGCGGATCTGATCCATCGTCATGTCGGCATAGCCGGTCAGGTGCAGCAGCGCGTAGAGCAGCATCGAACCATGGCCGGCCGACAGCACGAAACGATCGCGGTCGAACCAGTGCGGATCCGAGGCGTCGAATGTCAGGTGCTTGCGAAACAGCACTGTCGCGACATCCGCCATGCCCATCGGCATTCCGGGGTGGCCGGAACTGGCGGCCTCGACCGCGTCCATCGCCAGGACGCGGATCGCGCTGGCCAGTTTCCAGTGCTGCGGGTCGGCTTCGCGGCGGGCTTCGATATCCATGGCTTTCCCTCCGGGGGCAAATGACTGTTCCCGTTCTGTTAGGGGCGATGCGGTCCTGTTGCAAGCCGTGCGGCGCAGGCCCGGGTCACCGGCTCATGAACGCGAAACCAGATGCGTGTTGCGGTGCGTTTGACGAGGGCAAGGAAATTGTCATCGTGTTTCTCGAATCCGGTCGCGATGGCCCGGCAATGCTTGCGTTTCGACAAGAACCGTTCGATCCGGTCGCGTCCTCGGCGGGCGTCGCGGTCGAGGACGGCAAGAGCGGCCTGGTCGTCGACCTTTAGAACTCTGTCAGTTCGTCGCAACGCTGGGACCGGCTGCTTTCCTCTTTCACAGAAAGAAAACCGCGTTCGTCATGGATGGGTGCGTGCACTAGTCGGTCACGACCCGAAAGCCGGCCCGCCGTTCCTCGGGTGTCGCTGTGCGGCCTGGATCGGGCAGGGGCGCGGCAGGGGCGCCCTTCGCATCGCCCCGCCGCCGTTTTGGCGTATCCATGCCATCAAAGCGCGATGGCGGCTCGGAAAAGCCCGAAGGCGATGGCGCGACGGTCGTGCCCCCCTCGATGATCGGCAGCACCCTGTCCGCGACCAGATCGAAACGGCGCGGCGCCACACCGGTCTCGCCATCCGAGATCAGGCACCCCAGGGCCCGGGTCACATCGCCGAGATCGGATCTCAGCGGCAGCAGCAGCATCCTCGCGTTCAGTTCGGGCCGGGCATATTCACCCCTGGAATGCAGCGTCAGTTCGGCGATCTGCGGCGCCTTGAAGACCGATTCCAGCACATCCGACAGGCGTCCCCGGGAACTGGATTGCAGGAAGGCGCAGATCGGCATCCCGCGCACCTCCATTCCCATCAGGTCGATCAGGTGGCGGCCGGCAAGGCGCATCCGCGCGGCCCCGGGCGCGATCCGTTCAAGAATGAAGGCGTAGTCCAGGGCGCGGCTGATCCCGCGCGGCTCGACATCGCTGCGTGCGGGGATGGCGCGGCCGCGCCGCAGGCCGTGCCAGTAATCGCGCATCTCGGCGATGATGTGTCCGGGCTGCACCCGGTCGTAATCGGCCAGCCGCAGCAACTGGGCCGAACCGGATGCCGGATCGGGCCCGTCACGATCGCTGTTGCCCTTTTCGTCTGCCAACGGAAAACCCTCACATGTCACCTTGCACAGGGACCGGAAAACAATCGGTCCCGCTGTGATCCTATGTCAATCGCAGCACGCTTGCCGAGTCGATTCCTAACGAATGGTTAAGACTTTCCGCGCCGCGACGGGGCCGGGACTTGACCACGAAGGCGGGCTGGTTCATCCCCGGCGGCGACACAGGGATGCCACCGGGAAAGGGTGCCGATGGATCGAACGGGTTTGCTGATCATCCTGTCCTCTCCCTCGGGCGCGGGCAAATCGACGTTGGCGCGACGGCTGATGGAATGGGATCCGGCCCTGCGCTTTTCGGTCTCGGCCACGACCCGTGCGCCCCGGCCCGGCGAGATCGATGGTCAGCATTATCATTTCATCACGCCACGGGATTTCCAAGCCCTGGTCAGCCGCGGGCAGATGCTGGAACATGCCGAGGTTTTCGGCAATTTCTACGGCTCGCCCCGCGCGCCGGTCGAGGCGGCGATGAACGAGGGCCGCGACACGCTGTTCGACGTGGACTGGCAGGGCGGCCAGCAGATCCGCGCCTCGGCCCTGGGCGGGCATGTCGTGTCGATCTTCGTGCTGCCGCCCTCGTTGCCGGAACTGGAACGGAGGTTGCGCGCGCGCGGTCAGGACAGCGAGGCGGTGATCGCCGGCCGCATGGCCAAGAGCCGGGCCGAGATCAGCCATTGGGCCGAATATGACTATGTTCTGGTCAATGACGATCTTGACCGGACCGAGGCACATCTGCGCGCGATCCTGACCGCCGAGCGTCTGCGCCGGGATCGGCAGGGCGGCCTTGGGGCCTTCGTGAAGCGGCTGATGGAGGGGTAGGGCGCATGATCTGGGAACTGGACGGAATCGCACCGCGACTGGACGGCGACGCCTGGGCCGCCCCCGACGCGCAGTTGATCGGGCGGGTGGTGCTGGAACCGGGTGCATCGGTCTGGTGGGGCGCGGTTCTGCGCGGCGACAACGAGGAAATCCGGCTGGGTCGCGGATCGAACCTTCAGGATCTCTGCGTCTGTCACACCGATCCGGGTCATCCGCTGGTCGTCGGGCCAAATTGCACCATCGGCCACCGCGCGATCCTGCATGGCTGCACCATCGGCGCGGGCGCGCTGGTCGGGATGGGCGCGACCATCCTGAACGGCGCGGTGATCGGGGCGGGGGCGCTGATCGGCGCGGGGGCGCTGATCGGCGAGGGAAAGCAGATCCCGGCGGGCGCGCTGGTCATGGGCGCGCCGGGCCGGGTGGTGCGGATGCTGGACGAGGCGGCGCAGGCGGACCTGCTGCGCTCTGCGGCCCGTTATCGCGCCAATGCGGCGCGCTTCCGCGCCGGTCTGCGGCGGCTGGACTGAAGCTGCGATGACGCGCGAGGCGTGCAGGCGCGTGGCCGGGATCATGGACGGCATTCCGCTGCCGGTGCTGATCGTCGATGCGCAGGCCCGCATGATCGGCGCCAATCCCGCCGCCGAAGCGCTGTTCGGCCCGAATCTGCTGGACCGTCCCTTCGTCACCGTCATCCGCCATCCGGCCGTGCTTCAGGCGCTGGACCGGGTGCTGTCACCGGACCGCCACCCCGCGCCGCCGCCCGATCCCGTGCTGCCGACCCCGCCCGAGGGAGGGGCGGTCCTGCGCGCCCAGATTGCCGCCGACCGCCGCGATGTCGCCGCCGAGATCACCGTTTCGCGACTTGCCCCCTCGCTGGGTGCGGGCGCCGTCGTCGCCATCCTCGACCGCTCGGCCGCCGAAGAGGGGGAACAACTGCGCCGCGATTTCGTCGCCAATGTCAGCCACGAGTTGAAAACGCCGCTGACCGCGATGACCGGGTTCATCGAGACCCTGCGCGGCCCGGCGCGCAACGACGACAAGGCGCGCGCGCGGTTTCTGGACATCATGGAACGCGAGGCGGGACGGATGAACCGGCTGGTCGGCGATCTGTTGTCGCTGAGCCGGGTCCAGGCCGAGGAGCGCCGCCGTCCGCAGACCCTGGTCGATCTGCCGCTGCTGCTGCGCGGGGTGCTGGCGACGATGGGCCCGGCCGCCGAGGCCCTGGATGTGCGGGTCGAGGCAACGGGACTCGACGGCAGCCAGCGGCTTGCGGGGGATGCCGATCAGCTTGTGCAGGTGTTTCAGAACCTGGTCGAGAATGCGCTGAAATATGGCGGCGAGGGGGGGTATCTCGGCCTGCATCTGCGCCGCATCCCGCACGAGCCGATGCTGCGCGGTCCCGGCTGGGCGGTCGCGATCGAGGATCGCGGCGAGGGGATCGACGAGATCCATCTTCCGCGCCTGACCGAGCGGTTCTATCGCGTCGATACCCACCGTTCGCGGGCGCAGGGGGGGACGGGCCTCGGCCTCGCCATCGTCAAGCATATCGTGAACCGTCATCGCGGCCGCTTCCGGATCGAAAGCACGAAAGGCCAGGGAAGCCGCTTCACCGTGATCCTGCCGGAGGCGGGCGCGGCGTCGGGCGGGTCCGCGGGGGATTGAGGTCGCGTCCCGCGCGTCCCGCGCGGCTTCAAGGCCCAGCGGCAGCGACCGGGCCGGGGCTGGGCCCCGGTCCGCCCCCTCGTCGGGCGCGCGGCATGCCCGAGCGGGGATCGAAGGCGCCTCTCGCCCTTGCGCCTGCCTTGGTCTATACAGCGCCGGAACAGCCTTCGAAGGAGATCCGCTCATGCCGCAAGAACCCGATCCGGCCAAGCTGGCCGCCGCCCGCGCCGCGGTGGCCCTGGTCGAGGACGGCATGAAGCTGGGTCTCGGCACCGGCTCGACCGCCAGCATCATGGTCGAATTGCTGGGCGCCCGCGTGCAGGCCGAGGGTCTGAAGCTGCGCTGTGCGGCGACTTCGAAGACGACCGCCGATCTGGCCCTGCGCAACGGCATAGGCATCGAAAGCCTCGATCAGCTCGGCTGGCTCGACATGACCATCGACGGTGCCGACGAGGTCGATCCCGATCTGCATCTCGTCAAGGGCGGCGGCGGCGCGCATCTGCGCGAAAAGGTGGTGGCCGCCGCCAGTGACCGCATGGTGGTGATCGCCGATCCCGGCAAGATCGTCGATCAGCTGGGCAAGTTCCCCCTGCCGGTCGAGGTGCTGCAATTCGGCTTCGAGACGACGCGCAAGCTGATCCGCCGTGCGCTGGACGATCTGGGCCTTGGCGGACACGACGTCATGCACCGGCTGCGGGGCAGCGATCCCTGGCTGACCGACGAGGGCAACTGGATCCTGGATCTGCATCTGGATGCGATCCCCGAGCCGGTCGCGCTGGCCCATGCGCTGTCGGCCATTCCGGGCGTGGTCGAACATGGATTGTTCCTCGGCATGTGCGATCTGGCCATCATTGGCAAGGCTGATGGCAGCGTCGTGGAACTGAACCGCGACGCGGGCATGGATGCCGATTTCCTGGCCGGCGAGGGAGAGCAGTTCTGATGGGTTTCGATTACGATCTCTTCGTCATCGGCGGCGGCTCGGGCGGGGTGCGCGCGGCGCGCATCGCGGCGGGTGAACATGGCGCCAGGGTCGGACTGGCCGAGGAAAGCCGCATGGGCGGCACCTGCGTCATTCGCGGCTGCGTGCCCAAGAAGCTGATGATCTTTGCCAGTCAGGCCGGCTTGATGGCCGAGGAAATGCGCGGCTATGGCTGGAGCGATGCCGAGTCCGGTCGCTTTGACTGGCAGATCTTCCGCGAGAAACTGGATGCGGAACTGGACCGGTTGGAGCGCGCCTATACCACCAACGCCGAAAAGGCCGGGGTGACGATCCACCACCAGCGCGCCCGGCTGGCCGGCCATCACGAGGTGGAACTGGCCGATGGCACGCGGCTGAGCGCCAAGCACATCCTGATCGCCGCCGGCGGCCGGCCCGTCTGGCCGGGCATCGCGGGTCAGGAACTGGGGATGATCTCGGACGACCTGTTCTTGATGGAAACCCTGCCGCAGCGCGCGCTGATCGTCGGTGGCGGCTTCATCGCCTGCGAGTTTGCGACCATCCTGAACGGGCTGGGCGTCGATGTCATCCAGACCTATCGCGGCGACGCGGTGCTGCGCGGCTTCGATCTGGAAGCGCGCGAGATGGCGACGCGGCAGCTTCAGGATATCGGGATCGATCTGCGGCTGGGCCTGACGCCGTCGCGGCTGGACGAACGGAACGGCCGGATCGCGGTGCATTTTGCCGATGGCAGCCACGAAATCGTGGACCGGGTGATCTTTGCGACCGGGCGCGCGCCGCACAGCCAGGATCTGGGCCTGGAACGGACCGAGGTGACGCTGCGGGCGAACGGTGCCGTCGCGGTGGACGAATGGTCGCAGACCTCGGTTCCCTCGATCTTCGCGGTGGGTGATGTCACCGACCGGGTCAACCTGACCCCGGTCGCCATCCGCGAGGGGCACAGTTTCGCCGACACGATCTTCGGCGATGGCCCGCGCAAGGTCGATCACGGCATCGTCGCCAGCGCCGTCTATCTGCGCCCGCATGAACTGGGCACGGTCGGGCTGACCGAGGAACAGGCCCGCGTGGCGGGATCGGTCGATGTCTATGCAACCACCTTCAGACCGATGCGGTCGATGTTCGCCGGTTCGGACGCGCGCACGATGATGAAGCTGCTGGTCGAACCCGAGACCGACCGCGTGCTGGGCTGCCAGATCTTCGGCCCCGAGGCGGGCGAGATGATCCAGCTGGCCGCGATCCCGATCACCCTGGGCGCGACCAAGGCGCAGTTCGATGCAACCATCGCCGTCCATCCGACCGCGGCCGAGGAACTGGTGACGATGCGGCATCCGGTCCGCCGGCACCGGATCGAAACGATGGCGGTCTGACGGATGGAGGCGCGGCCCCGTGCCGCAGGCGGCCGGGGAAACCGGCTGGCCGGCAAGGGTTGACCATCGGCCCCGGCCCCTTAAGTGTCAGTCAGGGAAATTCATCGACGAAAGGAAGATCGAGCGCATGGCAAGTCAGGGCCCGTGGGGCGGCGGCGGAAATGGCGGCGGGGATGACGAGGATCGCGGCAAGCGCCCGTCGGACCGCCCCTGGGGCAACGATCAGCCGCCGAAGGGTCCGCGCCGGCCCGGCGGCGGCGAACAGATGCCCGAGATCGAGGAACTGATGAAGAAGGGCCAGGAACGTCTGCGCGTGCTGATGGGCGGGCGTGGCGGCGGCGGCGGCCGTCCGAACGGTTCGGGTCGCGGGCCGTCGGGGCCGGGCTTCGGCTTCAACCGCTCGACGTTGGTGCTGGGCGGGCTGGTCGCGCTTGGCCTGTGGGCCTTTGCCAGTTTCTACCGGGTCCAGACCAACGAGAAAAGCGTCGAATTCCTGTTCGGCCGCGCCGTTGCGGTGGGCAGCGAGGGTCTGAACTTTGCGCCCTGGCCTTTCGTCACCGCAGAAGTCGTCCCCGTCACCAATGAACGCGTGACCGAGATCGGCACCGGCCGGTCCGGTCCGATGGACAGCGGGCTGATGCTGACCCGCGACCAGAATATCGTGGACATGGAATATCAGGTCGTCTGGAACATCTCGGATCCCGAGAAATTCCTGTTCAACCTTGCCGATCCGGCCGACACGATCCGGGCGGTCGCCGAATCGGCCATGCGCGACATCATCGCGCGGTCGGAACTGGCGCCGATCCTGAACCGCGATCGCGGCTCCATCGCCAATGACCTGAAGGATGCGGTGCAGCGCACGCTGGACGCCTATCAGTCGGGGATCAACGTGGTCCGCGTCAACCTCGACCGGGCCGACCCGCCGGGCGAGGTGATCGACGCCTTCCGCGAGGTGCAGGCCGCGCAGCAGGAACGCGACCGGCTGGAGAAAGAGGCCGACGCCTATGCCAACCGCGTCCTGGCCCAGGCCCGCGGTGATGCCGCCGCGACGCTGGAACAGGCCGAGGGCTATCGCGCCGAGGCTGTCAACAACGCCCAGGGCGAGGCCGCGCGTTTCAATTCGATCTACGAGGAATATATCAAGGCCCCCGAGGTCACCCGCCGCCGGATGTATCTGGAAACAATGGAAAATGTTCTGGGAAGTGTGGACAAGGTCATCATCGGCGAGGGGATCGGCGGCGGCGCGAACGGATCGGGCGTGGTGCCCTATCTGCCGCTGGATCAGCTGCGGCGGCCATCCGGATCCGGTTCGGGTTCGGGCAATGGCGCCAGCCAGACCGACAATACCAATCGCAGCAACATGACGACCGGAGGGAATAACTGATGGCCGCCCGCAGACTGACCATTTCCGCGCTGGCGATCCCCGCGCTGATCGTCGTGGGCGTCGTCGCCATGTCCTCGATCTTCATTGTCGACGAACGCGAGAAGGCGCTGGTGCTGCGCCTTGGCCGGGTCGTCGATGTGCAAGAGCAGCCCGGCCTTGGCGTCAAGGTGCCGTTCCTCGACAACGTCGCGAAATACGACGATCGTATCCTGGGCCTGCCCACCTCGCCGCTGGAGGTGACACCGCTGGACGATCGGCGGCTGGTCGTCGACGCCTTCGCTCGCTGGCGGATCACCGACCCGGTGCGCTTCCGGCAGGCCGTCGGCACCGGCGGCATCCAGACCGCCCTTGGCCGGCTGGAGCCGATCGTCAACACCGCCATCCGCGAGGTTCTGGGTTCGGTTCCCTCGACCAGCGTGCTGTCGGATGACCGGACCGGGCTGATGAACCAGATCCGCGACGAGGCGCGCAACAATTCGACCGGCCTTGGCGTCGAGATCATCGACGTGCGCCTGACCCGGACCGATCTGCCCGAACAGAACCTGACCGCGACCTATGCCCGGATGCGGGCGGAACGTCAGCGCGAGGCGGCGGACGAGATTGCCCGTGGTGGAGAGGCCGCGCAGCGCATCCGCGCGGCTGCCGACCGGACCGTGGTCGAGCTGACCTCCGAAGCCCAGAAGCGCGCCTCGATCGTTCGCGGCGAGGCGGATGCGGAACGCAACGCAATCTATGCCGACGCGTTCGGCCGCGATCCGGAATTCTTTGCCTTCACGCGCTCGATGACCTCCTATGAACGCGCGCTGAAGGGCCAGAACAGCAGCATGGTGATCCAGCCCGACGGCGAGTTCTTCAGCTATCTGCGCGACGATGGCGCAAGCCGGGCCAATCCCGCCCCGGTGGCCACGCCGCCCGGTTCCTCGGCGCAAAGCAATGCCGCGCGCGGTGCCGATGGCGCAGCGACGACTGAGGAAGAGGATCTGGTGACGCCGACCGTGACCGACCGCGAAGGCAAGCCCCTGGGCGAAAGCGCGGGCGTCAAGCTGACACCGGTTCCCGAAAGCCTGGCCACCCCGCCCGAAAGGCCGTCCGAGGTGGTCCGCCCCATGACCGGGGGCTCGGCGACCGCCGATCAGCCCGCTGGCCAGACAGCGGCGCCCGAAACGACCCCGGGGGCTGGTGACGCTTCCGCCGGCGGGGCCGGGCAATCGTCTCAACCGCAGACGCCGGCACCCGCCGCGGCACCCGCCGAACAGACGCCCGCCGCCGATCCGGCGCCCGAGGCTGGCGGCAGTTCCGATACAGCGCGGCCCCGGAACGGAACCGCGGGGGACACGACCGGCGGCAATTGAGGCCGGGTGGCGGCGACAGAGAAGGACGGGGCGGATGCCGTGCGGCATTCGCCCTTTTTTCGTTTCCGCTCGACGCCGGTCCCGGATCCCCCTTCGCGTTCCCGCCGCGCGTGCCGCGCGGCTTCGCGCCCAGCGGCAGCGACCGGACCGGGCAGCGCCCGGTCCGTTTCCTTCCCCGGCATGGCGCCACGGATTTCTGGTATCATCGGCAGAATCGGTGCAGGATTGCGCGGATGGAACGGGGACGCGGGATGTTGAAACAAATGTCACGATCAGTTCACTTTGCGAGAGCGTGGTTTATTTGCAACTCGGAGGCGGATCCCGTTTGTATTCAGTCGAGTTCCGGGACGGCCTCGCCCCGGCGCAGTGATTGAATCAAGAGGACATCCATAATGAAAACGCCTTCCCCCAAGCATCTTCTGACCGCCTCTGCCCTGGCGCTGACCATAGGCCTTGGCGTGGCCGGCGCGCAGCAGAGCAACTCCGACGTCTCGCCGCAAGTCAGCCAGCAGGCGCAGGAAGCGGCGAACAACAACAAGCCTCTGGACACGACGGTTTCGCCGCAGCAATCGTCGCAGATGATGCCCGGCGGCTTTGCCGATCTGGTCGAGAAGGTCGCCCCCGCCGTCGTCAACATCACCACGACCTCGGTCGTGACCCAGCCGGCCGGCGGGCCGACCTTTCCCGAAGGCAGCCCGTTTTCCGAACTTTTCCGCGATTTCGGCTTTCAGGGCCAGCCTGGCGAACCCGGCCAGCCCGGGCAGCACGGTCAGCCGCGCCGGCAGATGCCGCAGCGATCGAATTCACTGGGTTCGGGCTTCGTGATTTCCGCCGACGGCTTCATCGTGACCAACAACCACGTCATCGACGGCGCCGACGAGATCGAGATCGAGCTATATTCCGGCAAGACCTTGCCCGCCAAGGTGGTGGGGACCGATCCCAATACCGACCTGGCGCTGCTGAAGGTGAACAGCGACAGCGCGCTGCCCTTCGTGAAGTTCGGCGATTCCGACAAGGCCCGCGTGGGCGACTGGGTCATGGCCCTCGGCAACCCGCTGGGGCAGGGGTTCTCGGCCTCGACCGGGATCGTCTCGGCGCGGAATCGCGAATTGTCGGGCACCTATGACGATTTTCTCCAGACCGACGCGGCGATCAACCGGGGCAATTCCGGGGGTCCGCTGTTCAACATGGATGGCGAGGTCATTGGCGTGAACACCGCGATCCTGTCGCCCAACGGCGGCTCGATCGGGATCGGTTTCTCGATGGCTTCCAACGTGGTCAGCGAAGTCATTAACCAGCTTCAGGAATATGGCGAGACCCGTCGCGGCTGGCTGGGCGTCAAGATCCAGGACGTGACCCCAGACATGGCCGAGGCGCTTGGACTGAAGGCCGATCGCGGTGCGATGGTCACCGATGTGCCTGACGGGCCGGCCAAGGATGCCGGGATGAAGGCAGGCGACGTGATCACCAGCTTCGACGGTCAGCCGGTCGAGGATACGCGCGGCTTGGTCAAGCGCGTGGCCGAGGCGCCGTCGGGCCAGGCGGTCGAGGTCGTCGTCCAGCGCGGCGACGGCGAGAAGACCCTGTCGGTGACGCTGGGTCGGCGCGAGACCGCCGTGGGCGGCAACAACGCCGATGGCGGCGCGACGCCGGACCAGGGTGGCAATCAGGAAATGCTGGGAATGAGCCTGGTGCCCCTGACGCCCGAAATCGCATCCCAGCTTGGCGCCGATCCCAGCACCAAGGGTTTGCTGATCGAGGCACTCGATCCCGAAGGCGTTGCCGCCGACAAGGGACTGGCCGCCGGTGACGTCATCACCGAGGCCAGCCAGCAGCCGGTCGCCAGCATCGCCGATCTGAAGGCCCGGATCGATGACGCCCGCAAGGCCGGCCGGAAATCCGTGCTGGTGCTGATCCGCCGCGAGGGCGAGCCCCGTTTTGTCGCCCTGCCGATCGGAGACGCGAAAAGCGACAGCCAGTAAGGCGGCTGAAAGAATTGCAAGGGGGCGGTCGGGCGGGCCGCCCCTTTCGCGTTTCGGGCGGTGGCGCCGACAGACGGCCCGGAAACGGCGCCACGGGCAAGGCCCGGCCTACTCCTTGGTGGCCGCGCCGTTGGCCAGTGGGCGGATGCGCAGGCGGGTGATGCGGTTTTCGCGACGGGTGACGACCTCGAACCGGTAGCCGTGGAACGAAAAGACCTGGCCCTGTTCCGGAATCGATTGCGCCATGTGGATGACCAGACCCGCGACGGTATTGGCCTCGTCATCGGGCAGGTTCCAGTCCAGTTGGCGGTTCAGGTCGCGGATGGTCATGCCGCCATCCACCGTGTAATCGCCCTGCGCATTGGGCGTCAGGGTCTGGTCGGCCTCGGTGTCGTGTTCATCCGCGATCTCGCCCACGATTTCTTCCAGGATATCCTCCAGCGTGATCAGGCCGCGCAGGGTGCCATATTCGTCCACGACCAGCGCAAAATGCGTGCGGCGCTTCAGGAATTCGCGCATCTGTTCGTCCAGCGCCGTGGTGTCGGGGATGAAATAGGGCTGCATCGCCACCGCCATGACGTCGAAGTTCCGCGCCGCCGCCGCGTCCCCGGCCTCGCGCACGGCGCGGTTGACGGCGCGCAACAGATCCTTGGCATGGACCACGCCCACCACGTTCTCGCGTTCGGTCTTGTAGACCGGCAGCCGCGTATGCGGGCTGGCCAGCACCCGGTCCAGGATTTCGCTGGGGGCCAGTTCGGCGTCGATCATCTGGATCTGCGAGCGGTGCAGCATGATCTCTTCGACGGTGCGGTTGCCCAGATCCAGCGCGCCCAGCAGCCGGTCGCGATCCTCTTTCTGAACTGCGCCCGCGGCGTGGCCGATGGACAGGGCGCCGGCGATTTCCTCTTGCACCGAAAACATGTGGGATCCGGGATCGGTCTTCAGCCCGAAAGCAGACAGGATGCCGCGCACGATCATGCGCACGATGGCCACGATGGGCGACAGGGCCCGCGTGACCCAGCGGATCGGCCGGGCGACCCGGCTGGCAAGCGTCTCGGGGCCGGAGATCGCGTAGGTCTTGGGCATCACCTCGGCGAAGATCAGCACCAGGACCGTCATCACCAGCGTGGCAATGGCGACGCCGCTGGATCCCAGAAGCCGCGTGAACATGGCCGTGGCGAGGCTGGCCGAGAGGATGTTGACGACATTGTTGCCCAGAAGGATCGCGCCGATCAGCTTTTCGCTGTCCTCGGTCACGTTCAGCGCGGCGATCGCGCCCGCATCGCCGCGATCGGCGCGCGAGCGAAGCTTGGACCGGCTGGCGGCCGTCAGCGCGGTCTCGGATCCCGAGAAGAAGGCGGACAGGGCCAGCAGGACCACGATGGCGGCGGCGGTCAGCCAGATGGCGGCGTCGAAACTAATCGGAGGGTCGTCCATGGTCCTGTCGGTCCTGGTTGGCGGGAAGGGATTCGTCCGGCGCCGGAACGCCGGCCAGCGGATGATGGTTCAGCACCAGATCGCGCATCCGCTCGTCCAGCACATGGGTATAGATTTCGGTGGTGCCCAGATCGGCATGGCCCAGAAGGGACTGGATGCTGCGCAGATCGGCGCCACCCTCCAGCAGATGGGTGGCAAAGGCATGGCGGATCACATGCGGCGTCACGCGGGACGGATCGACGCCCGCCCGGGCAGCCATGTCGTTCAGGATGCGCCCAAGGCCCTGCCTCGGCAGATGACCGGCGGCGCCGGGGGCGGGAAACAGCCAGCGCGCGCCTTTGTCGGCAATCGCCCGGCCCAGCGGGCTGGACCTGTCGGCCCGATCGCGGATCCGCAGCCATTCCGCAAGCGCCGTCCTGGCCGGTCCGGTCAGCGGGACCATGCGTTCCTTGCCGCCCTTGCCCCGGATCAGCAGCACGGCAGGATCGCCCCGGCAGGACGCGACCGGCAGCGCGACCAGTTCACTGACGCGCATTCCGGTGGCATAGAGCAGCTCGATCAGGCACCGGTTGCGGGTCCGATCAGTCCGGGTCCGGCCGATCTCGGGGGCGACCCGAAGCATGGCCTCGATCTCGGCCCGGTCCAGCGTCGCGGGCAGGCGGTGGGCGCGGCCGGGACCGGTGATGCGGATGGCCGGGTCGTCCTGGCGCCAACCCTCTTCCAGGGCAAAGCGGGTGAACTGGCGGATCGAGGACAGCCGCCTTGCGCGCGTGGCCCGCGACAGGCCCTGGGCGTCGCAATGGGCGAGATAGCTTTCGATCGTTTCGCGACCCAGTAGCGCCAGAGAGGATTCGCGCCGGGCCAGCCAGTCGGACAGATCGCGCAGATCGCGGCCATAGGCCAGCAGCGTATTGCGCGCGGCCCCGGCTTCGGCGGCCTGGGCGTCCAGAAAGGCCGAGATGGCGCGGTAATCGGGCGTCATTGCGGCGCTTTCGTCATCACCGGCAGCAGCGAAAGCTGCGCGGCGGCAAGATCGGCATCCGCCTCGAGGCCCAGTCCGCGCAAGACCGCCAGCCCGCGCCCGGCGCGGGCCAGATCACCATCAAGTCCGGCATCGATATCGGCCATCGCGGCCAGCAGCGCCTCGCCGCGCCGTTGGGCCGGAGGCGGGGTCTGACCGCTTAGAAGCACGGGATCGGTCGGCAGTGGCGTCGCGGCGGGCAGGCCTTGCCATTGGCGCAGCCAGCTCGCGACCTCGCCCGCGCGGCCTTCCAGGTTCGGCGGCAATTCGTCGGCCACCATCGCGGCCAGCACATCCGCCATGCCGGCCGCGCGGAACTGATCGAAGGCCGCCGGCAGGGCGGCGGCGGGATCGCCCTGTGCCAGGGCCGCCTCAAGCGTGCGCATGGCCCCGGCGCGTTCCCAGACCCCGCCCGAAGCCGGGGGTTTCTGTTCGGCATAGATCGCGCGCAGACGACCGGGGTCGATGGCGCCGATCCGGGCCAGACGCTCGGCCGCTTCCAGGCGCGTCTTCCAGCCATTATTGGCGCGCAGGTCGGACTGGGCGAAGGCGATGGGCAGGCCCAGGCTGGGCAGCGGCTGGCCGATCGCCTCGAAGATGCGGAAATTCAGCGGCGTCATCGGCTGCGACGGTTCCAGCACCTCGCCGCTATCGACGAAGGTATCGTCAAGGAAATGCTGCATCAGCAGCGCCTGATCGGCGGAAATCAGACGCAGGCGTTCGGCCCCGCTCAGGCTGATCGCGGCGGCGGCCCAGTCGCCGGTCTGGGCCAGGCAGAAGATGCGCGCGGCAAAGCTGGGCGCGATGCCGGGCGTGGTGTTCATGATGTCGCAGGCGCGGCTCTCGTCGCCCTCGAGCAGCGCGATATCGAACAGGCGGCGAAAGATCTGCGGATCGCCCGCGCCCGTCGCCATCAGCAGCGCCTGGGCCCGGTCCAGCGCGCCCATGTCCAGCAATCTGTCGGCCCGCGCCAGCAGCAGCTGCCCGCTTTCCACGGCAGCCGGGCCGGCACCGGTATCGGCACCGCTATCGGTATCGGCCGGAGCATCGGCGGGCCCGGGGATCGGCGGCGGCAATTGCGCGGTCAGCAGGCGCAGCATCAGCGCGGTCATCGCCGGCAGGCGCGCGGGCGTCTGTCGGATCGGATCCAGCAGATCGGCCGTCGCGCTGCCCTGCCACAGATCGGCGGGCAGACCCGCGCGGCGCGGCGATTGCGTGCCCGCCGCATCCGGATCGCCATGGCCAAGCCGCGTCACCTGAACCTGCCCGACCGAGCCGGAAGGGGCCACCGGGCGCGGATTTCCGGCCGCGCCTTCCACACCGGGCGGCGGTTTCTGCCCCGGCCGCCAGGACGAACTTTCGCGCGGCGGCGCCTTCAGGCTGCCCGACAGCCAGTCGCTTGCCGACAGGGGCTGTTGCTGGGCGGCGGCAGGCAGGCCCAGCATCAGCGCCAGGGTCGCGCCGCGCATCAGGCGAAAGGAAAGGTCTCTAGTCACCGGAACCGCCCATGGTCGGGATCGGTTTGCGGACTTCCTGTCGGTCGGCCTGCATGTCGCCGAAATAGGCGTAACCGACCAGCCCGAACAGAGCCGCCAGAATCAGCACCACCAGAACCTTGATCAACCGCATCGAATCTTGCCTCGCTCGCCGTGAAATTTCGTGTCTTTCGGCCGGTCTTTCGCCCGCTCGGCCTGAATATATATGGCAATTTCCGAAAGATCACGCCATTCAGTCAGCCCAGAACAGGGGAGACGGGAATGGCGCAGCGTCTGGGTCGGCATATTCTGCTGATCGGCATGATGGGGGCGGGCAAAACCGCCGTGGGCCATGAACTGGCCCGCCGTCTGCGCGTGCCCTTCACCGATTCCGATACCGAGATCGAGGCCGCCGCGGCGATGACCATCTCGGAAATCTTCGCCCGCGACGGCGAGGCCTTCTTCCGCGACCGCGAATCACAGGTCATCGCGCGAATCCTGGGTCAGGGACCGGGCGTGATCTCGACCGGGGGCGGGGCCTGGATGCAGGCGCGCAATCGCGAGATGATCCGCCGGCGGGCCATGTCGGTCTGGCTGAATTGCGATCTGGAGATCCTGTGGCATCGGGTGCGGCAACGCGCGACCCGGCCGTTGTTGCAGACCGCCGATCCCAAGGGCACGCTGGAGCATCTGCTGGCGCAGCGCGCACCGGTCTATGCGATGGCGGACCTGGACTTTCGGGTCCGCTCGGGCGACAGCATCGAACAATCCGCGACCCGGCTGTTGCAGGCGATCCGCCACGCCGATGCCGACCTTTTGCAGGAGACGAAATGACTGTCGCCGAAGACCCTGTTGCCGTTCATGTGCCGCTGGGCGCGCGTGCCTACGAGGTGCGCATCGGCGCGGGTCTGATCAGACGCGCGGGGGCCGAGATCGCGCCGCTGCTGATCCGCCCGCGTCTGGCCGTCGTCACCGACGAAAATGTCGCGCGCCTGCACCTGGCGACGTTTCGCGACGCGCTCTCGGCGGCGGGCATCGCCTGCGAGGCGCTGGTGCTGCCGGCGGGCGAGGGCACCAAAAGCTGGCCGCACCTGACCCGCGTGGTGGAATGGCTGCTGGAAAACCGGATCGAACGACGCGATATGGTGGTCGCGTTCGGCGGCGGCGTGATCGGCGATCTGGTGGGTTTCGCGGCCGCGATCCTTCGGCGCGGAGTGCGCTTCGTCCAGGTCCCGACGTCGTTGCTGGCGCAGGTCGACAGCAGTGTCGGCGGCAAGACCGGTATCAACTCCGCCCATGGCAAGAACCTGATCGGCGCCTTCCACCAGCCGGCGCTGGTCTTGGCCGATATCGCGCTGCTGGACAGCCTGGAGACGCGCGATTTTCTGGCCGGCTATGGCGAGGTGGCGAAATACGGGCTGCTGGGGGACGCGGATTTCTTCGCCTGGCTCGAAACGAATGCGTCGCGGCTGCGATCCGATCCGGCGGCACGGCAACACGCGGTGGCCCATTCGGTGGCGATGAAGGCCGCCATCGTCAGCCGCGACGAGACCGAGCAGGGTGAGCGCGCGCTTTTGAACCTGGGCCACACCTTCGGACACGCGCTGGAAGCCGCGACCGGATATTCCGGCCGGTTGCTGCATGGCGAGGGGGTGGCGATCGGCTGCGCGTTGGCCTTCGATCTGTCGGCGCGGATGGGGCTGTGCAGCCAGGAGGCGCCATCGCGGGTGGCCCAGCATCTGCGGCAGATGGGGATGCCCGCGCGCCTGTCGGAGATTCCGGGCGATCTGCCCGATGATGCGGCGCTGGTCGCGCTGATGGGGCAGGACAAGAAGGTGCTGGACGGGCGGCTTCGCTTTGTCCTGGCCCGCGATATCGGCGCGGCTTTCGTCTGCGACCAGGTTCCGGGCGATCTGCTGCGCCAATTGTTGCGCGAATCCCGCGACGGGTAGTGGGGGCGCCGGTCCCGACGGCGAAACGGCGGGCACGGTCGGCAAGCCGGGGGGCGAAGCCGCGCCAGCCTGCGCCAGCCTGCGCCGGGACGCGGCGTCAGACGACTTCGCGGCCCGCCAGGATCGCCCGCACCATGTCATCGGCAAGATCGGTCGTGGTGCGATCCTCGGCCTCGGCGCGTTGCAGCAGCGTCTGCATCCGCCCGGCGATGGCCTCAAGGCGGGACTGCCGCCAGGCGTCGTCCTGTCCGTGGATTTCGCTGGCGACGCTGATGATCCCGCCGGCATTGACGACGTAGTCGGGCAGATAGACGACGCCGCGCCGGTGCAGTCGGGCCGCGATGCCGGGCGTCGCAAGCTGGTTGTTGGCCGCGCCGCAGATCAGCCGCGCTTGCAGCCTGTCGGCGGCATCCGGCGTCAGCACGCCGCCCAGGGCGCAGGGCGCAAGGATCTCGGCCGGCTGATCGAAGACCGCGCCCGCCGCGCAGATCCGGGCCCCCAGCCGCCTGCCGGCATCGGCCAGCGCCGGTGCGTGGATGTCGGTGACGATCAGGTCCGCGCCCGCCCGATGCAGTTTTTCGGCCAGAGACAGCCCGACATGGCCCAGCCCCTGGACCAGCACCCGGCGCCCGGCCAGATCGTCGCTGCCAAAGACGTGCCGCGCGCCGACCCGAAGACAGCGGAACACGCCCTCGGCTGTCCAGGGCGAGGGATCGCCCGAGCCCTGCGACAATCCGACGGCATAGCGCGTCTCTTGCGCGGCCAGGGCCATGTCGTCGGGCGAAACGCCGACGTCTTCTGCGGTATAGTAGAGGCCGCCCAGGGTCTCGACCGCGCGGCCGAAGGCACGCATCATCGCAGGTGACTTGTCGCGTCGCGCGTCGCCGATGATGACCGCCTTGCCGCCGCCCAGCCCCAGCCCGGCCATCGCGTTCTTCGATGTCATCCCGGCCGCGAGCCGCGTCACATCAGCGATCGCCTCGGCATCACTGGCATAGGGCCACATCCGGCAGCCTCCGGCCGCGGGGCCCAGCACCGTCGAATGAAGACAGATCAGCGCCCGCAGACCGGCCTCGGGCGCCTCGGCCAGGACCAGCCTCTCGAAGCCCCGGGGCGGGTCCAGATCCCGTGTCGTGACATCCATGTTCGGTTCCTCCCATCTCGCGCGATCCCGGATGACGGATCGACATGGACGGTCAGAAACGCCGCGAAAGACGGTATTGCAAGCCAGGGATCATCTGCAAAGATCGTGGCCGGAACGCGCAATTTGCAAAAGGCCGGATTGGCGAGC
>DBFD01000022.1:43771-46313 GCA_002294185.1 Paracoccus sp. UBA889
GGCCGATTCGCCCTGTTCCGGTCTCAGAACGGGATTTCGTCGTCGTAGTCGCTGCGCCCGCCGCCGGCCGAAGGGGCGCTGTCGCCGCCGCCGCCCGAATAGCCGCCGCCGCGACCTTCGTCATAGCCGCCGCCGCCCGCGCCGCCGCCTTCGCCGCGTCCATCCAGCATCTGCAAGGTGCCGTTGAACCCGCGCAGGACGATTTCGGTCGTGTAGCGGTCCTGCCCGGACTGGTCCTGCCATTTGCGGGTTTCCAGCTGGCCCTCGATATAGACCTTGCTGCCCTTCTTCAGGAACCGCTCGACCACGCCGACCAGCCCTTCGGACATGATCGCGACCGAATGCCATTCGGTCTTTTCCCGGCGCTCGCCGCTGTTGCGGTCCTTCCACTGCTCCGAGGTGGCGATGCGGAGGTTCGCCACCTTGCCGCCGTTCTGGAAGGTGCGGATCTCGGGATCGCGGCCCAGATTGCCGATCAGGATGACCTTGTTGACGCTGCCTGCCATGACGCGGATTCCCTGCTTTCGTGTCGCTTCGACATCGGTCTATCCAGCCCGCGGCCTCAGTGCAATCGGCGAGTTCCCGCCGACCGCGTTCGGGCCCGGAACCGTCGGGGTGCCGCGGCTGGCGGAAAGGGCGGTTTGCTGTATAGTCGCCGGAAAAGCCAAGAACATGAACGAGGGCGAAGGCATGAGGATCATCTCAAGCATGAAGGCGGGGCTGTGCGCGCTGCTGATGACGGCGCTCGCGGTTCCGGTTTCGGCCCAGGGCCTGCGCCTGTCGGGCAGTTCCTCGAAGTCGCGGGCCGAACAATTCGCGCGCCAGACGCGGCTGATGGATTCGCGACTGGCCGGTCAGTATCAGGAATCGGCGCGGCTTCAGCCCGGCGGCAAGGATCGCGGTATCGCCGACATCCAGTTGTCCAACCGTATCCCGGCCTATCGTGGCAGAAGCAGCGACTATATCCCCCATGCCCGCGCGGCGGCCCGCAAATATGGTGTGCCCGAGGATCTTTTCCTGCGTCTCGTGCAGCAGGAATCGGGCTGGAACCCGCGCGCCCGCTCGCGCAAGGGGGCGACCGGGTTGGCGCAGCTGATGCCCGGCACGGCGGCCAAACTGGGGGTGAATCCGCTTGATCCGGTGCAGAATCTGCAAGGCGGGGCACGCTATCTGCGCATGATGTACAACCAGTTCGGCAATTGGCGGCTGGCGCTTGCGGCCTATAATGCCGGGCCGGCGGCGGTGGCGAAGTATAACGGCGTGCCGCCCTATCGCGAGACGATGAATTACGTCCGCGTCATCGCGGGAAGCTGATCACCGCCGGGGATCGGGTCCGCATTTCGACGGAGCGGCCCCCATGCGCAGCAGCACCGAGCGCGGAATCCGGTATTGCCGCGCGACCGAGGGCCAGTCGCGCAGGCCCGCCATTTCGCGCGTGACCATGAATTCCCACGCGGCGCGGGCCGCGGGCTCGATCAGGTTTTCCCGGCCTGCATCGTCGCAGTCTTCCAGCGCCGCCAGCGCGCGCTCGAGCCGTCTGCCCGCCATGCCCAGGGACGAGGCGCGTTCGGCCCGAAATTCGTCCTCGATCAGGCTTTGCTGATCGCGGCCGCGGGCGCTGGCCCAGTCGAGGCGGAGGAAAAGGTCCGACATGGATTTCGTTCCCGGAACTGCCGCCATCCAGCCTAGCGCGCTGCGGCCCAGGTGCAAGGGGGCCGGTCCGGTTTGCTCAGACTTCCTCGATCCGCAGTTCCACGGGGTCGCTGACAAGCACGCCGGTGCGCGGCAGTGCTTCGATCGCGTAGTCGATGGCCTCGGGCGTCGTCTTGTGGGTTACGACCAGCACCGGCACGCTGCTGTCGCTGTGCTGGCCGTATTGACGCATCCGGTCGATCGAGATTCCGGCATCGCCGAGAACCGTCGCCACCTTGGCCAGCGCGCCGGGCTTGTCCTGCAATTCCAGCCGCATGTAATAGGCCGCGGGCACCGCCGTGCGGGCGGGCTTGGCCCGTTGCAGCGCGGCGGCGGGCTGGCCGAAGACCGGCATCCGGACACCGCGCGCGATCTCGACCACGTCGGACAGGACCGCGCTGGCGGTCGGGCCTTCGCCGGCACCGGCGCCGCGCAGAACGATCTGGCCGACGCTGTCGCCCTCGACCACGACCATGTTGGTGCCGCCCATCAACTGGCCCAGCGGGCTTTCCGCCGGCACCAGGCAGGGCGCCATGCGCTGTTCCAGGCCGCGCGGCGTCATCTGCGCCACGCCCAGCAGCTTGATGCGATAGCCCATGTCGGCCGCGCGGCGGATGTCGTCGATGCTGACGCGCTCGATTCCCTCGATCTCGACGGCGCCGAAATCGATCCGGGTGCCGAAAGCGATCGAGGACAGGATGGCCAGCTTGTGGCTGGCGTCGATGCCGCCCACGTCCAGCGTCGGATCGGCCTCCAGATAGCCCAGTTGCCGGGCCTCTTCGAAGACCGCCTCGTAGGGCAGGCCCGCGCTTTCCATCCGGGTCAGGATGTAGTTGCAGGTGCCGTTCAT
>DBFD01000022.1:46704-58250 GCA_002294185.1 Paracoccus sp. UBA889
ATGCCGCCCGCGACCGCCGCCTCGAAGCGGATCACCCGACCCAGGCTTTCGGCCAGTTCCGCCAGCGCCTGCCCGTGGACGGCCAGCAGCGCCTTGTTGGCGGTGACGACATCCTTGCCCGCGCGCAGCGCCGCCTCGATGCTGTCTCTGGCGACGCCATTCTCGCCGCCGACCAGTTCGACATAAACGTCCACGTCATCGGCGGTGGCGACGGCATTGGGGTCGTCCTCCCAGCGATAGGCCGACAGATCGGCGTCGCGGTTCTTCATCCGGTCGCGCGCGCTGACCGCGGTGATCGTCACCGCCCGGCCGGTCCGGCGGCCCAGCAGTTCGGCATGTTTCTGCACGATCTTGACGACACCGATCCCGACGGTGCCCAGCCCGGCAATGCCCAGGCGCAGGGGGGACGACATGGAAGCCTCTTGTTGTCGCGATTTCGCGGCGTGTTAGCGCGGCAGGGGCGGCGTTGCAACGCGGGAAAGCCGTTATCACCGCACGCCGGCCGGCGTGGATCGCGACAGGGCCTCAATCCTCGTCCCGATGGCCGGCCCATTCGCCGTCGATTCCGGTCGCGCGCATGATCGACACGATCCGCCGCGCGGCCTGCAGCGTCGCGGCATGGATGTCGCGGACATCCTGCGGATTCATGTCGTCCGGATAGCGTTCGCCGCGCGTGTTGATGAAGGTGGGATGCCAGTAGCCCGGCCGATCGCCGGGCCGCCAGGAGGCATGGCACAGCAGGTTCCGCCGCAGCCGAAGCTCGCTCAGCGTCCCGGCCAGCGCCTGCCTGTCCTCGATCCCGGCGCGGTTCGTCGCGGCGACGAAACTGTCGATCAGCGTGCCCAGCGAATCGTCGGCGATCTCTTCCATCCGCCGCAGCCATTTCTCCAGCGCGCTTTCGGTCGCATCCTCGCCCAGTCCCTGGCGTGTCAACGAGAAGATCGCCCGTTTCAGCGCCTCTTCCAGAAAGCCGAAGCCCGAGACGGCGTGGCCGATGGCCAGGGCCATCTCGTCGGATAATCGATCGGGCGCGCGGGGCAGGCTCATGCGCCCGTTCTAGCGGGGCCGGCGGGGGCTGTCTGCCCCCTCCCTGCGGCGGAAAGAAAGCCTGCCGTGGCGCCGCCGGCAGCGGCGGGGGCGGGCGGTTCTTGGGCCGCCGGCCGTCGCGGGGCGCATTCAGGCGGCACGGGCCGCGCGGATCAGGCGCAGGATATCGGCGGCGGCGGCGGGGATGTTGGTGCCGGGACCGAAGATCGCCTTGACCCCGGCATTCTTCAGGAAATCGTAATCCTGCTGCGGGATGACCCCGCCGCAGACCACCAGGATATCGCCCGCGCCCTGTGCCTTCAGCGCCTCGATCAGTCTGGGTGCCAGCGTCTTGTGGCCCGCGGCCTGGGATGAAATGCCCACCACGTGCACGTCATTGTCCACTGCGTCCTGGGCCGCCTCTTCCGGGGTCTGGAACAGGGGGCCGACATCGACATCGAAGCCGATATCAGCGAAGGCGGTGGCGATCACCTTGGCGCCACGGTCATGTCCGTCCTGACCCATCTTGACGACCAGCATGCGCGGGCGCCGGCCCTCTTGTTCGGCGAAGGTTTCCACGTCTTGCTGGATCGCGGCGAAACCTTCGTCACCCTCGTAGGCCGCGCCATAGACCCCGGCCAGCATCTTCACCTCGGCGCGATGGCGCCCGAATTCCTTTTCCATGGCCATGCTGATTTCCCCCACCGTGGCTCTGGCGCGGGCGGCCTCGATGGCGGCCGCCAGCAGATTGCCGCTGCCGGCCGCGCGACGCGTCACCTCGGCCAGCGCCGCGTCGCAGGCCGCCTGATCGCGGCTGGCGCGGATCCGTTCCAGCCGCGCGATCTGGCTGTCGCGGACCTTCACGTTGTCCACATCCAGAATCTCGATCGGATCCTCGCGATCCTTGCGGTATTTGTTCACACCCACGATCACGTCCTCGCCCCGGTCGATCAGCGCCTGACGCCGGGCGGCGGTTTCCTCGATCCGCAGCTTGGGCATGCCGGATGCGACGGCCCTGGTCATGCCGCCCATTTCCTCGACCTCCTCGATCAGCGCCCAGGCCTTTCGGGCCAGTTCCGCGGTGAGGCTTTCGACATAGTAGCTGCCGGCCAGCGGATCGACGACATGGGTGATGCCGGTTTCCTCCTGCAGGACAAGCTGCGTGTTCCGCGCGATCCGGGCGCTGAAATCGGTGGGCAGGGCGATGGCCTCGTCCAGCGCGTTGGTATGCAGCGACTGCGTGCCGCCCAACGCCGCCGACATTGCCTCATAGGCCGTGCGGACCACGTTGTTGTAGGGATCCTGTTCCTGAAGGCTGACGCCCGAAGTCTGGCAATGCGTGCGCAGCATCAGGCTGCTGTCCTTCTTCGCCCCGAATTCCGACATGATCCGGTGCCACAGCAGACGCGCGGCGCGCAGCTTGGCGATCTCCATGAAGAAGTTCATTCCGATGGCGAAGAAGAAGGACAGCCGGCCGGCGAACTTGTCGACATCCATCCCGGCCGACAGGGCCGCGCGGACGTATTCGCGCCCGTCGGCCAGCGTATAGGCCAGTTCCTGCACCAGGTTCGCGCCGGCCTCTTGCATGTGATAGCCGGAAATCGAGATGCTGTTGAAGCGCGGCATTTCGTCTGCGGTATATTCGATGATGTCCGCGATGATCCGCATCGAGGGTTCGGGCGGATAGATATAGGTGTTCCGCACCATGAATTCCTTCAGGATGTCGTTCTGGATGGTGCCGGACAGCGCGGATTTGTCATGGCCCTGTTCCTCGCCCGCGACGATGAAGCTGGCCAGGATCGGGATCACCGCGCCGTTCATCGTCATCGACACGCTGACCTGATCCAGCGGGATGCCATCGAACAGGATCTTCATGTCCTCGACCGAATCGATGGCCACGCCCGCCTTGCCGACATCGCCCTCGACGCGGGGATGGTCGCTGTCATAGCCGCGGTGGGTGGCCAGATCGAAGGCGACCGATACGCCCTGCTGGCCAGCCGCCAGATTGCGGCGATAGAAGGCGTTCGATTCCTCGGCCGTGGAAAAGCCCGCATATTGCCGGATCGTCCAGGGCCGTCCCGCATACATCGTCGCACGCGGGCCGCGGGTGAAGGGCGCGATCCCCGGCAGGCTGCCCATATGCGGCAAATCCGCCGTATCGGCCTGGGTATAAAGCGGCTTGACCGGAATTCCCTCCAGCGTGTCCCAGACCAGTTCGTCGGGGTCGCGGCCCTTCAATTCCTTCTCGGCCAGCCTGCGCCAGGCTTCCAGCGTCGGTTTTGTCATGATGCGTCCTTTCCCCGGCCGGGTCCGTGCTTATATTCAGCACAGGACGAGGTGCCGATGAAGTTGAAATTCCTGATCTTTGCGACCCTGCTGGCGGCGATGGGCCCGGCGCGCGAAGCGCCGCCCCAGGCGGTGCCGCAGCCGGATCCGCCCGCGCCGATGAGTCCCGAAGAGATGCCTGACAGCGCGCCGGCCCCGGCAGCGGCGGCCGAGCTGATCGAACGCGACGCGGCCCAGGTCTCGCCGGGGGATTTCCGGTGGAAATCGCGCCCGGTCGTGATCTTTGCCGACACGGCCGAGGATCCGGCCTTTCGCGAGCAGATACAAGCCCTGCGCCGCCGGCCGGGGATGCTGCTGGACCGCGACGTGATCGTCGTGACCGATACCGATCCGGGTGCCAACGGAGAATGGCGCCGGCTGCTGCGTCCGCGCGGCTTCTCGCTGGTGGTGATGGACAAGGACGGACAGGTCAAGCTGCGCAAGCCCTTTCCCTGGGACGTGCGCGAAATCAGCCGCGCCATCGACAAGTTCCCCTTGCGGCTGCAGGAAATCGGCCGGACGGGCATGTCGCCCTGATTGCAATCGCGCCCGGAACGCCCCATATTGAGACGGCAAAGGGAGACGATGATGGCTGATCCGAAACGCATCCGCACCAGGCGTCCGGCCGCCGCGCCGGCCGAGCCACGCGACACCCCGTCCCGCCCGATCCGTCCCCGCATCATGGACAAGGATCTGCGGGCGGCCCGTTCCGCACTGATCGAGGAAGCCGAACGGATCATGGGCGTCGCCCCGATTCTTGGCCGGACCGGACCGCGTCCGGGTTACTGACGGCTGCGGGCATGTCGCCGCGCCCGGTTCCGTCAACGTCCTTGGCGATCGCGATCATCGCGTCCTCGCCCAGGTCCAGCGCCTCCAGCCTGAAATTGATATAATCACGATACAGATCCGCCGCGCGTTCGGGCCCGATCAGGTCCACGTCCAGCACCCGCAGATCGTCGATGGCCGCGCCGATCACGTCCAGTTGCCGGTAATACAGCACGATCGGGTCGATCGTGTCGCGCGGCAGGACGTGAATTTCGGCGATGATGGCACGGAAGATGGCGTCGTTCGATTCGGTCGGGATGGTCGGAAAAAAACCGGGATTGTCCTCGATCCGCCGGGCGATGGTTTCGCCGTAGGTTTCCAGATCCTCGCGCCGCAAGGCCGCCACATTCGCCCGGATCTCGGCGAACAGCGCGCGCTGGACATCGCGGACGCGGTTTTCACGCAGCTTGGCATCGCGCCTGCGGTTCTGAAGCGCCACGACCCACCAGCCGATGGCCAGAAACAGCCCGGCGATGACCGCCTGCTGCCCCTGCGGACTGAGATAGGGATCCAGCGGCGGTATCGGCGTCATCGGAAGGAACCGGCTTGCGCCGCCGGGCGTAGGGTTGAGGCAAAGGAGAAAGCGATGACCCGCACCCTGCCGATAAGTGCCCTGGCGCTGGCATTCTGGCCGGTTCTTGCCCCTGCCGGTTCCGGGCAGGGCGGGACGACGCCGCAGCCGATCCGCGCCGATACGCTGGAACGTCTGCGCTGGCAGGCCCGCCCGGTGGTGATCCTGGCCGAGGGCGCGCCCCTGGCGGCGCAGGTTCTGGCCCTGACATCCGAACCCGCGGCATTGGCCGAACGCGACATCGTGCTGCTGATCGAGGGGCCGGGGGCCGGCCCCCTCCGCGACCAGGCGGGCAGCGGCTTTGCGGTGCTGCTGATCGGCAAGGATGGCGGGGTCAAGCGGATCTGGCACGAACCCGTCGATCCCGAAGATATTTTCGCGCTGATCGACGCCATGCCCATGCGCCGACGCGAGGCTGGCCAGGACGGCTGAACCGGGATCGGCACGGGGGCGGGCCGGCCGATCATTCGAATTCCATGATCACGTCATCGACCTTCAGGCTCTGGCCCGCCTCGGCGCTGACGGATTTCACCACACCCTTCCTTTCGGCACGGAGGATGTTTTCCATCTTCATCGCCTCGACCGTGGCCAGCGCCTGACCCTCCTGCACCTCGTCACCCGCAGCGACGTTGATCTTCACGACCAGCCCCGGCATCGGGCAAAGCAGCAGTTTCGAGGTGTCGGGCGCGATTTTCTCGGGCATCAGCCGGACCAGTTCGGCGGCGCGCGGGCGGCGGACATGCACGCGCAGCTCGGCACCGCGCAGACGCAGGCGGAACCCTGCCGGGATCCTGTCCGCCTTCATGACCAGCGGCCGGCCGTTGACCGAAAGTCGCGCCAGCGACCGGCCGGGCCTCCAATCGCTTTCGACGCGCAGATCGTGGCCGTCGATGGTCACGGTCGCCCCCTCGCGATCGGCCCTGATCCTGACCGGGATTTCGCGTCCGGCGACGAAGATCACCCAGTTCTCGCCGACATGGCGTTCGTGGTTGTCCAGCCGCCCGCTGATCCGCGCGCGCCTGATTTCGGCCATGCGGTGCATGGCGGCAGCGGCGGCGGCGACGCGGGCTATCTCGGTATCGGGCAGGGATGCGCCTTCGAACCCGGCCGGATATTCCTCGGCGATGAAAGCCGTTGTCATTTCTCCTGCGACGAATTTCGGGTGATCCATGACCGCCGACAGGAAGGGCAGGTTGTGGCCGATCCCCTCGACCTCGAATTCGTCCAGCGCGATCCGCATCGCCTTGATCGCGTCGCCGCGCGTCGGCGCCCAGGTGCAGAGCTTGGCGATCATCGGGTCATAGAACATGCTGATCTCGCCGCCCTCGTAGACGCCGGTATCGTTCCTGACGGCGGTGGGGCTGTCGCCGCCCTCGTTGTCATTGACCCAGTTGCCGCTGTCCTTCAGCGGACCCGCCGCGATCTCGGATGGCGGGCGATAACGGGTCAGGCGACCGATCGAGGGCAGAAAGCCGCGATAGGGATCCTCGGCATAGAGCCTGCTTTCCATGGCCCAGCCGGTGATCTTCAGATCGGATTGCGCGAAGGGCAGGGGCTGACCGTCGGCCACGCGGATCATCTGTTCGACCAGATCGACGCCGGTGATCAGTTCGGTCACCGGATGTTCGACCTGCAATCGGGTGTTCATTTCGAGGAAATAGAAGTTCCGCTCGCCATCGACGATGAATTCGACGGTGCCCGCGCTGGTATAGCCCACGGCCCTGGCCAGCGCGACGGCCTGTTCGCCCATCGCGCGGCGCGTCGCCTCGTCCAGAAACGGCGAGGGGGCCTCTTCGATGACCTTCTGGTTGCGGCGCTGGATCGAACATTCGCGTTCATGCAGATAGACCGCGTTGCCGTGCTGGTCGGCCAGAACCTGGATCTCGATATGGCGCGGCTGGGTGACGAATTTCTCGATGAAGATGCGGTCGTCGCCGAAGCTGCTGGCGGCCTCGTTCTTCGAGGACTGGAAACCCTCGCGCGCCTCGTCGTCGGTCCAGGCGATGCGCATTCCCTTGCCGCCGCCGCCCGCGCTGGCCTTGATCATCACCGGGTATCCGATCTCGCCCGAGATCCTGACCGCTTCGTCGGCATCCGCGATCAGGCCCATGTAGCCCGGCACCGTGCTGACACCTGCCTCCTGCGCCAGCTTCTTCGAGGTGATCTTGTCGCCCATCGCCTCGATCGCCGTGGCGGGCGGACCGATGAAGGCAATACCCGCCTGATCCAGCGCCTCGGCAAACCTGCGGTTCTCGGACAGGAAGCCATAGCCGGGATGAACGGCCTCGGCGCCGGTCTCGCGGATCGCCTGCAGGATCCTGTCGATCACGATATAGGACTGGTTCGCGGGAGCGGGGCCGATATGGACGGCCTCGTCGGCCATCTTCACATGCAGCGCGTTGCGATCCGCGTCCGAATAGACCGCGACGGTCGCGATCCCCATCTTGCGGGCCGTCTTGATGACGCGGCAGGCGATCTCGCCGCGATTGGCGATCAGGATTTTCTTGAACATGGGCGCTCCGGGACGGCAGGCATGAAAAGACCGCCCGCGACGGACAGGTCGCGGACGGTCGAACAGGGCCAGACGCGCGGCGTGCGCGCGGTGGTCAGAGAGTTACTGGCACAGGCGGACGTCGTCGCACAATGCGCCGGCAGCTCCGCCGATCGCGGCGCCCTTGATGGCGTTCTTGCCGCCGACGCTGGCAGCGGTCGCGCCGACGCCTGCGCCGATGATCGCGCGATCCATGTCGGTCGGGTTGATTCCCTGCGTGCAGCCCGCCAGCGCGGTTGTGCCGACCAGGGCCGTAAGAGCGAGAAATTTCGGCATGTCAGATATCCTGTCGTTTCTTTGGCGCAAATCCAACGTGACCCGCGCCGGATCGGTTCATCATATCTGCGTGTATCAGTAGCGTCGCTGGCAGACGCCCGCGTCGTCGCACAGAGCACCCGCGCCCGCGCCGATCGCGGCGCCGGTGGCGATATCCTCGTCCAGCGCCTTGGCGATGACCGCACCCGCAACGGCGCCCCCTGCCGCGCGCTGCGCATCCGGCGACAGGCCAGTCGCGGTGCCGTAGCCCTGCTGGCAGGCTGCAAGAACAAAAAGGAGAAGAAGCGAACCGCCCGTAAGGCGGGCAAAACGTTTGGATTGCATGGTAACTTGCCTGTTTCTGTGACTCGGGTTCGAGCCGGGTTTCGGTCGTGCGAGGCTACTATGGCACAGTGCGCCGATCTGTCAAATTGACATGGGCGTGACGGTAAAATGGCAAGCAGCTTATCGCCCATCATTCCTCGTCCCCGTCATCCATGTCGTCCGCGTTCCAGCCGGGCGCGGCAAGGGCGTCGGGCGCGAAGATCTCGGGGAACGCGGCTTCGGCGGCTACCATGTCCACCTGCAGCAACTGGCCGTAATCGGCCGGGTCGAAATCGCCTACCGCCTTGACCTCGCGCCCGATCAGCCAGCCCAGGCGTCCCGCGTCCAGATTTCCGCGTTCGAAGGGTTCGGAGCCGAAATGCCGGATCAGAGCCGCCAGAAAGCCCGCATCGGCGCGCCGGTCGGCGGCCTTGCGATCGCGGAATCGTTCGCGCCGGGTGATCGGCGTCGCGCCCTGCCTGCGGTTCTCGCGGCGAATGGTGAACTGGAAATCGGTGCCCGGCAGACGGCCTGGAAAACCGCGATGTTTCAGCATGTTCCGCGCCTCCGCAAGGCTTGGGGCGCGACCGCGCGCGGGCAGCGGGGCCGCCCGCGCAGGGCTGTGTCAGTTTTCGTACTGGCCCTGGAAATCGGGCTGAGGTGTGACCGCGCCGTCCATCGGAGTATAGACGTTGATTTCGGGCTCCCGACGCTGGCAGGCCGCGAGGGCCGAGACCAGAACCAGGCCGAGAATGATCTTTTTCGACATATCATCTTGCTCCTGTGATGCGGGCGCGGCTGCGCCCGGCTGCCCGGGAGCGCACCTTGACGGGTCTCCCCGCAGCCGATGATAGCCGCCATGAACGCGGCCAGACAGCGGGGCTGTCTCGGGCTGGGCGGATAGCCGCCGGGCCGGGGCCGGCCCGCATCATTCAGGCGCATGGGCATCATGAGCAAATTCCGAAACCTACAGGGGAATGTTGTCGTGTTTCTTCCACGGATTCGACAGGTTCTTGCCGCGCAGGCTGGCAAAGGCCCGGGCCACGCGCCGCCGGGTCGAGCGTGGCTGGATCACGTCATCGACGAAGCCTTTCTCGGCCGCGACGAAGGGATTGGCGAAACGGTCCTCGTAATCCCTGGTCCGGGCCGCGATCTTGTCGGCGTCGCCCAGTTCGCTGCGATACAGGATCTCGACCGCGCCCTTGGCGCCCATCACCGCGATTTCCGCCGTGGGCCAGGCATAGTTGAAATCGCCGCGCAGATGTTTCGAGGCCATCACGTCATAGGCCCCGCCATAGGCCTTGCGCGTGATCACCGTGACCTTCGGCACCGTCGCCTCGCCATAGGCGAACAGCAGCTTCGCGCCGTGCTTGATGACGCCGCCATATTCCTGGCCCGTGCCCGGCAGGAAGCCCGGCACGTCGACGAAGGTCAGGATCGGGATCTCGAACGCATCGCAGAAGCGCACGAAACGGGCGGCCTTGCGGCTGCTGTCGATGTCCAGACAGCCGGCCAGAACCATCGGCTGGTTGGCGACGACGCCGATGGTGCGGCCCTCGATCCGCACGAACCCGGTGATGATGTTGCCGGCGAAATCCTTCTGGATTTCGTAGAAATCGCCCTCGTCGGCGATTTTCACGATCAGTTCCTTCATGTCGTAGGGCTGGTTCGGATTGTCGGGAACCAGCGTGTCCAGGCTGTCCTCGATCCGGTCGGGATCGTCGTAAAAGGGTCGGACCGGGGCCTTGTCGCGGTTGTTCAGCGGCAGGAAATCGAACAGGCGGCGGATTTCCGACAGCGCCTCGACATCATCCTCGAACGCGCCATCCGCGACGGAGGATTTTCGCGTATGCGTGCTGGCTCCGCCAAGCTGTTCGGCGGTCACGACCTCGTTCGTCACGGTCTTGACCACATCGGGCCCGGTCACGAACATGTAGCTGGTATCCTTCACCATGAAGATGAAGTCGGTCATCGCGGGGCTGTAGACCGCGCCGCCGGCGCAGGGCCCCATGATGACGCTGATCTGCGGGATCACGCCCGAGGCCATGATGTTGCGCTGGAACACGTCGGCATAGCCCGCCAGGCTGGCGACGCCTTCCTGGATGCGCGCGCCGCCGCTGTCGTTCAGCCCGATCACCGGCGCGCCATTCTGCATCGCCATGTCCATGATCTTGCAGATCTTGCGGGCATGGGTTTCCGACAGCGAGCCGCCGAAGACGGTGAAATCCTGCGAAAAGACATAGACCATGCGGCCATTGATCGTGCCCCAGCCGGTCACGACGCCGTCGCCATAGGGGCGCTCGTCCTGCATCCCGAAATCGGTGCTGCGATGGGCGACGAACATGTCGAATTCCTCGAAGCTGCCCTCATCCACCAGCAATTCGATCCGCTCGCGGGCGGTCAGCTTGCCGCGCTTGTGCTGCGCATCGATGCGCCGCTGCCCGCCGCCCAGTCGCGCCTCGCTGCGGCGGCGTTCCAGTTCCTGCAAGATGTCCTTCATCGCGCGGCCCCTTCCGGTTCGGTGGCGGAACGCTAGCGCGCCCGGCCGGAGCATAAAAGAAGTTTCGGGAAAATTTGCAAACCACACCAGCGTGCCGCTACGGAAAATGCAAATCTGCAAATGCCGCCGATCACGGACGGCCTTGACGCGGCGCGAGGCTTGGAGGAAAGCGGGATCATGGGTTTGCAGATCGATCTTGCGGCCATCGTGGCCAACTGGACGGCGCTGGCCGGCAAGGCGCCGGGTGCGCGCGCCTCGGCCGTGGTCAAGGCCGATGCCTACGGGCTGGGCGCGGGACGGGTGGTGCCTGCGCTTCATGCTGCGGGCTGTCGCGACTTCTTCGTGGCCCTGGCGTCCGAGGGACGGGCGATCCGGCCGCATCTGCCCCCGGATGCGACGATCAACGTCCTGTCCGGTCACATGGAAGGCGCCGATCTGGACGGGCTGGTTCCGGTGCTGAACAGCGCCGAGCAGTTCTTTCGCGACAGGACCATGCGACCGGGCAAGCCCTTCGCGATCCAGCTGGACAGCGGCATGAACCGGCTGGGCATGGAAGCCGCCGAATGGGCGGCGATCCGGGCCGAGGCGCTGGCCGCCGGGCCCGCCTTCATCATGTCGCATCTGGCCTGCGCCGACGAGCCGGATCATCCCGCCAATGCCGCCCAGCTTGCCGCCTTCCGCGCGATGACCGATGGCTGCGGCGTGCCGCGGTCGCTGGCGGCGACGGGGGGCATCCTGCTGGGGCCGGATTACCATTTCGACCTGATCCGACCCGGTGTCGGCCTGTATGGCGGGATGCCTTTCGCGGAAGCCCGTCAGGTTGCGCGGCTGTCGCTGCGGGTAATCCAGACGCGGCCGGTCGAGGCGGGCGAATATGTGGGCTACGGCGCGACCTGGACCGCCAGCGGCCCGCGCCGGATCGCGACGGTCGATGCCGGCTACGGCGATGGCATCCTGCGGGCGCTGTCGGGCAGCGGGGCAAGCCTCTATGCCGGTGGCGTGGCGTGTCCCATCGTCGGCCGTGTCTCGATGGATCTGATCACGGCCGATGTGACGGCGCTGGCCACGGTGCCCGACGCGCTGGATCTGATCTGCCCCGAACAGACCGTTGACCGGCTTGCGGATTTCGCCGGCACGATCGGATACGAGATCCTGACCGCGCTGCGCCA
>DBFD01000004.1:0-14175 GCA_002294185.1 Paracoccus sp. UBA889
ATGATGGACCGGATCACCGATGTCTCGGAAGATCGCGGCGCGCATGGCAAGGGGCATGTCGTCGCCGAATTCGACATCGACCCCGATCTCTGGTTTTTCGCCTGCCATTTCCCCGGCAACCCGATCATGCCCGGATGCCTTGGCCTTGACGGGCTGTGGCAACTGACCGGCTTCAACCTGGGCTGGCGCGGATGGGAGGGGCGCGGCTATGCGCTTGGCGTGGGCGAGGTCAAGCTGACCGGCATGGTCCGCCCCGACCGCAAGTTGCTGCGCTATTTCGTCGATTTCACCAAGGCGGTTCAGACCCGCCGGCTGACCATGGGCGTGGCGGATGGCCGCGTCGAGGCCGATGGCGAGGTCATCTATCAGGTCAAGGATATGAAGGTCGCGCTGTCGACCAGCTAATCAGCCAGAGGAATCCTCTCATGCGTCGCGTCGTCATCACCGGGCTCGGGATCGTCTCGCCCATCGGCAACAATGCCGCCGAAGTGCTGGAAAGCCTGCGGATCGGCCGCTCGGGCATCGTCTTCGCCCCGGAATATGCCGAACACGGCTTTCGCAGCCAGGTTCACGGAATGCCCCAGATCGTGCTGGAGGATCACATCGACAAGCGCAACCTGCGCTTCATGGGTCCGGGCGCAGCCTACAACTTCATCGCCATGGAACAGGCGGTCAAGGATAGCGGGCTTGAGGAAGGCGACGTCTCGAACCCTCGGACCGGCCTGATCATGGGATCGGGCGGCCCCTCCACGTCGAATTTCTTCGACGCCCACCAGATCGTCATCGAAAAGGGCAGTCCCAAGCGGATGGGGCCCTTCATGGTGACGCGCTGCATGTCGTCCACCAATTCGGCCACGCTGGCCACGCCCTTCCGGATCAAGGGGGTCAACTATTCCATCACCTCGGCCTGTTCGACCAGCGCGCATTGCATCGGCAACGGCGTCGAACAGATCCAGATGGGCAAGCAGGACATCGTCTTCGCCGGCGGCGGCGAGGAACTGGACTGGACCCTGTCCTGCCTGTTCGACGCAATGGGCGCGATGTCCTCGAAATACAACGACACGCCGGAAACCGCCTCGCGCCCCTATGATGCGACGCGCGACGGCTTCGTGATCGCCGGCGGCGGCGGCGTCGTGGTGCTGGAAGAACTGGACCACGCCCTGGCGCGTGGCGCCAAGATCTATGCCGAAGTGACCGGCTACGGCGCGACATCGGACGGCCATGACATGGTTGCCCCGTCGGGCGAGGGCGGCGAAAGATCCATGCGGCTGGCGCTGGAGACGCTGCCCGAAGGGCGCGAGCTCAGCTATATCAATGCCCATGGGACCTCGACGCCGGTCGGCGATATCGGCGAGGTCAATGCGATCCGCCGCATCTTCGGCGAAGGGGCGACGCCGCCGATCAGTTCGACCAAGTCGCTGACCGGGCACAGCCTGGGCGCGACCGGGGTTCACGAAGCGATCTATTGTCTGCTGATGTTGCAAAATGACTTCATCGCGGCCTCGGCGAATGTCGAGACTCTGGACCCCGCCATCAGACCGAGCGAGATTGCCACCACGCGGGTCGATGAGGCGGGTCTTGACTCGGTGTTGTCGAACAGCTTCGGATTCGGCGGCACCAATGCCTCGCTGCTGCTGTCCAGATACTTGGAATAACAGACAAAACTACGTCGAGGGCTGTCATATGGGCGATCTTCTGAAGGGCAGGCGCGGGCTTGTGATGGGGGTCGCCAACGACCATTCCATCGCCTGGGGCATCGCGCGCGCGGTGGCGGCCGAAGGCGCGGAGCTGGCGTTTTCCTACCAGGGCGAGGCTTTCGGCAAGCGGGTTCAGCCGCTGGCGGCCTCGGTCGGCTCGGATCTGCTGCTGGATGTGGACGTGACCGATGACGCCTCGCTGGATGCGGCTTTCGCGACGCTTGGCGACCGCTGGGGCAAGCTGGATTTCGTCATCCACGCGATCGCCTTTTCCAACAGGAACGAACTGACCGGCCGCTTTCTGAACACCAGTCGCGCGAATTTCAAGCACAGTCTGGACATCAGCTGCTATTCGCTGATCGAGATCGCCCGCCGCGCCCACCCGCTGATGGCCGAAGGCGGTTCGCTGATCACATTGACCTATGGCGGTTCGAACCGGGTGACGCCGTTCTACAATGTCATGGGCGTGGCCAAGGCGGCGCTGGAATCGAGCGTGCGCTATCTTGCGAATGACCTGGGGCCGGATGGAATCCGGGTCAACGCGATATCGCCCGGCCCGATGAAGACGCTGGCGGGGGCGGCCATCGGCGGAGCGCGCCGGACCTTTCGCCACACCGAAATGAATGCCCCGCTGCGCGCCAATGCCACACTGGACGCGATCGGCGGAACTGCGGTCTGGCTGCTGTCGGATTGGGGCGCCTGCACGACGGGCGAGATCGTGATGGTCGATGGCGGCTATCACGTTCTGGGAATGCCGCAAAGCGAGAACCTGTAGGGCCGGAAGGGAAACCCATGCCGCATTTCGTCGCCGGGGACGGCGCGAAGATCGCCTATCGTGACGCGGGCCGGGGCCTTCCGGTGCTGTGCCTTGCCGGGCTGACCCGGAACATGGACGATTTCGACTACCTTGCGCCGCATCTTCCGGATCTGCGGCTGATCCGCATGGATTATCGCGGCCGCGGGCAATCGGATCATACCGGCGCCGCGACCTATACCGTGCCACAGGAAGCCAAGGACGCGCTGGCGCTGCTGGATCATCTGGGCATCGGCAAGGCCGCCCTTCTGGGTACCTCGCGTGGCGGGTTGATCGGGCTGTTGCTGGCGGCCGCCGCCCATGATCGCCTGCTGGGCCTGTGTCTCAATGATGTCGGTCCTCAGATCGAACGTGCGGGCCTTGAACGCATCTTCGATTATGTCGGCCGCAACCCTTCGGCGCCGACTCATGCGGCGCTGGCCGAACGCCTGCCCGCTGCGATGCCCGGCTTCGCGAATGTCCCCGCAGGCCGCTGGCTGGCCGATGCGCGAAAGCACTACGACCAGACGCCGGACGGGCTGCAAATCAGATACGACCCTGCCCTGCGCGAGGCATTTCTGGCGGCGTTCGATGGCGAGGCGCCCGATCTCTGGCCGCTCTGGCGCGCGACCGAAGGTTTGCCGGTGGCCCTGATCCGCGGCGCCAATTCCGACCTGCTGTCGCCCGACGTCGCGGCGCGGATGCGGTCTCTTCGCCCCGACACCATCTTTGCCGAGGTGCCGGATCGCGCGCATGTCCCCTGGCTGGACGAGCCGGAAAGCCTGTCGGTCCTGCGCCGCTGGATCGCGGCGATTCAGGGCTGACGGATCAGTTCGCGCACGATCGCGGGCGGTTCGGCCTGCAGCGGGCGCGCAGCGATCTGCCGCCAGTCGCCTTCGTCGAAATCGGGAAAGAACGCCTCGGCGCCGGAAACGGTCGTCGCGACTTCGGTCAGCAGCAGCCGGTCGGCCAGCGGCAGCGCCTCGGCAAAGACCCGCTGACCGCCGATGACGTAGACGCGGAAATGGCCCTGATCCTCGCAGAACCGGATCGCCTCGGTCAGTCCGGCAAAGACGTTTTCCGCCACGCGGGCATCGCGCGACAAGACGCAGTTCAGCCGGTTCTTCAGCGGCCGGACAGGCAGGCTTTCCCATGTCCTGCGCCCCATGATCAGCGCGCCGCCGGTCGTCTCGCGCTGAAACATCCGCAGATCCTGCGGGATGTGCCACGGGATCCGGTTGTCCTTGCCGATGGCGCCATCCTGCGCGCGGGCGACGATCAGGCTGAGCATGGTCAGACCGCCACAGGTGCCCGGATCGCCGGCGCGGGATCGTAGTCGAGAAACCGGAAATCGTCATGGCGGAAATCGAAGATCGAGGTCACGTCGCGGGCCAGTTCCAGCCGCGGCAGTGGTCGCGGCGCGCGGCCCAGTTGCGTCTTCACCTGTTCGAGATGGTTCAGATAGATATGCGCATCGCCGATCGAGTGGATGAAATCGCCCGGCTCGTAACCCGTCACATGAGCCAGCATCACCAGAAGCAGCGCGTAGGAGGCGATGTTGAANNTTCTGGTCACCCGACAACATCAGGCCGCTGGTGCTGCCCGAGCGCGAGTTGCCGCCTGAATCGAGCTGACGCTCGACGATGGAGACGGTTTCCACTGTCTCGAAGGGCCAGAAGATGACATGCAGGCCCGGCATCGAGACTTCGCTCTTCGGCTCACCGAAGCGCAGTTCCACGCCGCGTTCGTCCGGCTGAACGGTGTAGATCGCCTGGGTTGCCCACAACGCGATAAGACCGAGAACAACGACGATGGCGATCAGCTTGCCGGAACCGCCGGGACCGCCCGAACCACCGGGCATCACCCGGCGCAGGCTGTCCTGACCACGGCGAATAAGGTCTTCGAGATCGGGCGGTGTGTTACCGCCACCACCTCCGCGGGGTCCTTGCGGGCCCTTGCCCCAGGGACCCTGGTTGTTTCCTCCGCCGCCGCCACCCCATGGGCCGCCGCCGCCATTCTGATTGCTCCAGGGCATCAAAACCTCTTTGTTAGCGTTCAGGGCAGGCGGATGCCTCCCCCCAATCCGTTTGAACCGTTATAGGTATCGTGGGGGGCGCTTTCAACGTAAACAGGTTGAAAATCAGGCAATTCCGCCCTTATCAGCCACCATATCGACGATTGTGTCAGATGCTGCGGCGATAGACCGCAAAGCGCATGTCGTGGCTGTCGCGCTCACCTGCCGAAATTCGCTCCTCGGATTCGAGGGCCCAGACGTCCGGATCGATGGTCGGGAAGACCGTATCGCCATCCACCCTGCCCTCGACATGGGTAATCTCCAGCCGGTCGGCACGCTCCATGGCCTGACGATAGATTTCGCCGCCGCCGATGACGCAAATCTCGAGGTTGTCGCCCTCGACGAGCGAGGCCGCTTTCTCGAGTGCGGCCCCCAGCCCCGGCGTCACGATCGCGCCATCTATCAGCGCCTCTGAGCGCGAGATCACGATATTGGGACGGCCCGGAAGCGGCTTGCCGATGGAATCGAAGGTCTTGCGCCCCATCACCACCGGTTTGCCAATGGTGATGGCCTTGAAACGCTTCAGATCGCTCGACAGCTTCCAGGGCATGTCGCCATCGCGTCCGATCACACCGTTTTCGGCGACTGCGGCCACGATGACAATCTCCGGCGTCTTCAGCGACGGCGTTTTCAGGTCCGGTTCGCTCATCAACTCAGACCGCGATCGGCGCGGCGATGTGCGGATGGGATTCGTATCCCTCCAGCCGGAAGTCATCGAAGGTGAAAGCAAACAGATCGGTCACATCGGGATTGATGTGCATGACCGGTAGCGGCAGCGGTTCACGCGCAATCTGCAGCCGCGCCTGCTCGAAGTGGTTCATGTAGAGATGCGCATCGCCGAACGTGTGGATGAACTCGCCGGTCTTCAGCCCCGTCACCTGCGCCACCATCATGGTCAACAATGCGTAGGAGGCGATGTTGAACGGCACGCCCAGGAACATGTCGGCCGAACGTTGATACAGTTGCAGATGCATCTTGCCGCCCGCGATCCGGACCTGCCACAGCGTGTGACAGGGCGGCAGGGCCATGCGGTCGATGTCGCCGGGATTCCACGCCGTCACGATCAGACGCCTGCTGTCGGGCGTCGTGCGGATCGTCTCGACCAGGGTCGCGATCTGGTCGATCTCTCCGGCGACAGGCCCCTCAGGGCCTTGCCGAATCATGGGAAAATGCCGCCATTGATGGCCATAGACGGGTCCGAGATCGCCCTTTTCATCGGCCCATTCGTCCCAGATCGAAACGCCGTTCTCGCGCAGATAGGCGATATTCGTCTCGCCCGACAGAAACCACAAAAGTTCGTGGATGATGGATCGCAGGTGCAGTTTCTTGGTCGTGACCAGCGGAAATCCCTCGGCCAACCGATAGCGGCATTGCAGCCCGAAATGCGAGATCGTGCCGGTGCCGGTGCGGTCGGTGGATTCGACGCCCTGTTCCAGCACCGTTGTCAGCGCCTCCAGATATTGACGCATCGCCCCTCCCGTGTTCACCGTGACACCTGATGTCGCATGAGTATCCGCGAAGGTCCAGCATTTGCACCCAAGGCGAGGTGGTGCCACATTGCCGGCCAACGGCACGATGCCGCGACAGAAAGGAAACCGCATGACCATTCGCTATCTGCATACGATGTGCCGCGTGAAGGATCTGGACAAGACGATGGATTTCTTCCGCCTGCTGGGGCTGGAGGAAACCCGCCGCATCGACAACGACAAGGGTCGCTTCACCCTGGTTTTCATGGCGCCGCCGGGACAACCGGAAACGCCGGTCGAACTGACCTATAACTGGGACGGCGACGATGGCCTGCCCTCGGACAGCCGGCATTTCGGCCACCTGGCCTATCGTGTCGGCAATATCTACGAGATGTGCCAGAAGCTGATGGATGCAGGCGTCACGATCAACCGCCCGCCCCGCGACGGCCACATGGCCTTCGTGCGCAGTCCCGACAACATCTCGATCGAGCTTTTGCAGGATGGCGACGCGCTGCCATCGCAGGAGCCCTGGGCCAGCATGGACAATACCGGCCACTGGTGAGGGACCGATGGCGGCGCGGACCAGGCCCGCGTCGCTGTTCGGTCAGTAGATATAGCGGATCTGCTCGGTCCAGAATCGCTCGATCCGGCGGCTTTGAAGATTGACCTGTTCCAGCGGGGGATCCTCCAGCACGCCGGACAGGGCCAGGCCTTCGGCATGGCGAATGAACAACTGGTGCACCGTTTCGCGCACCGCGATTCCCTCAGGCGTCAGCCTGACCCGGACCGAACGGCGATCCAGGTCCGAACGTTCATGGTGGACATAGCCCATCGTCACCAGCTTCTTCAGATTGTAGCTGACATTGCTGCCCTGATACATGCCGCGTGATCGCAATTCGCCCGCGCTGACCTCGGCCTCGCCCAGATTATAGAGGATCATGGCCTGCACCGGCGTCAGATCGTTGCGGTTCAGACGCTCGAATTCATCCTTCACCAGATCCAGCATCAACCGATGCATCCGTTCAAGAAGTTGCAGCGATTCCAGATAGGCTTCGGCCAGTTCGCTGGCCTCTTCCGGCGCGGGGGCAGAGATCGAGCTTCGGTCATATTGTGTGGCATGGCGCAGCATGGCAGGTCGTTCCCGTCTGTCTTTCATGATCTGCAAGATGACAGACAAAAGAGAATCTTCCGTAAACGGCGAACCTTCTTATCGGGGCCGAGTCGCAGCACTTGCGGCGATGCGGTCCAGAATGTCGGAAAAACCCGCCGGACCGCGTCTCCCGTCTGCGACCGGCGCCAGCCGCGCGGTGACCCACAGATACAGGTCCTGATCGTTTTCCAGCAGCAAATCCTCGTATTTCCGTAACAGGGGATCGGGCAGATCGGGCAAATTCCTGTCGGCGAAGCAGCCCAGAATCAGGTCCATTTCCTTCATGCCGCGCCGCCAGCTTCGCATCCGCAACCGCCGCAGCCGTATCTCGGGTGTTTCCTCAGTCACAGGCCAGCAAATCCTCGATCCGGTCCATGCGCCGCGCTGCTTCGTTCAGCAAACGGCGAAGGTCGCGCAGTTCGGCGGCGATGGCACCCGGGCCCGATTCGCCCGTTGAAGGCCCCCTTCCGTCGCCGGTCATCAGCCATATCAGCGAGACGCCAAGAATTCCGGACAGCCTGCCCAGCAACGACGCGCGCGGCTCGGCCTGATCGCTTTCCCAGCCCTCCAGCGTCTCGGTCCGCACGCCCAGGCGCGCAGCCAGCTCCCCGACTTCCAGCCCTGCACCCTCACGCGCGGCGGTCAGACGGTCGCCCAGCGTCGCCTCGCCGTCACCATATCCATGCCCGTCTTCCATGTTCCCCCCGCTTGTGGCTTTTGCGCGCACACCGTAAGCCATGCGAAGACGCAGATCAAACCAGAGGCCCCCGATGGCGTTCATTTCCGACCGAATGGCGCGTATCAAGCCGTCGCCAACCATGGCCATGACCGCCCGCGCGGCCGAATTGCGCGCCGAGGGGCGCGACGTCATCAGCCTGTCGGCGGGAGAGCCCGATTTCGACACGCCCGTCCATATCCGCGAGGCCGCCAAGGCGGCGATCGACGCCGGCCACACGCGCTATACCGTCGTGGATGGCATGCCTTCGCTGAAACGCGCGATCGCCGCAAAATTCGCGCGCGAGAACGGCCTGGACTATGCCCCCGCGCAGATCACGGTCGGCACCGGGGGCAAGCAGATCCTGTTCAATGCGCTGATGGCAACGCTGGATCAGGGCGACGAGGTGATCGTGCCGGCGCCCTACTGGGTCAGCTACCCCGACATGGTCCTGCTGGCGGGCGGAAGGCCGGTCGTGATCGAATGCGGTATCGAGCACGGCTTTCGCCTGACGCCGGACGCGCTGGAGGCGGCGATCACGCCGCGCACGAAGTGGCTGATCCTGAATTCGCCCTCGAACCCATCGGGCGCGGGCTATTCGCGCGCCCGGATCCAGGCGCTGAGCGATGTTCTGCTGCGCCATCCCCATGTCTGGATCCTCAGCGACGACATCTACGAACATCTGGTCTTTGACGGCTTCGAATTCGCCACCCCGGCCCAGGTCGAGCCGCGGCTGAAGAACCGCATCCTGACCATGAACGGAGTCAGCAAGTCCTATGCGATGACCGGCTGGCGAATCGGATATGGCGCGGGCCCCGAAAGCCTGATCCGCGCCATGGCCAAGTTGCAATCGCAATCGACCTCGAATCCCTGTTCGATCAGCCAACATGCGGCCGAGGCGGCGCTGAGCGGCCCGCAGGATTATGTCAGCGACAGCCGGGCCGCGTTCCAGCGCCGCCGCGATCTGATCGTGGCCGGCCTGAACGATTGCCCCGGCATCGAATGCCCGATTCCGCAGGGCGCGTTCTATGTCTATCCCTCGATAGCCAGGCTGATCGGCAGGACCAGCGCGGCGGGAACGCCGATAGACAGCGACGAAGCCTTCGCCAATGCCCTGCTGGAGGAAAGCGGCGTCGCGGTCGTCTTCGGTGCGGCCTTCGGGCTAAGCCCGCATTTCCGCATCTCCTACGCCGCCAGCGACGAGGTGCTGGCCGATGCCGTGGCGCGGATCCGCCGTTTCTGCGAGGGCTGCAACTGAGATTCTTCTGGCGCGTTGGAACGGGCAAGCAATCGGAAGGAGCATGATATGCTGTCTCGCAATGCCCTGGTCGTCGTCGCCGATGGCCATACGGCCACGCTGTTTCGCAACCGCGCGCGTCACGGACTGGAACTGGAACAGACCCGGTCCCTGAGCCAGAAGGATTTCGCGGATGCCGAACTGGAATCCGAATCCTCGCGCGATGTGGATGAAGCCGCTTTCGCCAGCGGCCTGGCCGATTTCCTCAATGACCTGGTGCTGCGTGGCAAGGCCGACGAGGTCGCGGTGATCGCGGATCCGACCACCCTGGGCACCATGCGAAAGAAATATCACAAGGAATTGCAGCAGCGGCTTGCGAAGGAAATCGCGAAGACGCTGACCGGGGCGGATGCGGGGTCGGTGCAGCGCGCCCTGAGCTGAAACGGCCCTCATTCCCTGCCAGGATGGCTGCGCCGCCCCGTCCACGGGGCGGCGTTCACTCTGCGCCGCCTGGGGTCAGGTGCCGCATTCCGGACGGTTTCCCAAGATGACGAAGGACCGCGAAGCGCCGGTTCTTTTCGGCCCGGCACCGCGCTTGGCGATCGAACCCGGGCGGAACCGCCGGCTGATGTCGTCACATGGCCGTCCAGCCGCCATCGACGCTGATCGTGGTGCCGGTGATCTGGGCCGCGGCGTCGCTGCATAAAAATACCGCCGTGCCGCCGATTTCCTCGACGGTGGCGAATTCCTTTGACGGCTGACGCTGTAGCATCACGTTCCGGATCACGTCCTCGCGGCTCATGTCGTATTCTTTCATCGTGTCGGGAATCTGTGCCTCGACCAGCGGAGTCAGCACATAGCCCGGACAGATCGCGTTGCAGGTGATCTTTTCCTCGGCGGTTTCCAGCGCCGCCACCTTGGTCAGCCCGACGACGCCATGCTTGGCCGCGACATAGGCCGATTTGAACGGGCTGGCGGTCAGCCCATGGGCCGAGGCGATGTTGACGATCCGCCCCCAGCCGGCCTTGCGCATCATCGGCAGCGCGGCGGCGCTGGTGTGGAAGGCCGAAGACAGGTTGATCGCGATGATCGCGTTCCATTTCTCGATCGGGAATTCGGGAATCGGCGCGACATGCTGGATACCCGCATTGTTGACCAGAATATCGCAGGAGCCGGCCTTCTCGATCAGTTCGCGGCATTCTTCGGGGCTGGACATGTCGGCCTTGATATAGCGCACTTTCACGCTGTGTTGCCGGGCCAGCTTTTCGGCCAGGGCATGATCCTCGTCCCGGTCGGTAAAGCTGTTCAGCACCAGATCGGCACCCGTGCGTGCCAGTTCGTTTGCCACGCCCAGGCCGATGCCGGAATTCGATCCGGTCACGACCGCCGTCTTTCCTGTCAGGAATCTTTCGAACATTGGTTCCCCCAATCATGGTCCTTTCCGCCCGCGAACCGGCATGCCATCGGGACCGTTGCAACCGCAAACTGCAACCTTTGTCCTGTCGCGGCAACCAGGCGACAGGACTGCCCGGAACATAAAAAAAGCGCCCGCACAAGGCGGGCGCAAGTCATGAGGCAGGTTTCATACAGGCAAGAAACCTATCGAGCAGTAAGACACTTATACGCGAGTCCTTGCCCGAGTCCAACAGCGAAGTTGGCCGCGCCATTGACGCCCGGCGGACGAGCCTGTTGAAATCCATGCCAAACAAAGAATGACGAGGCAGGCGGCGATGCGAATCTTCAAAATCCCTAACAAATGCGCGATCAAACGTGCCTTGCTGGCGTTGGTGGCGGGCCTGTTCACTGTTGCATCAATGCCTCTGGCAAGTCTTGGAAAACCTGCTCATGGCATTGCAATGTATGGAGAACCTGCCCTGGAAGCGGGCTTCGATCAGATGCCGTACGCGAATCCGGCCGCACCGAAAGGCGGGTCGATTCGGCTGGCGGAACCGGGCGGATTCGACTCGTTGAAACCCTGGGTGCTGAAGGGCAATCCTGTCTGGCCGATCCTGTTCCAGCCCGGACTGCTGACGGAAACGCTGATGTATCGCTCGCTGGATGAGCCGTTCACGCTCTATGGCCTTCTGGCCGACACCGTAGAGACCGATCCCGAGCGGACCTGGGTCGAATTCACCCTGCGCCCCGAAGCCAGGTTCTCGGATGGCAGTCCGGTCACGGTGGAGGACGTGATGTGGTCCTATGAGACCTTGGGCACACAGGGTCATCCCCGCTATCGGGGCGCCTGGGCCAAGGTCGAGAAGATGGAACAGACGGGCGAGCGCAAGATCCGCTTTACCTTCAAGGAAAAGGATCGCGAACTGGCGATGCTGATGGGAATGAGGCCGATTCTCAAGAAGGCACAGTGGGAGGGCCGCGATTTCAGCCTTTCGGGTCTGGATGCGCCGATCGCGTCGGGACCCTATGTCATCGACAGCGTCGATCCCGGCCGTTCCATCACCTTCAGACGCAATCCCGATTACTGGGGCGCGGATCTGAACGTGCGCAAGGGCCAGAACAACTTCGACGAGATCCGCTTTGACTACTTCGGCGACGCCAATGCCATGTTCGAGGCATTCAAGGCCGGTGAGATCAGCGTATGGCGCGAATTGTCGCCCCGCAAATGGGACGAGGAATACGACTTTCCGCTGGCGGCGCAGGGCAAGGTGGTGAAATCCGAGATCGGCAACGAACGGCCCTCGGGGATCATGGGGTTGGTGATGAATACCCGCAACCCGCTGTTTGCCGACTGGCGCGTGCGGCAGGCGATGATCGAGGCATTCAACTTTCAGTTCATCAACGCGACGCTGAATGGCGGCAGGGAACCGCGCATCACGTCCTATTTCGCCAATTCCAGCCTCGCCATGCGTCCCGGCCCGGCCGAGGGCCGGGTGGCCGACCTGCTGCGCCCCTTCGCAGCGGACCTGCCGCCCGGTACGCTGGACGGCTATACCCTGCCCGAGGGCGCCGACCGCCCGCTGGACCGCAAGGGCCTGCGCCGCGCGCTGAAGCTGATGGAAGAGGCCGGCTGGACGGTGCAGGACGGCCGGATGAAGAACGCCGAGGGCCGCCCCTTCGCCTTCGAGATCGTGCTGAACCAGTCGGGCAGCGCCATGCGGACAGCCTCGGAAACCCAGCAGATCGTCGATATCTATATCGAGGCGCTGCGCAATCTGGGCATCTTTCCCCGCGTCACCGAACTGGATTCCGCGCAATATGTCGAGCGGACGAACAATTTCCAGTTCGACATGACCTGGTATGAACGCGCGCTGTCGCTGTCGCCCGGCAATGAACAGATGCTGTATTGGGGATCGGCGGCAGCCGACCAGCCGGGCAGCCGCAACTGGATGGGCATGAAGAACCCCGCCGTGGACGCAATGATCGCCGAAATACTGAACGCCGGCAGTGACGACGATTTCAACGCCGCCGTCCGCGCGCTGGACCGTGTGCTGACCGCGGGCCGGTATGTGATCCCGGTCAGTTTCTCGCCGGTCTCGCGTCTGGCCCACGACGCCAACCTGTCGTATCCTGAGAAGGCAACGCCGCTTTACGGAGATTGGCCGGGTTTCATGCCCGAGCTTTGGTGGCAAGATGAGGCAGAGAGATGAAAGCAACGATCTTCACGCTGCTGGCCTGCACGATCCTGGCCGGCTGCAACACCGTCGCCGGCATCGGCGAGGACATTACCGGCAGCGCCCGCTGGGCGCAGCAGGGCCTGCCCAGAGGATATTGAGATGAAGTGGCATCATGTTCAGGAAAACTGGTCGGCCTTCTACGAAGCGATTCAGGACAAGTGGCCCGAGGCCGATGAGGCCGAGCTGGACGAGATCGACGGCGATCAACGCGGTTTCGTGCGCTATATCTCGGAATTGACCGGGCAGGACCCGTCCGAATCGCGCGAGGAGATCCGCGAATGGCTGCGCGGCGAAATTCCATCGGATGTGGTCATGGACCCGATCCACGACAATCATTCGATCGCGCTCAGTTCCAAATACGTCAACGAGGGCGAGGATGAATATGACGACGATGCCCGCTTCGGCGACGACGAGGAAGAATAGGCCGACGCCGCGCCGGATCGCGGTTGAGTTCTTGTTCCCGATCTGCAAAAGGGCGCGGCTCTAGACCTTCGTGACCGGAGATTGCCTTCCCATGACCCAGACGATCAGGATCGGCATCGGCAGTATCGTGGTGGGGCTGGTGGTGCTGGCGCTGAAGACGCTGGCATGGTGGGTGACCGGCTCGGTCGCGCTGCTGTCGGATGCGCTGGAAAGCACGGTGAATGTGGCGGCGGCGGTCGCAGCGCTGATCGCGATTCGCATCGCCGCGAAGCCCGCCGATCACGGTCATCCCTATGGCCACCACAAGGCCGAGTTCTTCAGCGCCGTGCTGGAGGGCGTCCTGATCATCGTCGCCGCGCTGGTGATCCTGCGCAAATCCTATTACGGCATCCTTGCGCCCACGCCGCTGGAGGCGCCGGCCCTGGGGCTGGCGATCAACGTGGCTGCGGGCGTGCTGAACAGCATCTGGTGCTGGGTGCTGATCAGCCGCGGCCGCCACCATCAGTCGCCCGCCCTCGTCGCCGATGGCAAGCATCTTCTGGCCGATGTGATCACCTCGGCCGGTGTGGTCCTGGGGGTTCTGCTGGCGGTGGCGACGGGTTATGCGATCCTCGACCCGATCCTCGCGGCGCTTGTGGCACTGAACATTCTCTGGTCCGGCTGGAAGCTGATGACCAGTTCGCTCAGCGGCCTGATGGACGAAGCGGTATCGCAAGATCTGATGCGTGTCATCCGCGAGACGATCGCGGATCGCGCCGAGGGTGCGATCGAGGCCCATGATCTGCGGACCCGCCAGGCCGGATCCGCGACCTTCATCGACTTTCATCTGGTCGTGGATGGTGCGACCAGCGTGTCCGAGGCACACCAGATCTGCGACCGGATCGAAACGGCGCTGAAGGCCAAACTGACCGAGGCCCAGATCACCATCCATGTCGAACCCGACAACAAGGCGAAACATGCCGGTATCCTGGTGCTCTAGGCGACGCGC
>DBFD01000004.1:14511-14898 GCA_002294185.1 Paracoccus sp. UBA889
CCGGACGCGCGGTCAGGCAGCCAGCCTGACCCAGACCGGCACGTGATCGCTGGGCTTTTCGCCCGCCCGCGCCTCGCGGTCCACACCCGTCTCGATCAGCAGGTCGGCAGCCTGCGGCGACAGCAGCAGGTGGTCGATACGGATCCCGTCGTCCCGGTCGAAGGCGCCCGCCTGATAATCCCAGAAGGTAAAGGGGCCGCGCGCTGACCAGGGATCGCGGATGCGGATGGCATCGGTCCAGCCCTGATGGACGATCCGGCGCAGGGCGGCGCGGCTTTCAGGCAGGAACAGCGCGTCGCTGACCCAGTTTTTCGGATGAGCGGCGTCGCGCGGCTCGGGAATGACATTGAAATCGCCCAGCATCACCACCGGCATTTCCTCTGCCAG
>DBFD01000033.1 GCA_002294185.1 Paracoccus sp. UBA889
CCGGCGGCCCTCGGACTGGCTTGGCGCCCGGGTGCATCCGCTGAGCCGGTTCCTGTGGGCCCGAATGCCGCTGGCGCGGCGCGAGATGGCAACCTACACCCTTTACCGGCTGGAATGCGGTCTGCGGTCCTCGGCCGTGCTGGGTTTTGTCGGCCTGCCGACGCTGGGCTTTCAACTGGACAGCTTCTTTCGTCAGGGCAATTATGCAGCGGCGGGCGCGATCATGGCGGTCTATATCGCGCTGATCGCGACGATCCGTCTGTGGATGCGCCCGCATGCGGTCTGGGCATGGCTGATCGCGGCCGGAATCGTGCTGGTCCGTGTCGATGCGCCACCGATGGGGCAGGGCGCGCTGTGGCGGTTCCTGACCAGCGACATCGTGCCCGCGCCGCTGCGGCAGGGCGATCCGGCGGGGCTGGGACCGTGGTTGTGGGATCTGGTCGCGGGGTCGATCCTGCCGGGCCTCGCCGCAACGCTGGTGGTGGCGCAACTGGCCCTGATCCTTGCCGGGCTCGTTGCCTTTTGCGGGCAGGCGCTGATCGTGCCGCGCGTCACCGGCCGGCTCGTCGCCATTCCGGGCCATCTGTTTCTGGTCGTCCTGCGCAGCTTTCCCGAATACATGCTGGCCTATCTCTTTCTGCAGGTCTTCGGCCCTTCGATGCTGCCCGCGATCCTGGCGCTTGGCCTGCATAATGGCGCGATCATCGCCCATCTGCTGGGCCGGCAGGCCGGCGGGCTGGCCCTGCGCGCCGATGCGCCGCGCGGTCTGACCCTGTGGGGCTGGGAGATCGTGCCGCGACTTTTCGGGCAATTTGTCGCGCTCTGTCTCTACCGGTGGGAGATCATCATCCGGGAAAGTGCAATCGTCGGGATTCTGGGCGTCGCCACGCTGGGCTTTTATCTGGATGACGCGATTTCGCAATTGCGCCTTGACCGCGCCGTGCTGATCCTGCTGGCGACGGGCATGGTGACCGTCGCCATCGACGCGCTGTCGCGGTTCCTGCGCAGCGGACTGGGCGCGGGACGGCTGCGGGCGCGCGCAGCGTCCGAACGGGGCATTGCCCTGGCGGCAGAGGCGCCGGGATGATGCTTGGTGCGGGTGAAGGGACTCGAACCCCCACGCCTTGCGGCGCCAGAACCTAAATCTGGTGCGTCTACCAGTTCCGCCACACCCGCGCAAAGATTTCAGACGTGCGGGCGCCGGGCCCGGCTGTCCACCGATCCTGTTACGGCAAGATCCGCAACACGTCCGGGAAGACAGACGGAACGGTCGCGGGGTGGATATTACGCTTTTTCGGGCGCGTCAACGCGCATCGCCCGGGCGACGGCCGCGGTTTGCATCCGCCGGCCGTCATTCCGGGCCAAGCCGCGCACGAATTGCGGTTTGAAGATTCCGCATGACGCTTTCGGCTTCGACGGCGGTTCCGGCAAACATCGGCGCGCGGGGCTGTGCCTCCAGCAGCAGCCTTGCCTCGCTTTGCTGCCATGTGTGCCGTTCGCCGGATTTCCGGATGACGAGATGACCGAAAGGCGGCGCGAACAGGACCCGAAAGCCGTGGAACAGGGCGCGCCTGTAGAAATCGCGATCCTCGCCCTCTGCAAGTTCCTCGGCGAACGACAGTCTTTCGGCCGCGGCCCGGGTCACGATCAGGCTTGATCCGCTGCCGACGACATCGCGCGAACCCGCCCAGGGCTGGTAGTCCTGGGGGCAGAAATCGTACAGGATCGTGCCGCCGATCTTCTCGAAATGGACGAAGATTTCGGGCTTGCCACAGAGATCAGCCGACATTGCCTGCATGAATCGGATGGATCGCGACAGATAGTCGTCCAGATAAATGTCGTCGGCATCGAACCGGGCGATCAGATCGCCCCGCGAGGCCGCGACCCCCATATTGAGGGCCGCGGACAGCGAAGTTCCGCCCCGCAAGGACAGGATCCTGGTCCTCGAGAGGCCGGAACAGCCGGCAAGCCGATGCGACAGGCGTTTGGGATCGACGTCATCTCCGCTGCAGACGATCACCGCCTCCAGCGCGGGATAATCCTGTCTTTCAATCTGTTTCGCCAGATTTTCCTCGTCCTGGCGTCGATGGATCGGCGCAAGGATGCTGACCAGAGGTGACGGACCCTCTGAGGGCAATCCGAAATAGGCAGCGGCGGAGGCATATCGTCTGGCCAGCCGGTCCGCCTCGCGGTCGAGATCAATCGCGTCATTCAGACGACCACGCAGGGGGGGCGGCGCGGCAAGGATGTCCAGGGCGCGCGAATGCAAGTCGGGCAGCAGGTTTCGGTCCGCGCACGAGACCAGCGCGTTGTCGGCCGAAAGACTACCTTCGAGGGCCTGAAACAGCAGCAATGCGTTTCCCAGTCCCCCATCGGGGTCGATGAGGTCGAGACACGTCGCGGCTCTTGCCTGCGCGTCGCACTGATGCAGGATCGACGCCAGCAGAAACAACTGCCGGTCGGAACAGTTTCGCGGCTCGATCGCCTCGGCAACTTGCCTGGCCTCGTCGCGCCGACGGGCGGTGATCAGGGTCTGGGCGGTGTTCATGCGGATGCGAAAGCTGTGGCGGGCCGGTTCGGCGCAGCCTTGCAGAACCCGGACCCGGCCAGCCACGCCGTCCTTCAGATGCGCGATGCGGGCCAGCATCAGCACCGGGTCCGGCTGATCGGGTGCAAGACGTGCCGCCGTTCGGGCCTGGCTTTCGGCTGCCGCCAGATCCGCCTTTGCCAGCGCGATGCGCGCCTGCAACAAATGGTCTCTCGATGTCGTGAGACCCTGCGCCGCGATCCGCGACAGGTGTTCCCGTGCCGCCTCGGCGGCGCCCAGGTCGCACAGCGTCTCGGCCAGATCGCGCCTGATGACGGGGGAATCGCCGATTTCGTCAAGATAGTGCGACAGGATGCGCGCCCGCGCCTCGGCGCCGTCGCGCAGCAGCGCGATGCGCGCCAGTTGCAGCCATGGCCGCGGTCGTTCGGGCGCCAGCATCCGCGCCGCGTCCGCCGCGCGCTGCGCCCCCTCCAGATCGCCCTGACGGATCCTGCCTCGACCGATCAGCAGATGATCCTGAACATCGCCGCGTCCGCCGTCGATGATGTCCTGGGCCACCGAAACGGCGCCCGCGACATCGCCGCCTTGCCACAGCGCATCGGCCAGGTGACGGCGCAGTGGCAGATCGTCCCTGACCGCCGGCAGATGGCGATGAAGCAGGTCGGCCTTGGCCTTCGGCCCCTGACGCAACTCTGCCGCCCGCGCAAGCAGCAAGACCGCCTCGACCGACGAGGGATCGCGCCGCAATGCCAGCTGCGCCAGCGTTTCGGCGGAATCCAGACCGCCCGCCGTCAACTGCCTGCGGACACGCCGAAGCCGTTCGGCGGCGATGGCGGGGGGCGGTTCGGCATCCATCGTCACCCTGCATCCGGCTGCTGGGTTTCCGCCGGGCCGATCGTGTCGCCATCGTCGGGCATCAGCGGCGCCACTTCACCCCGCGGAAGATCCGTTCGGGCACGATCTGATCGCGATACTTCATCGTCAGGCCGATCATCCGGTCCATGATCTCGGGGGTCAGCCTGTTGGGCTGAAGACCCAGATCCAGAAGCCCGGTATGGGCGGGATTGTAGTAATGCTCCTCGGCCTCCTTGCGCGGATTGGGAAGCGATTCGATCTGCACGTTCAGCCCCAGCCTTTGCCCCGACTGCCGGACATGTTCGGCCAGATCGTTGACGCTGAACGTTTCGACGAACTGGTTGAAGATGCGCAACTCGCCCGGCTCGGCCGGGGTTTCGACGGCCAGCTTCACGCATTGCAGCGCATCCTTGAGATGCAGATATCCGCGTGTCTGCCCGCCCTTGCCATAGACGGTCAGAGGATAGCCCGCCACCGCCTGAACCATGAAACGGTTCAGGACGGTGCCGAAAACCTCGTCGTAGTTCAGGAACGAATACAGCCGGTCGTCATCGGCGCTTTCGTCGGTCGCCAGCCCATAGACCGGGCCCTGCATCAGATCCGTTACACGCAGCCCCCAGACGCGGACATAGAACCACAGCATGTCCGTATCGAGCACTTTCGTCGTGTGATAGAACGATCCGGCCGCGCGCGGGAACAGGAACCGATCCTTGCGTCCCTTGTGCTCGATATCGATCCAGCCTTCCTCGATATCGATGTTCGGCGTGCCATATTCGCCCATCGTTCCCAGCTTGATCAGATGAGCATCGGGGGTGAACTGGTTCATCGCGTGGATGATGTTGAAGGTCACGCCCAGGTTGTTGTCCAGCGTCAGCCGGGCCGCAGCCCGATCCATCATCGAATAGGGCGCCGAGGGTTGTTCGGCATAGTGGATGATCGCGTCGGGAACGAATTCCTCGAAGATCGCGGCGATGAAGGTCCAGTCGTCCAGATCGCCGATCCGGACCGCCAGCTCCTTGCCCGAGCGGTCCGCCCACAGGCGCGCCCTTTCGTGAAGGTTTGGCACATCGAACAACGCGTCGCAATCGATCTCTCGCATCAGCCGGCGTCGCAGATAATTGTCGACGGCCATCACCTGATGCCCGGCCGCGGCAAGTTTCATCGCGGTCGGCCAACCGATATAGCCGTCCCCGCCCAGGATCAAAATCCGCATCACGCTTCCTTCAGAGTGTCTCGAGTTGTGGAACCGTGCCGGCGGTGACCAGCCTTGCGACAACGCTTTCGGGAAGTACGCCATCGCGCATCAGCAGCGCCCAGATCTGATCGTCGCCGATCGCCGCCTCGCGGTCCGAGTGATAGACGATGCCGCTTGGCCGTGCCCCGATTTCGTCAAAGGCATATTTCTGCCGCCGCTGTTCAGCCGTATGACCGGCCGGCATGACGATCAGGAAATCGTCGCTTTCCAGAAGCCGGTTCGCCTCTTCGTCCGTTGAAAGCTCTTCCCACAGTTTTTCACCGGGGCGCGAACCGGTGATCTCGATACCGATCGATCGGGGATCATGCCCGTAGGCCGGTGCCAGGTGCTGTATCATGACCCGTGCCAGATCGACGATCCGCAGGACAGGCATCTTGGTGATGAATACTTCGCCGCCCCGGGCCAGGACCATGCTGCCGATCACCAGATCGGCCGATTGTTGCATGGTCATGACGAAACGCGTCATGCGCCTGTCGGTGACGCGCACGGGCCCGCCCGCGGCAATCTGCTGCGCGAACAGCGGCACCACCGAACCGCGCGATCCCAGCACGTTGCCGAAACGGGTCGAGGAAAACAGCGTCGGCGAATCCGAATGGGTGAGAAAGTTCATCGACGTGAACAGCCGCTCTCCCATCAGCTTCGATGTGCCCATGACATTGGTCGGGTTCACCGCCTTGTCGGAAGAGGTGAAGATGACCTTTTCAAGTCCCTGCATCTGCGCGACGCGGCCGACGACCTCGACACCCTCGATGTTGACCTTCACGGCCGAAAACGGGCTGCGTTCGCAAGACGGCACGTGTTTCAGCGCGGCACAGTGAAAACACAGATCCATGCCGTCGAAGGTGCGCCTCATCTCGCGTTCGTCGGTGATGTCGGCGTGGAAGAAGTCGAGCCCCGCCTTGCCCTTGCGGCCGGCAAAGTCCATTTCCATGTCGAACAGGCCGCTTTCGTTGTTGTCGATCACGCGAACATGTCCGACCGGGCTTGCGGCAAGTTTCTCCACGATCGCCCGGCCGACCGATCCGACTCCTCCGGTGACGACGATGCGCTTTCCGGCGAGTTGCGACAGATATTGCGACATTTCAGGTCGTCCTCCTCTTCGGGCGAGAAGACGCCCACCTCGTTCACCCGATGGCCTCGGAAGCTGCGTCCTCCGACCTCTTCCGGGACGGGAATTCGAAAGTCAATCTCCCGAGGTGCAACCATTGAGCGAATTTCAGCGCAAAAGTTATCGAGAAGGGGGGATGGATTTACGCCCCGTGTTGCAGCGGGCCGATGTCAGTGATCGTTTGCAGCCGGCAAGCAGGAAAGGCTGCCTGATGAAGTGGCTGGCAGCCGGGCAGTCCGGACGCATGGCTGTTCCCGCACCCGAGGGTCATTTCTGCCTGTCCCGACAGGTCAGGTTCGGCGCGGCGTCTTTCTTTTCAGCCGCGGCGCCCCAAAGCGCAGCCAGGCCACGGATACCCACCAAAGCGCCGTGATCGACCAGAGATCGACCGTCAGGCGTCGCAGGACGCCCTGACCTTCCGGGTTCAACTGGAAGGCGTCGCCGATCACCGACAGCAGAACACTGGCGACGAATGCCCAAAGCCCGCCGCGACCGATCTGCTGCATGGCGACACCCGGCACGGTCGCGGCCAGCCACGCCATGGGCCGGGCCAGGGGCACCGCGACCAGCCAGGTCGCGGCGAGAATCGCCAGATAGCGTGTGCCGTCCAGGTCCCATTTGTTGATTTCGCCATAGATCAGCTTCAGCGCGTCGCGGAATTCTTTCGCGGGCTCGCCGATCTTGGCCCCGATCACGATCGCGGTGCCGAACAGGAACATGCCCGCTGCAAGGATCGTCAGAAGCCGCCGATGCGGCATCAGCGTCCGCATGATCCGATCGCGGAACAGCGCCATCGCGATGCCCGAATAGAACAGCATCTGCCAGCCGAACGGGTTGAAAAGCAGGCCCGCGCGGCTGTGGTTCGGGATGATCTGGTTGAGCAGCGGCGCGAACCACCACAGGACCAGCGATCCGATCGCGAAGCTGATGGGCCAGCGCCGCAGCAGCGGCACCAGCAGCGGCGCCGAAACGATCAGGATGACGTACAGCGCCAGCACGTCCAGAAGGTTTGGCTGCAACCACATCGTCGCCAGCACGCCGGAATAGCCCAGCGGGTTCTCGACCACCCATTCGGCATACTGGTTCCAGACCGCGGTATGGGACATGTCCAGCGCCAGCAGCCCGGCCGAAACCAGCGCCATGATCACCCCGCCCAGAACCAGCGCCCGCCAGACCTCGAACGAGCGCCGTGCAAAGCGCCATTGGGCGCTGCGCAATCCGTCCCGCTCCTCGACCGAATGCCAGACCAGGCCGACCAGAAAGCCCGACAGCAGGACGAACAGTTCTGCTGCGTCGAAGACCGAGAAATTGGCAAGCGTGAACCGCCGCAGGATCGAGATTGGCATATGGTCGATCATGATGCAGATCAGCGCGTAACCGCGCAGCATGTCGAGAACGATCAGGCGGTTCATTCAGGCAGCGCGCTCCATCGCCGCAACAGCGCGGCATCGGATATCAACGCTTCGGTTTCTTCCGGGTTCAGAAGATCAAGCGCCTGTTCGCGGCCCGCGGCATTGGCGATCTTTGCCCCGGCGGTGATCTGCGGCAGCCGCTCGGCCACAGGGCGGTCGGGCAGCGAAGTCAGCATGGCCAGGTGATGCGCCATACGGTCGGGATGCTGTGCCAGTTGCATGATCGCCGCACGGCCGGGCAGGGGGCGCGGCAGGGCGCGGATCGCCGCGCTGGCCTCGGTCAGGATCGGGGGATAATCGCGTTCCTCGGGTGTGACCAGCAGGCCGTTCATCCGTGCCCAGCGGCCGAAGACCGGGCTTGCCGACAGCCGGGATGTCAGCGGCGACAGGATCAGGCCGGCAAGAATCGGCGACAGCCAGATCAGTTGCGTCGGCGAGAACTGCGCCAGCACCAGCAGCGTGGCGACGCCCAGCAGCACGTGAATCCAGTGCCGCGCGATCACAACCTCCCAGCCGGGCATCGAGCCGGCCCGTTCTTGTGCGTTCCAGCCGCTGTCGCGGCCGCGCAGGATTTCGAAGATCTGGCGGGTCTGGATCAGCATCTGGACCGGCGCGATCAGGGCCGATAGCAGGATCTCGAACAGCGCGCTGGCAAAGATGCGGACCGGTCCGCCGGAATTGCGCGCCAGCGGCCGCGACCAGGCGCGCAAGGTCGCGATCAGTCTGGGCAGCAGCAGCAGCGCCATCGCCGCGATGAACAGATACAGCATCCGGCGGGCATCGAAGACCGGCCAGTCCGGAAAAAGCTGATAGGCGTTCGGGAAATATTCGGGCGTGGACAGCAGCACCGTGGCCGACAGGACCAGACCGACCAGCAGCAGCGCCAGCCAGATCGGGCTCATCAGGAAACCCAGGATGCCTATGGCGAAATGCACCAGGCTGATGGCCCGGGCGCCCTTGATCCCGAAGAGGCGCGCATGTTGCAGATTGCCCTGCGCCCAGCGGCGTTCGCGCGCGGCCATGTCCAGCAGCGTCGGCGGGCAACCCTCGTAGCTGCCGCGCAGGTCATGGTCCAGCCGCACCTTCCAGCCGGCGCGGCACAGGGCGGCAGCCTCGACGAAATCGTGGCTGAGAATGGTGCCGCCAAAGGGCGGTTTGCCCGACAGGCGCGGCAAGCCGCAGGCTTGGGCAAAGGCCGCCACCCGGATGATCGCGTTGTGGCCCCAGTAATTGCCCGTATCGCCCGACCAGGCCGAAACGCCGCGCGCGATCATCGGGCCATAGACCCGGCCGGCGAACTGGGTCAGCCGGGCAAAGATGGTCTCGCCGCCGACCAGGATCGGCATGGTCTGGATCAGGCCCAGATCGGGATCGGCATTCATGCGCGCGGACAGATCGCGAATGGTTTCTGCGGACAGCACGCTGTCTGCATCCAGCACCACCATCTGATCGTAGCGCCCGCCCCAGCGGCGGATGAATTCGGCCAGGTTGCCGGATTTGCGATCCTCGTTCGTTTCGCGCCGGCGATACCAGATCGGCACCGGCGAGGCGTCGCGGGCAGCCGCGACGATCAGGCTTTCGTTGACCGCAACGGCAGGATCGCGGCTGTCGGACAGAACGAAGATTTCGGCTCGGTTCGCGATGCCGGTCTGCTCCAGCCCCTTGGCCAGGGCTGTCAGCAGGCCCAGGCTTTGGGCGGCATTCTCGTGATAGACGGGCATCACCACGACGATGCGGGCATCATTGGGGCCGTCTGGCGTCGTCAGCCGGGGCGCGAACAGCCCCGCCAGCAGACCGCAGAAGGAAAATCCGACCCAGGCGAAGGTGGGCACGAACAATGCCAAAAGCGCAAGCTGCATCGGCGTCGGCTTGTCGCCGAAGGCCTCCAGCATCTGCATGAAGCCGATGACGGCGATCGCGGCGGTTCCGCCGAAGGTGATCAGCCGGGCCAGCCAGACCCGCGCGGATTCGGTTCGGCGCAGCCGCCGAGTTGCGGGCAGGGTCCGAAAGTCCTGCACCGGCATGGCGATCGGCGATTCGGGTGGAACCGGGCCGCCAGCCTCGGCAGAGGACGGCGCCGCAATCATGCCGACCAGCGCGCCAGCCAGGATTCGCTGAGGGCGACCCCCTGCTTGTCGGTCAGAAGCGCCTGCAGGTCGGCCACGGTGGCGTCGCCCGGCTCGAATTCGAAGGCCAGCCGCAGGACGCCCTGATCGGCAAGCGTCTTCAGGTAGGCATGGACGATCGTCCCGGCCGATGTCGTGACCTTCGATTCCGGCATCTCGCCGCCGAACAGGGACAGGTCGAAATCGACCACGAAGCTGCGCAGATCCTTGTTGTTGATGGATTGTCCGGAACGGACCTGGCGCACCTTGGCCAGCGGCATGTCGTTCGGCGGCAGCGGCGCGAAACTGAGACGATAGCGGAAATCGTGCCGCTTGCCGCGCGCCAGCGGATCCTTGGGCAGCCAGTAGGTGACGATATTGTCGTTGAACTCGTTTTCGACCGGGATTTCGATCAGGCGGACCTCGCCCTCGCCCCAGTCGCTTTCGGGCTGGATCCAGGCCGAGGGGCGCTGGTTATACATCGCCTCGGCGTCCTGATAATCGCCGAAGTCGCGGTTGCGCTGGATCAGGCCGAAGCCGCGCGGAGACTTGTCCACGAAGGACGAAATCTGCAGGTTCTTGTGCGAGGCAAGGCTGCGCCACAATGCCTGGCCGGCGCCGGTATGCATCTGCAAGCCGTCGCTGTCATGCACGGCGGGGCGGTAATCGTCCACCGCGCGCCGGCTGGCCGGGCTGAACCAGAACATCGAAGTCAACGGCGCGATGCCGGTATTTTGCAGATCGACGCGCGGAAACAGCGCAAGCCGCGTCCGAACCATCGTCACCGCGCCGGGATTGATGTCGAACTGATAGGCGCCCGTCACCGACTTGCTGTCCAGAAGCGCGTGAATGCGCACCCATTCGGATCCCTCCGAGGGGCGGTGGATCCAGAAATCGGTGAACAGCGGAAATTCTTCGCCATCCGGGCTGCCGGTCTTGATCGCCAGACCCCGCGCCGACAGGCCATAGAGGGTGCCGCGCGCGACGGCGCGAAAATAGCTTGCGCCCTGGAAAACCGCGAATTCGTCCATCACGTCGGGCCGGTTCAGCCGCGTGCGAAGCCGGAAACCCGACCATCCCATGTCGCCGATATCGTCCAGGTTCGCGCCGTCGGGAAACTGGGCCGGATCGAAATCCAGCAGGCGCGGATCGAATTCGAACTTCTGCGGAACTCCGTCGCGCACGATGTTGATGCCGATCGGCTCATAAAAGATCGCGCCTGGCGGCAGCAGGTCCATGCCGAACTGGTTCTGATCGCTCAGCGGATCGGCGTCGCGCCGGAACCTTATACCGCGATACTGGTCATAATTCAGGTCCGCGAAGCTGCCCACCAGTTTCGCCACCGGCTGCTCATGAACGGCTTCGGCCCGTTTGGCGGCGATCGCGGCCACGTCTTCGAAACCGAAATCCGTCCTTGCGCCTTCGGGCGGCGTGTCGATCGTCGATTCGTCAGAACTCGATTGTGCCTGGGCCGGCGTCGCGGCAAAGACGCTGCCGGCTGCCAGCGCCGTGGCGGCATTGAGGAAATTTCGTCGCTTCATCTTTGGAGGCAGTTCGCAAGAGCCGGTTCAGTATAGGGACTGCGCCGCAGCGCAACAAGTCGCGTCGGTCGCCGGAAAAGCGACCCTGAGTTGTGTGTGGCGTCGCCCGATCGCGCCCAGGGGTGATTCGGGCGATTTTCCGCCTATTGTCGGGCCAGCCATTCGGTCACCGGCCGGCGCAGGTTGTGCATTCCCGATGCCTCGGCCTCGTCGATGACCTGCCGAAGATCGGCGATCGAGACGCGACGGATCAGATGCTTGACCGGGCCGATCGAGGCCGGACGCATCGACAGGCGTCGGATGCCCAGGGCCGCAAAGGTCAATGCCTCGATCGGGCGGCCGGCATCCTCGCCGCAGAAGGACAGCGGCACGCGCGCCTCTTCGCAGCGCAGCACGATCTGGCGCAGCAATGCGAGAAAGGGCACGTTCAGCGTGTCATATCGGCGTCGGACGCGTTCGTTTTCGCGGTCGGCCGCGTAGAAGAACTGCTTCAGGTCGTTGCCGCCGATCGAGACGAAGTCGCACATCTCGAAGAACTTTTTCGGAGCGAAGGCCAGCGAGGGCGTCTCGAGCATCGCGCCCACGCGAATGTCGGTCGGCAGGTCACGGCCCACCCGCTGTTCTCGCGACATTTCCTGCATGAGGATGCGATAGGCGTCCTCGTATTCGCTGATATCGGCGATGAAGGGGAACATGACGTGCAAGGGGCGTCCGGCGGCCGCCCGGATCAGCGCCTGAAGCTGCATCCGCAGAATGCCGCGCTTGTCCAGGCCGACACGGATCGCGCGCCAGCCCATCGCCGGGTTGGGCTCGTCCTGGGGCTTCATGTAGGGCAGCACCTTGTCCGACCCGATGTCCAGCGTCCGGAACATCACCTGCTTGCCCTTGGCGTTGTCCATGACCCGGCGATACAATTCGGCCAGTTCTCCCCGTCGCGGGACGTGGTTGCGGATCAGGAACTGCAATTCGGTCCGGAACAGGCCCACGCCCTCGGCCCCCGACCCTTCCAGCGAGGGCAGGTCGGCCATCAGGCCCGCATTCATGTAAAGCTGGATCGTGGTGCCGCAACTGCCGGTCGCGGGAAGCCGGCGCAGGCTGGCATAGCGGTTCTGAGCCTCGGCCTGCATCGCCATCTTGTCGCGAAAGGCCAGCGCCACCGTGTCCTCGGGGCGCAGATGGACAATGCCCTGATCGCCATCGACGAGGATCGGATCGCCATTCAGCGCCTCGGTCGTGATGCGGGCGGCGTGGATGACCAGCGGAATCGCCAGCGCCCGCGCCACGATCGCCGCGTGAGAGCCGACCGATCCTTCCTCCAGCACCACGCCCTTCAGCCGCCGTCCGTATTCCAGCAATTCGGCGGGGCCGATATTGCGGGCGATCAGGATCGGATCCGCGGGCATCTCGGCGCCTGTATCGACGCCCTGTCCGGTCAGGATCCGCAACAGCCGGTTGGACAGGTCGTCCAGATCATGCAGGCGGTCGCGAAGATAGGGATCGGCCGACATTTCCAGCCGTGCACGGGCAGCGGATTGTTCCTTCTCGACCGCCGCTTCGGCGGAAAGGCCCAGTTGGATGTCTTCTTCCATCCGCTTCAGCCAGGACCGCGAATGGGCGAACATGCGATAGGTTTCCAAAACGGCCGTGTGATCGCCATCGGCCCCCATGTCGGCGGCGGCGACCATCGAATCGACCCGTTCCCGCAGCCGTTCCACGCCCTCGTGCAGCCGCGCCCTTTCGGTTTCGGGATCGTCGCCGACGGGGTTGGCGATGACCACGCGCGGCTCGTGCAGCCAGACATGACCCTCGGCCGCGCCTTCCTGTCCGGTGGTGCCGCGCAGCATCAGCGGAAAGCGGTGGGCCTGCGGCAGGCTGTTGGCCTGGGTGCCCTGGAAGGCGCCCAGTTCGGTCATTTCCGCCAGCACCATTGCCACCACTTCCAGGCCGTAGACCTCGTCATCGCTGAACAGGCGGGCATCGCGCGACTGCACGACCAGAACGCCCAGTTTCTCGCCCACGCGCTGGATCGGCACGCCGAGAAAGCTGGGAAAGACCTCTTCGCCGGTTTCGGGCATGAAGCGGAATCCGGGCATCGCGGGCGCGTCGGCGGTGTTCATGTAGCGGCCGGTCCGTGCGACGCGCCCGACCAGGCCTTCGCCCAGCCTCAGCCTGGTCTGGTGAACGGCCTCGGCGCGCAGACCTTCGGTGGCGCAAAGCTCCAGCGTCTCGGGGTCGCGAAACAGATAGATCGAGCACACATCGGTGCCCATCGAATCGGCAATGTTGTGGGTGATCTGGTCAAGCCTGTCCTGACCGTCGCCGGCGGCGGCCAGAATTTCCTTCAGCCGCCGCAGCAGCTTGCGCGAATCACTGTCCTTGCGGTCCTGCAATGCCTTCCCGCCTTCCGTCGTCGCGTCCGGCCCGAGGGCCTGTCGGTTCGGGATCACCCGAGGGGATCAGGCCGCTTCGAGGCCGAAGGCATCATGCAGCGCCTGAACGGCCAGTTCCATATATTTGCGGTCGATCAGAACGGAAATCTTGATTTCGCTGGTGGCGATGACCTTGATGTTGATGTTTTCCTCGGCAAGGGCCTTGAACATCCGGGCTGCGACGCCGGCATGGCTGCGCATCCCGATGCCCACCACGCTGACCTTGGCGACCTCGGTATCGACGATCAATTCGTCATACGAAACCGTGCCCGCGGCGCGGGCCTGTTCCATGGCGCGCTTGGCGCGATCCACCTGATTGATCGGCACCGAGAAGGTCATGTCCGTGACCGAGCCCTGGTGATGTTCGAAATTCTTCTCGGAGATGTTCTGCACGATCATGTCCACGTTCACGCCCGCATCCGCCAGGGGCGCGAAGATGCCGGCGGAAATGCCGGGACGGTCCTCGACCGTGACAAGGGTGATCTTGGCTTCCTCGCGGGAATAGGCGACGCCATTGACGACTTTCGATTCCATGATTTCTCCCTCATCGCAGACCAGCGTGCCCGAATCTTCGGTCGTGTCCTCGAACGAGGATAACACGCGCAGCCGCACCTTGTAGCGCATCGCCAGCTCGACCGAGCGGGTCTGCAGCACCTTCGCGCCAAGACTGGCCAGTTCCAGCATCTCCTCGAACGCGATCCTGTCCAGCTTGCGCGCTTTCGAGGTGATGCGCGGGTCGGTCGTGTAGATGCCATCGACATCGGTATAGATGTCGCAGCGTTCGGCGTCGAAGGCGGCCGCGAAGGCCACGGCGGTCGTGTCCGATCCGCCCCGGCCCAGCGTGGTGATCCGGCCATCGGGCGCCAGACCCTGGAAACCCGCGACCACCGCGACCCGGAAGCCTTCGGCGAACTTCTGATCCAGATTGCCGCGCGGGATATCGACGAAACGCGCCGCGGAATGTTGCGCGGTGGTGTTGATCGGCACCTGCCAGCCCTGCCAGCTGCGCGCCGGAACGCCCATTTCCTGAAGCGTCAGCGCCATCAATCCGGCGGTGACGTTCTCGCCCGAACTGACCACGGCATCATATTCGCGCGCATCAAACAGCGGCGAGGTCTTCTCGACCCAGCCGACCAGCTCGTTGGTCTTGCCGGACATGGCGCTGACGATGACGATGACGTCATGGCCGCGCTCGACCTCGCGCTGCACCTTCGCGGCGGCATTCCTGATCCGGTCCAGATCGGCGACCGAGGTGCCGCCGAATTTCATCACCAGAAGCGGCATCGCGGGCCTCCAGCCAAGGGTTTCTTTCGGCGCGGCTTGTATGGGCGGGGGGATGAAACCGCAAGAGGCAAGGCGGGTGACGGGGGCGGCAGGGGGCGCTGCCCCCTCGTCGCGTTCCGCGACGACCCCCGAGGTATTTTCCAAGAGTGCGAAGGTGCCGTTTCAGTTGGATTTCTGGCGCGGAAGGAAAGGCAGCGGCGCGATCGGAACTCCGTCCTCGATCAGCTTTTTCGCCTCGTCCGGGCGCGCCTCGCCGTGGATGGCGCGGCCCGGACTGCGGCCTTCATGCATGGCGCGCGCCTCGTCGGCGAATTTCAGTCCGACATAATCGGAATTCTTCTCGACATGGCGGCGCAGTCGGTCCAATGCGGCCTGGGCCGGATTGACGGGCGCGGACAGGGGTCTGGCCGTCTTTGCCGCCACCGAGGGGCTCATCAGGGTCTTTTCAACGCTGGTCGATCCGCATTGCGCGCAGGACAGCCGCGCCGAGTCGCGCATCGTCTCGAACGCATCGGACGAACGAAACCAGCCATCGAAATCATGGCCCTGGTCGCAGCGCAGGCTGTAGCGGATCATCGCGGCTCCGTCTTGCTCATGCGGGCTATATCGTGATCCGCGCGGTCCTGCGCAAGATTGGCGAGCCTGTCGATCAGCGCCGACGGGTCGCGCGCCTCCGCCTCCAGCACTCCGCGTGCGGCCCGGCCCAGAGCGCGGGCACGGGCGCCATCGCCCGCCAGGCCGATGATCTGCGCCGGAAGTGACGTGCTGGTCACCGCCAGTGCCGCGTCCTGAGCATGAAGCGCGCCATAGCTTTCGGTGAAATTCGCGACATGCGGGCCATGCAGAATGGCGCAGCGATGGGCCGCCGGTTCCCAGGGCGTGTGGCCGCCACGATCGGCCAGCGACCCGCCGACGATGCAGATTCCCGCCTGGTCATACCAGCGCGGCATCTCGCCCAACGTGTCGGCCAGCAGCAGCGGCGCTGTCGCGGCGCCCCGCGAAACGCGGGCGACGGGCAGGCCGCGGGCGGCGATCAGCGCCGCGACCTCGTCGCCGCGCCGGGGGTGACGGATGGCCAGGATCAGGCGAAGGTCGGGATGCGCGCGGCGGGCTGCAATCCAGGCGTCGAGGATCGTGGCCTCCTCGCCCTCGTGGGTCGAGGCGGCAAGGATGGTCCGGTCGCGCCGCCGGTTGTCGGGGGGCGGGGTGATCCGCGCCGGTGCCAGCAATTTCAGGTCGAGGCGCGGCAACAGGCACGCGGGGTCGAGCCCCAGGTCGCACAGCCGCGTCTCGCTGGCCGCGTCCTGCGCCGAAAGCGCGGCAAGGCGGGTCAGCATCGGACCAATGATGCCGGGCAGCCGCCGCCATGTCGCCGCCGAACGGGCCGACATCCGTGCGCCGATCATGGCCTGCGCGATCCCCCGTTGCGCCAGCATCCGCGACCGAAGCGGCCAGAATTCGTTTTCCAGCGTCACCAGCAGACCCGGCCGCGCCGCGTCTAGGAAACGCGACAGCGCCGCGGGCGAATCCAGCGGAGCCAGCCGGGCGGAAAGGCCCCAGCCTGCCGCAAGATCCCGGCCGGTTTCGGTATTGGCGGTGACAAGCACCGGCAGGCGCCGGGCCAGTTCCAGGATGATCTCCTGTCCGGACTGCAACTCGCCCACCGAGGCGCCGTGGAACCAGATCCGGCAGCGGGCGGGCGGGGCGCCGATCGCCAGCCGCTGCCGCAAGTCGGCCTGGCCGCCCAACGCGACCCGCAGCCGCAAGGCGGCTTCGACAAGGCGGGTCGTGGCGGCATAGATCATCGGCTTCGTCTCGCGGCGGTTCTCGCGGCCGGTCGCAGTCGGAATGCCGCCATTCCCTCCTAGGCGGCAGGCGGGCGCAAGTAAATGTGCCCCACCCCGGACCGGAAGGTGCAGAAAGGGCCCGGCCACCCTTGCCGGGCGGGAATGCTGCGCGTCGATCAGGGGACTTTCTGGAGGTGGGTACCGGAATCGAACCGGTCTTCACGGATTTGCAATCCGGTGCGTAACCACTCCGCCAACCCACCGATCTTCAGAGTGCGAATGATTTAGTGGATCGGCGCTGACGGCGCAAGACGGGAATGAGCGGCGTTGCCCGCATCCCGGAATCGTGGCAGTAAGCAGACAAAGCAGGTCGCATAAGGGCCCGACATGACCGATTTCGCCGCGCGCCGCACCATGATGGTGGATACCCAGGTTCGTCCCAACGATGTCACGAAATTCCCGGTGATCGAAGCGATGCTGGCTGTTCCCCGCGAGGAATTCGTTCCCGCCGGCCGCCGCGCCGTGGCCTATTCCGGCGAGAATCTGGATATCGGACGCGGCCGTGTCCTGCTGGAGCCGCGGACACTGGCCAAGATGGTGGACGCGCTGGACATCCAGCCGGATGACCTGATTCTGGATCTGGGGTGTGGATATGGGTATTCCGCGGCCGTGATGGCGCGCATGGCCGAGGCGGTCGTCGCCATCGAGGACGACGCCGACATGGCCGCCGAGGCCGAACGCCGGCTGGCCGAGGCCGATGTCTTCAACGTCGCCGTGCTCGAGGGACCGCTATCCGAAGGCGCAGCGCGTCAAGGGCCCTATGACGCCATCCTGATCGAGGGCGCGGTCCAGCAGGTTCCGGCCGCCATTGAAGACCAGTTGAAGGAAGGCGGCCGCATCGCGGCTCTGTTCGACGAGGGACGGCTGGGCGTTGTCCGCATCGGCCATCGCCTGAACGACCGCGTGAACTGGCGCTATGCCTTCAACGCCCATGCCCCGCTCTTGCCGGGCTTTACCCGCGAACGGAGGTTCAGCCTGTGATCTTTCGCACCTGTTTTCGCGCGCTTGTCCTGTCATCGATCCTGGGCGGCGCGATCGCCCTTCCCGCGCGCGCCCAGTCCCTGGCCGACACGATGGTTGCGGCCTATCGCGATTCGGCGCTGATGGATCAGAACCGGGCCGTGCTGCGGGCGGCGGACGAGGATGTCGCCAGCGCGATCGCCCAGCTTCGCCCCGTGGTCCAGTGGATCGCCAGCCATGACGTGCAGCAAAGCGAGGGCGGGCTGACGACGCGATCGACCTCGTTGCAGATCGGGGCTGAAATGACGCTCTACGACTGGGGCAGATCGCAGCTTGCCATCGATTCCGCCAAGGAACAGGTAATGGCCACGCGGCAGGCGCTGGTGAATGTCGAACAGAACGTTCTGCTTGATGCCACAGCCTCCTTTTTCGAGGTTCGCCGCGCCACCGAGCAGGTGGCCTTGCAGCAGAATTCGGTCGGGGTTCTGTCGCGCGAAAGGCAGGCCGCGCAGGATCGCTTTGACGTGGGCGAGATCACCGTGACCGATGTGGCCCTGGCCGATGCGCAACTGGCCGCGACCCAGGCGGCGCTGGCCTCCGCGCAGGGTCAACTTGAAATCGCGCGCGAAGGCTATCTGGCGGCGACCGGGCGGAAACCCACCGGCCTGAGCGCGCCGCCGCCGCTGCCCAAACTGCCGGCATCGGTCAATGCCGCGCGGGCCATTGCGCAGAAGAACCATCCGGCGATCCTTCAGGCCCAGCGTCAGGCCGCCGCCGCCGAACTGGGCGTGGCGGCCGCCGCGGCCGAACGCAATCCCACCTTGTCGGGCAATCTCGGCGTGGGCGTGACCCGCAGTCCCAGCACGTTTTCCGGCGTCTACGACAATCGTGCCACTGCCTCTGTTGGGGTGCAATTGAACCAGACGATCTATTCCGGCGGCCGCCTGCCATCGGCACAGCGCAAGGCGATGGCCGCGCGCGACCAGGCGCGGGCGGCGCTGCTGAACACATCGCGGCAGATCAGCCAGCAGGTCGGCGAAGCCTGGGCCAATATCCAGGTGGCGCGGGCGCAGATCGGTGCCATCGACCAGCAGATCACCGCCGCGCAGCAAGCCTATGAAGGTGTGCGCGAAGAGGCGCTGCTGGGTGCGCGGACGACGCTGGACGTGCTGGATTCGGAACAATCCCTGCTGCAGGCGCGGGCCGACAAGATCACCGCCGAATCCAATCTGCAATTAGCACATTATCAACTTTTGGCTGCTATGGGTCTGTTGACGGTAGAAAACCTGAAACTTGGGATTCCGACCTATGACCCATCACAATACTACAATGCCGTGCGTGATGCGCCCTATACCAGCAAGCAGGGCGAAAGCCTTGATCGCGTCCTGCGCGCCATCGGCCGCAAGCAATGACGCCCGCGCCATGGGGGTGACCCATGGCTGAGCGACAGATCCAGTCCGCAGCGCGGCTGTCCGAGGATATCGGCGATGTGCTGACCGCCATCCGCCGCCTGATCGCGGAGGATGAAGCTTTGTCCGCCGCACGGGATCGCCTGATCGACGATCGAGAAACCGCGTCTCGTGTCATCGACGAGGATTCGGCCGAATTTCTGGCACGACGTCACGGTGGAAACGCCGCTCTTGCCCGACAACTGGCGCGGTCGCGTTTCGGCGACGCGGCGGTCGAGCCCGAGGCGGAGGGTTGGCCGCTGGGTCAGGCCGCGAATGGCGCCGATGCCGCCCGGCCCAGGCCGATCATGCCGGAAACGCCCCCCGAGCCGCCGCAAAGGCCCGATGAAGCCGGTCGCGTTGTTCGCCACGCCGATACCGAGGCTGTGGCGGAATTGCCGGGCAGCGAACTTGCGTGCCACATGTCCGCAACAACCCCGCAGCCCGAGGGCTCGTTCTCGGGACGAATCGGAGCGTCGTTTTCCGCGCCCTCGCCACATCAGCCGGTTCCGCCCGCGCCTCGGCCGCTTCGTCTGGACGTGGCCCGCCGGGTCAATTCGGGTCCGCTGCGTGACTTGCCTAGAGACCGGAACGCCGGGATTGATGCGAAATCGGCTTCGGATGAGGATCCTTTGCCGGACCTGCGCCGGGGCAGTGATGCGGCCGGGCCGACCCCTCTGCACGATTTCGAGGCCATGATGGAGGAAGACGCCTTCGCCGAAGCCTTTGACTGGAAGGCCCGGATGCGCCCCGAACCGGCGGATGGGGGCGCGATGAACGACTCGGCGCCGATCGCGGTAAAATCCCTGCCAGAACGGAAGTCCGCGGCAGAGACTGCCGAAAGCAGCCAGCCACGATCTGCGTCCGATCCGGTCCCGGAACTGGCAGCCAGCGAACCCGTTCCGGAGGCGAGAATCGCGCCGCTTGCCGCCGCCGCGGGGGCCTGCGAGGTCTGGCATCGCCCGACCGCTGAAATCGCATCGATCCCGACCGGGTCGGCGGCGCAGGAAACAGCCGTTTCTCCGGTTCCTGCCGAGGCGCCGGTCGCGGCAGCCAATGAACCCGCCAGCCCGCAACATCAGCCTGAAGTGGAAGAGCAGGGCATCCGCGATCTGCTGCGCGAGATGATCCAGGAGGAATTGCAGGGCGAGATGGGTCAGCGCTTTTCACGCAACCTGCGCGCCGTGATCCGCCGCGAGATCGCGGCCGCCATGGACGATCAGCTGGACCGGATCTGATCGGAGCCGAGGATTCATCGAAAAGGCCGCGCATTCACCGAATCGCGCGGCCTTCTTGTTTTCGTCACTCCGGATTCACCCCGCTCGCGCGGCTTTCAACGCCTTGGTCCACCAGACAAGATCTTCAAGCGTCGCTTTCAGGGACGCCGCCAGATGATCCTCGATCTCGCTCATCGGTGCATCCTCGCCCATGGGAGAAACCTTGAGGAAATCGCCGCCGCCGATATGGACCGCATTGCGCAGC
>DBFD01000055.1 GCA_002294185.1 Paracoccus sp. UBA889
CCGATATGGACCGCATTGCGCAGCGGCGCCATCTGCAATTCCACGGCGATCATCCGCAGATGCTCCAGCGCCCTCGCGCCCCCCGCGCCGCCATAGGCCAGCGCGGTCATCGGCTTGCGGTTCCATTCCTTGTAGGCCTGATCCATGGCGTTCTTCAGCGCCCCGGGGACCGAGTGGTTGTATTCGGCCAGCACGAACATGAAGCCGTCGAAACCGTCCAGCTTCCTCTGCCAGGCCAGCGCGTTCGGATCCTTGGATTCGACCCACAGATTCGACGCGGCCTCGTTGAAGAAGGGAAGGTTCTGTTCGCGCAGGTCGACCTTCTCGAAGTCCAGATCAGGGTGATCCGCGACCTGCGCCATAAGCCACTCCGCGGGCTTGTCGGCGAAACGGGCGTCGCGCGTGGAACTGACGATGACGGCAATCCGGGGTCTGGCCATGACCTGTCCTTTCTTCGTTGGGCAATATCCCCACCAACGCGATCGCGACCTGACCGGTTGCAAGGGCTTTTGCGCATCCGCGCACAGCGGCGGTGCGGCCCTGCACAGCCTCCTGGCGCCGCGTCTGCCCCTTGCCCCGCGCCTCGGGCGGTGCTCTATGGATGACATGAAGACATCCGACAATCCCGCCGATCCCTTCAAGAAGGCCCTGACCGAGGCCACGCGCGCGCTTGCCGACGAGCATGAGTTGAACGTGACCTTCAGCGCCGATCCGTCCGGTGTCGCCGGCGACACGATGCGCCTGCCGCAGATCAGCCGTCGCATGGGTCGGCAAGAGGTGCTGCTGGCGCGCGGAACCGCCGATGCCCTTGCGATGCGGATGCGCCATCACGACGCGGCGACCCATGCGAAATTCGCGCCAGCAGGTCCGATGGCGCGCGAGATTTACGAAGCCATGGAAACCGCCCGCTGCGAGGCTCTGGGCGCGCGCGACATGCCCGGCGCCCTGTCCAACATCGATGCCAGGATCGGCGCCGAGGCCGACAAGAAGGGTTATGCCCAGATCAAGGCTCCGGCCGATGCGCCACTGTCGGTGGCCGCGGGCTATATCCTTCGGCAGGCCGCGACCGGCCGGGCCCTGCCCGTGGGTGCGCAGCATGTCGCCGATCTGTGGCGGCCCTTCATCGAACAGCAGGCGGGCGAAACGCTGGGCGATCTTCGTGAAACCCTGGCCGATCAGGCGGCCTTCGCGCGACTTGCGCGGCGCGCCATCAGCGATCTGGGTTATGGTGATCAACTGGGCGAGGATCCCGACGAACCCGAGGATGATGCCGCCGAGGAAGACGCCGAACAGGACGAGGAGGCCGGCGACAACCAGGCGCGCGACCAGGATGACAGCGAGGATGGCGAAGGCTCGCCCGAGCGCAGTCAGGAACAGCAGCAGGACGAACGTCAGGCCCAGGTCAGCATGGACGATCAGGCCGATGACGAGTTGACCGACGAGGCCGAGATGCCGGATGCGGAAGCGCCGCCCGACCTTCCGCCGCCGGTCAGCGAGGCCAGCCCCGATTACCGTGTGTTCTCGCAGAACTGGGACGAGGAAATCCGCGCCGACGATCTGGCCGACCCGGCCGAACTGGAGCGTCTGCGCGCCTATCTGGACAAGCAGCTTGAACCGCTGCGCGGTGCGGTCAGCCGGCTGGCCAACAAACTGCAACGCCGCCTTCAGGCGCAGCAGAACCGCAGCTGGGAATTCGACAAGGAGGAAGGCGTTCTGGATGCCGGCCGCCTGGCCCGCGTTGTGGCCAACCCGACCACGCCGCTGAGCTTCAAGGTCGAAAAGGACATGGAGTTCCGCGATACCGTGGTGACGCTGCTGATCGACAATTCCGGCTCCATGCGCGGCCGACCCATCTCGATCGCGGCGATCTGCGCCGACGTGCTGGCCCGGACGCTGGAACGGTGCAGCGTCAAGGTCGAGATCCTGGGCTTTACCACCCGCGCGTGGAAGGGGGGGCAGGCCCGCGAGGAATGGTTGAAACAGGGTCGTCCGTCCCAGCCGGGCCGCCTGAACGATCTGCGCCACATCATCTACAAGCCCGCGGATGCGCCCTGGCGTCGTGTCAGGCCGAATCTGGGCCTGATGATGAAGGAAGGGCTGCTGAAGGAAAACATCGACGGCGAGGCGCTGGAATGGGCGCATCGGCGGCTGGCAAAGCGGGCCGAAGCGCGCAAGATCCTGATGGTCATCTCGGACGGCGCGCCGGTCGATGATTCGACCCTGTCGGTCAATCCGGCCAATTATCTGGAAAAGCACCTGCGCGACGTGATCGCCATGGTCGAGAAGAAACGCGCCGTCGAATTGCTGGCCATCGGCATCGGTCACGATGTGACCCGCTATTACGACCGGGCTGTCACCATCACGGATGCCGAACAGCTGGCCGGTGCGATCACGGAACAACTGGCTGCGCTGTTCGACAGCGACCCGCGCAAGCGCGCGCGCGTTCTGGGCATGGCGGCAATGCGCCGCGCCTGAGGCGCGGGATCCGCCGGCCGATTCCGTCTCAGCTGCGATAATCGCGCAGAACCGCCGCCGCGATGGTGTCGCGGGTCAGCACGCCGATCACGTTTTCCGGCCGTGGCATGGTCTTGTCGGGCAGAATCAGAAGCGCCGCGTGATCGCGGTCGGCCATGTTCGTCATCGCGTTCTGGAGAAAACTGGTTTCCTTGGCATAGCCCACCGGACCGATCAGGGGGCCGTGTCGCCTGGTCGGATCTTCGGGATGGACGCGGACGATGCCGACGACGCTGCGGTTCTCGACCACGACCGCATAGATCCGTTCCGATCCCAGCAATGTGTCCACGCTGCCGCGATCGCCGAGTTCGGCCTTCTCGATCACGCCGACGGCAGGGGACATGATTTCCTTGATCTGACGGATGCCGAACATGTGGGCGCGCGATTCGCGCGGGATGCGATGGCCGCGGCGCGTCAGTTTCAGCGTGTAGATGTCGTCGGGCGACAATTGCTTGCGGACGCCAAGCGCGACCACGACCGCGATGATCGCCGCGACCGTGATGGTGTAGTCGCCGGTCATCTCGAACAGCATGACGATGGCGGTCAGCGCCCCGCCGGTCGAGGCGCCTACGATGCAGGCCATGCCGATCAGCGCGAAAGTGACCGAATGGAAACCCAGATTCGGGAACATGATGTCCAGCACGCCGCCGAACGCCCCGCCAAGTGCTGCGCCCAGAAACAGCGAGGGCGAGAAGATTCCGCCCGAGGCGCCGGCGCCAAGGCTGACCGAGGTGGCAAGGAACTTCAGCACGAAAAGCAGCATCAGGAAGGCCGGCGCGGTCAACTGACCGGTCAGGATCGCCTCGATCGTGGCATAGCCGACGCCCGCCGTGTGATACATGCCGGTGGTCAGCAAAAGCACATACATCAGGATGCCCAGCGACAGCATTCCGGCGGCGTTTTTCAGATAGGCATTGGCCTTCCAGCCGTCGAAAGCGTCCTCGATCATGTAGAGACCGCGCACGAAACCGGCCGCGGCGACCCCCGTGACAAGGCCGAAGATCACGTAGAGAGGCAGCATGTCGACCGAAAGGGGCACGACAAGATCCGGCCTCTCATGCGCGGCGACAAGAAAGGCCGGAGCAATGCCGAAGGCCAGTCGGCCGATATAGGTTGCGGTGCCGGTGGCGATGACGACCGGGATCAGGGTGCGTGCGCTGAATTCCGGCAGCATCAGTTCGACCGCGAACAGCACCGCGCCAAGCGGCGTGTTGAAGGTCGCCGCGATCCCCGCCCCGGCCCCCGCCGCGACCAGTGTGATCACCTGCCAGCTGCGCAATCGCGCCAGCCCGCCCAGGACCGATCCGATCCCCGATCCGATCTGGATGATCGGACCTTCGCGCCCGACCGAGGCGCCCGATCCGATCGACAGCGCCGAGGCCAGCGACTTGATCACGACCACCTGCGGGCGGATCTTGCCGTTGCGGTAATAGATCGCATCCATCACCTCGGGCACGCCGTGCCCCTTGGCCTCGGGCGCGTAGCGGCGCACCAGCCACAGCACGATCGCCCCGCCGATCACCGGGGCCAGGATCACCAGCGGCCCGAAAGGGGCCGGCGGCGTGGCGATGTTGGCATCATATGCGAAAGAGAATTCGCCCAGAAAGAACAGGTTGTGAATGAACGAGATCAGGTAGCGCAGCAGGATCGCGCCCAGGCCCGTGACGATGCCGATGCCGATGGCCAGAAAGGAAAGCGAAATCAACGAGACATTGCGGGTGTCGTTGTTCAGTCCGGGCAGGTCGGTCGTGGCGGTATCGGTCATGGCTCTCGGTGGCGGTTGTGGTCGCGGCCGGCGACCTGTAGGAATGCCGCGGGCCGGGTCCGGGCCATTCGCAGCGCCTTCTCTGCTATGCCTTTGCCTGCCCGGATGCAAACCGTAAGCAGCATCCGGCCCGCGAAGCAGTGGAAGGGACAGGACATGGCCGCGATCAGATTCAGCCGGATGCGCGGACTTGGCCGTGTCCAGTGGATCGCCGCCGCAGCCGCCCTGTCGGCCGTCGCGATCTATCTGCTGGTGCTGCGGCAACTGGATCACCGCGCCGCGGCCTATCTGGAGGGGCTGCGCGAGACCGATCCGACAACCTATCTGACCGATCTTCGCGAGGTTCGGGGATATGACGCCTTTCTGACCGAATATGCGCGTCTGGAAGGGTTCGACGAATTTCGCCCGCAGCCGCCCGGCTTCCTGATCGGTCGCTGGACCATGCGCGACGACATGCTGAGACTGACCCGCGGGCAGGCGCCGAAATCCTGCACCGACCCGGCCACCTTCGAATACGGGCTTTTCATCAGCGCGCGCGCCGAAATCGTATCCCTGCCCGTCGCATATCGCCTGTCGGGAAGCACGGTCGAGATGCGGATGGCCGGGGATCGGACGCTGCCGATCCGGCTGATCGCCTATGGCGCGCGGCTGGACCATCTGGAGTTCACGCCGCCGGGCGAGACCCGGCCGGTTCATGCCTATCTCTGCGGACGCTGACCCTCACGGATCCGCAAGCATGCGCGGCAGGCTCTGGCGCAGCAGCGTCATGCCGCCGGGCCGCCAGCCCATCGCCGCCAGGGCCGCGCAATCCGGCACGTTCAGCAACGACGCATCCGCGCGATGGGGCAGGGGATGGCGGCTGGACGTCAGATCCCGCACCTCGGCCAGCAGATCGCGGCGGTCAAGGACCAGATCGGACGCATTGACGCTGGCGGGTGGGGTCTCTTGTGTCAGAAGCAGCAGCATCGCGCAGGCCAGATCCCGGCCGTGCAATTCGGTCGCGACGCGCGGCGTGATTGCGCGACCTGCCAGATAGTCGCGGATCAGTCCGCGCCATTTCTGCGCCGGGCCGGGCCCATAGATGCCTGTCGCCCGGATCGAGGTCGCCCGAAGCTGCGGTCTCAGCCGGCGCAGATGCGCCTCGGCCAGCGCCTTTACCTCGCCGTAGAGATTGGCCGGACGTGGCGGCAGGTCATCGAACAGCGCAATGCCGGGCGGATGGCCATCATGGACGGCGCGCGACGACAAAAACAGGATCCGGCCCACGCCCGCGGCCGCCGCCGCATCGAACAGCCGGATCGAACCGTCCAGGTTGTCGCGCCGAAATCCCTGTGCATCCGCACCCTCGCCGCCGCGATAGCGGCCCGGGACATGGGCGAAGGCGCAGTGGATCAGGGCGTGGTGGCCGGCAAGGTCGGGCGCGTCGCCCAGGACATAGCCGCTGGCGCGGTCCAGCACCGTCACCTCATGCCCCTGGGCCAACGCGGCCCGCAGCGCGAAGCCGCCGACGATGCCGCTGGCGCCGGTCAGCGCGATGCGCATCAGGCGGCGGGGCGGGCCTGGGCGGCCAGGTCGGGAACCGGCTGGCCCGCGGCGATGGCGCGCCAAAGCTGGATCAAGGGCCGCAGCAGATCGGCCTTGTCGTGTTCCTGCCAGGGCTTCTCGTACTGGAAATGCAGGATGCGAATGTCGTCCCAGCTCCACAATTGCGGCATGTTGAACCAGACATATTGCAGCATGTTGTGGTGGATCGAAAGGCCGTGCCAGTCGGGGAAGTAATCCTGCAGGAAGCTCTGGTCGGTTCGTCGCCAGAATGCGCCGGGCCGGTCCAGCCGCGCCAGCATCTCGCGATGGGTGCGCTGATCGGGACGGGCCGTGAAAACGCCCGAATTCATCCGCAGAAACCCGTCCAGCCCGTCATAGACATTGGGCGCGGCACAGAATTCCGGCATCTCGAACAGCTTGTCGACGTTGCGCAGCACGATGGCATCGGCATCCACGAAGACGCAGCGGTCGTAATCCAATTGCCACAGCCGCAGCTTGACGAAATTGTCCAGGGGCGTGTGGAAATCCGGCTTGGCCCCACGGGTGAAGGCCGCGCGACGATGCAGCGCGTCGCGGGCATGGGCCTGGTCGAACGCCTCCGAGGTCGGCAGCAGGTCCGCCGCCACCAGTCGCGCATCCAGCGCCCGCAGCCGCGCCAGTTGTCCGGCACTCAGCCCGCGATGCATCACCACCAGATCGGCCCTCGAGCCCGTCAGGCGCAGCGAACGCAGCAGGGCCTCGGCCCCCGGCAGATAATCCGGATTGCTGACCAGCGTCACATAGGCATGATCGGCGCGCCGCGGCGTTTCATCGCGCAGGCCATCGGGCAGGCGGTGGCCGGCATGGCGCGACGCGTCGGGCCGCAGCGGTGAAATTCGCGAATTGTTCATCAGAGAGGCGTCCTTCCGGGATATCATGGTCTGACTGGTCTCTGCCGCGACATTATGGCAGGTCTTTGGCCTGTTGATGGCAGAACGCGGTGGGCTTTGCCAAGGTTCATCGCCGGAACAATCACTTGGCACGGGCGAGGGTTTGCCGATGGCGCTGCGGGACGAACTGATCGAAAGATTGCGAAGGATCCTCGGCGCGCGCCTGTCGGTGTCGGATGCGGATCGCGATCACCACGCGCAATCCGAAACCTTCCACAGAAGCCCGCCGCCCGACGCCGTGGCCTGGCCCGAGACCGCCGATGAGGTCTCGGCCATCCTCGCGATCTGTGCCGAGGCCGGGATCTCGGTGATTCCCTGGGGAACGGGCACGTCGCTGGAAGGTCACGCCCTGCCGGTGCGCGGCGGCCTGACGCTGGATCTGTCGCGGATGAACCGGGTGGTCCAGATCCGCGCCGAGGACATGCAGGTCAGCGTCGAACCGGGCGTGACGCGCGAGGCGCTGAACATGGAATTGCGGGCGACGGGCCTGTTCTTTCCGGTCGATCCAGGCGCCAATGCCAGCCTGGGCGGCATGGCCGCGACGCGTGCCAGCGGCACGACCGCAGTGCGCTATGGCACCATGCGCGACAACGTTCTGGGCTTGCAGGTGGTGCTGGCCGACGGGCGCATCATCCGCACCGGCACGCGGGCGGCCAAGACCAGCGCAGGCTATGATCTGACCGGCCTTTTCGTGGGGTCCGAAGGCACGCTGGGCGTGATCACGGAACTGACCCTGCGCCTGCACGGCCAGCCCGAAGAGGTCGCCGCCGCAGTCTGCGCCTTCGACAGCCTCGATCACGCCGTCGAATGCGTCAGCGCCACCATCCAGTCCGGCATTCCGATGGCCCGGATCGAATTCGTCGATGCGGCGACCGCGCGCGCCTTCAATGCCCATTCCGGCAGCACCCTGCCCGAAAAGCCGCATCTGATGGTGGAATTTCACGGCTCGCCCGGCGCGGTGCGCGAGGATGCGGAGCGATTCGGCGATCTGGCGGGCGATTTCGGCGCACAGGGTTTCGACTGGGCCGTGACGGCCGAGGATCGCGCCCGCCTGTGGCGAATGCGGCATGGTGCCTATCACGCCTGCCGCGCGCTTCGCCCCGGCGCAACCGGGGTGGTCACCGATGTTTGCGTGCCGATGTCGCATCTGCCCGCGGCCGTGGCCGCCGCCGCCGCCGATATCGCCGGGGCGGGGCTGATCGGGCCGATCGTGGGCCACGTGGGCGACGGCAATTTTCACGCTCAGATCCTTGTCGAACCGGGCAATGCGACCGAACTCGCCGAGGCCAAGCGTATCGCCACCCGCATGGCCGAACGCGCGCTGCGCGTCGGTGGCACGATTACCGGTGAACATGGCGTGGGCATCGGCAAGCGGGGATTGATGGCGGCCGAACATGGCGAAGGCTGGCAGGTGATGGGCGCGATCAAGACGGCGCTTGATCCGCGCGACATCCTGAACCCTGGAAAGCTGGTGCCGGACCGGAACTGACCTTCCCGTTTGCATGTTGATCCAGAAAGGAGCCTTGCCATGTCCCACAACGACAACGATCCCGGCCGCTCGGCCAGAAATCACCGGCCGGCGGTCATCGCCATCGGGCTGGCGCTGATCGTCGCGGCGCTTGCCTGGTGGTTGTTCCTTCCCGGTGTGAACGAAGGCGATGACGGCATCGCGACCACCGAACCGCCCCAGGGAACGCCCGTGACGCAGGCCGAGGGGGTGAGCAATCCGGATGCAGCCGCCGCGCCCGCCGCCGGGACCGAGGGTGCGGCCACGGATAGCCCGCCGGCCAGCAACTGAAGGCGATACGCCGCTGCAAAAGGGATCCTGCCCCGCCTGATCGGGCGAAGCCTTGGCCTCTGCGCCTGCCGGTCCGCTTTCTGACGCAGACGTGACCGTCACGCCCCGGTGACTTTGCCTCACGGCTTTGCGATAACGGCACCAAGCGCCGCCGACAGGCGCAGAGCAGCAGCAAATCCCGTGGGGCAGGCGATATGAGGCATCTGACTAAAATCCTGATCGGGCTGTTGCTCGTGCTGGCGGTATCGTGTTCGCGCACGCCCCCGCGCGGCGGAGGCGGAGGCGGAGGCGGCCCCGGCGGTTCGACCTACACCGCGGGCAAGACACCGCAACTGGGCGACAGCCGCCCCCATGCCTGGCGCAATGGCCATCCCTACAATCAGGATGTGCACGGTATCGACATCTCGCGCTGGCAGGGCGACATCGACTGGGGCCGTGTCCGAAGCGCGGGAATCAACTTCGCCTTCATCAAGGCGACCGAAGGCGCCGATCACGTCGATCCGGCCTTTCAACGGTACTGGCGCGAAACTGCTGCCGTGCGCCTGCCGCGCAGCGCCTATCATTATTACTATTTCTGCCGGTCCGGCGAAGAACAGGCAGAGTGGTTCATCAAGAACGTCCCGCGCGAACGCGGCGCCATGCCGCCGGTCCTGGATCTCGAATGGACCAATTCGAACACCTGTCCACGCCGCCCGCCGCCCGCCGAGGTGAAACGAGAGGCATCGGTCTTCATGGATATCGTCGGCCGCTACTATGGCCAGCGCCCGATCATCTACACGACGGTCGATTTCTACCGCGAGAACCAGCTGGGCGATCTGCGTGCCGAGTTCTGGCTGCGCTCGGTCGCCGACCATCCGCGCATGACCTATCCCGGTCAGAACTGGACCTTCTGGCAATATACCGGAACCGGCATCGTGCCGGGCATCGAGGGCAATGTCGATCTGAATGCCTTCGCGGGCTCGTCGGCCGACTGGACACGATGGCTGTCGGCACGCCTGACGCGGTAGCGCCGCGCCCCCGGCTGCTGGCCGAATTCGCGGCGCTCTATGTCGGGACGCCGCTGGCCATCGCGCTGTTTCTGCCGAAAGGCTGGCTGTTTCCGGCGCTGTTCCTGTTCACGCTGGCGGGCCTGTTGCTGTTGTGGCGGACCGGCGGATTTCGCTGGTCCAGCCTGATCCGCGGCATCCGGATTCCCTGGTGGGAGGTGGCGGGCATCGCCATCGCGACGCTGGCCGCCGGCACCGCGATCCTGTGGCTGGTCCGCCCCGAGGCGCTGTTCGTCCTGGCCCGCACCCGGCCGGAATTCCTGTTGCTGATCTGGGCTCTCTATCCGCTTCTTTCCGCGCTGCCGCAGGAACTGATCTTTCGCGCGCTTTTCTTTCACCGCTACGGACCGGTGCTGCCCCAGGGGCGCGCCGGCATTGCCATCAATGCCGCGGTCTTCGCCTTCGCGCATCTGATGTATTGGTCGGCGGTCGTCCTGGCGCTGACCTTCATCGGCGGCTGGATCTTTGCGCGGGCCTATCGGCGTCACGGCTTTCCAGCGGCGTGGCTGCTGCATGCGGTCGCGGGCAACATCCTGTTCGCGGTCGGGATGGGTTATTATTTCTACAGCGGCAACGTGGTGCGGCCTTTCTGAGCGGTTGACTTCCCCGCTGTCGCACGGTTCATGCGGGGGCTGAACGAACGAGGTCCGCAATGCACCCCTATCGCAGCCATACCTGCGCCGATCTGAACGCCGCCCATGCCGCAGAGGCGGTCCGCCTGTCCGGCTGGGTTCACCGTGTCCGCGATCACGGCGGCGTCCTGTTTGTCGATCTGCGCGACCATTACGGCATGACCCAGGTCCTGGCCGACAGCGACAGCCCCGCCTTCGCCGCGATGGAAAAGCTGCGCGCCGAGACGGTGATCCGCATCGACGGCCGGGTGAAGCTGCGCGATCCATCACTGGTCAATTCCAAGCTGCCCACCGGCGAGATCGAAGTCTATGCCACCGATCTGGAGGTGCTGGGCCCGGCCGAGGAACTGCCGCTGCCGGTCTTTGGCGATCTGGACTACCCCGAGGAAACCCGGCTGGCCTATCGGTTTCTCGACCTGCGCCGCGACAGCCTGCACAACAACATCATGCTGCGCTCGCAGGTGATCCGCAGCTTGCGCAACCGCATGTGGGACGCCGGCTTCACCGAATTCCAGACGCCGATCATTACCGCCTCCAGCCCCGAAGGCGCGCGCGACTTCCTGGTGCCGTCGCGCCTGCATCCGGGCAAGTTCTACGCGCTGCCGCAGGCGCCGCAGCAATTCAAGCAGCTGATCATGGTGGCGGGCTTTGACCGCTATTTCCAGATCGCGCCCTGCTTTCGCGACGAAGACCCGCGCGCCGACCGCAGTCCGACCGATTTCTACCAACTCGACGTCGAGATGTCCTTTGTCGAACAAGAGGATGTTTTCAAGGCGATTCAGCCGGTTATCCAGGGCTTGTTCGAGGAATTCGGCAAGGGCCGCCCGGTCGAGGCCGACTGGCCGCGCATCCCCTATGCCGAATCGATGCTGAAATACGGCAGCGACAAGCCCGACCTGCGCAACCCGATCGAGATGCAGGTTGTCAGCGACCATTTCCGCGGCTCGGGCTTTGCGATCTTTGCGAAACTGCTGGAACAGGACGGCACCGAAATCCGCGCCATTCCCGCGCCCACCGGCGGCAGCCGCAAATTCGCCGACCGCATGAACGCCTTCGCGCAGAAGGAAGGGCTGCCGGGCATGGGCTATATCTTCTGGCGCCAGGGTGAGGATGGCCAGACCGAGGCCGCAGGCCCCATCGCCAAGAATATCGGTCCTGAACGGACCGAGGCGATCCGCCGGCAGCTGGGCCTGGGCGAGGGTGACGCGGCCTTCTTCCTGGGCGGCAAGCCCGAGGCGTTCGAGGCCGTGGCCGGCCGCGCCCGCAACGAGATCGGGCGGGAACTGGGCCTGACTGTCGAGGACCAGTTCAAATTCGCCTGGATCGTCGATTTTCCGATGTA
>DBFD01000059.1 GCA_002294185.1 Paracoccus sp. UBA889
CCGGCGTCACATCATCCGTCGAATGCATCCGGGCGCAGATCGCGCGCCATGTGATCCAGCACCCCGTTCACGAATTTCGGCTCGCGGCCGTCGGGAAAAAAGGCCTCGGCGATGCGGACATATTCAGTGATGACGACTTTTGGCGGGGTCCTGGCGCCCGCAAGTTCGGCGCCACCCGCGCGAAACAGGGCGCGCAGCACCGGATCGATCCGGTCGATCGGCCATTTCGCCACCAGCCCCCGATCCGTCGCCTGGTCGATCCGGGATTGCCAGGTCACCGCCTGATCGACGATGCGCATGAACAGATCGCGATCGGCTTCGGGCATCTGCCCTTCCTCGTCCTCGGCGCCGATGCGATAGGTCTCGAATTCGCGCTGCACGCGATCGGCCGATTGTCCCGCCGCCTCCATCTGGAACAGCGCCTGGACGGCATAAAGCCGTGCCGCCCCGCTAAGTGCGCGGCGGTCTGACCCCGAGCGTGAGTTTTGTCGTGCCTCGGTCATGCCTTGCCCTGCCCGTCCAGTTCGCCCGCAAGACGGATCACGTCGCGGGGCGCGCGGTCAGGGTCGCGCCTGGCGGCCCATCTGCGCGTCAGCGCCACCAGGTGCAAGGCCGCTGCGGCCGCCCCGCCCCCCTTGTTCTGCCCGGCGGGATCGGCGCGAACCTGAGCCTGTTCGGGATTTTCGACCGTCAGGATGCCGTTGCCGATGCAGACCCCGTTCAGACCCAGCAGCGTCAGCCCGCGCGAACTGTCGTTGCAGACCGTATCGTAATGCGTCGTCTCGCCGCGGATCACGCAGCCAAGTGCCACGAAACCGTCATAATGGGCCTGCCGCGCGGCGATCCCGATGGCGGCGGGGATTTCCAGCGCGCCGGGAACCTCGATCACGTCGATCACCGCGCCGGCTTCGGCGGCCCGCGCCCGCGCGCCGGCCAGAAGGCCATCGGCGATCGCACGATAATAGGGCGCGACCACGGCCAGCAGCCGGACCGGCGAATCGAAGGTCGGAAGCGGCAATTCGTGATGCGCAGTGTTCAAGACCATGGCTCAGTCCTTGGGAATAGGCCGCGTGGAATGGACGGAAAGCCCGTAGCCGTCAAGCCCGACGATCTTCACCGGGGCGGAATTCGTCAGCAGGATCAGGTCCGACAGGCCGAGTGCCGACAGGATCTGCGCGCCCAGGCCGTATTGACGCAGGGTGTGCGGCCCGGCCTCGTCGGGCTGCCGGATTGCGTGGGTCAGATCGCGGATCAGCACGACGGCGCCGCGGCCCTCGTCCGCGATCGCGCGCATGGCGGCGGGCAGGCTGCCGGCGCCCGCCCCGCCGATCCCCAGCACGTCATGCAGCGGATCCAGCGCGTGCATCCGCACCAGAACGGGGCCTGGCGCGGTCAGGTCGCCCTTGCTCAGCACGATATGTTCCGCGCCCTGCATCTCGTCGGCGAAGATGCGCATGATCCATTCGCCGCCATGAGCCGAATGGACGATGCGCGACGCGCGTTCGGCAATCAGATTGTCGTAGCGGCGGCGATAGCGGATCAGATCGCTGATCGTTCCGATCTTCAGCCCGTGTTTCTGCGCGAAGGCCACCAGATCGGGCAGCCGCGCCATGCTGCCATCCTCGTTCATGATTTCGCAGATCACGCCGGCCGGGTTCAGCCCCGCCAGCCGCGCAATATCGACCGCCGCCTCGGTATGGCCGGCGCGGACCAGAACCCCGCCATCGCGGGCGCGCAGCGGAAAGACATGGCCTGGCGTGGCGATATCGGGCGCGCCCCTGGTCGGGTCGATGGCCACGGCGATGGTGCGGGCGCGGTCATGCGCGCTGATCCCGGTCGTGACCCCTTCTCGCGCCTCGATCGACATGGTGAAGGCGGTCTCGTGGCGCGAGGAATTGCGCGGACTCATCAGCGTCAGGCCGAGCGCCTCGATCCGGGCTGCAGGCAGGGACAGGCAGATCAGGCCGCGCCCGTGGGTGGCCATGAAATTCACCGCATCGGGCGTGGCCATCTGCGCCGGAATCACCAGATCGCCCTCGTTCTCGCGGTCCTCGTGATCGACAAGGATGAACATGCGCCCGTTGCGCGCATCCTCGATGATCTCCTCGATGGACGAGATCGCGTCGGAAAAGTCGCGTTCGACCGGGCCGGGTTTTTCAAACTGCATGGCGCGTCCCTTCGAAATAGCGCATTCCGGTGATGAACCCGGCCAGTCCTCCGGCCGCCATCATTTCGCGCTCGTGATCCGTTTCGCCGATCATGAGCACTGCGTCACCGGGCAGATGTTGCTGGCGCAGCCAGGTCTTGACCTCATCGCGCATAAAGGCCCAACTCTGGCCGAAACGCGGCAGATCCAGGCTGGAATCGGCGTCGATGCGCCGCGCCAGCGCCAGACGGTCCAGCCCCGGCCCGGCCCCCAGATGCCGCGACGCCGTCAGGGTCTGCAACCTGCACTCGCGTCCGCCGGGCAGGGCCGCGCCGTCGCGAAACACGCCAAGTGCATTCGAGGAAAACAGAAACGCCACCAGATCGCGCCCGGTCGAGGCCCGAACCCCGGCATAGGTCTTGTAGTCCAGCCCGAGCGCCTGCGCGCGGCGCACCCGCATCCGCACGACCTCGACCGGCAGGACCGGCAGCAGATCGGCCCGCGCCCGGTGCCAGCAATGGGCGCGCCACCGCGTCCCATCCATCGCCGGACCGCCATTGTCTCCGATCCGGGTCATCGCGTCGCGGTCCCGGTATCCGCCGCCCCGGCCTCGGCCAGCCGCGCGACATAGCGGGCCAGCGTGTCGATTTCCAGATTGACCGCATCGCCGGTCGCGGCCGTGGCCCATGTGGTGACCTGCCGCGTATGCGGGATCAGATTGATGCCGAAACGATTGCCCTCGACCTCGTTCACCGTCAGCGAGGTGCCGTTCAGCGCGACCGATCCCTTGGGCGCGATGAAACGCGCCAGCGCCGGCGGCGCCTCGAAGGTCAGGCGCAGGCTGTCACCCTGATCCTGCGCCGCGACGATCCGCGCCACGCCATCGACGTGACCGCTGACGATATGGCCGCCCAGTTCGTCGCCCACCTTCAGCGCCCGTTCCAGATTCAGCCGTTTGCCGACCGCCCAGCCATTCGCGCCGATATTCGTTTTCGACAGCGTCTCGGCCGAAATATCCACATCGAACCAGTCGGCGCCCTTGGCGATCACCGTCAGACAAACCCCGTCGCAGGCGATCGAGGCACCCAGATCGACGCCCGCCATGTCATAGCCGCAGCCGATCCGCGCGCGCATGTCGCCGCGCATCTCGACCACGCGAACCTCGCCCATATCCGTGATGATGCCCGTGAACATCGCCAAGCCCCCTGTGCACGCGCAATGACCTAGGCGATCGGCCCACGCCGCGCAAGGCATGGGCCGATCGCCCACCGCCCGAATCCGGCGCGACGCGACGCCGGCCGGTCCTCCTGACGCGACAAAATCGTGGAAAATACCACCCGAACGTGCAAACTGTCCGGCAATTGCACCTTGTCACTTTGCCGGCCGATGTTTCACAACCCTCTTGACCATTCAGACAGCGACCCATCGCAAGCCGGTCTTCTCGCGATGGAAGAAAGGGTGTTTCTGCTGCTGCAAGGACCGCATGGACCCTTCTTCAACCGCCTCGGGCACCTGTTGCGGCAGGCGGGCGCGACGGTGTGGCGCTGTGGTTTCAACGCCGGCGACGAATTTTTCTGGGACGACAAGGATCACTTCATCCGCCACGAAGCGACCATTCGGGACTGGCCCGCCCATCTGAACCGCATCCTGGTCGAGAAGAACGTCACCGATCTCGTGCTTTACGGCGACGTGCGGCCGATCCACGCCATCGCCCGCAGCGTGGCCCATCAGGAGGCCCTGCGTTTTCACGTCTTCGAGGAGGGCTATCTGCGGCCCTACTGGATCAGCTATGAACGCGGCGGCTCGAACGGATCCTCGCCGCTCCTGGAAATTTCACTGTCGCAGATGCGCGCGGCCCTGCGCGACACCTCCGCGGAAATCCACCGCCCGCCTGCGCATTGGGGCGACATGCGTCATCACAAGTTCTATGGCGCGCTGTATCATTTCCTGGTTCTGGCGGCGAACCGGCGCTATCGCCGCTATGCCGGCCACCGCGCGATCACCGTCCGGCAGGAATTCCGGCTGAACCTGCAAAGGCTGATGCTGATGCCGGCCTACAACCTCAAACGCGCGCTTCGATGGCGGCGGATCAAGCTGTCGGGTCAGCCCTATTCGCTGGTTCTGCTGCAGCTCGAACACGATTCGAACTTTCTCGGTCATTCGCCCTTTCGCAGGAATTCCGAATTCGTCGAGACGGTCATCGCGGAATTCGCCCGCTCGGCGCCACGTCACCACCACCTGATCTTAAAGGCCCATCCGCTGGAGGACGGCCGCGCGCGCAATCGCCACGCGATCCGCGATTCCGCGGCCAGTCACGGGCTGACGGAACGGGTCCATTATCTGCGCGGCGGCAAGCTGGCCGATCTGATGGCCCATGCGCGGTCCATCGTGACCGTGAATTCGACAGCCGCGCAGCAGGCGCTTTGGCGCGGCATTCCGGTCAAGGCGCTTGGATGCGCGGTCTATCAGAAGACCGGGATCACCTCGGACCAGACCCTGGCCGACTTCTTCAAGGCGCCGCGTGCCCCGGATCCGCACGCCTACCGCATCTTCCGCGACTATCTGTTGCAGACCAGCCAGGTACCCGGCGGCTTCTATTCGCGCCGCTCGCGCGCCCACGCATTGCGGCTGGTGGCCGATATGATGCTGGCCCCCCTTGACCCTTACGAGACACTGGCCGATGGACATGTGACACATCGGCAGCAAATCACCGATCCGGTGGCCTGGATCCCCTGTTCTTGTGGCCCAGGGGCCCGGCAGACGCTAGATTAACCGCAAACCGGACAACAAGGGCCGGGACGAGCAAGACAGGAGTTTTCGAGGTGACAGTCCCATTCTCACCCGCCGCCGCCATGCGGCTGGTCTTGGTTGCGGCCCTGACGCTGCTGTCCGCCTGCGCCCTGCCACGGTCCGGCCCCACCAAGGGCGAGATTTACGCAGGCTCGGTCGAGCGCGGCGGCAATGCCAATGTGGTCTATGTCAACGATCAGGTCACCCGCGCCGCGAATTTCGTTCCGACCTACGGCTTTTCGAGCGGCTTCAGGAATGCGGGCCAGGTCGGCGCGGACGAGATCCGGCCGGGCGATGTGCTGGGCCTGTCGATCTGGGAAAACGTCGATGACGGGCTTCTGACCTCGCTGGGATCAAGTTCAACCAACCTCCAGGAAATTCAGGTCGACAGCGCGGGCTACATCTTCGTGCCCTATGCAGGCCGCGTGCGGGCCGCGGGCAACAGCCCCGAACAATTGCGCCAGATCATCACCCAGCGGCTGTCGACGCAGACCCCCGATCCGCAGGTGACGGTGGCGCGCGTCGCCGGCGACGGGGCCACGGTTTCGGTCATGGGCAAGGTCGTGTCCCAGGGCGTCTATCCGATCGAACGTCCGACCCGCGCCCTGTCGGCAATGCTGGCCAGGGCGGGCGGTGTCTCCATCGCCCCCGAAATCGCGGTCGTGACCGTCAAGCGCGGCAACGACATGGGCAAGGTCTGGCTGACCGATCTCTATTCCGGCCAGAACGACATCGCGCTGCGTCCCGGCGACATCATCCTGGTCGAAGAGGATCAGCGCAACTTTACCGCCATCGGCGCCCTCGGCGGTCAGACGCGGGTGCCGCTGGGCAATGACATGATCAGCGCGGTCGAGGCCATCGCGATGGTCGGGGGCCTGAATTCAAACCTGGCCGATCCGACCGGCGTGTTCATCCTGCGCGACGAACCGGAATCCGTCGCAAGCCGGGTTCTGGGCAAGCGCGTCTCCGGTTCGCAGCGGATGGCCTATGTGCTGGATCTGACCAAGCCGAACGGATTGTTCCTTGCCCGCGATTTCCTGATCCGCGACGAGGATACGGTCTATGTGACCGAAGCACCCTACGTGCAGTGGAACAAGGTGTTGTCGGCCATCACCGGCGGTGTCCGACAGGCCGACAATCTCAGCAAACTGGGGAACTAGCCCGGCCATGGCGGCGGATGAGGGCATGGCCGCCGGGGGCGAACCCCGGCGGCTTTTCGTGTTCAATGGGGGCTTTTTCGCCCGCCCGCGCCTGCGGCGGATGATGGAACTGGCCGGCTGGAGAATCGCCGCCGGCCTGCCCCGCGCGGGCGATGACATCGGCATCTGGGGCGCCAGTCCGACCGCGTGGCGCGGTCGCGCCATCGCGACGCGCCGGGGTTGCGGGCTGATCACGGTCGAGGATGCCTTCCTGCGTTCGATCCTTCCGGGGCGGGCGCGCGGCGCGGTGGCGCGGCGCGGTCCGATCGGCCTTCTGATCGACCCTTGCGGGGTGCATTTCGATCCGGCGCGGCCATCGCTGCTGGAACGACTGATCGCCTCGGGCGTGACCGTCGCGCATCGCCAGGCCGCAATCCAGGGTATCGCCCGGCTGCGATCGCTGGATTTGTCGAAATACAATTTCCACCGTCCCCGGCTTGCCGCGCCCCCGCCCGGCTACGTCCTGGTCATCGACCAGACGCGCGGCGACGCCTCGCTGCTGGGGGCGGGCCGCGGCCGGTTCCTGGCCATGCTGGAAACGGCACGGGCCGAACATCCCGACCGCCCGATCGTGCTGCGCACCCATCCCGAGACAGCCGCCGGCCTGCGTCCGGGCCACCTGACCGGCGCCGATCTGCGCCCCGGCGATCTGCTTTGCGACGCCCCGATCTCGCCCTGGCGGCTGGTCGAAAATGCGCACAGCGTCTATGCCATCAGCTCCCAGTTGGGCTACGAGGCGCTGCTGGCAGGGCATCGCCCGCGGCTGTTCGGCCTGCCATTCTATGCCGGCTGGGGCCTCAGCGACGATGAAACGATGCTGCCCGCCGACCGCCGCGGCGCCGCTGCGCCCGAGGATCTGTTCGCCGCCTCTCATCTGCTGGCGCCCTGCTGGTATGATCCCTGCCGCGACGCGCTGACCGATTTCGATGGTGCCGTGAACCAGATCGAGGCCGAGGCGCGCGTCTTTCGGCAGGATCGCGGCGGCCATCTGGCCTATGGCATGCGCGCGTGGAAACGCCGCTTCATCCTGCACGCCTTCGGCGACAGCGCCGGGCTGGGTTTCGCCCGCACGCCCTCGCCGCGGGTCACGCTGGCCTGGGCAGGCCGCGCCGACAGGGTGCCGCAAGCCGCGAGGGTCGAGGACGGCTTTCTGCGCTCGCGCGGGCTGGGCGCCGAACTGACACCGCCGCTGTCGCTGGTCGCGGACGATCTGGGCATCTATTATGACCCCGGCCGCGAAAGCCGGCTGGAACGCCTGATCGCGGCGCCCCTGCCGCCGGGCGGGACTGCGCGGGCCCGGGCTCTGATCGGCGCGATCCGTGCGGCGGGCCTGACGAAATACAACCTGGCGGGCGATGCCCCCGATCTGCCGCCACGCGACGGGCGGCGGCGCATCCTTGTCCCCGGCCAGGTCGAGGATGACGCCTCGATCCGCCTCGGCGCCGGGCAAGAGCGGCACAACCTTGCGCTTCTTGCCCGCGTCAGGGCGGACAATCCCGACGCCTTCGTCATCTACAAGCCCCATCCCGATATCGAGGCCGGTCTGCGGCCTGGCGCGGTGTCCGGATCCGAACTGGCGCGACTGGCCGATCACGTCGCGCGCCGGGCCGATCCGCTGGCGCTGCTGGACCAGGTGGACGAGGTCTGGACCATCACCTCGACGCTGGGATTCGAGGCACTTCTGCGCGGGGTGCCGGTCACGGTTCTGGGGGCGCCTTTCTATGCAGGCTGGGGGCTGACGCGCGATCTGGGCCCCGTGCCCGCGCGCCGCACCGCACGTCCCGATCTTGCGGCGCTGGTCCATGCCTGCCTGATCGCCTATCCGCGTTATCGCGACCCGGTGACCGGGCTGCCCTGCCCGGTCGAGATCGCGGTCGCACGACTGGCTTGCCGCGCGACCGGCCGTGGGCCGGGATTGCGGCTTCTGGCCAAGGCGCAGGGGATGCTGGCCGGGCATAGCTGGATCTGGCGCAGATAGCGGGCGCAGGCGCTGCGGCCCTCGACCCGGCCGGGGATCAGGCCCGCAGCCAGCGGTGGAACAGGTCAGGGCCGATCGCGCGGCTTTCGACAAGGCGAAATCGCGGCGCCGCGGCGAGGTTTGGCAGAGCCAGCGGCGCAATGGATGCGCGGCCCTCGGCGCCCAGGGCGATGCCCGCCGTATAGCCGATCAGTTGATCGACCACGCCCGCCTGCACAAGCGCGGCAGACAGGATGCCCCCGCCCTCGCAGAAAAGCCGGGTGATGCCGCGGGCGGCAAGATCGGCCAGGATCGCCCGCGGGTCTCCGCCGACCTGCCACAGCGGGCCGTGATCCGGCCCTTCCGGGGGCAGATCCGGCAAGGGCCGGGTCGTCGCGATCACGCGCACCGGCTGGCGCACCGGACCAAGGCCGCGCACGTTCAGCGAAGGCAGATCGGCGCGGGCAGTGCCGCCACCGACCAGGATCGCATCATGGCTCAGGCGCAGGGCATGGACATGGCTGCGGGCCCCGGCTCCGGTGATCCACTGGCTTTCGCCGCTGGCGGTCGCGATGCGGCCATCGAAAGAGGTGGCCAGCTTCAGCGTCACGAAGGGTCGCCCATCGGACAGGCGCAGCAGGAAACCGGCCTGAAGCGCGCGGGCCCGGGCCTCGGCCACGCCCTCGCAGACCGCGATTCCGGCCGCGCGCAGGATCGCATGGCCGCGTCCGCCGACGCGCGGGTCCGGGTCGGTCAGCGCGGTGACGACGCGGGTGATCCCGGCCCGCACCAGCGCCTCGGCGCAGGGCGGCGTGCGGCCATGATGGGCGCAGGGCTCCAGCGTGACATAGGCAGTCGCGCCCCGCGACATCGGCCCGGCCTGATCCAGCGCCACGGCCTCGGCATGGGGGCGCCCCCCCGGCTGGGTCCAGCCGCGTCCGACAACGCGACCGTCGCGGATCAGGACACAACCGACGGCCGGGTTGGGCCAGACATTGCCCAATCCGCGCCGTGCCAGACGCAGCGCATGGGCCATGTGGCGCGCGTCTTCGGCCCGGTCGGGGCTCACTCGTTGGCGGCGCCGGGGCGCAGTTCCGACACGAACTTGTCGAAATCGCCCGCGTCCTGAAAGTTCTTGTAAACGCTGGCGAAACGGACATAGGCCACGTTGTCGATCCGCGACAGAGCCTCCATCACGATCTCGCCGATCATCTTCGAGGCGATGTCGGTCTCGCCGGTGCTTTCCAGCCGCCGGACGATCCCCGAGATCATCTGTTCGATCCGTTCGGGTTCGACCGGGCGCTTCTGCATCGCGATCCGGATCGAGCGCGCCATCTTGTCGCGGTCGAAATCCTCCCGCCGTCCGTTCGACTTGACGACGACCAGATCGCGCAACTGCACACGTTCATAAGTGGTGAAGCGACCGCCGCAGGCGGGGCAGAAGCGGCGGCGGCGGATGGCGACGTTATCTTCGGCCGGGCGTGAATCCTTGACCTGCGTATCGACATTTCCGCAAAACGGACAGCGCATCAGTTGTTCCCTCGGTCCGGCGATCCGCAGCCACTATAGGTGCGGTGGCAGGGTTTGGGTAGAGTTTATCCACAGCCCACAAGATAGGCGCAGTGGAACATGTGGCAGGAAAGCCGCGTTGGCGGGCGGAAACTCAGATGATCCGAAAGGCGGCATCCCATGGCAAAGACCCTGTTCATCACCGGCGCATCCTCGGGCATCGGCGCCGAGACTGCGCGCGAAGCCGTCAAGGCCGGCTGGAATGTCGGCCTGTTCGCCCGATCAAGGGACAAGCTGCGCAATCTTGCGGACGAACTGGGCGAGGCTGCGCTGCCCCTGCCCGGCGATGTCACCGACGAATCCGACCTGGCCGGCGCGGTGGCGGATTGCGTGTCGCGTTTCGGCGGCATCGACGCGGCCTTCGCCAATGCCGGCCGGGGTCTGGAAACACCCGGCACGGAAAAGGCCGATCTGGACGATATTCGCGGCATGATCGAACTGAACATCACGGGCCTGCTGCTGACCGCAAGGCTGACCCTGCCGGAACTGCGCAAGACCAAGGGGACGCTGGTGCTGACCGGCTCGGCCGCGGGTCGGCGGCATATCGCGGGCTCGATCTATGGCGCGACCAAGTGGTTCGTGCATGGCTATGCCGGAAACATGGCCGAAGAGATGCGCGAATGGGGTGGCCGGTGCGCGGTCGTTGCGCCGGGCATGGTCGATACACCCTTCTTCGACGATGGCGCGCCGGGAAAGTTGCAGGTGCAGGACGTCGCGGCGGCGGTGATGCACATCATCGAAGCGCCCGAGCGCGCGGCGATCCGCGAAATCCATCTGATGCCGCAAAGCTGATCGGCCGACAAGCGGCCGCACGAACCAATTGCGCGGCGGGACGTTGGCCCTGCTCCGAGAACGCATGTAGGAGGATAGCGAGATGAGTATTGCACGTGTCACCGAAATTTCGGCCACCTCGGATACCGGCTTCGAGGATGCCGTCCGCGAGGGACTGAAACGCGCCAACGAGACGCTGCGCCACGTCAAGAGTGCCTGGATCAAGGAGCAATCCGTCGATTGCGAGGATGGCGCCATCAGCCGCTATCGCGTCAACATGATGGTCACGTTCATTCTGGACGACTGAACCGGTCAGGCCGGATCGGACTGAAACAGCGCCGCCACCTGTCTCTGGTGCGGCGCTGTCCGGTGTTCGACCAGATAGATGCCCTGCCAGATTCCCAGCATCATGCGCCCCCCGGAAACCGGAATCTGCAGACTGACCGGCAGGATCGCGGCCTTCAGATGCGCGGGCATGTCATCGGGGCCTTCGCTGCGGTGGCTGATCCACGTCATCGACGGATCATCGGCCGGCGGTGCGATACGGTCCAGCCAGCCCAGAAGATCGACCTGAACGTCTGGATCGGCATTTTCCTGGATAAGCAGCGAACACGAGGTGTGCCGCACCATCAGCGTCAGCAACCCGCGGCCGGCGTCAATCGCCATCAGCCATTCCGCCGCCTTGCGGGTCAGGTCGTGGCAGGCAGGGCCTGCAGTGGCGATCCGGAAGACATGGTTCATTCGGCTGCCTCGGATCCCGCATCATCCGGCGTGCCCAGCCGGGGATCGTCGGTCGGGTCATGGTCCAGACCGATCTGTTTCTGGTTGCGCGCGCCCAGTTCGCGCAGCATCTCGACCTGGCGGATGACATTGCCGGGCCCGCGCGACAGACGGTCCAGCGCCTGGCCATGCGCGCGGCCGGCCTGGTCCAGCGCCTTGCCGACCCCTTCCATCGCCTCGACGAAACCGGCCACCTTGTCATAAAGCGCGCCGGCCCGTTTCGCGATCTCCATGGCGTTGGTTTCGCGACGCTCGACGGCCCAGATATGTTCGACCGTGCGCAGGGTCAACATCAGCGTGGTGGGCGTGGTCAGGCCGACCCGGCGTTCCATCGCGAAGCGGGCCAGGCCCGGATCGGCGCGCAAAGCCTCGGAAAACGCGCCCTCGATCGGGATGAACATCAGCACGTAGTCGACCGAAGCATCGTTCATTCGGTGATAGCCCTTCTCGCCCAGTGTGGTGACATGGGCACGGATCGCGGCCACATGGCGACGCAGGGCGGCATCCGCCTGGGCGGGATCGTCGGAATTCACCGCGACCTCGTAATCGTTGAGCGACACCTTGCTGTCGATCACCATGATCTTTTCGCGCGGCATCCTGACCACCACGTCGGGGCGCCAGCGCCGGCCATCCTCGTCGGTCCAGCTGTTCTGAATGTCGTAGTGAATACCGGATGCAAGCCCGGATTCCTCGAGAATTCTCTCCAGCACCATCTCGCCCCAGGCGCCTTGACGCTGCTTCTCGCCCTTCAGCGCGCGGGTCAGGTTGACCGCCTCGCGAGAGATGTCCTCGGACCGCTGATGCAGGAAGGCGATCTGTTCGCGCAGACGCGCGCCCTCCTCGTCCAGAACCTTGTTGCGGACCTGCAATTCCGATTGGAACCGGTGCACCTGGTCGCGAAACGGGGTCAGCAGCGCGGAAAGCTGTTCGCCCTGCGCCTTCTGCATGTCGGTTTGCTGCACGCGCAGGGTTTCGGCCGCCAGCAGCCTGAACTGGCCGGTCATTTCCTCGCGCAGCTCGCGCAGCGCCGCAATCTCGCGCGTGGCGGATTCGTGATCCTTCTGCGCCGCCAGCCGGGTTTCGGCCAATTGCGTGCGCATCTGCGCGATCTCCTGCCGGGCCTGGTGCAGCGCGTCGGTCAGCCCGTCGCGTTCCTCCGCCAGTTCGCCCAGGCGCGCCCGCTGCGTCTCGGCACGGACCTCGTGCTGGCCGATCTGCAATTCCAGCGCGTGAACCCGGCCATCGGCGTCTTGCAGTCTGGATTGCAGCGCCGTCTCGCGTGCCCCGCCCGCCGACAAGGCGCGACGCAGGCGCAGCGCCAGGACGACCAGCATCAGCAATCCGACGGCAAGCAGGGCCAGCAGGGCCTGGACGGTCTGGAGATCGCCGGACCATGCGATGATCCGGGCGGAAAAATCCTGCGGCATGAAGGCTCCGATTGCTGCGCGTCGGGCTTAGTGTTCACTTTTTGTGCCGCGACACAACCCATCCGGGCGCCGTTGTCAGGACACCGCTGTCAGGCCTCGACCGATTGCAGAAACGACATCACTGCGGCGGCATAATCCCGGCGGTCCATGGTCGAGACCTCGGCGCTGGCAAGCCAATCCAGAAGCGAGGCCCGGTCGCGATCGGAAAACCTCATCCGCCAGTCCTGAAAGCGCCGATGTTCCAGCGCGCCCTCCACCAGCACCGCTATATCTCGGTGCCGGTCGTCACGCAGGATCGAACCCAGAACTTCGCGCAGCGCATCCGCCGGTCCTTCGAGCCATTGAAAGAACAGCCCATCCTCGTAGTGCAGACAGCCCGTCAGCGACATCGCCTGGTTGCGCGCGCGGGCGGCGGCAAGAATGTCCTCAAGTTCGCCCGCCCGAAGCGCGCGACTGGCGGTGCTGCGATACAGCGAATATTCCAGTCCTTCCGACATGACGGGTTACTGATCGAGAAAGGACCGAAGCTTGCGGCTGCGCGAGGGGTGCTTCAGCTTGCGCAGCGCCTTGGCCTCGATCTGGCGGATGCGCTCGCGGGTGACGCTGAATTGCTGGCCGACCTCTTCCAGCGTGTGGTCGGTGTTCATGCCGATGCCGAAGCGCATCCGCAGAACCCGTTCCTCGCGCGGGGTCAGGCTGGCCAGAACGCGGGTCGTGGTTTCCTTCAGGTTTTCCTGAATGGCGGAATCCAGCGGCAGGACCGCATTCTTGTCCTCGATGAAATCGCCAAGCTGGCTGTCTTCCTCGTCCCCGATCGGGGTTTCCAGACTGATCGGTTCCTTGGCGATCTTCATCACCTTGCGAACCTTTTCCAGCGGCATCTGCAGCTTGTCGGCCAGTTCCTCGGGCGTCGGCTCGCGGCCGATCTCGTGCAGCATCTGGCGGCCCGTCCGCACCAGCTTGTTGATCGTCTCGATC